>NZ_JBVIEB010000011.1:0-264925 GCF_055572075.1 Streptomyces sp. NPDC030820
CGGTTACATTCCGAACCCGGAAGCTAAGCCTCACAGCGCCGATGGTACTGCAGGGGGGACCCTGTGGGAGAGTAGGACGCCGCCGAACAATTCTTATAAGAAGGTCGGATCCTGAACTTCGGTTCGGGGTCCGACCTTTTTACGTTTTGCTTAACGTGTCGTTCACCCTACGCGCCCAGCATCCAGTACATGGGAACTGCTGCGATGCTCAGGGCCGCCGGCGTCGGCGTCGGTGACGAGGTCGTCATACCTGCCTTCGGGAACGTCGAGGTCGCCGAGGCCGTGACCCTGGCCGGTGGGCTCCCGGTGTTCGCCGACATAGACCCGGTGACCTACTGCCTCGACCCCGGCGCCGTCGAAGCAGCCGTAACTCCGCGTACTGCAGCGGTCGTTGTCGTGCACCGCTTCGGACGGTCGGCCGATGTACGGCGGTTGCACGGGCTCGGGCAGCGGCACGGTCTTCTGGTGCTGGAGCAGGGCGAGTCCGAGGCGCCGTACGACGAGATAGCGCAGCGCAGACAGCGGGCCGCCTACCTCGACGGCAAGCTCAAGGGCGTGCGGACTCCGGACGGCGGCGACGGGCACACCTATCAGCAGTACGTCGTGCGGGTGCCGGGGAACGGCCGGCCGGACCGGGATGCCTTCGCGATGGCCTTGCGGGCCAAGGGCGTTGAGTGCCGAGTGCCGGTCAAGACACCCGTGCACCGGCTGCCGGAGTTCCGTCGGTGCGTGTCCCTGCCGGAAACCGAGCTGGCCGCCGACGAGACGCTGACGCTGCCGGTGGACGCCTCGCTCACCAAGCGGGAGATGCAGCGGATCGTGTCCGCGTGCAACGCGCTCGGTGGACTGCTGCAGCCTGCCTACTGAGCGGGTTCCGAACGAATTTGGGAACTCGGGCCTGCTCGGGGTAGAGTTTCTTCGTCGCCGCGAGGGAAACCTCGAAAACGACAGGCCCCTATAGCTCAGTCGGCAGAGCGTCTCCATGGTAAGGAGAAGGTCAACGGTTCGATTCCGTTTGGGGGCTCAGTGAAAAGACCCCGCCCTTCCGGGCGGGGTCTTTCTCATGCGTCCTTGTGGATTCCCGGGACGCGCATCGCCAGGATCGCCATGTCGTCCGACGGGGCGTCCGACGCGAAGCGTTCCACCGCGCGCATGATGCGTGCGGCGACCGCGCCCGCCGTCAGACCCGTGCAGGTCGTGAGGACGTCGGCGAGGCCGTCGTCGCCCAGCATGCGCGTGCCCTCACGGCGTTCGGTGACGCCGTCCGTGACGCAGAGAAGCACGTCACCGGGGTCGAGGGTGACGGTCTCCTCGTGCAGCTCCAGGTCCTCGATCACGCCCAGCAGCGGCTGCGGTTCGGCGGCCGGCGTCACCGTGCCGTCCTGGCGCAGGCGCAGCGGGAGCGGGTGGCCGGCGCAGACCACCTTCAGCTCGGCGCTGCCGTCCTCCTGCGGGCGCATCTCGCCGTAGAGGAGCGTCAGGAAGCGGCTGCGGTCGCCCTCGTCGAGGATCGCGGAGTTCAGGCGCTGCAGGACCGCCGGCCCGGACAGGCCCTCGCGGGCCAGGAGGCGCAGGGCATGCCGGGCGAGGCCGGTGACCGCCGCCGCGTTGGGGCCCGTACCGCAGACGTCGCCGATGGCGAAGCCGTAGGCGCCGTTGCCGATCGGGAAGAGGTCGTAGAAGTCGCCGCCGACCTCGTTGCCCTCTCCGGCGGCGCGGTAGATGACCTCGACCTCGACGCCGTCGATCTGCGGCAGGCCCGGCGGGAGCAGGCTGCGCTGGAGGGACTGGCTGATGGCCGTGCGCTCCGAGTACAGGCGGGCGTTGTCCAGGGCGAGTGCGGCCCGGCGGGACAGGTCCTCGGCCAGTTCCAGGATTTCCTGGCGGAAGTGTTCGTCCGTGGGCTTGCCGAGGGTCAGCATGCCGATGACGCGGTTGCGCGCGACGAGCGGCAGGACGACCGTCTCGCCGCCGACGGCGGAGGCCGTGGCGAGGGTGGGGCCGATGCCCGCGCTGACCCGGTGCGTGGGGCCGCCGGACAGGCCCAGGCTGCGCATGGAGGTGCGCAGGGCCGCCTGGTGCGCCACCTCCCCTGGGACGGACCATACGCGGGCGCCGGGGGTCGGTACCGGGTCCGGCGGCGGGACCTTTGACAGCAACGACTTGATGCCGTCGATGAGTTCCTCGTCCTCGTGCAGGACGTACGACAGGTACGGCTCGGAGGCCTGGTCGGCGATCGTATAGACGGCGCACCAGGTGGCCAGTGTGGGGACCGTCATCTGGGCCATCAGGGCCAGCGTCTGGTCGCGGTCCAGGGTGCCCGCCAGCAGGTCGGAGGCCTCGACGAGGAAGCTCAGGGAGCCGCGGCGCAGGCGTTCCAGCTCGCCGAGGCGGGCCGACTCGACGGCCAGGGCGATCCGGTCGGCGGCGAACTGCAGGCGCAGCGCCTCCTCGTTGGAGTACCGGCCCGGTGCCTCGGCCGCGACGCCGAGCGAGCCGGTGAGGCGGCCCTCGACCTTCAGCGGGACCGTGACGACCGAGCGCATCCCGGTGCCGGCGAGCAGCGGTACGGCGCCGGGGACGGACGTGAGGTCGTCGTGGACGGCCGGCATGCGCGCGGAGCCGTAGCGGCCGGGGCCGGCCTCGACGGGCACGCGCGCGAAGCGCTGGCGGGCGGAGGGCAGGCCGGTGGAGGCGCGGACCTCCAGCTCGGTCTCGTCGTCGGTGGCCAGCAGCAGGAACGCGGAGTCGCCGTCGAGCATGTCGCGGGCGCGCTCCACCGTGCGCTGGAGGAGGCCGTCGAGGTCGTCCGGGGCGGGGGAGCCGATGAAGACCTCGAAGGGGTCGGTGCCCTGGCCGTCGGAGGACGGGGACTGGTCGCCCGCCGGGACGCGCGGGGGAGTCTGGAGCACCGCGCGTTCGTGGTCGCGGACCAGGAGGCAGACGGTGGACGGTTCGCCACCGGTGTCGCGGACCCTGAGGTGGGAGGCGTAGACCGAGGCCACGCGGCCGTCGGCGCCGCGGATGCCGTAGCTGCCCTCCCAGCGGGAGAGCTGCAGGGCCTCGGCCACGCCGGTGCTGGTGCCCGGGGTGTGCGGCCAGGCCGCCAGTTCGGTGAGGGGCTTGCCGACGACCTCGGCGGCCGGATATCCGAACAGTTCTTCGGCGTCCTCGTTCCAGGAAGTGATCGAGCCCTTGCGGTCCACCTGGAGGACCGCGACGCGGACCCGGCTGTCGGCCAGCGGGAGCAGGTCGGCGGGGAGGGACGGGCCCGCGGTGCGGGTGCCGACGGGGCGTTCGGGGAGGTTGAGCTGGAACCAGACGTTCTTGTGGGTGGGCGTGTAGTCGACGCCCCAGCGGGTGGCCAGGGCCGCGCACAGTTGCAGGCCGCGGCCGCCCTCCCGGTCGGGGCTGCCCATGGTGGCGGCGGCGTTCTGGAGGGGGACCTCACGCTCGGGGTAGCGGTCCGAGACCTCGATGCGCACGCCGTCCTCGGTGCGCAGACACAGGACGTCCGCGTGCGTGCCCGCGTGGACGACCGCGTTGGTCACCAGCTCGCTGGTCAGGACCACGGCGTCGTCGACGATGTCGGCGAAGCCCCAGCCCTGGAGGGTGTCGCGGACGAAGGACCGGGCGGTCGCAACCGATCGCCCCACGGGCTCGAAGGTGGCGGCCGCGCGCGCGGTGATCACAGAACTCCTCGGCCGGTTGTCTACGTGCAGGGCTGCGTGGCCGGCGGGCTCGCGCCGCTGCTGCGGCATCAGCTCGCCCGTCGGCTGTGGCTCCGGGGGCTGTCCCCCGGGGATGACTCCGGTGGTCATGGTCTGCGGCCGCCCCTCCGATGCCCGCTCGTTCTCGTCCCACCGCCCAAGCCGGTCGGACCGGTGCGGCTGGACAGCCGCATGCAAGGTTACTTACCTTCGCCGTCCGAGCGGATGCCGGTCGCCGGTGTTTACCCCCCATGGTGTGCGGACGATGTGCGAAGCTGCCGAACTGTTATGGCCTGGTTGGGCCGGGGTGAAACACTGGGCAAGCTTCTGATGAAGGTCGGGTCAGCCTGCGTGTGTTCCGTGTACGGCGGGCAGCAGCCTCTGGTGTGGCCGGATCTCGTCTGGCAGAAATACGCAGCAGTAACCGGTACGCCGAAGTAACCGGTATGCCGAAACCGGCAGGCCGGGCCGAAGCGGCCGAGCACAGCAGTAACGGTCTACCCCTCCGGGAGGGACACAGTGGAGTCTGGCGCGGCGACGCGTGGCACGAAGACGCGCGCGAAAGGCGGACCGTCCCTGGGCAGGCGCGGCGAGACCACCGCCGTGGACACGGCTGCCCTGAACCGTCTGCTGGCGGCTCTCGTCTCGATGCGTGACGGGAACTTCCGCAAGCGGCTCACGGTCTCCGGGGACGGCGTGATGTCGGAGATTGCGGCCGTCTTCAACGAGGTGGCCGACCGGAACCTGCATCTGACCGGTGAGCTGTCCCGGGTGCGGCGCATGGTGGGCCGTGAGGGCAAGCTCACCGAGCGGCTGGAGAAGGGGGCCTGCGAGGGCTCCTGGGCGTCCGCGATCGACGCCTCCAACGCGCTCGTCGACGATCTCGTATGGCCGGTTTCGGAGGTCGGCCGGGTGCTCACCGCGGTCGCCGAAGGCGATCTGTCACCGCGGATGGAGCTGCGGACCCAGGCACTGGACGGCGGCACCGGGCACCCGTTGCGGGGCGAGTTCCTGAAGGTCGGCCGTACCGTCAACAACCTGGTCGACCAGCTGTCGACGTTCACGGACGAGGTCACGCGCGTGGCCAGCGAGGTCGGCACCGAGGGCAAGCTCGGCGGTCAGGCCCGGGTGCGCGGTATGTCCGGTTCGTGGAAGGACCTGACGGAGTCCGTCAACACCATGGCGCGGCAGCTGACCGCCCAGGTGCGCGACATCGCGCTGGTGACGACGGCGGTCGCCCGGGGTGACCTGTCACGCAAGGTGACCGTGCAGGTCGCCGGCGAGATGCTGGAGCTGAAGAACACCGTCAACACGATGGTGGAGCAGCTGTCGTCCTTCTCCGTGGAGGTGACCCGGGTCGCCCGTGAGGTGGGCACCGAGGGCATCCTGGGCGGTCAGGCGCAGGTGCCGGGCGTGGCCGGGGTGTGGAAGGAGCTGACCGACTCCGTCAACACGATGGCGGGCAACCTGACCGCACAGGTCCGCGGGATCTCCCAGGTCACGACGGCCGTCGCCAGTGGCGACCTGTCGCAGAAGGTGACGGTTCCGGCGCGCGGTGAGGTGGCGCAGCTCGCCGAGACGATCAACCAGATGACCGAGACGCTGCGGATCTTCGCGGACGAGGTCACGCGCGTGGCGAACGAGGTCGGCGCGGAGGGCCGGCTCGGCGGGCAGGCGAACGTGCCGGGCGCCGCCGGTACGTGGAAGGACCTGACGGACTCCGTCAACACCGTCTTCCGGAACCTGACCACCCAGGTGCGGGACATCGCCACCGTGACGACGGCCGTGGCCAGCGGTGATCTGTCGCAGAAGGTCACGGTCGACGTGGCCGGCGAGATGCTGGAGCTGAAGAACACCGTCAACGGGATGGTGGACCAGCTGTCGGCGTTCGGTGCCGAGGTGACGCGGGTCGCGCGGGAGATCGGTGTCGAGGGTGAGCTGGGCGGTCAGGCGCAGGTGCCGGGGGCGGCCGGTGCCTGGAAGGACCTGACGGACTCCGTCAACACCGCGTTCCGGAACCTGACCGGCCAGGTGCGCAACATCGCCCAGGTGACGACGGCGGTGGCCAACGGCGACCTGTCGCAGAAGGTCACCGTGGACGTCTCCGGCGAGATGCTGAAGCTGAAGAACACCGTCAACACGATGGTGGACCAGCTGTCGAGCTTCGCCGACCAGGTCACGCGGATGGCCCGGGACGTGGGTACGGAGGGCCGGCTGGGCGGTCAGGCCCGGGTGGACGGCGTGTCGGGCACGTGGAAGGAGTTGACGGACTCCGTCAACTTCATGGCCGGCAACCTGACCTCGCAGGTGCGGCAGATCGCCCAGGTGACGACGGCCGTGGCGCGCGGTGACCTGTCGCAGAAGATCGACGTCGACGCGCGCGGTGAGATTCTTGAGCTGAAGAACACGATCAACACGATGGTTGATCAGCTGTCCGCCTTCGCCGACCAGGTGACCCGGGTGGCGCGGGACGTGGGTACCGAGGGCCGCCTCGGCGGTCAGGCGCAGGTGCCCGGTGTGGCCGGCGTCTGGCGGGACCTGACCGACTCGGTGAACGGCATGGCCGGCAACCTGACGGCCCAGGTGCGCAACATCGCGCAGGTCGCGACGGCCGTGGCGCGCGGTGACCTCTCCCAGAAGATCACCGTGGACGCGCGCGGGGAGATCCTGGAGCTGAAGAACACGCTGAACACGATGGTGGACCAGCTGTCGTCGTTCGCCCAGGAGGTCACGCGAGTGGCCCGTGAGGTGGGTACGGAGGGCATCCTCGGCGGTCAGGCCGAGGTGCAGGGGGTCTCCGGGACCTGGAAGGACCTCACGCAGTCCGTGAACTTCATGGCGAACAACCTGACGATCCAGGTGCGCAACATCGCCGAGGTCACGACCGCGGTCGCCAAGGGCGACCTGTCGAAGAAGATCACCGTTGACGCGAAGGGCGAGATTCTTGAGCTCGTCACGACGGTCAACACGATGGTTGATCAGCTGTCCAGTTTCGCCGAGCAGGTGACCCGGGTGGCCCGTGAGGTGGGTACCGAGGGCATCCTGGGCGGCCAGGCAACCGTGCCGGGTGTCACCGGTATCTGGAAGGACCTCAGCAACAACGTCAACCTCATGGCCAACAACCTGACCATGCAGGTGCGGAACATCTCCCAGGTCGCCTCGGCGGTCGCCAACGGCGACCTGACGCGGCAGGTGACGATCGAGGCGCGCGGTGAGGTCGCGCAGCTCGCCGACACGATCAACATCATGGTGAAGACGCTGAGTTCGTTCGCCGACCAGGTCACCAAGGTGGCCCGCGAGGTGGGCACGGACGGCATCCTGGGTGGCCAGGCGCACGTACCGGGTGTGGCCGGCACCTGGAAGGACCTGACCGAGTCCGTGAACCAGATGGCGTCCAACCTGACCGGTCAGGTGCGGAACATCGCCATGGTCACCACGGCCATCGCCAAGGGTGACCTGACGAAGAAGATCGACATTGACGCGCGCGGCGAGATCCTTGAACTGAAGACGACGATCAACACCATGGTTGATCAGCTGTCCAGCTTCGCCGAGGAGGTCACGCGCGTGGCCCGCGAGGTGGGCACGGAGGGACAGCTCGGCGGCCAGGCACGCGTGCGTGACGTCGACGGCACCTGGCGGGACCTGACCGAGTCGGTGAACGAGATGGCCGGGAACCTGACCCGGCAGGTGCGTGCCATCGCGCGCGTGGCGACCGCGGTGACCCGAGGCGACCTGAACCTGAAGATCGACGTCGACGCGTCCGGCGAGATCCAGGAGCTGCAGGACTACATCAACAAGATGATCGCCAACCTGCGCGACACCACGATCGCCAACAAGGAGCAGGACTGGCTCAAGGGCAACCTGGCCCGTATCTCCGGCCTCATGCAGGGCCGCCGGGACCTGGAGGACGTGGCCTCGCTGATCATGAGCGAGCTGACGCCGGTCGTCTCCGCGCAGCACGGCGCGTTCTTCCTGACGATGCCGCTCATGGAGGGCAAGGACGCCGGCGACGGCGAGGACAACTACGAGCTGCGGATGCTCGGCTCGTACGGCTACTCGATGGGCTCCATGCCGACGTCGTTCCGGCCCGGTGAGGCGCTGGTCGGCACGGCCGCCCAGGAGAAGCGCACGATCCTGGTGGAGAACGCGCCCAGCGGCTATCTGAAGATCTCCTCCGGCCTCGGCGAGGCCCCGCCGGCGCAGGTGATCGTGCTGCCGGTGCTGTTCGAGGGCAATGTGCTCGGTGTGATCGAGCTCGCCTCCTTCACGCCGTTCACGCAGATCCAGAAGGACTTCCTCAACCAGATCGCCGAGATGATCGCGACGAGCGTCAACACCATCTCGGTCAACACCAAGACCGAGCAGCTGCTGAAGCAGTCGCAGGAACTGACCGAGCAACTCCGCGAGCGGTCGGCCGAGTTGGAGAACCGGCAGAAGGCGCTGCAGGCCTCCAACGCCGAACTGGAGGAGAAGGCCGAGCTGCTGGCCCGGCAGAACCGCGACATCGAGGTGAAGAACACCGAGATCGAGGAGGCCCGGCAGGTCCTTGAGGAGCGCGCCGAGCAGCTCGCGGTGTCGATGCGCTACAAGAGCGAGTTCCTCGCCAACATGTCGCACGAGCTGCGTACGCCGCTCAACTCGCTGCTGATTCTGGCCAAGTTGCTCGCCGACAACGCCGAGGGCAACCTCTCGCCGAAGCAGGTGGAGTTCGCCGAGACCATCCACGGCGCCGGCTCGGACCTGCTCCAGCTGATCAACGACATCCTCGACCTGTCGAAGGTCGAGGCGGGCAAGATGGACGTCTCCCCGACGCGCATCGCGCTCGTGCAGCTCGTGGACTACGTGGAGGCCACCTTCCGGCCGCTGACCGCGGAGAAGGGCCTGGACCTGTCCGTACGGGTCTCCCCGGAGCTGCCCGCCACCCTGCACACCGACGAGCAGAGGCTGCTGCAGGTGCTGCGCAACCTGCTGTCGAACGCGGTGAAGTTCACCGACTCCGGGTCGGTGGAGCTGGTGATCAGGCCGGCCGGCGCCGACGTTCCGGTGGGCATCCGCGAGCAGCTGCTGGAGGCCGGCTCGCTGACCGATCCGGACGGACCGCTGATCGCGTTCTCGGTGACGGACACCGGCATCGGCATCGCGGCCAGCAAGATGCGGGTGATCTTCGAGGCGTTCAAGCAGGCGGACGGCACGACCAGCCGCAAGTACGGCGGCACCGGCCTCGGCCTGTCGATCTCCCGGGAGATCGCGCAGCTGCTCGGCGGTGAGATCCACGCGCAGAGCGAACCGGGGCGTGGCTCGACGTTCACGCTGTACCTGCCGCTGCACCCGAGCGAGCTGCCGCCGCAGGGCTACCAGCAGTCGGTGCCCCCGCTGGAGGCGGGCGAGCTGCTGGCCTCCGAGGCCGAGCGGTCCTCCGAGCTGTCCGCCGTGGAGATCGAGACCCCGGCCGAGGTGAAGTCGTACCGGGAGACGCAGAACGGTCCCGCGGCGCTCTTCCGGCGCCGGCGCCGGGGTCTGCCGCAGGGCGAGCTGCGGCCCGAGCCGTGGTCGACGGTGCCCGAGCAGGACAGCGGGCCGCAGTCCGCGCGCGGGGTGCGGTTCGGCGGCGAGAAGGTGCTGATCGTCGACGACGACATCCGCAATGTGTTCGCCCTGACCAGCGTCCTGGAGCAGCACGGTCTGTCGGTGCTGTACGCCGAGAACGGCCGCGAGGGCATCGAGGTGCTGGAGCAGCACGACGACGTGGCGGTCGTGCTGATGGACATCATGATGCCGGAGATGGACGGGTACGCGACGACCACGGCGATCCGCAGGATGCCGCAGTTCGCCGGGCTGCCGATCATCGCGCTGACCGCGAAGGCGATGAAGGGCGACCGGGAGAAGGCGATCGAGTCCGGTGCCTCCGACTATGTGACCAAGCCGGTCGACCCGGATCATCTGCTGGCCGTGATGCAGCAGTGGATGGGTGGGAAGTGACGAGATCGGCGCACCGGGATGTGAACACCCGGGGAACCCTTGGCGTGGGTCGGGAGTTGTCCACTAGAGGTGAGGGCGAAGGTACGGCTTAGGGTGGCCTGCGAACGTATGGGAATGCGGGATTCCGGGAACCATGCCGACCCGTGCCGCGTTTCCGCTATGTGCACAGTGACATCGCGGTGACAGGGTGTGGCGACGGGCGGGGTGCGGCTACGATGACCGGCACAAGGACGGGCGGCGAAAGGGAGTCGTCCCCTGGGGCGGCGCCCGGTGTACCGCCGGGGCGAGGAGGGCGGGCCATGGTGCAGAAGGCCAAGATCCTCCTGGTCGATGACCGGCCGGAGAATCTGCTGGCGCTGGAGGCGATCCTCTCGGCGCTCGATCAGACGCTGGTGCGGGCATCGTCCGGGGAGGAAGCGCTCAAGGCACTGCTCACGGACGATTTCGCGGTCATTCTGCTGGACGTCCAGATGCCGGGCATGGACGGGTTCGAGACCGCCGCGCACATCAAGCGGCGCGAGCGGACCCGGGACATCCCGATCATCTTCCTCACGGCGATCAACCACGGCCCGCACCACACCTTCCGGGGCTATGCGGCGGGCGCGGTCGACTACATCTCCAAGCCCTTCGACCCGTGGGTGCTGCGCGCGAAGGTCTCGGTGTTCGTCGAGCTGTACATGAAGAACTGCCAGCTGCGGGAGCAGGCTGCGCTGCTGCGGCTGCAGTTGGAGGGCGGCGGCAAGGGCATGGTCGGCGGCAAGGAGTCCGCCGGGCTGCTCGCCGAGCTGTCCGCGCGGCTCGCGGCCGTGGAGGAGCAGGCCGAGGCGCTGTCCAAGCAGTTGGACGACGATTCGGCGGACGCGGCCGCGGTGGCCACGGCGGCCCATCTGGAGCGCAAACTCACCGGGTTGCGGCGCGCGCTCGACGCCCTGGAGCCGGGCGCCGGCCCCGGCGGCTCGTCGGTGCCGGCACAGAACTGACATACACCCAGGCGGCGGTTGCCCATGAGCGTGCGTCAGTTCCGGTCGTCGACAAGGGCGACACGAACGGGTGAAGCTGTGGGCACACGTGTCCGCTGTCGTCTCCCCCGGTAACCTCACACCCATGGCCTCACGTCCCTCCGCAGCCAAGAAGCAGACCGCCAGGAAGGCGGCTGCTCCCGCGAAGGCTCCGGCGAAGAAGGCCGCAGCGAAGAAGGCTCCGGCCAAGAAGGCGCCCGCCAAGAAGGCCCCGGCCAGAAAGGCCGCGCCGCCGAAGCCGGCGCCCAGCCCCACCGGGGGCGTGTACCGACTCGTGCGCGCCCTCTGGCTGGGCCTCGCGCACGCCGTCGGCGCCGTCTTCCGCGGCATAGGGCAGGGCGCGCGGAACCTCGATCCGGCCCACCGCAAGGACGGCATCGCGCTGCTGCTGTTCGGCATCGCACTGATCGTCGCCGCCGGCACCTGGGCCGACCTGAAGGGCCCGGTCGGCGACCTCGTGGAGATCCTCGTCACCGGTGCCTTCGGCCGACTGGACCTGCTGGTGCCGATCCTGCTCGCGGTGATCGCCGTACGGCTCGTCCGGCACCCGGAGCAGCCCGAGGCCAACGGGCGGATCGTGATCGGCCTGTCCGCCCTCGTCATCGGCGTGCTCGGGCAGGTCCACATCGCCTGCGGCTCGCCCGCCCGCAGCGACGGCATGCAGGCCATAAGGGACGCCGGCGGCCTCATCGGCTGGGCGGCGGCCACCCCGCTGACGTACTCCATGAGCGACGCGCTCGCCGTACCGCTGCTGGTGCTGCTGACGATCTTCGGGCTGCTCGTGGTGACCGCCACCCCGGTCAACGCCATCCCGCAGCGGCTGCGGGCGCTCGGCGTACGCCTGGGAGTGCTGCACGACCACGAGGCGGAGGAGTTCACCGAGGACGACGAGCGCTACGACGAACAGTGGCGCGAGGCGCTGCCCGCGCGCTCCCGCAAGCGCTCGTCCGCCCCCCAGGCGTACGACCCCGAAAGCGCCGAGGAGGAGGCCCTCTCGCGGCGCCGTGGCCGCCCCAGGCGCTCCGCGGTGCCCCAGCCGGATCCACAGCGCCGGATGGACGCCGTGGACGTCGCGGCGGCCGCCGCCGCGGCGCTCGACGGCGCGGTGCTGCACGGCATGCCGCCCTCCCCGCTGGTCGCGGACCTCACCCTGGGCGTCAGCGTGGGCGACCGTGAGGAGACCACGCCGGTGCCCACCCCGGCGCCGACCCCCGCGCCCGCCCCCGCGCCGGTCCCGGCCGCGCGCCCCAAGCAGGAGAAGCTCACGGCCGGGATCGTCCCCGACCTGACCAAGAAGGCCCCCGAGGAGCCGCGCGACCTGCCGCCGCGCGCGGAGCAGCTCCAGCTCTCCGGGGACATCACCTACGCGCTGCCGTCGCTGGACCTCCTGACGCGCGGTGGTCCCGGCAAAGCGCGCAGCGAGGCCAACGACGCCGTCGTCGCCTCGCTCACCCAGGTCTTCACCGAGTTCAAGGTCGACGCGGCCGTCACCGGCTTCACCCGCGGCCCGACGGTCACCCGCTACGAGGTCGAACTCGGCCCCGCCGTGAAGGTCGAGCGGATCACCGCGCTGACCAAGAACATCGCGTACGCCGTCGCCAGCCCGGACGTCAGGATCATCAGCCCCATCCCCGGCAAGTCCGCGGTCGGCATCGAGATCCCGAACACCGACCGGGAGATGGTCAACCTCGGCGACGTGCTGCGCCTCGCGGAGTCCGCCGAGGACGACGACCCGATGCTCGTCGCCTTCGGCAAGGACGTCGAGGGCGGGTACGTGATGCACTCGCTGGCGAAGATGCCGCACATGCTGGTCGCCGGTGCGACCGGTTCCGGCAAGTCGTCCTGCATCAACTGTCTGATCACCTCGGTCATGATGCGGGCGACCCCGGAGGACGTCCGGATGATCCTGGTCGACCCCAAGCGGGTGGAACTGACCGCCTACGAGGGCATCCCGCATCTGATCACGCCGATCATCACCAACCCCAAGCGGGCCGCCGAGGCGCTGCAGTGGGTCGTACGCGAGATGGACCTGCGCTACGACGACCTGGCGGCCTACGGCTACCGGCACATCGACGACTTCAACCAGGCCGTCCGCGACGGCAAGGTCAAGCCGCCGGAGGGCAGCGAGCGCGAGCTGCAGCCGTACCCGTACCTGCTGGTGATCGTGGACGAGCTGGCCGACCTGATGATGGTCGCCCCGCGCGACGTCGAGGACGCGATCGTGCGCATCACCCAGCTCGCGCGCGCGGCCGGCATCCATCTGGTGCTCGCCACCCAGCGTCCGTCGGTCGACGTGGTCACCGGTCTGATCAAGGCCAACGTGCCCTCCCGGCTCGCCTTCGCCACCTCCTCGCTCGCCGACTCCCGGGTCATCCTGGACCAGCCCGGCGCCGAGAAGCTGATCGGCAAGGGCGACGGCCTGTTCCTGCCGATGGGCGCGAACAAGCCGACCCGTATGCAGGGCGCGTTCGTCACCGAGGCGGAGGTCGCGGCCGTCGTACAGCACTGCAAGGACCAGATGGCGCCGGTCTTCCGGGACGACGTCACGGTCGGCAGCAAGCAGAAGAAGGAGATCGACGAGGACATCGGCGACGACCTGGACCTGCTGTGCCAGGCGGCCGAGCTGGTCGTCTCCACCCAGTTCGGGTCGACCTCCATGCTCCAGCGCAAGCTGCGTGTCGGCTTCGCCAAGGCCGGGCGGCTCATGGACCTCATGGAGTCCCGGGGCGTCGTGGGCCCGAGCGAGGGATCCAAGGCACGTGACGTTCTCGTGAAGCCTGATGAGCTGGACGGCGTGCTCGCCCTGATCCGCGGGGAGTCTGGGGAGTAGGGCGAAGGGCCGTCCGGCGGACGCCGGTTACGCCGGGTGGCGGCATCGTCCGTGATCCACCCGTTAGGGAGCGGCGAGCAACCGTTTCCCTTTGTCGTACGTCCAGTTGAGCGAAAGGACAGATAGGCGTCCCACGATGGGGTACCTGCCTGTCGAACTATAGGAATGTCCGGCCATTCCTATGGTGTGCAAAGTCAGACCGCCCGGTTGCCCCACCCTTTCGTACCCCCCCTAGACTGAGCTTCCAGCACAGGTGGCTACACGCTCGAAAGGCGCCCCCGTGTCCATCGGCAACTCCCCTGAAGACGAGCGTCCGTTGCAAGACGAGTCCCAGGAAGCCCGTGTCTCCGTGGGCCGTGCCCTGCAGCAGGCGCGGATCGCGGCCGGGCTCACCGTGGACGACGTCAGCACTGCCACTCGTGTCCGTATCGCCATCATCCACGCCATCGAGGCGGACGACTTCGCCCCCTGTGGCGGCGATGTGTACGCCCGCGGGCACATCCGCACGCTGGCCAAGGCCGTCCATCTCGATCCCGCACCCCTGATCACCCAGTACGACGCCGAGCACGGCGGCCGTCCCGCACCCACCCCGGCAGCACCCCTGTTCGAGGCCGAGCGGATCCGGCCGGAGCGGCGCGGGCCGAACTGGACCGCCGCCATGGTCGCCGCGATCGTCGTCGTGATCGGCTTCGTCGGCTTCACCGCGGTCAAGGGCAGCGACTCGGGCAACGACGCGAAGTCGCAGGTCGCCGGGGGTAGCGGCACGCCCGCGGCGGGCAAGTCCGCCTCGCCCACGCCGAAGAAGGCCAAGCCCGCCGCACCGAGCACCGAGCCCTCCGACAGCGCCATCGCCGCCGCGCCCCAGGACAAGGTGACCGTCCAGATCAGCGCGCCCAACGGACGCAGCTGGATCTCGGCCAAGGACCACAACGGCCGGATGCTCTTCGACGGGCTGCTGAGGAAGGGCGAGTCCAAGACCTTCCAGGACAGCTCCAAGATCAACCTGATCCTCGGCGACGCCGGCGCGATCGAGCTGTACGTCAACGGCAAGAAGATCGACGACAACTTCCAGGCGGGCCAGGTGGAGCGCCTCACCTACACGAAGGGCGACCCGGTGGCGGGCTGAGCGGCCCTTGGGCAGAGCGTGTGTGACGGGGTTGGCCAAGATCGGCCAACCCCGTCGACGTGGGCTGTCAGTGAGACGAAGTACTCTTGAGCCCATGCCTGAACGCCGTACCGTCGCACTCGTCACTCTCGGCTGCGCCCGTAACGAGGTGGACTCGGAGGAGCTCGCAGGCCGTTTGGAGGCGGACGGCTGGCAGCTCGTCGAGGACGCCGCGGACGCCGATGTCGCCGTGGTCAACACGTGTGGCTTCGTCGAGGCCGCGAAGAAGGACTCCGTCGACGCCCTCCTCGAGGCCAACGACCTCAAGGACCATGGGAGAACCCAGGCCGTCGTGGCGGTGGGCTGCATGGCCGAGCGGTACGGCAAGGAGCTGGCCGAGGCGCTGCCCGAGGCCGACGGCGTGCTCGGCTTCGACGACTACGTGAACATCTCCGACCGCCTGCAGACCATTCTGTCCGGCGGCGTCCACGCCTCCCACACCCCGCGCGACCGGCGCAAGCTGCTCCCGATCAGCCCGGCCGAGCGCCAGGAATCGGCCGCGTCCGTCGCCCTGCCCGGGCATGCCCCTGCCGATCTCCCGGAGGGCGTGGCGCCCGCCTCCGGCCCCCGCGCGCCCCTGCGCCGCCGCCTCGACGGCTCCCCGGTGGCCTCGGTGAAGCTCGCCTCCGGCTGCGACCGGCGCTGCTCCTTCTGCGCCATCCCGTCCTTCCGCGGCTCCTTCATCTCCCGCCGCCCCAGCGACGTGCTGAACGAGACGCGATGGCTGGCCGAGCAGGGCGTGAAGGAGATCATGCTGGTCTCCGAGAACAACACCTCCTACGGCAAGGACCTGGGCGACATCCGTCTGCTGGAGTCCCTGCTGCCGGACCTGGCCGAGGTCGACGGCATCGAGCGGTTGCGGGTGAGCTATCTGCAGCCGGCCGAGATGCGCCCGGGTCTGATCGACGTGCTGACCTCCACCCCGAAGGTCGCCCCGTACTTCGACCTGTCCTTCCAGCACTCCGCGCCCGGCGTGCTGCGCGCCATGCGCCGGTTCGGCGACACGGACCGCTTCCTGGAACTGCTCGACACGATCCGCTCCAAGGCGCCCGAGGCCGGTGTGCGCTCCAACTTCATCGTCGGCTTCCCCGGCGAGAGCGAGGCGGACCTGGCCGAGCTGGAGCGCTTCCTGAACGGCGCGCGCCTGGACGCCATCGGTGTCTTCGGCTACTCCGACGAGGAGGGCACCGAGGCCGCGACCTACGACAACAAGCTCGACGAGGACATCGTGGCCGAGCGCCTGGCCCGGGTGTCCCGGCTGGCCGAGGAACTCGTCTCGCAGCGCGCCGAGGAGCGCGTCGGCGCGACCGTGCAGGTCCTGGTCGAGTCCGTCGACGAGGAAGAGGGCGTCTACGGCCGTGCCGCGCACCAGGCGCCCGAGACCGACGGCCAGGTTCTGCTCACGAGCGGCGCGGGCCTGACCGTCGGACGTATGGTCGAGGCGAAGGTGATTGGTACGGAAGGCGTCGACCTGGTGGCCGAGCCGCTGACCGGCTCGCTCGCGTGCAGTGAGGAGGCGGGCAGATGACCGGAGTCCCGGCATCCGCCGCGGGTGGCTCCTCCGGCGCGCACGGCGCGCGGAGTTCCGCCGCCGCTGCCGACGGCGCTCGGTCCGAGGTCTCCGCTTCTGCTCCAGGTCCCGACAGTGGCGGCAGGCCCGCGCGCGGCGGGAAGATCGCGGCCGCGGCCGTCAACCAGGCGAGCGTCTGGAACGTGGCCAATCTGCTGACCATGCTCCGGCTGCTCCTGGTGCCCGGCTTCGTGGCGCTGATGCTGGCGAACGGCGGCTATGACCCGGCCTGGCGCTCGCTGGCCTGGGCGGCCTTCGCCATCGCCATGATCACCGACCTGTTCGACGGGCATCTGGCGCGTACCTACAACCTGGTCACCGACTTCGGGAAGATCGCCGACCCCATCGCCGACAAGGCGATCATGGGGGCGGCGCTGATCTGTCTGTCGGCCCTGGGCGATCTGCCGTGGTGGGTGACGGCCGTCATCCTCGGCCGGGAACTCGGCGTCACGCTGCTTCGTTTTCTGGTCATTCGCTACGGCGTGATCCCGGCCAGCCGCGGCGGCAAGCTCAAGACCCTCACCCAGGGGGTCGCGGTCGGGATGTACATCCTGGCGCTGACGGGATGGCTGGCCACGCTGAGGTTCTGGGTGATGGCCGTGGCGGTCGTCCTCACCGTCGTCACAGGACTCGACTACGTAAGACAAGCCATTGTGCTGCGCAGGCGGGGAATCGCCGAGCGCGCTGCGGCGTTGGAGGAGAAGGAAGCGTGAGCTCGCAGGCCACCGAACTGGTGCGACTACTGACCGTGAGGGGCGAGACCCTCTCCGTCGCCGAGTCGCTCACCGGTGGCCTGGTGGCGGCGGAGATCACCTCGGTCCCCGGAGCGTCCAAGGTGTTCCGGGGTTCGGTCACCGCCTACGCCACCGAGCTGAAGCATGAGCTGCTGGGCGTCGACGCCACCCTGCTGGCGCAGCGAGGAGCGGTGGACCCGCAGGTGGCGGGCGAGATGGCAGCCGGCGTACGGAAGGTTCTGGGCGCCGACTGGGGCATCGCGACCACCGGAGTCGCGGGCCCCGAACCGCAGGACGGCAAGCCCGTCGGGACGGTCTTCGTGGCCGTCGACGGGCCGCTCACCGATCGCCCTGGTTCTGCCGGTGGCGGAAAAGTGGAAGCCCTGCGGTTGAACGGCAGCCGTGCGGAAATTCGTATGGAGAGTGTACGGAGCGTACTCGCAGTGCTCCTCGAGCAGCTGGCGGGCGAACAGACCGGTAATGAGCGGGCACAGGATACGGAACGGAACGGGGGGTTTTGATGTTTGCAGCCCTGAGTGAACACGACATCGCTCCCCGCACGGCCGCAGCGCGAGGCGGTACGGTGGGGCGAGAAGGATGCGGCTACGCGGTCCGAGGAGGGAGCCACCGATGATTCTGCTCCGTCGCCTGCTGGGTGACGTGCTGCGTCGGCAGCGCCAACGCCAGGGCCGTACTCTGCGCGAAGTCTCCTCGTCCGCCCGAGTCTCACTCGGCTATCTCTCCGAGGTGGAGCGGGGGCAGAAGGAGGCTTCCTCCGAGCTGCTCGCCGCCATCTGCGACGCGCTGGACGTACGGATGTCGGAACTCATGCGAGAAGTGAGCGACGAGCTGGCGCTCGCCGAACTGGCCCAGTCCGCCGCGGCCACCGAGCCCGTGCCCACGCCGGTCCGTCCGATGCTGGGTTCCGTCTCGGTGACCGGTGTGCCACCGGAACGGGTGACCATCAAGGCGCCCGCGGAGGCAGTGGACGTGGTTGCCGCGTGACGCACGCGTGCGCGGCCTAGCGAACATATGAGGCCCCGGCCGGGCTTCTCGGGATGAACCCCGGGGAGCGTGGCCGGGGCTTTCGCTTTACCGGTCGCATGTGCGACTTGTTTCACTTTTGTGCCCGTTTGCCGGGGTCGGTCGGTGCGGTCATGGTGGAGGGACGTGACGGCGCCGAAGCACCGGAGGAAGCGGATGCATGTCGTGAAGAGCCCATTGGCCGACGCGGACCTGAAGACCGTGGCCGAGGCACTGCAGGGTGCCCTCGTCGACCTGGTGGACCTCTCGCTGGTCGCCAAGCAGATCCACTGGAACATCGTCGGGCCCCGCTTCCGCTCCATCCACCTCCAGCTCGACGAGGTCGTCGCCTCCGCGCGCACCCACTCCGACACGGTGGCCGAGCGGGCCTCGGCCCTGGGCGTACCGCCGGACGGGCGCGCCGCCACGGTGGCCTCCGGCAGCGGCATCAGCACCACTCCGGCGGGCTGGATCAAGGACGGGGACGCGGTCGGGGCGATGGTGGACGCGCTCGGCGCGGTGATCGCCGGGATGCGGGTGCGGGTGGCGGCCACGGCGGAGCCGGATCCGGTGTCCCAAGACATCTTCATCGGGATCACGGCGGATCTGGAGAAGCATCACTGGATGTTCCAGGCGGAGAACGCGTAGGTGTTCTGGCCGGGGTCGGTTGCCGGTGCTGTTCAGGTGCCGATGGGCTGATGTGCGTGCACCGGTGAGCCCGTGGTGCGCCTTCCCCGCCGGGCGGGCGGAGGTCTAGCGTCCGGCAGGAGGTGGTGGCGGGCATGGTGGCACGGACAGTGCGTTGGGCGGTCGGGCTGGGGTTCGCGGCCGTGTGGTGGTGGGCCGTGCTCCGGATCGCTCTGGGGCAGGGCGCGGGCGTGCTGGAAGGCGCCGTCGCGGCCGGCGGGTGGGGGGTGAGCCTGCTGCCCGTGCACTGCGTCCCCAAGGGGCACGCGGTGGGGGCGGTGCCGAAGGGCCGCTGGATGGCCGTCTGGCGGGCGCAGGACGCTACCAGGGCATCGCCACACCCCCGTTCGGGCGAAGTATCTGACCCGTAGTGAACGCCGAGGCGTCCGACGCCAGGTACAGCACCGCGTGAGCGACGTCATCCGGCTCACCGACCCGGCCCAGCGGTGCCATGCGGGCCATCACGCCCTCGGTGTGCGCCTGTGTCTCGCGGTCGTGGCGGTCGGTCATCGGGGTGCGGATCCAGCCCGGAGCGATCGCGTTGACCCGGATGCCGTGCCGGCCGACCTCGGTGGCCAGCGTCCTGGTGAGCTGGACCACGGCCGCCTTCGCCGCGCCGTAGCAGAGCAGCCCGGGGCCTCCGGTGTCGACCGCGCCGGAGGCCATGGTCACGATGCTGCCCCGAGTGTCATGGGCCAGCATCGAACGGGCCGCCTCCTGGCAGGCGTGCAGCACGCCCTTGAAATTGATGTTCAGCACCCGGTCGAGATCCTCGTCACGGGTCTCCAGCACGGGGCTGCTGTGCATGATCCCGGCGATTGCCGCCATCACGTCCAGGCGCTCGCAGGACCGGACGGCCTCGGCGAGCCGGGCCCGGTCGGTGACGTCCAGGACATGCGTACGGGCCCTGCCGCCGCGTTTCTCGATCAGCTCCGCCGTGCCCTGCAGGCCGTCCGCGTCCCGGTCGGCGCAGTGCACGGTCGCCCCCGCCTCGGCGAGCAGCACGGCGGAGGCCCGGCCGATACCACCGGCGGCTCCGGTGACGAATGCGGTGCGTCCGGTGAGGTCGTACGCGGTGAGGGGCATGGAGCGACGCTACGACCGCTTCTGACGGTCCGTCAATTACCTTGGCAGGCCGCCGATGCCGGTCCGACAACGCCAGTGCCGACGGTGCCGGAGCGGTGTGGGGCGGGGCGTCAGGTGGTGCGGCGGGGCCGGCGGTCTTGCCGGTGTTGCGGTGAGCCGGGGGCCGGGGCCGGGCCCGTCTGGCAGGTGGGGCACCAGTAGGTGGGGCGTTCCCGGGAGCCGTCGCCCTGGTCGGCCACGCGGACCGGGGTGTGGCAACGCAGGCAGGGGCGGGGTGCGCGGCCGTAGACGAACAGGTCGTGCCGGTGCAGGCCTGTGGTCTGGCGGACCGGGCGGTCGCGGTTCGCCTCCAGGAGCCTCTTGGCGAGCGCGGGCAGCTTCTCGGTGCGGTCCGCGGGGAGCGCGCCGACCGGCAGCCACGGGGTGACAGCCAGCAGGAAACACAGCTCGCTCTTGTAGATGTTGCCGATGCCGGCGAGGTTGCGCTGGTCGAGCAGGGCCTCGCCGAGCGGGCGGGCGGGGTCGGCGAGGAGGTTGGCGAGGGCGCGCTCGGGGTCCCAGTCCGGGCCGAGCAGGTCGGGGCCCAGGTGGCCGACGACCCGCTCCTCCTCGGTCGTGCGCAGCAGCTCCAGGACCTGGAGCCGGTAGCCCACGGCCGTACGGTCGGCGGTGCCGAGGATCGCCCGGATCTGGTGTGCCGGGCCGCCCCGCCAGCGCTCGCCGGTGCCGTACACCTTCCAGGCGCCCTCCATCCGCAGATGCGTGTGGAGGGTCAGACCGCCCTCGAACCGGGTGAGGAGGTGTTTGCCGCGCGGGACCGTGCTCAGCACCGTGCGACCCGTGAGGTCGACCGTCGCGTACTTCGGCACACGGAAGTCGCTGCGGGTCAGTGCCTTGCCCGCGAGGGCCTCGTGCAGCCGCCTCGCGGCCTGCCAGACCGTGTCACCTTCGGGCATGCGTCAAGGGTGCCACGGTTGGGTGAGGCGGGCGTTCGGGTGGCGGTGGCGGCGCGGCCGCCCGTCGGCGGTCACGCTCTCAGGCGCAGGCCGCGCGGTGTGGCCACGAAGCCCGCTGCTTCGAGAAGGGTGCCTATCGGCGAGGTCAGGGCCTGGGCGCCGTTGATCCGCTCGACCGCGACCGTGCCGAGGGAACCCGCGCGGGCCGCCGCGGCCAGGGCCTCCGCGGCCGTACGGAGCCGGGGGTCGTCCGGGGCCGCGGTGTCCGGGGTGGCGGGCCAGGCCAGCAGGGTCTTGCCGCCGCGCTCCATGTACAGCGTCAGCTCGCCCTCCACCAGGACGACCAGCGAGCCCGCCTTGCGGCCCGGTTTGTGCCCGGCCCCGGTCGGCGGCTCGGGCCAGGACAGGGCCGCGCCGTACGCGTTGGCGGGATCGGCCGCGGCGAGGACCACGGCACGTGGGTCAGGTGCGGTCGTGCTCGTACGACCGCCGCCGTAGCCCCGGTGCGCCGGTGAGCCGTAGGCGCCGGCTGAGCCGCCTCTGGGGCCGCCGTAGCCGGGGGAGGCGAAGGGGTCGGCGAGGTCGCGGGGCGAGACATAGTCGCCGGGGCCGGGCGGGGGGTCTGCCGGTGGCCAGGTGAAGTCGCCGTCGAGGCCGGGGTGGGCGAAGCCGCCGTCCGACCCGTCGAAGGCGCCGGGGAGGGGGTGTTCGTGGGGTGGGCCGTCGCTTCCGGTGAACTCGTTCGGGAACGGCGGTGCGGCAAAGCCGTCCGAGGGACTCGGGAAGCCGCCCCGGGGGTCCGCGGCGGTCAGGCTCTCGCCGCGGTCGCGGGCGTTGGACACCGCGCGGAGTCGGTCCACCGCGCCGTCCATGGCGAACTGGGCCGCGCCCAGGCCCTCGACCACATAGCCGCGCCGCGCCTGGCCGCTCTCCTCGAACGCGGACAGCACGCGGTACACCGCCGAGAAGCCGCCCTCGATCCCCTCCGCGGCGACCGCCCCGCGGGTGACCACGCCGTGCCGGTCCAGCAGGGTGCGGGCCAGCGCGTGTGCGCGCACGGTGGGGTCCGGCTCGGCCGTCGGAAGCAGGGACCAGCGGCCGGCGACCGTCGGCGGACCGGTGCGGGACGCGGTGCGCGCGGCGGCCGTCAGGGAGCCGTAGCGCCCGCGCGGGACGGCACGCTTGGCGCGGTGGGCGGTCGAGCCCGCCGTACGGCCCGAGCCCAGCAGGGAGCGCATCGGCGCGAGGGTGTCGTTGGTGAGCCGGCCCGACCAAGCCAGATCCCAGAGCGCGTCGGCCAGTTGGGGGTCGGTGACGTCGGGGTGGGTGGTGGCACGGACCTGGTCGGCGATCTGGCGGAAGAACAGGCCGTAGCCGCCGGAGAGGGCGTCCAGGACGGACTGGTGGAGCGCGGTCAGCTCCAGGGGGTGGGCCGGCGGGAGCAGCAGCGGGGCCGCATCCGCCAGATAGAGGGAGACCCAGCCGTCCTTGCCGGGCAGGGCGCCCGCGCCGGACCACACCACTTCGCCGGCGGCCGTCAGTTCGTCGAGCATCGCGGGTGCGTAGTTCGCCACGCGGGAGGGCAGGACCAGCTTCTCCAGTGCGGAGGCGGGCACGGAGGCGCCCTGCAACTGCTCGACGGCGCGCACCAGTCCGTCGATGCCGCGCAGACCGTGCCCCCTGCCGATGTGCTGCCACTGGGGCAGGAACTGGGCCAGCGCCGCCGGTGGCACGGGCTCCAGCTCATGGCGCAGGGCCGCCAGGGAGCGGCGGCGCAGGCGGCGCAGTACGGCCGCGTCGCACCACTCCTGGCCGATGCCCGCCGGGTGGAACTCGCCCTGCACCACCCGGCCGCTCGCGGCGAGCCGCTGCAGGGCGCCCTCGGTGACCGCCACGCCCAGGCCGAAGCGGGCCGCCGCCGTGGCCGACGTGAACGGGCCGTGGGTGCGGGCGAACCGGGCGAGGAGATCGCCCAGCGGGTCCTTGACCGGCTCGGTGAAGGCCTCGGGCACGCCGACCGGCAGTGCCGTGCCGAGCGCGTCGCGCAGCCGGCCCGCGTCCTCGACCGCCGCCCAGTGGTCGGCACCGGCGATCCGGACCTTGATGGCCCGGCGGGCGCCGGCCAGCTCGCGCGCCCACTGCGCATCCGCGCCCCGCGCGACCAGCTCGGCGTCGGTCAGCGGGCCGAGCAGCCGCAGTACATCGGCCACGCCCTCCACGTCCTTGACCCGGCGGTCCTCGGTGAGCCACTGCAGCTCGCGCTCCAGCTCGGTCAGCACCTCGGCGTCGAGCAGCTCGCGCAGCTCCGCCTGGCCCAGCAGCTCGGCCAGCAGCCGCGAGTCCAGGGACAGCGCGGCGGCGCGGCGCTCGGCGAGCGGGGAGTCGCCCTCGTACAGGAACTGGGCGACATATCCGAACAGCAGGGAGCGGGCGAACGGGGACGGCTCCGGGGTGGTGACCTCGACCAGGCGGACCTTGCGGGACTCGATGTCGCCCATCAGCTCGACGAGCCCGGGGACGTCGAAGACGTCCTGGAGGCATTCGCGGACGGCCTCCAGGACGATCGGAAACGAGCCGAACTCGCTCGCCACCTGCAGCAGTTGGGCCGCGCGCTGGCGCTGTTGCCACAGCGGCGTGCGCTTGCCGGGGTTGCGGCGCGGCAGCAGCAGCGCGCGGGCGGCGCACTCGCGGAACCGGGAGGCGAACAGGGCGGAGCCGCCGACCTGGTCGGTGACGATCTGGTCGACCTCGCCCTTGTCGAAGGCGACGTCCGCCGCGCCGACGGGTGCCTGGTCGGCGTCGTACTCCGTGCCGGCCTTCATCGGTGCCTGGTCGAGCAGGTCCAGGCCCATCAGGTCGGCGTCGGGCAGGCGCAGCACGATGCCGTCGTCGGCGTGCATGACCTGCGCGTCCATGCCGTACCGCTCGGACAGGCGGGCGCCGAGCGCGAGGGCCCAGGGGGCGTGCACCTGGGCGCCGAAGGGGGAGTGGACGACGACCCGCCAGTCGCCCAGCTCGTCGCGGAAGCGCTCGACGACGATCGTGCGGTCGTCCGGGACATGGCCGCATGCCTCGCGCTGCTCGTCCAGGTACGACAGCACATTGTCCGCCGCCCAGGCGTCCAGGCCCGCCGCGAGCAGCCGCAGCCGGGCATCGTCCCTGGGCAGCGCGCCGACCTCGCGCAGGAACGCCCCCACCGCGCGGCCCAGTTCGAGCGGGCGGCCCAGCTGGTCGCCCTTCCAGAAGGGCAGCCGGCCCGGCACACCGGGGGCGGGCGAGACCAGGACCCGGTCGCGGGTGATGTCCTCGATGCGCCAGGAACTCGTGCCCAGCGTGAAGACGTCCCCGACCCGGGACTCGTAGACCATCTCCTCGTCCAGCTCGCCGACCCGGCCGCCGCCCTTCTTGGGGTCGGAACCGGCGAGGAAGACCCCGAACAGGCCGCGGTCGGGGATGGTGCCGCCGGAGGTGACGGCGAGGCGCTGGGCGCCCGGGCGGCCGGTGATCTCGCCGGTCACGCGGTCCCACACCACGCGCGGGCGCAGCTCCGCGAACGCGTCGGACGGATAGCGGCCCGCGAGCATGTCGAGGACCGCCGTGAACGCCGACTCGGGGAGCGAGGCGAAGGGGGCCGCACGGCGGACCACGGCGAGCAGGTCGTCGAACTGCCAGGTGTCCAGGGCCGTCATCGCGACCAGTTGCTGCGCGAGCACGTCGAGCGGGTTCGCCGGCACCTTCAGGGACTCGATCGAGCCCGAGCGCATCCGCTCGGTGACCACGGCCGCCTGGACGAGGTCGCCGCGGTACTTGGGGAAGACGACACCGGTGGAGATGGCGCCCACCTGGTGCCCCGCGCGGCCGACGCGCTGGAGGCCGGAGGCGACCGAGGGCGGGGACTCGACCTGCACGACCAGGTCGACGGCGCCCATGTCGATACCCAGCTCCAGGCTGGACGTGGCGACCACGGCGGGCAGCCGGCCCGCCTTCAGATCCTCCTCGACCAGGGCGCGCTGCTCCTTGGAGACCGAGCCGTGGTGCGCGCGGGCGATCACCGGGGGTGCGCCCTGGGCCGCGCCCGAGCCGCCCATCAGCTGGGCCGGGGAGTGGTGCTCGTCCAGGGTCTCGCCGGTCGCCCGTTCGTAGGCAATCTCGTTCAGCCGGTTGCACAGCCGCTCGGCGAGCCGCCGGGAGTTGGCGAAGACGATCGTGGAGCGGTGGGACTGGACCAGGTCGGCGATCCGCTCCTCCACGTGCGGCCAGATCGACGGCCGCTCCCCGCCCTCGGCCGCGTCCGCCGCCGGGGAGCCGCCCAGCTCGCCCATGTCCTCGACCGGTACCACCACGGACAGGTCGAACTCCTTGCCCGACTCCGGCTGGACGATCTCCACCTTGCGCCGGGGCGAGAGATACCGGGCCACCTCGTCCACCGGACGGACCGTCGCCGACAGGCCGATCCGGCGGGCCGGCTTCGGCAGCAGCTCGTCGAGCCGCTCCAGGGAGAGCGCGAGATGGGCGCCGCGCTTGGTGCCCGCGACCGCGTGCACCTCGTCCAGGATCACCGTCTCCACGCCCGTGAGCGCGTCGCGCGTGGCCGAGGTCAGCATCAGGAACAGCGACTCGGGGGTGGTGATCAGGATGTCCGGCGGGCGGGTGGACAAGGCGCGCCGCTCGGCCGCAGGGGTGTCGCCGGAGCGGATGCCGACCCTGACCTCGGGCTGGGGCAGGCCCAGACGCACGGACTCCTGGCGGATGCCGGTCAGCGGGCTGCGGAGGTTGCGCTCGACGTCGACCGCGAGGGCCTTCAGCGGGGACACGTAGAGCACCCGGCAGCGCTTCCTCGGGTCGGCCGGGGGCGGGGTCGAGGCCAGCTGGTCCAGGGCGGCGAGGAACGCCGCCAGCGTCTTGCCCGAGCCGGTCGGGGCCACCACCAGCACGTCCGAGCCCGCGCCGATGGCCTGCCACGCGCCGGCCTGGGCCGCGGTGGGCGCGGAGAACGCCCCCGTGAACCAGCCGCGGGTCGCGGGTGAGAAGCCGTCGAGGGCTCGGTGTGCGGAGCTGACCATGCGTCCATCCTGCACCCGCCCACTGACAATCGCGCTGACCTGGGCAAACGGCAGCCCGTGGTCCTGGCGCTGCTCGCGCCGATGCTGCGGACGACCACCGAGCGCGGGGTCGCCGGCTCCTGCTGGGCCTCGGTCTGCTGCCGTCCTCCCGGCCTCGGCACCGGCGGCGCGTCGCCGCCCGTGGGGCCGCCGCCCGCGGGGCCGCCTGCCGTGACTCGGCCGACCGCGGGCGTCCCGGTCCTGGTGGCGGCCCTGGCGGCACCGATCGCCCTCGTCGCCGAGGGCCGTCGAAGGCCACGCGGCCCACAGGGCGAGGCGGCGACCGGACCGAACGGCCGCGCCGCAACGGACGAGGGCCGGTGAACACCTGGACAGCGATCGCCTTGACCGCCCTCGGCTGCTACGCCGTCAAGCTCGCCGCGCTGCTGGTGCCCGCGGGCGCCATGGAGCGACCGTTCGCACGGCGGCTCGCCGCCCTGCTGCCCGTCGCCCTCCTCGCCGCGCTCACGGCTCAGCAGATGTTCGCCGACGGGCACGGGCTCGTGCTGGAGGCCCGGGGCGCGGGGCTCGGCGCAGCCGCCGTGGCGCTGGTGCTGCGCGCGCCGTTCCTGCTGGTCGTCGCGGCGGCCGTGATCGTGACGGCGGGCGTACGGGCCCTCGGCGGTTGACGCGGGACCGGCGCGGGCCGGCGCGGATCATCCGGGCGGTCCCGCGCGCGAACCGGTCGGGCCCGGACGCCGGGCGGGCGGCGGTGCGGCACCGGCTCAGCCCACGAAACGGCCGTACGCCCGCAGGGTGCGCAGTGCCTCGAGCGTCACCAGGGGCCGTGCCTCCAGTGCGGGGGCCGGGGCCCACCGGTGCCACCGGATCGGCCAGCCGCCGTCGTCCTGCTGCTCGGCGGCCAGGTGGTCCAGGGAGCGTGCCATCTCGTCGTCCGTGAACCACGCGCGCGCGAGCGACTCCGGAGTCCTGGCGAAGTCGTGCGGGAAGTGATGCTCGCCCGGGGCGTAACCGGGCGCGACCGGATACGCGTCGAGCCGGTCCGGCTCCAGGGCCGCGAGCCGCTGCTCCCGCACGAGGCGGCCGAGCCGGTCCGCGGCGGCCTCCGCGCGCGAGCGGTCGGGAGCGGAGTCCAGGAAGGCCACGGCGGCCTCCACCTCGTACGGATGTGACTTCTCCAGGGACTCCACGGCCTGCCAGCAGAAGTCGGTGGCCCGGAACAGCCAGGCGTGCCACACCTCGTTGCGGTGCAGCAGCCCCACCACCGGTCCCGTGGTGAGCAGCTCGCTGGGAGGGTTGTCGACGACCGGGACGAACGGCGCCACCGGATATCCGCGCTGGCTGGGATGGATCGCCGGCAGGGCGCCGTCCGCGGTGGAGATCGAGGTCAGATAGCGGCACACGCGCTCGACCCGCTGCCCGCCGCAGCGCCCGATGACGTCCAGGACGCGCAGCGCGTGCGCAGAGTGCAGGGGCTGGCTCACGGGGCCGCGCAGATCGGGCTCCAGCGCGTGCCCGTATCCGCCGTCCTCGTTGCGGTAGGCGTCCAGTGCCGCTTCCACCGCGTCCGGGGTGCCGTGCAGGAAGTGGTACGCGAAGAGGCGCTGCTCCAGCACGCGCGCGGTGAGCCACACGAACTGCTCGGCGCGGAAGAGCGGGGAACGCGCCGGGGGCGTGGAAGGGAGTGGGGAAGCTCCTGTTTCGGCCATGCGTCAGACCGTAGGACGGAAAGCGGTCTCGGCAAGCGCTCCCGGCCGGGGCCCACCCCCAGGGGCGGGATACTGGAGTCATGCGGTTGACGGTCTTCTGGCAGCGAATGGCGGAACACTTCGGTCCGGGGTACTCCGAGACCTTCGCGCGCGATCACGTCATGTCCGAGCTGGGCGGGCGCACGGTGCACGAGGCGCTGGACGCCGGCTGGGACGCGAAGGACGTGTGGCGGGTGGTCTGCACGGTCATGAACGTGCCCGGCGAGCGGCGCTGAAGCGCTGCCTGGAACGTTCCGATTCATCCGTGAAGAGACCGGCCGTACGGCACCGATCGGTCACGAAGATCGCAGGTCGGCGCCGGTTGTCGGTGGCGTGGGCGAGACTTGGCCCGTGGCACCGATTGACGAGGACGACGAGCCGCTGACCCGGGACGCGGCACCGACCGGCACGACACGGCCCGAGCGGCCCACGGCCCCAGACGCCGTCGCCGCGGTCGGCCGCATGCCTCGCTGGCTGCCGCGCGCCATGGTGCTCGCGCTCGCGCTGATCGCCGCGTTCCAGCTCGGCAGCTGGGCCTTCCACCAGCTGACCGGGCTGTTGATCAACATATTGATCGCGTTCTTCCTGGCCCTCGCGATCGAGCCCGCGGTGAGCCGGATGGCCGCCCGCGGCATGCGCCGGGGACTGGCCACCTTCCTGGTCTTCCTCGGGTTGACGATCGCCGTCGCCGGGTTCGTCACCCTGCTCGGCTCCATGCTGGCCGGCCAGATCATCAAGATGGTCGAGGGCTTCCCGGACTACCTCGACTCGTTCATCAACTGGATCAACGAGAGCTTCCACACCGAGCTCCGGCGGGTGGACGTCCAGGAGGGCCTGCTCCACTCCGACTGGCTGCGCAAGTACGCGCAGAACAGCGCCGCCGGTGTCCTCGACGTCTCCGCACAGGTGCTCGGCGGGCTGTTCCAGACGCTGACGGTGGGGCTGTTCTCCTTCTACTTCGCGGCCGACGGCCCCCGGCTGCGCCGCGCCCTGTGCTCCGTCCTGCCGCCTGCACGCCAGGCCGAGGTGCTGCGCGCCTGGGAGATCGCCGTCGACAAGACGGGCGGCTATCTCTACTCGCGCGGCCTGATGGCGCTCATCTCCGGCATCGCCCACTACATCCTGCTCCAGGCCCTCGGAGTGCCGTACGCGCCCGTCCTGGGCGTCTGGGTGGGCCTGGTCTCGCAGTTCATCCCGACCATCGGCACCTATCTCGCCGGCGCGCTGCCGATGCTGATCGCGTTCACCGTCGACCCCTGGTACGCGGTGTGGGTGCTGGTCTTCGTGGTGGTCTACCAGCAGTTCGAGAACTACATGCTCCAGCCCAAGCTGACCGCCAGGACGGTCGACATCCACCCCGCGGTCGCCTTCGGCTCGGTCATCGCCGGCACCGCGCTGCTGGGCGCCGTCGGCGCGCTGATCGCCATCCCGGCGGTGGCCACCCTCCAGGCGTTCCTCGGGGCGTATGTGAAGCGCTACGCCGTCACGGACGATCCCAGAGTGCACGGTCGCCGGGGCCGGGGCCCGGGCGGTGCCGGGGCGCTGGCCCGGATACGCCGGCCGCGGGCCGGGCAGCCCGAGCCGGAGGAGTCCTCGTAGGGCGCTGCGCCTCGGATGCGGACGTCGCGGCCGGTGACGTGGAGACGAGCGGAGAAGCGAGCGTGGTGGGCCGGTGACGGGAAAAGGTGACGGGAAAAGAGCGGTGGGCCGGTGACCGAAGAAGCGCGTGGTGGGCCGGTGCCCCCTCGGTCCTGTCATCGGTACGTCAGCACCGCCCACACCCCCGCTCCGGCGACGGCCGCCGTGTAGCAGCCGACCGCCGTGGCCACGATCCGCCGGCGTGTCCGTTCGCTCCAGGGCGAGCGGGACAGCAGCCAGGCCAGCGCGGGCAGGACGAGCACGGCGTGCAGGCTCACGCCGTGCAGGGGCTTGAGCGGGGCCGTCGAGTGGTAGGCGGCCTCCTGATGGCCGGTGCGGGTCAGTACGACCCCGCGCGCGATCATCGCCGCCCCGGAGGCCAGCGCCACCAGCAGGATCGCGAACCCGGAACGGACCGCGACCGGCATTCCGGCCGGGCCCGCCGGCCGGTGCCGGAAGGACGCGACGGCGAACACCGTGAGCAGGGCGACCAGGACACCGCCGCCCACCGCGAGCGTCATGGACACCGCCGTGTCGAAGGGGGTCTCCATGTTCAGGTGCGAGGGCACCCTGCGCCACGCCTGGAGAGTGATCCCGCCGACCTCCACCACACAGTCGGCGGCGAAGACGAGCAGCAGGGCCGAGCGCAGCCGCGGCCCGACGCGCAGATACGACGTGACCCACGTGATCGCGATCAGCGTCAGCCCGAAGGACAGCCCGAACGTGACGGGCTTGCGCCAGGAGACAGGACCGGTCCACGGGCCCCCGTCGACCGCGAACACCCCCAGGTGCACGAGACCGGACAGGACGAGGAGCAGCCCCGTCGCATGACAGAGGCGGTCGACGGCGCGCGGATCCTTCATGGGGCAAGGCTCCCGGGCGCGGTACGTCCGGTCGTCGTCCGGCCGAAGGCACCCGGCGTACGCCGTCGGGAGTAGCGGTGCGGGGCGCCGAAGCACGGGTTCCGGGCGCCGCGTGGTGTGCTTGACACTAAAATCGAACATCCATTCTCATGGAGGCTCAGGCGAGGCTTTGGCGGTGGATTTCGCCCCGTTTTGCGGGAAGAGGTCCCATGGTTATCCACAGGCTGGGCCTGCGTCGGGGCGCATTGTCAGTGGCAGGCGTTAGCGTCTTTGACGTGAAGCGATCGACTCAAGCAAACCGGGTGGAACCCATGGCAGGAACCGACCGCGAGAAGGCGCTCGACGCCGCGCTCGCGCAGATTGAACGGCAATTCGGCAAGGGCGCGGTCATGCGCATGGGCGAGCGGTCGAAGGAGCCCATCGAGGTCATCCCGACCGGGTCGACCGCGCTCGACGTCGCCCTCGGCGTCGGTGGCCTGCCGCGCGGCCGTGTCGTCGAGATCTACGGCCCGGAGTCCTCGGGTAAGACGACCCTGACCCTGCACGCCGTGGCCAACGCCCAGAAGGCCGGCGGCCAGGTCGCGTTCGTGGACGCGGAGCACGCCCTCGACCCCGAGTACGCGCGCAAGCTCGGCGTCGACATCGACAACCTGATCCTCTCCCAGCCCGACAACGGCGAGCAGGCCCTGGAGATCGTGGACATGCTGGTCCGCTCCGGTGCCCTCGACCTGATCGTCATCGACTCCGTCGCCGCGCTCGTCCCGCGCGCGGAGATCGAGGGCGAGATGGGCGACAGCCACGTCGGTCTCCAGGCCCGGCTGATGAGCCAGGCCCTGCGGAAGATCACCAGCGCGCTCAACCAGTCCAAGACCACCGCGATCTTCATCAACCAGCTCCGCGAGAAGATCGGCGTGATGTTCGGCTCCCCGGAGACCACGACCGGTGGCCGCGCGCTGAAGTTCTACGCCTCGGTGCGTATCGACATCCGCCGCATCGAGACCCTGAAGGACGGCACGGAGGCGGTCGGCAACCGCACCCGCTGCAAGGTCGTGAAGAACAAGGTCGCCCCGCCCTTCAAGCAGGCCGAGTTCGACATCCTCTACGGCCAGGGCATCAGCCGCGAGGGCGGCCTGATCGACATGGGCGTGGAGCACGGCTTCGTCCGCAAGGCCGGCGCCTGGTACACGTACGAGGGCGACCAGCTCGGCCAGGGCAAGGAGAACGCGCGCAACTTCCTCAAGGACAACCCCGACCTGGCCAACGAGATCGAGAAGAAGATCAAGGAGAAGCTGGGCGTCGGTGTCCGGCCGGAGGAGCCCGCCGCCGAGCCGGGCGGGGACGCGGCGGTCACCGCCGCGGCCGCCGCCGACGCCAAGACGGTGCCCGCCCCGGCAGCCGCCAAGGCCACCAAGCCCAAGGCCGCCGCAGCCAAGAGCTGACCGTGACACGACGAACCGACTGGGCCGAGTACGAGTACGCCACCCCCGGTGCCCCACGGGGGAGGGGCACCGGGGCTCACCCGGGCGCCGCCCCGGGCGGCGACGACGGATACCCGGACGACGGTTACGAGGGTCACGACGGGCAGGACGAGTACCGCGGCACCGGTGGATACGGGTATGCCGACGGCGCCCACCGGGGCGACACGGGCGACGAGCCGTACGGGGGCGGCTCGCCCGGCCGCCGCTCCCGAGGCGGCATCGGCCCACGGGGCGACCGCGGGCGCGGCCGGCGGCGGCGCGGCTTCGGGGACGCGCCCCGTGAGGACGAAGGCGCCCCTTCCTCGTCGAGGGCCGAGCAGGGGGAGTCTTCAGGGGACCCGGCTGAGCGGGCACGGGCGATCTGCCTGCGCCTGCTCACCGGGACCCCGCGCACTCGCAAGCAACTCGCGGACGCCCTGCGCAAGCGGGAGATCCCCGAGGACGTGGCCGAGGAGGTGCTGGCGCGGTTCGAGGAGCTCGGGCTGATCGACGACAGCGCGTTCGCGGACGCCTGGGTGGAGTCCCGGCACCACGGCAGGGGACTCGCGCGCCGGGCGCTCGCCCAGGAGCTGCGCACCAAGGGGGTCGACTCGGCACTGATCGACGAGGCCGTCTCCCAGCTCGACTCCGAGCGGGAGGAGGAGACGGCCCGCGAACTCGTGGCCCGGAAACTGCGCGCCACCCGTGGCCTCGACCGTGACAAGCGGCTCCGCCGCCTCGCCGGGATGCTCGCCCGCAAGGGCTACCCCGAGGGCATGGCCCTGCGCGTCGTCCGCCAGGCCCTGGAGGAAGAGGGCGAGGACACGGACTTCCTGGGAGAAGGCGACTTCTGAGCCTTCGGCACGCAGGGCCGGGGAAGACGTCGGGTTCTCGGAACTCCCCGCGCCCGCACTGGGGTTAACAGGGCGTCGCCGGCTCCACCGGGAGGCCCTCCGACCGCCATGCCTGGAAGCCGCCCACGAGGTCCGTGGCCCGGTGCAGGCCCAGTTGCCGGAGGGAGGCGACAGCGAGGGTGGAGGCGTAGCCCTCGTTGCAGATCACCACGACACGCAGGTCGTGGCCGGTGGCCTCGGGCACGCGGTGGCTGCCCTGGGGATCGAGGCGCCACTCCAGTTCGTTGCGCTCGATGACGAGAGCGCCGGGGATCAGCCCGTCCCGCTCGCGCAGGGCCGCGTACCGGATGTCGACCAGCAGCGCCTCGCCGGTCCGCGCCGCCTCGTGCGCCTCCCGGGCCTCGATGCGCTGGTAGCCCGCGCGCACCCGCTCCAGCAACTCGTCGATGCCGACCGGTGCTTGACCGATGGTGCCGCTCACTGCCAGTCCTCCGGGCGTTCGACCTGTTCGAGGCGGAGCACATGACCCGTGCGGCTGTAGCGCCGGATGCGCGGCAGGGGCGGGTAGTAGGCGTGCACGGAGATCGCGTGCTCGTCGGGGGACTCGTTGAGGACCTCGTGGACATGGTGGCGGCCGAAGGAGCGGCCCTCGCCCGCGGGCAGCCGGCGCTTGCGGTCCACGCCTTCGGTGAGTTCCAGGGTCTTCCAGCCGTCGGTCGGCAGCCGGGCGGCGAGCGAGTTCTCCTTGAGAACGCCCGAAGCGGTGAGGAACGCGCCGACCGAGTCGGCGTGGTCGTGCCAGCCGGTGCCGGTGCCGGGCGGCCAGCCGATGAGCCATGCCTCGCTGCCGCCCGGACCCTGCAGCCGCACCCAGGTGCGGCCCTCCGGGTCGAGCGGAAGGGAAGCGATCAGCTCGGCGTCGGCGGCCGTGCGCCGGACGAAGTCGAGGAGGTCCGCCTGGGTGGGTGCCGAGCCGACGGCAGGGGACACGGGAGCGGGAGAGACAGACACGTACACCGTCCTGAGGCCTGAAGAAGGTTCGCGGAACGGGCGCACTACGGCGCCCGGACAGGAAGAGGGATGCGAATTCAGCAGGACGGGCGACACACGCAGCCCGCATAGCGGACGAGGTCCATATGGACCCTCCGCCACAGGCGCACACAGGTGTCGGTCATGGTCCGGAGTACAGCACGCCGGTGTACTCCGGTCAACTCACCGTCACCATGTGGACAGAGGGTGACGGGCCTGCCGTCAGCGGGCGCCGGAGGCCGCCTGGGCCGGCTCCTCCTTGGTCGCGCCGCCCACCGCCGCCTCCGCCGCCGCGTAGAGGTCGGCCGGGCGGACGCCGCTCAGCGCGGTGATCAGATGGCCGTCGGGGCGCACGAGCAGCACGCTGTGCGCCGGCGCACCCGGGTAGCTCTCGGCGACCAGCAGTTCGGCGGGGTACGGCAGCGCGGTCACGGCCGCCGCGAGCCGGGGCATCACTCCGGCGGAGACCCAGTGCTTGCGGTCCCATACGCCCGTGCCGGGCGCGATCAGCACGACGAGCAGGGCGCCGCGGCCGAGCCGGTCGCGCAGTTGGACGAAGGAACCATCCTCCGCGGTGACCCGTACGTCGGTGACGGGTGCGCCGGGCGGGGTGTCGACCGGAATCTCCCCCTTCAGATGCCGGGGCGCGAGCGGCGAGTCGGCGTACGCCCCCGGCGCACCGAGCGGCCCGCGCCCCAAGTGACCGTCCGTGAGCAGCGTGTCGTGGCCGCGCGCCGCACCCGGGACGATCTGGCGCAGTCCGCCGGCACCGCGCAGCACCGGCAGCACCTGGTCGGCGGCGCGCAGCCGGGCGGCGACCGCCGCGCGCCGCTCGGTCTGGTAGCTGTCCAGCAGCGCCTCGCGCGGGCCGTGGTGCCAGGCCGGGGCCAGCTTCCAGGCGAGGTTGTCGGCGTCCCTGAGGCCCTCGTCCAGCCCCTGGGTGCCGAGCGCGCCGAGCAGATGGGCCGCGTCCCCGGCGAGGAAGACCCGGCCGACGCGCCACCGGCGGGCCAGCCGGTGGTGCACCGTGTGGACACCGGTGTCGAGCAGGTCGTACGCCGGTGTGGAGCCGTCCGTCCAGCCCGCGAGCGTCTCACGGATACGGGCCACCAGGATCTCGGGCGTGACCAGGTCCTTGCCCGGTGGCAGCAGCCAGTCCAGGCGCCACACGCCGTCCGGGAGGGGGCGGGCGGTCACCTCCCCGGCCGAGGGCCCGGACTGCCGCCACGGCGGCGTTCGATGGAGCAACGCCCGACCCTCCCACGGAAGTTCCGTGTGCAGCGTGGCGACCGCGTGCCGCTCCACCGCCGTACGGCCGGGGAAGCGGATGTCCTGGAGCTTGCGCACCGTCGAGCGCGGTCCGTCGCAGCCGACCAGGTAACTGCCGCGCCACCAGGTGCCGTTCGGTCCGCGGGTGTGCGCGGTGACGCCGGAACGCTCCTGCTCGATCGAGTCCAGACGGCTGTCCACGGCCACCTTCACCAGCGGCTCGTCGGCGATGGCCGCGCGCAGGGCACCGGTGAGGACGTGCTGGGCGATGTGCAGCGGGGCGGCGGGGTCCGCCTTCTCGAAGGTGATCTCGCTCATCACCTGCTTGCGCCTGAGGGACCGCCATCCGGCCCAGCGCACACCCTGTTCACCGAGCGCCACCCCCGTCAGCCGCTCCAGCAGGGCGGCCGTGTCCTCGCGCAGTACGACGGTGCGCGCCGGGCGGGGTTCGTCCTTGCCGGGGCCCTCGTCCAGGACGACGCACGGCACCTCCTGGCGCGCCAGCGCCAGGGCGAGCGTGAGTCCGACCGGCCCCGCTCCGACGATGATCACCGGGTCCATGACGCGGCGCCCCCTGCCCGTGACGATGCCCTGACGGAGACAAGTGAACAGGAAGGGGGAGCGGGGTGCACGATCACAGAACGTATGCAACCCATTGGCAGAGTTTGCGTCAAGCGACCGAGGGCAGTGGCGATCACGCCACTGCCCCGGGGTGTCTCATGTCACCTGAATGAGCGTCAGTTCCCGTGGCCGCCGCTCTGATGACCGCCGCCGACGAACGGACCGCTGAGGTCCAGGGCGCCGGCGGCGCCTCCGGCTCCCGTCGCCGCCGAACCCGGGATGCCCGCGGCGTCCTGGACGCCGAGCACCGCGCCCGTCGACTTCTTGCGCCGCCGGAGCCGGCCCTCCAGCCAGCTCGCGAACGAGGTCAGGGAGAAGTTGATGATCACGAAGATCACCGCCACCACCGTGAAGGACGCGATGGTGTTGGCGCCGTAGTAGCCGCTCATCGTGTTCGCCGACGCGAGCAGTTCGGGGAAGGTGAGGACGGCACCGCCGAGCGCGGTGTCCTTCACGATGACCACGAGCTGGCTGACGATCGCCGGAAGCATCGCGGTGACCGCCTGCGGCAGCAGGATGAGCCGCATCACCTGGCCCTTGCGCAGACCGATCGCCATGGCCGCCTCGGACTGGCCCTTCGGCAGGGCGAGGATGCCCGCGCGGACGATCTCGGCGAGCACCGACGCGTTGTACAGCACCAGGCCGGTGACGACCGCGTACAGCGGACGGTCGTCGGAACTCACGTTGGTGTACTGGCTGTACAGCTCGTTGCCGAAGATCATCAGGACGAGCACCGGAATCGCGCGGAAGAACTCGACCACGACCGTCGCCGGTATCCGCACCCACATATGGTCCGAGAGCCGGGCGATACCGAAGAAGGCGCCCAGTGGGAGCGCGATGACCATCGCCAGGGCCGCCGCCTTCAGGGTGTTCTGCAGACCCGGCCAGATGTACGTCGAGTACGCCTCGGAGCTGAAGAACGGCTTCCACAGCACCCAGTCCAGCTGGCCCTTGTCGTCCAGGGCCGTGTACACCCACCACAGGACGGCCGCGAGGACGACGAGGAAGCCCGCCGTGTACAGGACGTTGCGCCGCTTGGCGCGGGGGCCCTGGGCGTCGTACAGGACCGAACTCATCGCTTCACCGCCACCTTCTTGCTCACCCATCCGAGGATCAGACCCGTCGGCAGGGTCAGGCAGCAGAACCCGAAGGCGATGACCGCCGAGATCGGCAGCAACTGCGCCTCGTTCTCCACCATCTTCTTCATCAGGAGTGCCGCTTCCGCCACGCCGATCGCGGCTGCCACCGTCGTGTTCTTCGTCAGTGCGATCAGGACGTTGGTCAGCGGGAGGACGGCCGCGCGGAAGGCCTGCGGCAGCACGATCAGGCCCAGCACCTGGGTGAAGCTCAGGCCGATGGCCCGGGCGGCCTCCGCCTGGCCGACCGGCACCGTGTTGATGCCGGCGCGGATCGCCTCGCACACGAAGGCCGACGTGTAGACGACCAGACCGAGTACGGCCAGCCGGAAGTTGGTCGTGTCGACCTGCTTCGAGCCCATGTCGATGAGCAGCGTCTGGTTGAGCCCGAGCGAGGCGAACAGGATGATCACCGTGAGCGGGATGTTCCGCACGATGTTCACATAGGCGGTGCCGAAACCGCGCATCAGCGGCACCGGGCCCACCCGCATGGCGGCCAGCAGGGTGCCCCAGACCAGGGAGCCCACGGCCGAGAGCAGCGTCAGCTGCACCGTCGTCCAGAAGGCGCCCAGCACGTCGTACTTGTCAAGAAAGTCGAACACGATCTCCCGCGCTTCCGCGTGTAGGGATGCCCGGGTGCGCCGCCCTCAGGGACGGCGCACCCGCCGGGCGTTTCCTCAGCTCTTGATGTCGCCGATCTTCGGGGCGGGCTCGTACTTGTAGTTGGCCGGGCCGAAGTTCTTCTCCACGGCCGCCTTCCAGGAACCGTCGGAGACCATGTCCTCCAGCGCCTTGTTGATCTTGTCCTTGAGGGCGCTGCCCTTCTTGACGCCGATGCCGTAGTTCTCGTTGGTCATCTTGAAGCCGCCGAGCTTGAACCTGCCCTTGAACTGGGCCTGGGCGGCGTAGCCGGCGAGGATCGAGTCGTCCGTGGTCAGGGCGTCGATCGCCTTGCTCTGCAGACCGGTCAGGCACGCCGAGTACGTCGGGTACTGCTGGAGCTGCGCCTTGGGGGCCAGCTTGTCGTGCACGTTCTGCGCCGAGGTCGAGCCGGTCACCGAGCACAGCTTCTTCTTGTTCAGGTCCGCCGGCGACTTGATGGAGTTGTCGTTCGCGCGGATCAGCACGTCCTGGTGGGCCAGCAGGTAAGGCCCGGCGAAATCGACCTTCTGCTGCCGCTCCGGAGTGATCGAGTACGTGGCGGCGATGAAGTCGACGTCCCCGCGCTGCAGCATGGTCTCGCGGTCGGCGCTCTTCGACTCCTTCCACTCGATCTGGTCGGCGCTGTAACCGAGCTTCTTGGCGACATAGGTGGCCACGTCGACGTCGAAGCCGGAGTAGCCCTGCGGGGTCTTCTGGCCGAGGCCCGGCTGGTCGTACTTGATACCGATGGCGATCTTCTTGCCGCCACCGGAGGAGCCGTTGTCGTCCTTCTTGCCGCCGCCGCACGCGGTGGCGCCCACGGCGAGGGCGAGTACGGCGGCCGAGGCGGCGGTGACCTTGCGGAGCTTCATGGTGAACATCCTTTGATGGGGTGCGGAACGAGGTCCGTTTGAAAAGGCAACCCAGGGGCGCGGGGCGGCCTGCGTCGTCAGTGGTGCAGGATCTTGGACAGGAAGTCCTTGGCCCGGTCGCTGCGCGGGTTGCTGAAGAACTGGTCGGGCGCAGCCTCTTCGACGATCCGGCCGTCGGCCATGAAGACCACACGGTTTGCAGCCGATCGTGCGAAGCCCATCTCGTGGGTGACGACGACCATCGTCATGCCCTCACGGGCGAGCTGCTGCATGACCTCGAGGACCTCGTTGATCATCTCGGGGTCGAGGGCGGAGGTCGGCTCGTCGAAGAGCATGACCTTCGGGTCCATCGCCAGGGCCCGCGCGATGGCGACGCGCTGCTGCTGGCCGCCGGACAGCTGGGCGGGGTACTTGTCGGCCTGGGTGCCCACGCCTACCCGGTCGAGCAGGGACCGGGCCTTCTCCTCGGCCTGCTTCTTGTCCGCCTTGCGGACCTTGAGCTGACCCAGCATCACGTTCTCGAGCACGGTCTTGTGCGCGAAGAGGTTGAAGGACTGGAAGACCATCCCGACGTCCGCCCGCAGCCGCGCCAGTTCCTTGCCCTCCTGGGGCAGGGGCTTGCCGTCGATGGCGATGGTGCCCGAGTCGATCGTCTCCAGGCGGTTGATGGTGCGGCACAGGGTCGACTTTCCGGACCCGGAGGGCCCGATGACCACGACGACCTCGCCGCGGGCGATCGTCAGGTCGATGTCCTGGAGAACGTGCAACGCGCCGAAGTGCTTGTTGACGCTCTTCAGGACGACCAGTTCGCCGGACGTGACCACGTCTTCCTTGGTCACCGATACATTGGTCATCGCTCTCGGGCTCCGTCCTCCTCGGTTTCGGAGGACAGTAGTGAGCGGCTGTGACCTGCGTCATCACATCTGAGGGAGATCTGAGCATCACGATCCGATAGCCATCGGACACGTGTCGTGACACATTCCGCCACTGCGCGTATCGGCCGGATAACGGAAGCGACGGGCAACCAGAACGCCCTTGACGCCGTCCTAGTCCATCGGCGTCACTGCCATGGTGCACGCGCGCGTGAGCTGTCCCGATCACGCGAACCCAGAACGTACGACCGCTGAACCGGAGGGGGCCGGGATGAGACTGCTGCTCGTCGAGGACGACAACCACGTCGCCGCGGCTCTGTCCGCCGTACTCGCGCGGCACGGCTTCGACGTCACCCATGCGCGCAGCGGCGAGGAGGCCCTGCAGGCGCTCGTCCCCGAGGGCGACGGTTTCGACGTGGTCCTGCTCGACCTGGGCCTGCCCGACCAGGACGGCTACGAGGTCTGCGGCAAGATCCGCAAGCGCACCAGCACCCCGGTGATCATGGTGACGGCCCGCTCCGACGTCCGCTCCCGCATCCACGGGCTCAACCTGGGCGCCGACGACTACGTGGTGAAGCCCTACGACACCGGGGAACTGCTCGCCCGTATCCACGCCGTCAGCCGGCGCACCGTCCACGAGGACCCGGCGGCCGGCGGCGAGAGCGCCCTGCTTCTCGGTCCCGTACGCATCGAACTGCCCACCCGGCAGGTCACCGTCGACGGTTCGGTCATCCAACTGACCCGCAAGGAGTTCGACCTGCTCGCCCTGCTCGCACAGCGCCCCGGAGTGGTCTTCCGGCGGGAGCAGATCATCAGCGAGGTCTGGCGCACCAGTTGGGAGGGCACCGGCCGCACCCTGGAGGTGCACGTCGCCTCCCTGCGCGCCAAACTGCGCATGCCCGCGCTGATCGAGACCGTACGCGGCGTCGGCTACCGGCTCGTCGCCCCGGCCGCCTAGCGGGGACGGGTGCGCACACGGCTCCTGCCGCTGCTCATCATCCTGATGGCGGCGGTCCTCCTTGCCCTCGGGCTTCCGCTCGCCCTCAGCCTGGCCGCCGCACAGCAGCAGAAGGTCGTCGTCGACCGCATCGACGACACGGCACGCTTCGCGGCGCTCGCCCAGTTCGTCACCGACGGGCCCAGCGGCTCGCGGCACACCAGCACCGACGAGCGGCTGGAGGCCCTGCGCAGCGAACTGGGCAGCTACTACGGCGTCTACGGCATCCGCGCGGGCGTCTTCTACCGCAACGGCTCGGCGATGGCCAACGCCCCCGACGACTGGTTCGTACCGCGGACGGGGGAGGTGCGCGAGGCCTTCGAGGAGGCGCTGCTCAGCCGGCGCAGCCATGACCCGCGGCAGGTGTGGCCCTGGCAGCGCAGCCGGCTGGTCGTGGCCTCGCCGGTGATCCGGGACGGGGACGTCGTGGCGGTCGTCGTCACCGACTCGCCCACCGGACAGATGCGTTCACGGATCCTGCGCGGCTGGCTGATCATCGGGGCCGGGGAGATCGCGGCGATGCTGCTGGCCGTCGGCGCGGCGCTGCGGCTGACCGGCTGGGTGCTCCGACCGGTACGGGTCCTGGACGCCACCACCCACGACATCGCCACCGGACGGCTGAAGTCACGGGTCGCGGTCGGCGGCGGACCGCCGGAACTCAGACGGCTGGCCCGGTCGTTCAACGAGATGGCGGACAACGTCGAGGACGTGCTGGAGCAGCAGCGCGCCTTCGTCGCGGACGCCTCGCACCAACTGCGCAACCCGCTCGCGGCGCTGCTGCTGCGCATCGAACTGCTCGCCCTCGAACTCCCGGAGGACAACGAGGAGATCGCCTCGGTCCGCACCGAGGGCAAGCGCCTCGCACAGGTCCTGGACGACCTGCTGGACCTGGCGCTGGCCGAGCACGCCGAGGCGGACCTGAGGCTGACCGACATCGGCGCCCTGGCCGAGGAGCGGGTCGCCTCCTGGTCTCCGGCCGCCGAGGCCAAGGGGGTACGGCTGACCGGGGACTGCCCGCCCACGACCGCCTGGGCGGACCCGATCACCCTGTCCAGCGCCCTGGACGCGGTGATCGACAACGCCGTGAAGTTCTCCCCCGAGGGCGGCACGGTGGAGGTCACCGTCGCCGCCGACGGCGACAGCTCCACGGTCGTCGTCACCGACACCGGGCCCGGCCTCACCGACGAGGAACTCGCGCGCGTGGGCGACCGGTTCTGGCGCAGCGGACGCCACCAGAACATCAAGGGTTCGGGCCTCGGCCTGTCCATCGTGCGTGCGTTGCTCACGGCGGGCGGAGGCTCGATCGACTACGCCCACCATGAGCCGCGGGGGCTGCGGGTGACGGTGACCGTGCCTCGGCACGGGGAATCCTGACACAGCAGGGGCGGCGCCGAGGTCGGGGGCGGAGTGGCCCGCGGCGGAACAGGCCTCGCCCGGGCTACGGCTTCACCGAGCGGTAGTAGCGCCGGGCGCCCTCCTGCAAGGGCAACGGGTCGGTGTAGATGGCGGTGCGCAGATCGACCAGTTGGGCGGAGTGGACATGGGCGCCGATGTCGTCGCGGCTCTTGATGACCGTGCGGGTCACCCACTCGGTGAGCCTGGGGTCCATGTCCGTGCGGGTCATCAGGAGGTTGGACACGGAGATCGTCGGAACCTCGTTGCCCTGCTGTACGGCCGGGTAGGCCGACTCCGGGATGTTGGTGGCCCGGTAGTAGCGCGCCTCCTCGCCCTGGCTGTGCAGCTTGGTGACCAGGTCGCCCTCGATCGGCACGAACTTGAAGGCGGACCTCTGGGCCAGCGCGACGAGTCCCTTGGTGGGCAGGCCGCCCGACCAGAAGAAGGCGTCGATCCTGCGCTGCTCCAGCCGGTCCGGCCCGGTGTCGATGCCGTCCGCGACCGGGGTGATGTCCTTACGGGGGTCGATGCCGGCGGCCCTGAGCACCCGGTCGGCTATCAGCCGCACCCCGGAGTCGGGCAGCCCGATCGCCACCCGCTTGTGCCGCAGGTCCGCGACGTTTCTGATGTCCGAGTCGCTGCGCACGACGAGGTGGACGTAGTCGTCGTAGAGCCGGGCCACCCCGCGCAGCCGCCCGGCGCCGCTGCCGTGCCGCAGCTCGTACGCCTCCACCGCGTCGGCCGCCGCGATGGTGAAGTCGGCCCTGCCGGTCGCCACCCGCTGCACGTTCTCCTGCGAGCCGGCGCTGTTCAGCAGCTTCACCTTCAAGTCGGGCATGTCCTTGGCGAACTCGGCGCGCAGCCGCTCGCCGTACTCCTGGTAGACCCCCCGGGGTGTGCCGGTGCTGAAGACGATCGTCCCGCTCGGCGGCTTCTCGCCCAGCGGCAGCAGCCACCACAGCAGCAGCGCGAGCACCACGGCACCGGCGGCCGCGGCCGGCAGCGCCCGGCGCCTGCTGATACGGGGGAACACCTTGGACATGCGGCGATCCTGCCAGGCCGGGCGTGACGCTGACCAGGGCGGGGTCACTCCGGAGCGGGCAAAGGGGCCAGGGGCTCTGTCAGTGGTGGCCGTTAGAGTCGTCGCATGAGCACTTCGCCCGCAGACCTCGTCCGAGAGTTCCATCTCGCCTTCGGCCTCGACGCCCGCAGCACGCCGACCGAGGTGGACCCCGAACTGGCCGCGCACCGTGGGGAACTGCTCGCCGAGGAGGCCGCGGAGGTCGCCGAGGTCGCGGTCGACGGCCCACTGGACAAGCTCGCGCACGAACTGGCCGACGTGGTCTACGTGGCGTACGGCACGGCGCTGGTCCACGGCATCGACCTCGACCAGGTCATCGCCGAGATCCACCGCGCCAACATGAGCAAGCTCGGCCCGGACGGGCAGGTCGCCCGCCGGGCCGACGGCAAGGTCCTCAAGGGCGAGCACTACCAGGCGCCGGACGTGTCGGCCGTGCTGCGCGGTCAGGGCTGGATACCGGCGGCGCAGGACAGTTCTGCGCAGGCGGGTGTCTAGAAAGTGCCGCCCGCCAGCTTCCACTCGCGGTTCAGGGTGCCCAGCGGAATGCTCCGCTGGATGACCGGTGTACCGAAGACGGACAGCTGGAGCCGCAGGGTCCCGGACAGATCGACCCCGCCGTACACACCCCAGGCGCCCGAGGACTTCGCCCCGCCGCCGGTGGAGGCGGTCACCGTGCCGGAGGCCTCGCCCCGCAGATACGGCGCCAGGTCGGCGGTGACACCGACGATGCCGTAGAGGCCCACGGAGGCCTCGGCGCCGAGCGCCGTCTTCACGTTCCCGGCGGTGGTGACGGAGGCGCGTACGGGCGTGCTCGTCATGTCCGAGGAGCTGACGGGCGTCCAGCCCCTGGCCGGGCCGAAGGTGCCGCCCGCCTTGAAGTCGCCCTTGAGGTTCTGCTCGACGTCGACGGTGACCCGTCCGTCACCGCTGATCTGGACGTAAGCGGTCAGGTCGAGGTTGACGACGACGGGGACCGGGCCGACCTGGAGGACGGGATCGGCATGCAGCTTGGCGAACGGGATCCGCAGCGGGGTGCCGGTGGCCGCGGCGGCCCGGCCCTTGACGGCCCAGCCGGAGGTCCAGTCGCCGGACAGGCCGAGGTAGGCGGAGCCGGGCGGGGCGTCGGTACCGGCGCCGCCGTAGGCGAAGTCGACCTGCGGGGCGACCTGGACGAAGCCGTGCACCGAGGCGGTGGCGGACACCGGGGTGTTCGGGGCCGTCGGTATGTCGGCGCTCACGTCGAGCCGGAGGCTGCCGAGCGGCACCGTGGCACCCTTCGGGCCGGCGTGCAGGTGACCGGCCTTCGCCCAGGACACCTTCACACCGGGCAGGAGCTTGTCGACGGCGAAGGACGACGGGTCGACCGGTACGGCGCCCTTGGCCGTCTCGTCGCCGAGCAGTGCGTTGAGGGTGGCCGGTTCCGTCTGCACCTCGGTCCCGCCGTCCGTCTCGCCGATCACCTTGGTGACCTTGGCGAGCAGCCCGTCCGGTGCCCCGGGCGCGGGCGCACTGGCGATCACATCGCCGACGGAGGCCTTGTGCGGGGCGCCGGGGGGAGCGGGGGAGGCGGCCGGGGAGGAGGCGGACGAACTCCCGCGTGGCACCGGCTTGTCGGGCTTGCCGGGCCGGCTCCCGCGTGGCACCGGCTTGTCGGGCTTGCCGGGCCGGTTGGTGAGGACGGCCCGCCGGGTGCGGCTGTCGTACGAGGTGATGGACAGCGCCGTCCTGTGCGCCCGCCGCCCGGAGCCGTCCGGCCCCGCCGTGGCGGTCGCGGCGGTCGTGGCGGTGGTGGCGGGTGCGGCGGCGACGGCGAGCGAGTGGTCCGCACCGTCGGCGGACTGGTCCACGACCTCGACCTGGCGGCCGTGGCCCGCGGTGGCCGACGGTCCGGCCTGCGAGGCGGGCGAGGAACAGGCCGCGGCGAGGAAGAGGGTGGTCACGGTGAGGGCGGGCAGCAGGGCACGTCTGTGCCGCATGCGTCTGCGCATGGTCGGTCCTGTGTCAGGTGGGGGGTGGCAGAGAGGCACCGGGCAAGCGGGCTACTTGTCGGTAGAACCGGCCGGTAACTCGTGATCGGCCATGAGCATGCCATGCCCTTGGCTAGGGGCCCCTCACAATCCGGCCACATCCCAAGATGACCTGACTCACGGCGAGTTCACGCCACAGCGGTGGCCGAAAACGGTGATGTGGAGTCGGGGCTCAGGAGCCGGCCAGGCCGGTGCCGCCGAGGCGGGTCAGCAGGGACGACAGCTGTGCGATGTCCTCGGCGTTCAACGCCGGGGCCGCGAAGACCTCGGTGGCGGTCTCCTCGGCCGTCACGAGCATCTCCTTCAGCCGCCGTCGGCCGGTCCCGGTCAGCGACGCGAAGGCCACGCGCGCGTCCCGGGCATCCGCCTCGCGGGTCACCAGTCCGATCCGCTCCAGTGGCGCGAGCCCGCGCGTGACCCCGGAGGCCGTCAGGCCCAGTGCCTCGGCGAGGTCGACCCGCCGCATGCGGCCGCCGGGCGCCTGGCTCAGCCGTAGCAGCAGGGTGAAGTCGGCGAGGCTCACGCCGTGCAGCCCGCTCAGCCGGGAGTCGAAGCGCCGCACGAGCGCCGCCTGGGCCCGTACCAGTCGCAGTGCCGCGTCCAGGGCGTCACTCATGGCCGCTCACTGTCCGCTCCCGGTGTCCCCGCCCCTACCATTCATTGCTGCCTCCTTGAGTGCTCAAGTTTATGCGCCGTTCGAACGCGCGGCGCGTCGCTGCCGCTTGCCCATCGGCGCCTGGGAGAGGTCCTCGGCGGTGGAGCGGAGGTTCTTGAAGCCGTAGCCGCGCTCGGTCAGCCAGGCCTTCGCCGCCTTCTCGGCCCGCTCGGTCGCCTCCAGGATGTCCTCCTCTTCCTCCCCGGCGTCGGAGAAACGGAAGACGAAGGCGGGCCGGGCGGCGATGTCGTAGGTGAGGGTGCCTTCGGGCGTGAACGCGGCGCGCAGCACGTCGTGTTCGGCGGCGTCGGCCAGCAGTGCGGCCCGCTGTGCGTCGGTGAGGCCGTCGAAGACACCGCGGACGGTGATCCGGAAAGTGCGAGTGCTCATCCCGCGACCCTAGGCACACCGGGCCTCCGGTCTCCACCGGGTTTCCGAAGGCGCCGGGCCCTGCGCTCCTGCCCCGCCGGGGTGCCGCGACGCAGTTCGGCTCCTCCGGCGAGCGCCTACCCTGGAGCCGCAGGCAGCGAGCCGACGGACCGCCGTGGCCCGTCCGGGAAGGCGGTGGCGTTCCATGCGGTACGTGGCGGTGAGCGCGCTGAGCCATCCCGGGCTGCTCCGCGAACGGAACGAGGACAGCCTCGTGATCGGGCCGTGGACCCTGTGCGCCACGGTGACGGAGAGCCCGCAGACCCTGATGTTCCCGCTCGGCACGCCCCTTGTCGTCGCGGTCGCCGACGGGCTCGGCGGGCATCCCGGCGGCGATGTGGCCAGCGCCCTGGTCGCCCGCCGGATCGCGTCCGTCGGACCCGCCCTGAGCAGCGAGGACGCCGTCCAGAACGCCCTGAACGCCTGCAATCGCGCCGTGTACGCGGCCGCCGGCGGCGAGGCGGAGACCGAGCTCACCGCCATGGGCACGACGGTCGCCGGAATCGTCGTACAGCCCGGCTCGCTGCTGGTGTTCAACGTGGGGGACAGCCGGGTCTACGCGGCTTCCCGCGACGGGCTGCGCCAGGTGAGCGTCGATGACAGCCCGCCGCTCGAACCCGGGCAGCACACCACGTCCATCGTCACCCAGTGCCTGGGCGGCAGCCCCTCGTACCGCGCCGTCCACCCCCATGTCACGGCCGGGTCCCTGTCTCCGGGCGACCGCTACCTCGTCTGCACCGACGGTCTGACCGATCCGCTGCCCGCGGCTGTGCTGGACGAGGTGATGCGGGAGCGCGACGACGGCCGCGCCGCCTTCGAGCTGTGGAAGGCCGCCATCGCCGCGGGCGGCCCCGACAACATCACGCTGGCGGTCGTACGCGTCGCGGACGACTAGGGCGAGTCTCGACGCGACTCCGCCTCGCCCAGCGGGAAGCCGTATCGCCCCTGCAACCGGACGAAGCAGGCCGAGGTCAGAACCCGCAGCCTCGTCAGCCCCGCCCCGGTGCGCCCGAAACAGACCACCTGCTCGTGTCCCCCCGGCCCGATCGGCTGCACCAGGCGGCCACCGGGGCGGACCTGCGCGACCAGCGGCGCGGGCACCTCCGGGAACGCGGCCGACACGAGGACGGCGTCGTACGGAGCCCGGTCCGGCACGCCGCCGCTGCCGTCGCCGACCCGCAGCTCCACATTCCGAACCCCCTGGCGTGCGAGATTCACGCGCGCCTGGCGGGCTATGTCCGGCCGCATCTCGATACTGACCACGTCCGCGGCCAGCCGGGCGAGCAGGGCGGTCTGGAAGCCCAGACCCGTACCGACCTCCAGGACGTGCTCCGACCCGTCCAGGCCAAGGCCCTCGATCATCATGGCGGACAGCGAGGGCTGCGTAGTGACCTGTCCCTGCCCGATCGCAACGGGTACGTCGAGGTAGGCGGCGGCCAGCTGATCGGCCGGGACGAATCCCGCGCGGGGTGTCGTCCGGACGGCCGCGAGCAGTCGCTCGTCCCCGACCCCGGCGGCCGTGAGGGCCCGCACGAGATCGTCCGGTGCTCCGGGTACGGAGTTCACGGCCTGGTTCACCGCACCATCAGGTGGCGACGCCTACGGTGGAGACATGAGCGAGATCGTCGTCTACGAACTCGACAGGCCGGGCGCAACACGCTCGTCCGGGGCCGCAGGACCGGCGGGTGGCGCGGAACGGCGCGTCCGCAAGGTGCACGCGGCACCCGCGGCACCCGGGTCGCGGACGGCCGCGGGACCGCGGACCCTCTGCGGCAAGGACACCTTCGCCATGGAGACGACCGACTGGAAGCCCGCCGAACACCCGGGAGCGCCCTGGTACCCCGAGGAACACGCCTCTCTGGTCTGCCCGGACTGCGATGCCGTGATGGAGACCTGACCGGCGTACCGGCCGCCCGGCGCTGCCGCGCCCACCGTGTTCCAGCCGCTCACCCGCCTTCCAGGTACTCCTTGAAGTGCTCGAGATCGCTGCGGACGAGCCGTTCGATCGCGTTCGTCTGGGCGAATCCTCTCGGCCCGCCGAAGGTGTCCCGGACCGTGCCGGGGTCGTACTCCAGCCGTGCCTGGATCCGGGTGTGGTTCTGGTCGATCGGCTGGACCGAGAAGGAACCCGTCAGCTCGGGAGCGCTCGTGGTGAGCCACTCCATCACTTGCTCGCCGCGGTCGGTCACCTCCGCCTCGATCTCCCGGGCCCGGCCACCTGCCTCGACCTCCAGATGTGCTCGGCCCCCCGCCTCCGTACGCGCGCCCCGCACTCCCTCCACGAAGCGCGGGTAGTTCTCCACCCGGTGCAGCGTCTCCCAGGCCCTGTCGACCGGAACATCGACGTCGACATGCAGCTCAAGGGTGCTCATGGCTCACCTCCACGTGCGGCTCATGACGCATGGCCTTCCGCTTACAAGTGTGCGCCCGGCAGGGCAGGAGAGGAGCCGTGCGGCCCGCCAGGGGCGTGTGCCGCTTCTGCTGAATTGCAAAATTTCGCAATTGGTTAGATGCTTTGTTTACTGTCCCCCATCCGGGGGGCGTCGTAGGGAAGCCGAGGGCTCGTGTCCGTTCCGCTGTACCAGGCCAAGGCCGAGTTCTTCCGGATGCTGGGGCATCCCGTACGGATCCGGGTGCTGGAGCTGCTGCAGGACGGACCGAAGCCGGTGCGGGACCTGCTGGCCGCCATCGAGGTGGAACCGTCGAGCCTGTCCCAGCAACTGGCGGTGCTGCGCCGGTCCGGGATCGTCACCGCCACCCGGGAGGGATCGACCGTCGTCTACGAACTGGCCGGAGGGGACGTCGCCGACCTGATGAAGGCCGCACGCCGGATCCTGACCGAGATGCTCGCCGGCCGTAGCGAACTGCTGGCCGAGCTGCGGGACGCCGAGGTCGCCGCGCGATGACTTCCGGCATCAGCCGGGTGAAGGCCCGGTTCACCGCACTCCTCCCCGCCGGCGCCGACCTCGCGGACATGCGGCGCGACCCCCGGCGGGACCTGCTGGCCGGCCTCACCGTGGCGATCGTGGCTCTGCCGCTCGCGCTCGGCTTCGGCGTCTCCTCCGGTCTCGGTGCTGAGGCGGGCCTGGCGACCGCCGTGGTCGCCGGCGCGCTCGCCGCTCTGTTCGGCGGGTCCAACCTCCAGGTGTCCGGGCCCACCGGAGCCATGACCGTGGTACTCGTGCCGATCGTCGGCAAGTACGGGCCGAGCGGCGTACTGACCGTCGGGCTGATGGCGGGCCTCATGCTCGTGGCCTTGGCCGTGCTGCGGGCCGGCAAGTACATGCAGTACGTGCCCGCACCCGTGGTCGAGGGCTTCACTCTCGGCATCGCCTGCGTGATCGGGCTTCAGCAGGTCCCGAACGCGCTCGGCGTGCCCAAGCCCGAGGGCGACCGCGTGCTGGTGGTGACCTGGCGGGCCGTCGAAGAGTTCGCGCGGCATCCGAACTGGACGGCGGTCGGATTCGCCGGGTCGGTGGCCGCGGTCATGCTGATCGGCGCCCGCTGGCGGCCGGCCGTCCCGTTCTCCATCCTCGCGGTCATCGCGGCGACCGTCGTGTCCCAGTCCGCGGGGCTTGACGCGGCGAAGCCGATCGGCGACCTGCCGTCCGGGCTGCCCGCGCCGTCCCTCGGTTTCCTGGACCTCGGTTCGCTCGGCACCCTGCTCGGTCCGGCTGTGGCCGTGGCGGCGCTCGCGGCCCTGGAGTCCCTGCTGTCCGCCTCGGTCGCGGACGGGATGACGGTGGGGCAGAAGCACGATCCGGACCGGGAGCTGTTCGGGCAGGGGCTTGCCAATATCGCCGCTCCGCTCTTCGGCGGAGTCCCCGCGACCGGTGCGATCGCCCGCACCGCGGTCAATGTCCGCACCGGCGCAGGCTCCCGGCTGGCCGCCCTCACCCACGCCGCGGTCCTCGCCTTGATCGTCTTCGCGGCGGCGCCCCTTGTCTCGAAGATTCCGCTGGCCGCCCTGGCCGGTGTGCTGCTCGCCACCGCGATCCGGATGGTCGAGGTCGGCTCACTGTGGGCGATGGCGAAGGCGACCCGCTCGGACGCGCTGATTCTCGTCCTCACCGCCGTGGCGACCCTCGCCCTGGACCTCGTCTACGCCGTGATCATCGGCCTGGTCGTGGCGGGCGCCCTGGCCCTGCGCGCCGTGGCCAAGCAGGCCCGCTTCGACCAGGTGCCCCTCGACCGGGGCGATCACAGTGCCGAAGAGCACGCTCTGCTGGCCGAGCACATCGTCGCGTACCGCATCGACGGGCCGCTGTTCTTCGCCGCCGCGCACCGCTTCCTGCTGGAGCTGACCGAAGTGGCCGACGTCCGGGTCGTCATCCTGCGCATGTCGCGGGTGTCGACCATGGACGCCACCGGGGCGCTGGTCCTCAAGGACGCGGCGGAGAAGCTGACGCGCCGCGGCATCCTCGTCCTGGCCTCCGGGATACGCCCTGGCCAGCGCCAGGTGCTGGACTCCGTCGGCGCGCTGGAGCTGCTGCGGCACGACGGCCGTGACTACGCCACCACCCCGGAGGCGATCCGGGGCGCTCGCGACCACCTGCACCTGGCCGGACTCCTGCCCGCACCTCCCCACCAAGAGCCCCGAACCTCCAGCGAGGAAGCCCTGCGATGAGCACTCCCCCCGTCCCCCTCCGCATGGTCGAGGTCTCCGGCGCGGAGACCCTCTGGCTTCTGGAGGGCAGCAGTCTGGGACGGCTGGTGTACGTGCAGCGGGACGTGACCGTGGTGCGGCCCGCCCGGCATGTGTGGGAGTACGGCCGACTTGTCGTCCGTACTCCGGCCCCGGCCACGGCGGTGCCCGCGACGGCGACGTACCACGTGGACGAGATCCGCACGGTGACCGGCACCGGCTGGACAGTCACCGTGTCCGGTCCGGCCGAGGTGATCACGGATCCCGACGAGGCCGCTCACTACCTGCGCACCCTGTCCGGCTGGACGCACGGTCCGCACGACATCCTGCTGCGCCTGCAGCCCAAGACCGTCACCGGTTTCCGCCTCGCCCGCATGGAGGCATGAGTGAGGTCCATGCGACGGGAAGCCCTTCCCCACCGGCATGTGCTCACCGTGCCGACCACGCCGGCCGCCGTGCGTATGGCTCGCGAGACGGCCGAACAGGCCCTTGTGGAATGGGGGATCGGCCTGCGCCACCCCGCCGTGGACCCGGCCTTGCTGATCCTTGGCGAGCTGGTGACCAACAGCGTCCGGCACGCCGCCGACCTCTCGCCGCAGCTCACCGTGATCTACGCCGCGGGCCCGGACTGTCTGGCCTTCGCCGTCCACGACCGTCACCCCTACCAGCCTCCGCTGCACGGCGCCCTCGGCGGCGGGACCGGCGGACTGGCCACCGTCATGGAGCTGACCCAGGAACTCGGCGCCACCGCGGTCGTCCGCGCGGACGCCGACGGACGCGGCAAGAGCATCTGGATCACCCTCCCCCTCTGAACCCAACGGGCCGCATGAACCCAACGGGACGCACCGCAAGGAAGTTCCCCCATGACCATCGAGTGGCGCTACACCATCGAGCAGGATCTCGGCATCCTCTCCGTCGCCGGATATCTGGGCCCGGAGGCGGTCCGTCGCTTCGGTGGCGCGGTCGGCTGGGTAGTCGCCCGCGGCACCGGACCGGTCATCCTCGACCTGACCGACCTGCTCAGCTGGTCCGCCGAAGGCCAGCTGGCCATCACCGAGGCCGCACGCCGCCTCACCGGGGCGGGCCGTAGCCTGGAACTGGCCGCCATCCCCGCCGACGGCTCGCTGGTCCCGACCGGCGACTGCCCGGACATCCGCGTCCACTGCGACCTGGCCGCCGCCCTCGCCGCCCACGCCCGGCACCCATCGGTCCCCGAGGAGGGGCAGCAGGCGTGGCGCACCGACGGCTGGCCCGCCTGACCCCTGCCTGACCCACCTATCGGCTCACTGACTGAAAGACCCTTGTGCCATGAGTGACAACCTTCCCCCCTGCCCCGAATGCTCCGGCGCGTACACCTATGAGATGGGTACGCTCCTGGTCTGCCCCGAGTGCGGGCACGAATGGTCGCCCTCCGCGGAATCCGCAGGCGATGCCGGGGCCAAGGTGATCAGGGACGCGGTGGGCAACGTGCTCGCCGACGGTGACACCGTGACGGTGGTCAGGACGCTCAAGGTCAAGGGCAGCCCGACCGGGATCAAGGCGGGTACCAAGGTGCGCAACATCCGCCTTGTCGACGGCGTGGACGGCCACGACATCGACTGCAAGGTCGACGGGTTCGGCGCCATGCAGCTCAAGTCCAGCGTGGTCAAGAAGGCCTGACCCGACACCTCGCAGTGCTGACCGCCCGGGACGATGTCCCGGGCGGTTTCACGTGCGCGGTCCTCGTCCTCACCCGCGGATTCGGCTTGGCCGCGTCCGCAGGCGAGGATGGTCAGCATGTTCGTGACGAGTGGGTGGATGCGATGGGCGGAGGCCCGGCCGGTGGGGCCGTGCCGCTGTACCGGGGAGGGGACGGCCAGGTGAGTACGCCGCTGTACCAGCTGAAGGCCGAGTTCTTCAAGACGCTCGGTCACCCGGCCCGCATCCGCGTCCTGGAGCTGCTGAGCGAGCGCGAGCACGCGGTCGCGGAGATGCTGCCCGAGGTGGGCATCGAGCCCGCGCACCTCTCGCAGCAGCTCGCCGTGCTGCGGCGGGCCAACCTGGTCAAGACCCGCAAGGAGGGCTCGACCGTGTACTACTCGCTCACCAGCCCGCACGTCACCGAACTGCTGCGCGTGGCCCGCACGATCCTGTCCGGCGTGCTGGCCGGCCAGGCCGAACTCCTCGCCGACCTGCAGGCCGCGCAGGGCGAGGGGAGGCCGCCGTCGTAGCGACGGCCGCCTCCGTCCGTGACGTCGTACCGGTGGACCTGACGGTGCCCCGGTGCCCGCGGAGCTTCAACCTCTCCTGCGCCGGCAACGACCTCTGACGGCTCAGCCGATGTCTCCCTGCACCAGGGCATGCAGATGCTCGTCGTGCCATCCGTCCTCGTGCAGCAGTGCGCTGCGCTGGGTGCCCTCGTAGGAGTAGCCGGCCTTCTCCGCCACGCGGCAGGAGGCGGGGTTCGCGGTCGAGTGGCACAGGCGGAGCCGGTGCAGCCCCAGCTCGTCGAGGGCCCACCGGCTGACACGCCGGGTCGCTTCGGCGACGACACCGCCGCCTCGTGCGGCGGGCAGGATCCAGTAGAGGATCTCGGCGTTGCCGTCGGCGAGGTTGATGTCCCCCCATCCGATCAGGCCCAGGGCCTCGCCGCCGTCCACTCGGGCGATGGCCCAGATCGCGGCCTCCTCGGTCTGCCAGCGCCGGTGCATGCGCTCGATCCGCCGGCGCGCGCCCTCCGGTGACTCCACGTTCAGGCGGTTCCACTTCCTGATGGCCGGGTCCTGGCCGGCGGTCACCAGGACATCGGCGTCGTCGAGATGCCACGGCCGCAGCTCCAGGCCCTGGGACAGACCGAGCACCGGCTGCGGGAGCTGGGCCATCCGGCCTGCGGGAACGACCGGGGGCACGGGTGAGAAGGAGATCATGGACGCATCCTCACAGGGCATCAGGGGATGCGACACCGGTTATCCGTGTCCCCGGCGCGAGCCGGACTCCGATCGCCGGCCGCTCCCGCCCACGACCCGCGCGGCGTCAGGATCTCGCGGCTTCCACCAGCCGGTAGCCGCTGACGATCTCTTCTCGGACTGCACCACCTGCCCCCATCTCCGGCGGCCTCGACCCACGGCATGAGCAGACGCTCGAACCGGGCGAGTGCCACTGGATCCGCAACCCGGGTCGCGGTGCCGGTGACCAGGGCGCTCCACCCGGGTCCGCGTCGCCGCGTCGATCTCGTCGGCCTCGTACGCCACCACCTCGGACCGCGGCGCACGCCCCAGCAGGGCGGAGCCGCCGTGCGTGCGCACCATGATGTCGCCTTCGTCCACGAGGTGCTTCACGGGCCGGATCGCGGGCAGCGCCTGCTCGGTGAAGGCCACCCGCCCGAGCTGTACGGGTGCCCAGGAGCGCAAGAGCCTCGTCGTGGCTCAGCTCGACCATGCGCGCGGGCCAACCGGGTGCGGAGGGCATCGGGGTCATGAGGCCTCCTCGTGCGGTGCCGTTCGGCCGGCTCCAACGGGCCGCAGAACCTCGACGGCCGTGCCGCTGCTGCAGGCAGGTCCCCCGGTGGGTTGTCGCGTCCCGGCCGTCCGCCGCCCGCGAGCGGCCCTGCCGAAGGGGCCGCCGTGCCGGAAGGGAATGATCCACGGGCCGACCGCGCCGACGTCAGGGCCGGTCGGCCCGTGCCGAAGGAGACAGCGGAACCGGAAACCCGATCGTTGACGGCGTACGCGTCCTCGGCGCTCATGGCGGCCGCCCGACGTGCCCACGCCGCGCGTACCCGAGCCGGCGGTGCCTCGGCGACTTCGTTCACTCCGACCTCCCGACGGCGGAGGACAGGGTTCTCCGGGGACGGCCTACCCTTTACGCATGACCAGCAGCAGCGACCGGAGCCCCGCAGTGGACGTTCACGCACCCAAGACCTATGAAGTGCGCACTTACGGGTGCCAGATGAACGTCCACGATTCCGAGCGGTTGGCCGGCCTGCTCGAAGACGCCGGGTATGTGCGGGCCCCCGAGGGGTCCGACGGGGACGCGGACGTCGTCGTGTTCAACACCTGCGCCGTACGGGAGAACGCCGACAACCGGCTGTACGGCAACCTCGGCCGGCTCGCGCCCAAGAAGGCCTCGCGGCCCGGCATGCAGATCGCGGTCGGCGGCTGCCTCGCGCAGAAGGACCGCGACACCATCGTGAAGAAGGCGCCCTGGGTGGACGTCGTCTTCGGCACGCACAACATCGGCAAGCTGCCGGTCCTGCTGGAGCGCGCCCGCGTGCAGGAGGAGGCGCAGGTCGAGATCGCCGAGGCGCTGGAGGCCTTCCCCTCCACGCTGCCCACCCGGCGCGAGAGCGCCTACGCGGCCTGGGTGTCGATCTCCGTCGGCTGCAACAACACCTGTACCTTCTGTATCGTCCCGGCCCTGCGCGGCAAGGAGAAGGACCGCCGGCCCGGCGACATCCTCGCCGAGGTGGAGGCGCTGGTCACCGAGGGTGTCTCCGAGATCACGCTGCTGGGCCAGAACGTCAACGCGTACGGCTCCGACATCGGCGACCGCGAGGCCTTCAGCAAGCTGCTGCGCGCCTGCGGGAAGATCGAGGGCCTGGAGCGGGTCCGCTTCACCTCCCCGCACCCCCGTGACTTCACCGACGACGTCATCGCCGCCATGGCCGAGACGCCGAACGTGATGCCGCAGCTGCACATGCCGCTGCAGTCCGGCTCGGACACCGTGCTGAAGGCGATGCGCCGCTCCTACCGCCAGGAGCGTTACCTCGGGATCATCGAGAAGGTGCGGGCCGCCATCCCGCACGCCGCGATCACCACCGACATCATCGTGGGCTTCCCCGGCGAGACCGAGGAGGACTTCGAGCAGACCCTGCACGTGGTCCGTGAGGCGCGCTTCGCACAGGCTTTCACCTTCCAGTACTCCAAGCGCCCGGGCACCCCGGCCGCGACCATGGAGAACCAGATCCCCAAGGATGTCGTCCAGGCGCGCTACGAGCGGCTCGTCGCCCTCCAGGAGGAGATCTCCTGGGAGGAGAACAAGAAGCAGGTCGGCCGCACGCTGGAGCTGATGGTCGCCGAGGGTGAGGGCCGCAAGGACGGCGCCACGCACCGGCTCTCCGGCCGCGCCCCCGACAACCGCCTCGTCCACTTCACCAAGCCGGAGCAGGAGGTCCGCCCCGGTGACGTGGTCACCGTCGAGGTGACCTACGCCGCTCCGCACCACCTCCTCGCCGAGGGCCCCGTCCTCGATGTGCGCCGCACGCGCGCGGGGGACGCCTGGGAGAAGCGCAACGCCGCCGAGGCCGCCAAGCCGGCCGGCGTCATGCTGGGCCTGCCGAAGATCGGGGTGCCGGAGCAGCTGCCGGTCGCCACGGGAAGCGGCTGCGGCTGCGACTGAGGGCCCGCCATGACAGAGATCGACCTGACCGACGTGCCCATCGAGGACTGACTCGGGCCGGCGGCTGCCGTACGGCGTACCCTGCCGATCATGCTTGTCGCCGCCGCAGTCTGTCCCTGCCCTCCGCTGCTCGTGCCCGAGGTGGCCGCGGGCGCCGCTCACGAAATGGATGCCGCGCGCGCGGCCTGCGCCGACGCGCTCGGTGTGCTCGCCGCCGCCCGCCCGGACCTCCTGGTGGTCGTCGGCCCCGCCGAGCAGAGCGGGCGCGGATCGTTTCCGCAGGGCACTCCCGGGTCCTTCCGCGGCTTCGGCGTCGACGTGGAGGTCCGTCTGGGCCCCGCCGAGGAGGCCGTCTGCGCGCGCGAGCTGCCGCCGTCGCTGGCCGTCGGCGCCTGGCTGCTGGAGCGGACCGGCTGGGCGGAGGCCCCGATCGAGGGACTCGGTGTCGGGGAACCACTCGCGCCCGAGCGGTGCATCGAAGCCGGAAGGGAGATCGGCGCCAAGGCCGGGCGGGTGGCGCTGCTGGTGATGGGAGACGCCAGCGCCTGCCGCACCGTCAAGGCGCCGGGTTACCTGGACGAGCGGGCGGCACCCTTCGACGCGGAGGTCGCCCGGGCGCTGGGCGCGGCGGACGTGGCGGCCGTCCAGGCGCTGGACGCCGAGCTGGCCCAGGAACTGAAGGCTTCCGGCCGGGCCCCCTGGCAGGTACTGGCCGGCGCCGCCGAGGGCGTGGGCCTCGGCGGCGCTCTGCTGTACGAGGACGCGCCGTACGGCGTGGGATATGTGGTGGCCACCTGGTCCTAGTGCGGCTCGGTGGCCACCCGGTCCTGGGGGACTCCGGTGTACGCGGACCGGCGGACGGCCGGGAGCGGTTGTGCTCCACGACCGTCCGCCGAGCCGCCCGCCGTGCGGCCGCACGCCCGTTCAGGAGGCTCGTGCGCCTCCGTTCAGGCTCAGGAAGCCGGTGGCGGGCCCTCCGGCCGGGCGGGCCGGGTGGGGGTCGTCGGATTGCCGCCGGTCCTCTCCGGGCCGTGACCTTCCTTGTGCGCGAGTCGGTCGACCGCGTGCTTGGCCTTGCCGGTGCCCGCGTGGATCTTGTCGCTGTACTTGTGCTTGGTCCGGTCGTCCACGGCCTTCGCGGCCTTGTCGATACCGTGCTGGACCTTGTCCCCGTGCTGTCGCGCGAGGTCCGACACCTTGTCCCTGGCCGGGCCGAGCTTGGCCTTCATGTTGTCCAACAGACCCATGGTCCACCTTCCCTCGCGGGGGAGTTACCTGCGGGCGCCCTCGCCGGCCTCGTTGTCGGCGGCCTCCTCGGCGGACTGCTGCTTGGGGATGCCGGAGCCGTCGGACGCGTCGTCCACGGCGTCGTCCGACCGCGTCGCCACGTCCTCGCTCCCGTCCCCGGCCGACCCCGTCGCCTCCGCAGACCCGGCCGTCCTGGCCTCCGCCGACTCCGCTTCCTCCGCCTCGGCTCCTTCCGGCTCCGCACCGGCCGGTGCCTCGGCGGCCGAGGTCTCCGGAGTCGTCTTCGACTTTCCGAAGAATCGAGCAAAAACGCCCATATCCACTCCATACGGTACTCGTGCGGGCGAATTCCCGCGTTACCCGGTGCGTACGGTTGCGCCGCCCGGGTCACCGCCTCCGGTGATCCGGATGGCGGTATCCGCCACGGGCAACGACCCGGGACCCCACCCGTCACGTAACTCGTTCGAGGCACGGCCTGGAGGTTTGCGAGACTGGTGCGGTGAGCCGTGCACCCTCCACCCCCCGTGTCATCGCCGTCGTCGGACCCACCGCGGCCGGAAAGTCCGATCTCGGTGTTTTCCTGGCCCAACAGCTCGGCGGGGAGGTCGTCAACGCGGACTCCATGCAGCTGTACCGAGGGATGGACATCGGCACCGCGAAGCTGACGCCCGAGGAGCGCGGCGGCATCCCGCACCACCTGATGGACATCTGGGACGTGACGGTGACCGCCTCCGTCGCCGAGTACCAGAAACTGGCCCGCGCCCGGATCGACGCACTGCTCGCCGAGGGCCGCTGGCCGATCCTGGTCGGCGGTTCCGGCCTGTACGTCCGCGGGGCCGTCGACAACCTGGAGTTCCCCGGCACCGACCCCGACGTCCGCGCCCGCCTGGAGGAGGAGCTGGCCCTGCGTGGCCCGGGCGCGCTGCACGCCCGGCTGGCCGCCGCCGACCCGGAGGCCGCCCGCGCGATCCTGCCCAGCAACGGCCGCCGTATCGTCCGGGCGCTGGAAGTGATCGAGATCACCGGCAGGCCCTTCACCGCCAACCTGCCGGGCCACGACTCCGTGTACGACACCGTCCAGATCGGAGTCGACGTGGCTCGCCCGGAACTGGACGAGCGCATCACGCGCCGGGTCGACCGGATGTGGGAGGCGGGTCTCGTGGACGAGGTGCGCGCACTGGAGGCGGAGGGGTTGCGCGAGGGGCGCACGGCGTCGCGTGCGCTGGGTTACCAGCAGGTGCTCGCGGCGCTGGCCGGGGAGTGCACCGAAGCGGAAGCCCGGGCCGAGACCGTACGCGCGACCAAGCGCTTCGCGCGCCGTCAGGATTCGTGGTTCAGGCGCGATCCCCGGGTGCACTGGTTGAGTGGGGCCGTGGCCGACCGCGGGGAACTTCCGCACCAGGCCCTGGCGTTGGTCGAACGACCGGTTACAGCCTGATCACGTCATGGCATCGGGATGCGCCGCCGGTCTTCGCGGCCTTCGGCGCCGTGCCATCATCGAGCTTCGATCGACCAAGTGGAGCCTAGTTGGGAGGGCGCGTGGCGATGGAGGCCGGCCCTCGCGACACCGCACAGAGTGCCGAGCAGGTCACCACTGCCGGTGACGAACCGGCTCCGGGCGGGCGTCTGGCTGACGACTGCCTGGGCGAGGACCGTCTGACCGAAGAGCGTCTGAACGGAGACCGCCTGGCCGGTCACCGGCTGCCCGAGGGCCGTCACACCGCGGACCTGCAGGCGGACGCCGAAGGCCGGCCGGCGGAGGACTCGCTCCCCGATGACGGGCTCGTCGACGACCGCCTCACCGACGACCGGCTCGTCGGCGCCCGGCTTGCCGATGATCGCCTCGCCGAGGATCGGCTCACCGCGGACCGGCTGACCGACGACGGCCTCGACGAGACGCCGGACGGCGTGACCGACGACGGGCCGGAACCCGAGGAGATGTACCCGGGCGGTCCGGAGGTCGAGGTCGAGCTGCGCCCGCAGCGCAGGCTCCGCCTCTGGCAGCTCGCTCCCATCGTGGGACTGTCCGCCGTCGGCTCCCTGATGTTCGCCTTCCCGCTCGCCTTCGACTTCGGCGACAGCGGCGCCGTCATCGCCATGCTCGGCCTGCTGATCTGCTCCTGCGCCGCCGGCTGGGGCATGATGGCCGCCCGCCGCGTGGGCTACACCTGGCCCGGCCTCCCGCCACGGGGCTCGGACCACCGCCCGGACTGGCGGGTGGTACTGGGATACGTCCTCCTGGTGGCAGTGGTCGTGGTCCTGGCGGTCTGGCGCGTGGCAAGGCTCCGCTGAGGCGCGACCCAGAAGGGCGCGGGGAACTGCACGGGCCCCCACCGGCCCGCAGCCTCGCGTGACCCTGCACCACCCCCTGCCTCCTTCGGCCAACCCAGCGGAGCGCTCCCGTACGATCGAGGAATGAGCACGCGCACGCGAATCGCCTTCCTCAAGGGTCACGGCACCGAGAACGACTTCGTGATCGTCCCGGACCCGGAGAACGCCCTCGACCTGAGCCCGGCCGCCGTCGCCGCCCTGTGCGACCGCCGGGCCGGCATCGGCGGTGACGGGGTGCTGCACGTGGTGCGCTCGGCCGCGCACCCGGAGGCCGAGGCGATGGCGGCCGAGGCCGAGTGGTTCATGGACTACCGCAACGGCGACGGCTCGGTCGCCGAGATGTGCGGCAATGGAGTTCGTGTGTTCGCGCGCTACCTCCAGCACGCCGGACATGTGGGCGAGGGCGACCTCGCGATCGCCACGCGCGCGGGCGTGAAGACCGTCCACATCGCGAAGGACGGGGACATCACCGTCGGCATGGGCCGCGCCCGCCTGCCCGAGGGCGAGGTCACGGTGAGCGTCGGCGAGCACAGCTGGCCCGCGCGCAACGTGAACATGGGCAACCCGCACGCGGTCGCCTTCGTCGACGACCTCGCGCAGGCCGGCAACCTGTACGACCCGCCGCCGTTCAGCCCGGCCGCAACCTACCCCGACGGGGTCAACGTCGAGTTCGTCGTCGACCGAGGCCCCGGCCACGTCGCCATGCGCGTGCACGAGCGCGGCTCCGGCGAGACCCGCTCGTGCGGCACGGGCGCGTGCGCCGTCGCCGTGGCCGCCGCCCGGCGCGACGGGGCCGACCCGGCCGTCACCGGCACCCCGGCCACGTACACCGTCGACCTCCCCGGCGGCCGTCTGGTCGTCACCGAGCGGCCCGACGGTGAGATCGAGATGACCGGACCCGCCGTGATCGTCGCCGAGGGCGAGATCGACGCCGGATGGCTGGAAAACACCCTCCGCTGACCCGGCGTCAGCGCGAGGAGGACGTCCCGCGGCTCCCGGATCAGCGGTTTCCGGGGCGCCGGGGCGTTCGAAACGGCGGTCGAGACCAAGATGGTTGGCGCAAACCCTAAACCTCCTTTTCATCGCTCGAATGGGTGATCCGTTTCACGCTCGGCGAGAGGCGGTCTGTCGCGCGTGGTGGGCTCGATAGCATCAAGCACCGGCACGGACGGGGGAACGTCGCCATCCCTGAGCCGCTACGCCCTGGGGCCTCCGTCCGCCGGTCCACGAGCCGGAGGTGCCCATGAGTGCGGAGGCCACAAACCCTGCGACCCCTGGCCCGGTAGCGCCCACCGCGTCCGCGGCGGCCACCGCCCCCGCGGTGCCCAGGGCGGACCGCAGGAAGTCCCGGCCCCGGATCGACCTGCGCAGGCTCGGCCGGGCCGCGCTGCTCGGCCCCGCGGTGCGCGGCAAGCTGCCCGACGCCATCAGCCATGTCGTGGAGGCGCACCGCGCCCATCACCCCGACGCGGACCTCGACCCGCTGCGCCGCGCCTACGTCCTCGCGGAGTCCTCGCACCGCGGCCAGATGCGCAAGAGCGGCGAGCCGTACATCACCCATCCGCTCGCCGTGACGCTGATCCTTGCCGAACTGGGCGCCGAGACCACGACCTTGACGGCCTCCCTGCTCCACGACACCGTCGAGGACACCGATGTGACGCTCGACCAGGTACGGGAACAGTTCGGCGAGGAGGTCCGTTATCTCGTCGACGGCGTCACGAAACTGGAGAAGGTCGACTACGGAGCCGCCGCCGAGCCGGAGACCTTCCGCAAGATGCTCGTCGCCACCGGCAGCGACGTGCGCGTGATGTCGATCAAACTCGCCGACCGTCTGCACAACATGCGCACCCTCGGCGTGATGCGCCCGGAGAAACAGGCGCGGATCGCCAAGGTCACCCGCGACGTCCTCATCCCGCTCGCCGAACGCCTCGGCGTGCAGGCCCTGAAGACCGAGATGGAGGACCTGGTCTTCGCCATCCTGCACCCCGAGGAGTACGAGCACACACGCCAACTCATCGCCGAGAACGCCGCCCGCCCCGACGACCCGCTCGCCGAGGTCGCCGACGAGATGCGCGGCGTGCTGCGCGAGGCCGGCATCCAGGCCGAAGTCCTCATCCGCCCACGGCACTTCGTCTCCGTCCACCGCGTGGCCCGCAAACGCGGACAGCTGCGCGGCACCGACTTCGGCCGCCTGCTCGTGCTGGTGAACGAGGACGCCGACTGTTACGGCGTCCTCGGCGAACTGCACACATGCATGACGCCGGTCGTCTCGGAGTTCAAGGACTTCATCGCCGTACCGAAGTTCAACCTGTACCAGTCGCTGCACACCGCCGTCGCCCTCCCCCAGACTCGAACCGACTCGCCCGGGGGGACGCCCATCGCCGCCCAGGTCGTCGAAGTCCTCATCCGCACCCACCAGATGCACAAGGTCGCCGAGGCCGGCGTCATCGCCCTCGGCAACCCGTACGCCCCCGCCACCGACGCCGCCGCCTCCGCCCCCGACGCCCCCGCCGACGGTGAGCGCGCCGACCCCACCCGTCCCGGCTGGCTCTCCCGGCTCCTCGACTGGCAGCAGGCCGCCCCCGACCCCGACACCTTCTGGTCCACGCTGCGTGAGGACCTCGCCCAGGACCGCGAGATCACCGTCTTCCGCCCCGACGGCGGCACACTCGGCCTGCCCGAGGGCGCCACCTGCGTGGACGCCGCGTACGCCCAGTACGGCGAGGACGCGCACGCCTGTATCGGCGCCCGTGTCAACGGCCGCCTGGCCACCCTCAGCACCGTCCTGAAGGACGGCGACACCGTCCAGCTCCTCATGGGCCAGGACCCGGCCTCCGAGCCCTCCCGGGAATGGCTGGAGCACGCCCACACCCCGGCCGCCCGCATCGCCATCCAGCGCTGGCTGGCGACGCACCCCGGCGGCGGCGCCGGTGCGGAGGACATGACCGGCACCCGCGCCGAAACGGCCGAGGGCACGACCCCCGCACGGCGCGCCGATGCGCCCCCGAGCACCGCCGCATCCCGCCCGGTGGACACGGCACCCGCCGAGGGCACCCCCGCTACCCGGTCCCGCGGCGCCGACGTCCTCGTGGACCGGCCGGGGGCCTCCGTACGGCTCGCCCGGTGCTGTACGCCCGTGCCGCCCGACGAGATCACCGGCTTCGCGGTACGCGGGGGAGTGGTGACCGTGCACCGGGTGGAGTGCGCCGCGGTGGCGCACATGAAGGGCAGGGGGCGCGCGGAGATCGGCGTGTGCTGGGGGGACACCACCGAGTGCCGGGTCACCTTGGTCGCTGAATCGTTCGGCCGCCCCCATCTGCTCGCCGACCTCACCGAGGCGATCTCCTCGACGGGCGTCGACATCGTCTCGGCGACCGTGGAACCGCCCAGCCAGCAGCGAGTACGGCACACGTACACTCTCCTGCTCCCCGACGCGGCCGCCCTCCCGGCCCTGATGCGCGCCATGCGCGACGTCCCGGGTGTGTACGACGTGGCCCGCGCCCAGCACCAGGCCCCGGGCTCCTGAGGGCGCGGGTGTGACCGAGGAGCGCCGGGATGACCGCCGTACGCGGCTGAGGCGAGCCGGACCGGCGGGCGCCGGGGCCTGAGGGGGTGCTCGGCACGGGACCGCCCCGCCGGGTTGGATCATGGGCTGCCGCGCTTGGATCAGAAGGCCCTCGGAACCGAACCCGATCGGGTGGGCCGGGTGCGAGTCGCCGTCGTAGCGCGGGAACGCACTGGTAGCGGTGGGGCATGCTGCTCAACCCCCGCGTCGGCCCGCGTGTCTGCTCCGAGTCACGGACCCAGCCCGGGACCGAATCCCGGCCACATTCCCGGCCCCGGCCCCGGACCCGGCCCCGGGTCTCCCGGCACCGGAAGGCGGCCCTGCTCGCCACCGCCGTCTCCGTCTGCCTCCTCGCCGCCGCGGGCCCGGCCGAGCCCCTCGGCATCGGCGACCGGCTCTACCCGGACCTGGGCAACCCGGGCTACGACGTGGCGTCGTACGACCTGTCCATCACCTACCCCGGCACCAACGACAAGCCTCTCCAGGCCGTCACCACCATCGACGCCTGGACCACCGCCGGCCTGGACCGGATCAACCTCGACTTCACGCACGGCACCGTGCAATCCGTCGAGGTCGACGGGCGACCCGCGGCCTTCGCCGGCGCCGGCGAGGACCTGGTCGTCACCCCGGACCACGGCATCGCGAAGGGCAGCTGGACCCGGATCACCGTGAAGCACACCAGCGATCCCGTCTCCGCCAAGGACCAGGACGGCGGCTGGGTGCGCACCAAGGACGGCCTCGTCATGGCCAATCAGGCCGACGCCGCCCACCTGGTCTTCCCGTGCAACGACCACCCGTCCGACAAGGCGATGTTCACCTTCCACATCACCGCCCCGAACGGCTACACGGCCGTGGCCAACGGTCTGCCGGCCGGAGCGGACCGGGTCGGCCGTACCACCACCTGGACCTACCGCACCCAGCACCCCATGGCGACCGAACTCGCCCAGGTGTCCATCGGCCGTTCCGCCGTGCTGCACCGTGAGGGACCGCACGGGCTGCCGATGCGCGACGTCGTGCCCAGCTCCGACGCCAAGGCCCTCGAACCGTGGCTCGCCAAGACGCCCGGCCAGATCGCCTGGCTGGAGAGCAAGGTCGGCAAGTTCCCCTTCGAGACGTACGGCCTGCTCATGGCACAGGCCTCCACCGGGTTCGAACTGGAGACACAGACCCTCCCCCTCTTCGAGAAGAACCTGTTCACCGAGCCCGCCTACCCCAAGTGGTACATCGAGTCGATCATGGTGCACGAGCTGTCCCACCAGTGGTTCGGCGACAGCGTCAGCCCCGGCACCTGGTCCGACGTCTGGCTGAACGAGGGGCACGCCACCTGGTACGAGGAGCTGTACGCCGAGGAGACCGCGCACCGGCCCATGGCGGACCGGATGAAGGCCGCGTACAGCGCCTCCGACCGCTGGCGCGAGGCCGGCGGCCCGCCCGCCCGACCCAAGGCGCCCGCCCCCGGCCAGAAGATCGGCATTTTCCGCGCCAACGTGTACGACGGCGCCGCGCTGGTCCTCTACGCCCTGCGCCAGAAGATCGGCCGGCCCGCTTTCGAGCGGCTGGAACGGATCTGGGTCCGCGCACACCGGGACTCCACCGCCACCACCGCCGACTTCGTCCAGCTGGCCTCGACGGTCTCCGGTCGCGACCTGAGCGGCTTCCTCAAGGACTGGCTGTACGGCGAGAAGACCCCGCCGATGCCCGGCCACCCGGAGTGGAAGCAGCAAGCACCGACCGAGACCGCCGGGCCCGTGGCACCGCGGAGCGCGCGATAACACGGTGACGAGACGGGCCGCCTCGTGCGACCATCATCGGGTCGGCGCGAGACGGGACAACGGGAATCTCCCGGGGTATTCGTACGTTGACCACATAGACGCGGTCCAGTGGGACCGGTTACCGACGCCGTAACGGCATCCATCGACGTAAGGATCCAATGACCTCCTCTTCTTCCCCTTCCCAGGAGACCAAGCGCCTCGCGTACGCCTATCCCGAGGGTCTTCGGGCCGATGCCCTGATGGAAGAGGACGACGCCTGGAGCTACGAGATCGACGGCGAGCGGGACGGCGACCAGTTCGACCGCTCCGAGCGCGCGGCGCTGCGCCGTGTGGTGGGCCTGTCCACCGAGCTGGAGGACGTCACCGAGGTCGAGTACCGACAGCTCCGCCTGGAGCGGGTCGTGCTCGTCGGGGTGTGGACCACCGGCACGGCTCAGGACGCCGAGAACTCCCTCGCGGAGCTGGCCGCCCTCGCGGAGACCGCGGGCGCGCTCGTGCTCGACGGTGTGATCCAGCGCCGCGACAAGCCCGACGCGGCCACCTACATCGGCTCCGGCAAGGCCCAGGAGCTGCGCGACATCGTCCTCGAAACGGGCGCCGACACGGTCATCTGCGACGGTGAGCTGAGCCCTGGCCAGCTGATCCAGCTGGAGGACGTCGTCAAGGTCAAGGTCATCGACCGTACGGCCCTGATCCTGGACATCTTCGCCCAGCACGCCAAGTCCCGAGAGGGCAAGGCGCAGGTCGCGCTCGCGCAGATGCAGTACATGCTGCCCAGGCTGCGCGGGTGGGGTCAGTCGCTGTCCCGGCAGATGGGTGGCGGTCGCGGCGGCCTCGCCACGCGTGGCCCCGGTGAGACCAAGATCGAGACGGACCGGCGACGGATCCGCGAGAAGATGGCGAAGATGCGCCGGGAGATCGCGGACATGAAGACCGGTCGCGAGATCAAGCGTCAGGAGCGCCGGCGCAACAAGGTGCCGTCCGTCGCCATCGCGGGCTACACCAACGCCGGCAAGTCCTCCCTGCTCAACCGCCTCACGGGCGCCGGCGTCCTGGTCGAGAACGCCCTGTTCGCGACCCTGGACCCGACCGTCCGCCGGGCCGAGACCCCCAGTGGCCGGCTGTACACCCTGGCGGACACCGTCGGATTCGTCCGTCATCTGCCGCACCACCTGGTCGAGGCGTTCCGCTCCACCATGGAGGAGGTCGGCGACTCCGACCTGATCCTGCACGTCGTGGACGGCTCGCACCCGAACCCTGAGGAGCAGCTCGCCGCCGTGCGCGAAGTGATCCGGGACGTCGGCGCCACCGACGTGCCCGAGATCGTCGTGATCAACAAGGCGGACACAGCAGACCCGCTGGTCCTCCAGCGGCTGCTCAGGGTCGAGAAGCGCTCCATCGCCGTCTCGGCACGTACCGGACGGGGCATCGAGAAACTGCTCGGCCTGATCGACAACGAGCTGCCCCGCCCGTCGGTCGAGATCGAGGCGCTCGTGCCGTACACCCACGGCAAGCTCGTCGCCCGCGCCCACACCGAGGGCGAGGTGATCTCCGAGGAGCACACCGCGGAGGGCACCCTGCTCAAGGTCCGGGTGCACGAGGAACTGGCGGCGGACCTGGCGCCGTACGCACCGGTGTCCGCGGCCTGATCCAAGGCCATGCGAAAGGCCCGCTCCCTTTTCAGGGGGCGGGCCTTTCGCGCCGCGTCAGGGGCGCGGGGAACTGTGCGAATCACCCACGACGGCCGTCAGCCGCCCGCGCTCAGTCACCCCTACGGCGAAGACGGTGAAGGCAACCGTCCTTACTGCCCGGCAAACTTCTTGCTGACCGACTCGTACACGCCCTTGGCCACCGACCCCAGCCGCGGCCCGGCGAGCCAGCCCGACGTCACCGGACCGATCGAGGTGTTGGACACCAGCGCCGGCTTACCGTCGGAACCGGTCTCCACCCAGCCACCGCCGGAGGAACCCGCGGTCATCGTGCAGCCGATCCGGTACATCGTCGGAGCCGACTGGTCGATGGACAGCCGGCCCGGCTTGTCCTTGCACTGGTAGAGCAGCTGACCGTCGAACGGAGCCGCCTCCGGGTAGCCGGACGCCGTGATACCGGCGACCTTCGGCACCGCCGGAGCGTTGAAGTTCACCGGCAGCGCCCCGCCGACGGTCTCCTCCAGCGACTTGCCGCCGTTGCCCTGCTCCGGCGTCACATGGATCACCGCGAAGTCGTAAGGGGCACCGTTGCCGCCGGTCTCACCGCCCTGGTCGATCCACTGCTGCGAGGTCCGCGCCGCATCGGCCCACCAGACACCGTACGGGGCGATCTCGGACCGGCTGGCGTTCTGCAGCTGAGCGACCGACTTGCCGGAGTTGTTGTACGACGGCACGAACGCCATGTTGCGGTACCAGCCGCCGCTCTTGCCGGCGTGTACACAGTGCCCCGCCGTCCAGACGAGGTTGGACTTACCCGGGTGCGCGGGGTCCTCCACGACCGTGCCCGAGCACACCATGTGGCCCTCGGGGGAGTCGAAGAACACCTTGCCCGAGGCGGCCGCGTTGGTGTGGTACGGCGGCGTGACCGCCTGGGCCTTCACCGGCTGCGGGGTCGGGTCCGTCACGCCCTGGTCACCGGAGATGTCGTTGTCGTTGACACCCTTGTTCGGGTCGTTGGCGTGGCGCATCCGGTTGGGATCCCACAGGCCCTTGATGATCGGGTTGATGAAGTCGTTGGCCTCGCGCAGCCAGTCTTCCTTGTTCCAGTTCTTCCAGGCGCCGTTCTTCCACTTGTCGATGTCGATCCCGTGCTCCTTGAGCCTCTGCTTGAGGTCGTCCGGGATCCTGATCTTGCCGTCGACGGTGCCGCCCGCGGTCGCCGAGGCGGCCGGCTTGTCGTCGGCCTTGTCGTCGCCGTTGCAGGCAGTGGCGGTCAGCGCCAGCGCCGAGGCGAGGGCGACCGCCGCCAGTACGGGGGAGGTACGGCGGGCGCCCCTCCCTCGCCGAACAGTGAACGACGGCCGTATGGATCGCATGCTGTGACTCCCCCTGCTGTGAAGGTACTCGGCGCTTCGGCCGTGCCACCGGCCGAGAACTCATGGGGAGTTCATGCCGGCCTCACGACCGTCTAGGAACGGCATCACACACTATGCGCTCGCTGTGGGGGACTTCCGACGGAACGGCAACGGTTCGGCTACAAGCCGTCTGACCAGCCAACCATCCGTGGATCGGCCGATTTGACGTCCACTCACCGAACCCGCTCTCCCCGTTGCCGTGTCCCTCCGGCGGCGTTTCCCGGCCGTCCGACCGCCCGGACCGCGCCGCAGCACGGAGCCATGCATTCCGCCGGCAGACCGCCCTCCCGTGACACCGCACTGGGCCCGCCGCCGCCCCGTCCTGGCAATGATCTTGTGCCAACCCGTAACTCGCCGAACGGTCCGCGGTTGTAGCGGTGGGGGGCCAGCTGCCTGTACCCGGTCCCCGCGGATCAACTCGCCTCTGGACAGCGGGGAGGACAGCGAGCCGTGGCCGTTACGGAGTCGATGGCTGCAGGGATGCACGGCGAAGAACGTGCTGTGCACGAGGGGATCCTCAGACGCCAGTCGGCGCGTGAATCCTCGGCCCGCACCTATGCCCGGGCCCTGCCCATCGTCCCGGTCCGGGCGCGAGGGCTCACCATCGAGGGCGCCGACGGCCGCCGCTATCTGGACTGCCTCTCCGGCGCCGGAACGCTCGCCCTCGGTCACAACCATCCGGTCGTACTGGAAGCCATCCGCAAGGTCCTCGACTCCGGTGCTCCCCTCTCCGTCCTCGACCTGGCGACCCCCGTGAAGGACGCCTTCATCACCGAGCTGTTCCGCACCCTCCCGCCCGGCCTCGCCGACCGCGCCCGCGTCCAGTTCTGCGGCCCGGCCGGTACCGACGCCGTCGAGGCCGCCCTCAAACTGGTCCGGGCCGCGACCGGCCGCACCGGCATCCTCGCCTTCACCGGCGCCTACCACGGCATGACCGCCGGCGCCCTGGCCGCCTCCGGCGGAGCCCGGGAGGTCCAGGTGGCCCGTCTGCCCTACCCGCAGGACTACCGCTGCCCTTTCGGTGTCGGCGGACAGCGCGGCGCCGAACTCGCCGCCCGCTGGACCGAGTCCCTCCTCGACGATCCCAAGTCGGGCGTGCCCCTGCCCGCCGGGATGATCCTCGAACCCGTCCAGGGCGAGGGCGGGGTGATTCCCGGCCCGGACGACTGGCTGCGCCGTATGCGCCGGCTCACGGCGGACCGGTCCATCCCACTGATCGCCGACGAGATCCAGACCGGAGTGGGCAGGACGGGCGCCTTCTGGGCCGTCGACCACAGCGGCATCACCCCTGACGTGATGGTCCTGTCCAAGGCCATCGGCGGCAGCCTCCCACTGGCCGTGATCGTCTATCGCGACGATCTCGACGTCTGGCAACCAGGCGCCCACGCGGGAACCTTCCGGGGCAACCAGCTCGCCATGGCCGCGGGCACCGCCACCCTCACCTATGTGCGAGAGAACGGCCTCGTCGAACGAGCGGCCGACCTCGGCTCCCGCATGCTGAACCAACTCGGGGAACTGGCCGACACGTTCGCGTGCGTAGGCGAGGTGCGGGGACGTGGACTGATGATCGGGGTCGAGCTGGTGGACCCGGCACGCGCCGGATCCGAGCCCCTCGACCACCGCCCCGCGGCCACGGGTCTGGAGCCCGCCCAGACCCCGTATCCGGCCGCGCCCGAACTCGCCGCGGCAGTACAGCGGGAGTGCCTCCAGCGCGGCTTGATCGTCGAACTCGGCGGCCGCCACTCGGCCGTGGTCCGGCTGCTTCCCCCGCTCACGATCAGCGAGGAGCAGGCGGCGGCCGTTCTGGACCGTCTGTCGGACGCGGTGGCCGCGGTCGCCCGCAGTCACGAAGACCACGGTCCACAGGGCCCACACCGTGGCAGACACCATGGCCCTGGCCAACGCGCGGGCTGAGAGCCGCACCCACACCGCCCGGCCCTCGAAGCCGGCACCAGCCTTCCGAACCCTGACCTTGCTCATCCAACTGCATCTCCTTCCAAGGACGCTCAGGCCGAAACGGGCTCCCATGACCCACCCCCAGCCCTCTCGCCCACGCTCGCTCTCCCCGCCGACCTGGCCCTTCGACGCGGCCGAGCCCACCGTCGACGCCGCCGAGACCCTTCGGCGCGAGGGAACGGTGCCCGAGCGACGGCACGAGCCCAGCACCACCCAAGCCAGCCACGAGGAGCCGTCATGAACGCCACTCCCACTCCCGACGGCAGCTCCGGCGCTCCCGAGGAACAGGGAGACTCCGCCACCCCGGCTCCTCCCGTGCCGCTCGCCGAGTCGGTTCCCCAGCAGAAGAGACGCACCGCGGATCTCACCCGTGTGACCGAGCCCGGCGCCGACCTGCTGGAACATCCCGACCCGCAGATCGCGGCCCAGGCCGCCGCCGTGGAGAGCCTGCTGCGGTGCTGGGTACGCGAGACCAACCTCGCCGCCCCCACCAGCGGGACTCTCCGCCTCCCCCTTCCGGTCAGCGGCGTCTCCCTGCTAGTGCCGGTCCGCTACTGGTCGCCTACCGGCACGCACCGCTTCGGTCCACCACGCCTGACCAGCGCCCCCGAGGACGCCCCGGCCGTCGACGCCGTCACCTTGGCGGCACTGCTCGCCCGGGAAACAGCCGGAGACACGGGCAGCACCCCTCGCGCCCAGGACCCCAGTGCAGCCGGCCCCCGCGGCGACGGCGATCTCGTGGCCAGGGTGGCCGACTCCCTCCGTCGCACCGCGATCTTCATCCGCGACCGGCGCGAGCACCCCACCGACGCGCCCGACCGCTTCCTCTCCGCCGAGCAGGCCCTCCTCCTCGGACACCCCCTGCACCCGACCCCCAAGAGCCGGGAAGGCCTGACCGAGACGGAAGCCCGCCGCTACTCACCAGAGCTGCGTGGCTCCTTCCCCTTGCACTGGATGGCTGTCGCCCCCTCCCTCCTCGCAACCGACTCGGCCTGGACCGAGCGCGGCCGTCCCGTCCCCGCCGGCCACCTCACCCGGCGCCTCGCCGCAACCGACCTGCTCCTGCCCGACGGCCATGCCGCCCTCCCCCTGCACCCGTGGCAGGTCCGCGAGCTGCGCCATCGCGAACCCGTCGCGGCCCTGCTCGACTCCGGTCTCCTCCGTGACCTCGGTCCCCTCGGCACCGACTGGCATCCCACGTCCTCCGTGCGCACGGTCCACCGATCCGGCGCCCCCGCGATGCTCAAGCTGTCTCTGGGACTGCGCATCACCAACTCCCGCCGGGAGAACCTGCGCAAGGAACTCCATCGGGGAGTCGAGGTGCACCGGCTGCTGCGCACCGGCCTCTTCAAGCAATGGCAGGCCGTACACCCCGGCTTCGACATCGTCCGCGACCCGGCCTGGCTCGCCGTCGACGACCCGGACGGCCGGCCCGTGCCCGGACTCGACGTGATGATCAGGCACAACCCGTTCAGTCCCACCGACAACGTCGGCTGTGTCGCCGGACTGGTCTCGCCCAGGCCCGTTCCCGAACCCGAAGGCAGCTTCTGCATCCAGCAGTCGCCCCGGCCCATGCGTTCCCTGCTGGCCCAGCTCGTGGCGAGGCTCGCCGCACGCACCGGGCGGCCCGTCGGAGCCGTTGCCGCGGAGTGGTTCCTGCGCTACCTGGAGCAGGTCGTCCGCCCCGTACTCTGGCTGGACAGCGAGGCCGGCATCGCCCTCGAAGCCCACCAGCAGAACACCCTGCTTCTGCTCGACGGCGACGGCTGGCCCGCCGGCGGCTACTACCGCGACAACCAGGGCTACTACTTCCGCGAGTCCAGGCGAGCCGAACTGGCTGCCCGGCTGCCCGGTATCGGTGAGCGCAGCGACACCTTCGTCTCCGACGAGGTCACCGACGAACGCTTCGCCTACTACCTCGCCATCAACAACGTGCTGGGCCTGATCGGTGCCTTCGGCTCCCAAGGCCTGGCCGACGAACGACTCCTCCTCGCGGCCTTCCGCCGTTTCCTCACCGACGTCGCCGCAGGACCCAACGCCCTGCGCACCTCCCTGCCCCGCCGCCTGCTCGACTCGCCCGTGCTGCGGTGCAAGGCCAACCTGCTGACCCGGCTGCACGGCCTCGACGAACTCGTCGGCCCGGTCGACACACAGTCCGTCTACGTCACCATCGCCAACCCCCTTCATTCCTGAGCGAATCGAACCGTCTCTCCGCACTTCCGAGGACCATGACCCACCTCGTCTCCTGAGAGGAGCGCACCATGCCTCCCACCGACGCGAACGCCGGCTCCGGCCCCGCCCGTCCGGGAGCCCCCGCCGGCCCTGGCGCCCCTGCCCACCTGGGGGTGCCCCCGCGCGAGCGAAGCCGAGCGTGGGGGAGCGCCGCCGGCCCCCGAGCGGACAGCATGGGTGCCCTGCGGGCCCCGTTCACCGGGTTCGCCGTCGAGGACGACGACGGGGACTGCGAGGACACGCTGGACCTGCATCTGCCCCCCGAGTTCCTCGCGCTGTTCGCCGGAGGCACGGCCTACCTCCTGGACCAGCTCCCCACGTGGGGCCCGGTGGTCACTCGCGTCGGCTCCTTCCAACTGGTTCCTGTCCGTATCGATGAACACCTGCCACTCATCCATCGCTGGATGAACGACCCCGCCGTCGCGGAATTCTGGGAGCTGGCCGGGCCCCAGAACCGGACGGAGGACCACCTGCGCGCCCAACTCGACGGCGACGGACGCAGCATGCCCTGTCTGGGCGTGCTGGACGGCACACCGATGAGCTACTGGGAGATCTACCGGGCAGACCTGGATCCGCTGGCCCGCCACTATCCGGCTCGTCCACACGACACCGGGATCCACCTCCTCGTCGGCGGAGCGGCGGATCGAGGGCGGGGGCTGGGATCCGCCCTGCTCCGCGCCGTAGCCGACCTGATCCTGGACCGGCGCCCCGCCTGCGCACGTGTCGTGGCGGAACCCGATCTTCGCAACACCCCCTCCGTCGCAGCGTTCCTGAGCGCCGGCTTCCGGTACGCGGACGAGGTCGACCTGCCCGGCAAGCGGGCCGCCCTCATGATCCGGGACCGAGTCCTGCGCGATGTTCTGTAGCGCTGTGTGACTGTGCGCTCACATGTAGTACGAAGCTCGGGTCGCTGGAGTTCCCGCGTTCCGAGAAAATTCTCGAAGCCGATTTCCCTCAGGAGCCCGGCCGTGATCCCGCCCTCCCTCTCCGTCTTGACCGCCCGTTTGTCAGTGCCGGGCCGTAGGGTGGTCGGGCTATGACGAAGCCCTCACTCCCCGAACTCCTCCATGCCGCTGTCACCGCTGTCGGCGGCACGGAGCGCCCCGGCCAGGTGACCATGGCCGAAGCGGTCGCCGAGGCGATCGACGACGGATCCCACCTGCTGGTCCAGGCCGGCACCGGCACCGGTAAGTCGCTCGGCTATCTCGTGCCGGCGCTCGCGCACGGGGAACGGGTGGTCGTCGCGACAGCCACACTCGCACTGCAGCGCCAGCTCGTGGAACGCGACCTGCCGCGCACGGTCGAGGCCCTGCACCCGCTGCTGCGCCGCCGCCCGGAATTCGCGATGCTCAAGGGCCGGTCGAACTACCTGTGCCTGCACCGCCTGCACGAGGGCATGCCGCAGGACGAGGAGGACGGCCTCTTCGACCAGTTCGAGGCCGCCGCGCCCACCAGCAAGCTGGGCCAGGACCTCCTGCGGCTGCGGGACTGGTCGGACGAGACGGAGACGGGCGACCGGGACGACCTCACTCCAGGCGTGTCGGACCGCGCCTGGACGCAGGTGTCTGTGTCGTCGCGGGAGTGTCTGGGCGCGTCGAAGTGCGCGTACGGCGCCGAGTGCTTCGCGGAGATGGCCCGCGAGCGTGCCAAGCTCGCCGAAGTCGTGGTCACGAACCACGCGCTGCTCGCCATCGACGCCATCGAAGGCGCGCCGGTGCTCCCGCAGCACGAGGTGCTGATCGTGGACGAGGCCCATGAGCTCGTCTCACGGGTCACCGGCGTCGCGACCGGCGAGCTCACGCCCGGCCAGGTCAACCGGGCGGTGCGCCGCGCCGCCAAGCTGGTGAACGAGAAGGCCGCCGATCAGCTCCAGACCGCTGCCGAGGGCTTCGAGCGGCTGATGGAGCTGGCCCTGCCCGGTCGTCTGGAGGAGATTCCGGAGGACCTCGGCTACGCCCTGATGGCGCTGCGGGACGCCGCCCGGACGGTCATCTCCGCGATCGGTGCGACGCGCGACAAGTCGGTGCAGGACGAGGACGCGGTCCGCAAGCAGGCGCTGGCCTCGGTGGAGACGGTCCACGACGTGGCGGAGCGGGTCCTGGACGGCTCGGAGTGGGACGTCGTCTGGTACGAGCGGCACGACCGCTTCGGTGCGTCCCTGCGGGTCGCTCCCATGTCGGTCTCGGGCCTGCTCAGGGAGAAGCTCTTCGCCGACCGCGCCGTCGTCCTCACTTCCGCGACCCTCAAGCTGGGCGGTGACTTCAACGGCGTCGGTGCGTCCCTGGGCCTCGGCCCCGAGGGTGTGGAGGGTGAGGACCTGCCGAAGTGGAAGGGCGTCGATGTCGGCTCGCCCTTCGACTATCGCAGGCAGGGCATCCTCTATGTCGCCAAGCATCTCTCCCGCCCTGCGCGTGATGGAGAGCGTTCCGACATGCTCGACGAGCTGACCGAACTCATCCAGGCCGCCGGTGGCCGCACCCTCGGGCTGTTCTCGTCCATGCGGGCCGCGCAGCTCGCGGCGGAGGAGCTGCGCTCCCGGATTCCCGAGTTCCCGATCCTGCTCCAGGGCGAGGAGACCCTCGGTGAGCTGATCAAGAACTTCGCGGCCGACCCGAAGACCTGCCTGTTCGGCACCCTGTCCCTGTGGCAGGGCGTCGACGTGCCCGGCCCGAGCTGTCAGCTGGTCGTCATGGACAAGATCCCGTTCCCTCGTCCCGACGATCCGCTGATGAGCGCCCGGCAGAAGGCGGTGGAGGACGCGGGCGGCAACGGCTTCATGGCGGTGGCCGCCACCCACGCGGCCCTGCTCATGGCCCAGGGCGCCGGCCGGCTCGTCCGCGCGTCGGGGGACCGGGGCGTGGTCGCCGTACTGGACCAGCGGCTGGCCACGGCACGGTACGGCGGCTATCTCAAGGCGTCACTGCCGGACTTCTGGTACACCACGGACCGTAACCAGGTGCGCAAGTCGCTCGCGGCGATCGACGCGGCGGCGCAGGCCGCGGAAGCGCGGCAGGCCGAGGCGAAGTGATCGTGGGCCGGCCTGACCGGCGCCGGTCAAGCCGGCCCACGATGCACAAACTCAGGGGACCGCGTTGGACACAGCAGGGCCCCGGAACCGGCGCAGGGGTTCCGGGGCCCGGTCAGGGAGCGAGCCGGCCGTGCGGCCCGCCCGCCGCAGGCGTCACACGCGCCGCAGCACCGCGACGACCTTGCCCAGAATGGTCGCGTCGTCGCCGGGGATCGGCTCGTAGGCCGCGTTGTGCGGGAGGAGCCAGACATGGCCGTCCTCGCGCTTGAAGCGCTTGACGGTGGCTTCGCCGTCGAGCATCGCCGCCACGATGTCGCCGTTCTCGGCGACCGGCTGACGGCGGACGGTGACCCAGTCGCCGTCGCAGATCGCGGCCTCGATCATGGAGTCACCGACGACCTTCAGCACGAACAGTTCACCGTCGCCGACGAGCTGGCGGGGGAGAGGGAAGACGTCCTCGACGGACTCCTCCGCGAGGATGGGGCCACCTGCGGCGATGCGGCCGACCAGCGGGACGTACGACGCGGCGGGCTTGCCGGCGGTGTCCGTGGGCTGCACGGTCACGGCCTGGTCCGAGCCCCGGACCTCGTACGCGCGCGGGCGGTGCGGGTCGCGGCGCAGAAAGCCCTTCCGCTCCAGCGCCATCAGCTGGTGGGCGACCGAGGAGGTGCTCGAGAGGCCGACGGCCTGGCCGATCTCCCGCATCGACGGCGGGTAACCGCGCCGCTGTACGGAGTCCCGGATGACTTCGATCACCCGGCGCTGCCGGTCGGTGAGCCCGGAGCTGTCCGCCCGGATGCCTGGAGGTCGGCCCGGCAGGGAGCGCTTGTGTCCCTCGGGATTCGTGGCTTCGTTCATCACGTGTACCGGCTCGACTCGTCCCTGGGAGCGGTCCTGGGCGGTGATGGTGGCACTGTCTGCGGTGGTGGTCACGTCGGCCCCTCTCGATGGTCTCCCTGCTGCACAACGGTAGTTGCTTTCGAAAGGTTGCGCCAAACACACGTTCGAGTGAAAAAGTGCGATTCACCTGACGCGATCATGTGTCTGGGTGTATCGCCGACACGCCACCTGGCGGGCAAAAGCGCCCATTGTTGTACTCTTCACCGCTGGAGTAGCCGACCTCGTGGGCCGCTGCCCCAGTCTGCCATCCGGAACCAACTCGTCCGGGCTCCGGGTGTCTTCTGTGCCGGAGTCCCACGCGTCCTCCGTGCGGCGCCCACGGTATCTCCGTAAGCCTCACAGCGATACGGCTCTGCGCCCGCGTGTCTCTGCGGGCCGTCTGCAGGTCGGCGTCCGCTTCCGTTTCTCGCGACACGCGATTTGGCCTCGGTGTATGAGCCAATCCCCACATCTAGTGGTTGGATGGCTACACCGGCCCAGAAGTTGTGGTCCCCCGGGTCTGAGGCGGCTCGGCGATCGCCTATGCTTAGGGCTGCTTCGCGGGGCCCATGTGGCTCGTGAGGTTTTTGAGTCTGCTGTGAGGAGGGTTGGAGATCATGCACTGCCCCTTCTGCAGGCACCCCGACAGCCGTGTGGTCGACAGTCGTACGACCGACGACGGCACGTCGATCCGCAGGCGCCGCCAGTGCCCTGACTGCTCCCGTCGTTTCACGACCGTGGAGACGTGCTCGCTCATGGTGATCAAGCGGTCCGGGGTCACCGAGCCTTTCAGTCGTACCAAGGTCATCAACGGCGTGCGCAAGGCATGCCAGGGACGGCCTGTCACCGAGGACGCACTCGCCCAGCTCGGCCAGCGGGTCGAGGAGGCGGTGCGGGCCACCGGAAGCGCCGAGCTGACCACCCACGACGTGGGGCTGGCCATACTCGGCCCGTTGCAGGAGCTCGACCTCGTCGCCTATCTGCGATTCGCCTCCGTCTACCGGGCGTTCGACTCGCTCGAGGACTTCGAGGCTGCCATCGCGGAGCTGAGGGAGGCGACGCGAGGCCCCGCCGCGGACGAGGAAGTCGCGGGAGCGGGGAGCCAGGAAGACGACCGCGGGCCCGGCGGGACCACTCAGGTCCGCGTGCCCGCCCACGCCGCCGACTGACCGGCGGGCCGGAATCCGGAGGAGAGCCGGTTCCGGCCGGGAAGCGGCGACCGAAGACCTGTTGCGGGCGGCAGCTGAGGGTGCCCGCAACACAAGACAGAACACCGTGCCACGGGAACAAACGGGGCACTTCAGGGCGTTTTTGCCCGTACAGGGAGGCGGCATGACAGAGACGGCGAGCGGTCCGGCACGAGGTTCCCGAGCCAAGGGCACCAAGGCGGGTAACAAGGGACTGCACATCGAGCGCATCCACACCACCCCCGGCGTACACCCGTACGACGAGGTGTCGTGGGAGCGCCGTGACGTCGTCATGACCAACTGGCGCGACGGCTCGGTCAACTTCGAGCAGCGTGGCGTCGAGTTCCCCGACTTCTGGTCGGTGAACGCGGTCAACATCGTCACCAGCAAGTACTTCCGCGGTGCCGTCGGCACCCCACAGCGCGAGACCAGCCTCAAGCAGCTGATCGACCGCATCGTGAAGACGTACCGGAAGGCCGGCGAGGACTACAAGTACTTCGCCTCGCCCGCCGACGCCGAGATCTTCGAGCACGAGCTGGCCTACGCCCTCCTGCACCAGATCTTCAGCTTCAACAGCCCCGTCTGGTTCAACGTGGGCACCCCGCAGCCCCAGCAGGTCTCCGCCTGCTTCATCCTGTCCGTCGACGACTCCATGGAGTCGATCCTCGACTGGTACAAGGAAGAGGGCATGATCTTCAAGGGCGGCTCCGGTGCCGGCTTGAACCTCTCCCGCATCCGCTCCTCCAAGGAACTGCTGTCCTCCGGCGGCAACGCCTCCGGTCCGGTCTCCTTCATGCGCGGCGCCGACGCCTCCGCCGGCACCATCAAGTCCGGTGGTGCCACCCGCCGCGCCGCCAAGATGGTCGTGCTCGACGTCGACCACCCCGACATCGAGGACTTCATCGAGACCAAGGTCAAGGAAGAGGAGAAGATCCGTGTCCTGCGCGACGCGGGCTTCGACATGGACCTGGGCGGCGACGACATCACCTCCGTCCAGTACCAGAACGCCAACAACTCGGTCCGCGTGAACGACGAGTTCATGAAGGCGGTCGAGGAGGGCGACAAGTTCGGCCTGCGCGCCCGTATGACCGGCGAGGTCATCGAGGAGGTCGACGCCAAGGCGCTCTTCCGCAAGATCGCCGAGGCCGCCTGGGCCTGCGCCGACCCCGGCATCCAGTACGACGACACCATCAACAACTGGCACACCTGCCCCGAGTCCGGCCGGATCACCGCGTCGAACCCGTGCAGCGAGTACATGCACCTGGACAACACGTCCTGCAACCTGGCCTCGCTGAACCTGATGAAGTTCCTGAAGGACGACGGCAAGGGCAACCAGTCCTTCGAGACCGAGCGCTTCCAGAAGGTCGTCGAGCTGGTCATCACCGCGATGGACATCTCGATCTGCTTCGCGGACTTCCCGACCCAGAAGATCGGCGAGAACACGCGCGCGTTCCGCCAGCTCGGCATCGGCTACGCCAACCTCGGCGCCCTGCTGATGGCCACCGGCCACGCCTACGACTCCGACGGCGGCCGCGCTCTCGCCGGCGCCATCACCTCCCTGATGACGGGTACGGCCTACCGCCGCTCCGCCGAGCTGGCCGCGGTCGTCGGCACGTACGACGGCTACGCCCGCAACGCCGACGCCCACAAGCGGGTCATGGCGCAGCACGCCGACGCCAACGGCAAGGCCGTCCGCATGGACGACCTGGACACCCCGGTGTGGGCCGCCGCCACGGAGGCCTGGCAGGACGTCGTCCGTCTCGGTGAGAAGAACGGTTTCCGTAACTCCCAGGCGTCCGTCCTCGCCCCGACCGGCACCATCGGTCTCGCGATGTCCTGCGACACCACCGGTGTCGAGCCCGACCTGGCGCTCGTGAAGTTCAAGAAGCTGGTCGGCGGCGGCTCGATGCAGATCGTCAACGGCACCGTCCCGCAGGCCCTGCGCCGCCTGGGCTACCAGGAGGAGCAGATCGAGGCGATCGTCGCCCACATCGCCGAGCACGGCAACGTGATCGACGCCCCCGGCCTGAAGCACGAGCACTACGAGGTGTTCGACTGCGCCATGGGCGAGCGCGCCATCTCCCCGATGGGCCACGTCCGCATGATGGCCGCGATCCAGCCGTGGATCTCCGGCGCCATCTCCAAGACGGTCAACATGCCGGAGACGGCGACCGTCGAGGAGGTCGAGGAGATCTACTTCGAGGCCTGGAAGCTGGGCGTCAAGGCGCTCGCGATCTACCGCGACAACTGCAAGGTCGGCCAGCCCCTGTCGGCCAAGAAGAAGGAGACCGAGGAGAAGAAGGCCGAGGAGCCCGCAGCCGTCGAGACCAAGGTCGAGAAGGTCGTCGAGTACCGCCCGGTCCGCAAGCGCCTCCCCAAGGGCCGCCCGGGGATCACCACCTCCTTCACCGTCGGTGGCGCCGAGGGCTACATGACCGCCAACTCCTACCCGGACGACGGTCTCGGCGAGGTCTTCCTGAAGATGTCCAAGCAGGGCTCGACCCTCGCGGGCATGATGGACGCCTTCTCCATCGCGGTCTCCGTCGGCCTCCAGTACGGCGTGCCGCTGGAGACGTACGTCTCGAAGTTCACCAACATGCGCTTCGAGCCGGCCGGCATGACGGACGACCCGGACGTGCGGATGGCGCAGTCGATCGTCGACTACATCTTCCGCCGCCTGGCGCTGGACTTCCTGCCCTTCGAGACCCGTTCCGCGCTCGGTATCCACTCCGCCGAGGAGCGTCAGCGGCACCTGGAGACCGGTTCCTACGAGCCGAACGAGGACGAGGTCGACGTCGAGGGTCTGGCCCAGTCCGCGCCGCGCACGCAGGAGCTGAAGGCCGTCGCCACGCCGAAGGCCGAGTCCGAGGCGGCCAAGCCCGCTCCGAAGCAGGCCCACACCAGCGCCGAGCTGGTGGAGATGCAGCTGGGCATCCAGGCCGACGCCCCGCTGTGCTTCTCCTGCGGTACGAAGATGCAGCGGGCCGGTTCCTGCTACATCTGCGAGGGCTGCGGCTCGACCAGCGGCTGCAGCTGATGAAGCGCGTTTTCTGAAGTGAAGTAAGGGGCGCCGGCTGAGGCCGGCGCCCCTTACTGCTACTGGGCCCTGCCCATGACCCGGGTGAAGGTCGCCGGGTCCTCCTCGAAGCCGTGCACGCCGGGACGGAAGCTCCACTCCCCGGAGTCGTCACGGACGAATTCCGCGATCGTGGCCGCCGTCGCGCCGAGGACCGAGCCGAAGTCGTCCTGGGCGAGCACGGTGTAGCGGTCCACCCGGATGCGCATGGCCGGATTCAGCACGTTGACGAACGTCCTGCGGCCGAACCGCTGTTGGATGACGACACCGACCACCACGCGCGCGTACCGGCCGTCGAGCCGGTCCAGTTCCAGCGTCATGACCTCGTCCCAGCCGAAGCCCCTGCCGTCCGTGCTGTCCCGGTTGAGGAAGATCGTGCCGTCCGGTGAGCGGCTGTCGAAGTGCACCACATAGGCCGGGGTCCCGTACGGGTCGCCCGACAGGAACGTCCCGGCGACGAGGTCGAGATCGGTGGGCGGCTGACCCGCAGGACTGGGGTCCCACTTGAGCCCGACCTCGACCTTGCCGATTCCCTTGCTGAAGCCGGTCAACGGGCTTCCCCTTCCCCCTGGTGGCTGCCTCACTCCCCAACTCGGGTGCAGTCAGGGCTCCTTGTCCATCGTGCCACGCGCGCGGGGCGCACGCGCGGGCGATCTCCGCCGTAGCGTGACCGACGCCACGCCCGGTGGCCTTACGATGGCGCGGTGCTGGTCAAGTGGATTCGCTGCACCGTGGTGGACCGCCGCGGCTTCGAGCGGGGGCAGCGGAAATGGGCGGGGCTTCTGGGGGAGCCGGGTTTCCGGGGGCAGGGTGGAGGGTGGAGCCGGCAGCGGCCGGGGGTGGCGCACATCTTCGCCTTCTGGGAGAGCCGTGCCTTCTACGACTCCTTCATGGCCCGCTCGCACGACCGCCTGGCGGCCGCCCAGTCCGGCACGTTCAAGGACGCGCAGGTCAAGCTCTTCGAGTACCGCTTCGATGTGAAGACGGGCTTCGAGCCGCGGTTCACCGACTCCGATCTGATCCGTGTGGCCCTGTGCCGGATCCACGAGGAGCGCGTCGAGCATTTCACGCTCATGCAGGAGAAGGTCTGGAACCCCGCGATGGCCGGTTCGCCCGGCATGATCCGCGGCATGTTCGCCGAGGCGCCGGAACAGGAGTTCCTGGTCCTGTCGATGTGGCGGTCGGCGGCCGAGCACGGCAAGTACCGTACCGAGCGCGTGGAACGTCTCGCGCTGCGCGCCCAGACCGAGGCCGACGTCGCGGCGCTCTCCGGTGACATCGTGGAGCTTGAGCCGTCCTGGACGGTCTGAGGCCACCGTCGTACGTTTGAATACCAAACTCACGGCCTGGAGGTGCGACTCAACGGGCCCGGGAACGGCCCTGGCAGCGGGATTTGTGTGACCTACGCCGTATGGGGCCGGTACGGGTGCTCGATCCTCCCTCGTTCGATCTAGGGTTTTGGCATGGCACGACCACGGCGCATCGTCCTTGTCCGGCACGGCGAGTCCACGGGCAACGTCGACGACTCCGTGTACGAGCGCGAGCCCGACCACGCTCTCGCGCTGACCGAGCGCGGCTGGCGGCAGGCGGAGGAGACCGGCAAGGAGCTCCGGGAGCTCTTCGCCCGGGAACGCGTGAGCGTGTACGTCTCCCCGTACCGCCGGACGCACGAGACACTCCGCGCCTTCCACCTCGACCCCGACCTCATACGGGTCCGGGAGGAGCCGAGGCTGCGCGAACAGGACTGGGGCAACTGGCAGGACCGCGACGACGTGCGCCTGCAGAAGGCCTACCGCGACGCGTACGGCCACTTCTTCTTCCGGTTCCCGCAGGGCGAGTCCGGCGCCGACGTGTACGACCGGGTCGGCGGCTTCCTGGAGAGTCTCTTCCGCAGCTTCGAGGCCCCGGACCACCCACCGAACGTCCTCCTGGTGACACACGGACTGGCGATGCGACTGTTCTGCATGCGCTGGTTCCACTGGACGGTCGCGGAATTCGAGTCACTGTCCAACCCCGGGAACGCCGAGATGCGGATGCTCGTGCTCGGGGACGACGGCAAGTACACGCTCGACCGGCCCTTCGAGCGCTGGCGGAAACCGGTGCCGTACTGGGCGAACGGATAGAGTGGCGGAGCGATGACCGCTGACTCCTCTTCCTCCGGATGCCTGGAGCGCGCCCTGGCGAGCCTGCGCGGACTGGCCGTGGGGGACGCCCTGGGCTCCCAGTTCTTCGTCCCGGCGAACTACCCCCTGCTGAAGCGACGCGCACTGCCCGCGGGGCCCTGGCAGTGGACGGACGACACCGAGATGGCCTGCTCCGTGGTGGCCGTCCTCGCCGCCCACCGGCGCATCGACCAGGACGCACTGGCCCGCTCCTTCGCCGAGCACCACGACTTCGACCGGGGCTACGGCCCCGCGGTCAACCGGCTGCTGAGACTCGTCCGGGAGGGCGAGGACTGGCGTGAGCTGGCCGCCGCACTGTTCAACGGACGGGGGTCCTGGGGCAACGGAGCCGCGATGCGGATCGCGCCCCTCGGCGCCTGGTACGCAGGCGATCCGGAACAGGCGACCCACCAGGCGGAGATCTCGGCCTACCCCACCCACCAGCACCGTGAGGCCGTCGTCGGCGCCATGGCCGTGGCTGCCGCGGCGGCGCTGGCCGGCTCGCCGGACGGACCGCCCAGCCCGGAGGCGCTCCTCGACGGCGTCATCGCCCTGGTGCCGAAGAGTGCCGTCGGCCAGGGACTCCGGCGCGCCCGGGACATGCTCGACTACGGCGACGCGGGCACCGTCGCGGCGGTGCTGGGCTGCGGACGCCGTACGACCGCCCACGACACCGTTCCCTTCGCCCTCTGGTCGGCCGCGCGGAGCCTGGGCGACTTCGAGACGGCCTTCTGGACGACGGCCGGGGTCGGCGGCGATGTGGACACGACCTGCGCGATCGTGGGGGGTGTGCTCGCCTCCGGCAAGGCCGGGACACCGCCCGCCGAGTGGGTGGAACGCTGCGAAGTGCTGCCGGACTGGGTGCCGACCGGGCTCTGACGGGGTCCGGCGGCGGTGGCCCGGGCGTACGGGTGCGATCTCGTGTCCCGAGCCGGTGCTTTTCGCGACCGGGCAGGCGGACCTGGAGACTCTCCGTGTCTGTCGGGAACTCTCCGTGACCGCGACCCGTTCCTCCCATGTCCGTCGTACGCGTCTGCCGTACGCCGCGGCTTACGGCGGCAGGTCGGCGGACAGGCGGAGAGCGGCGGTCGGAGGGGTGGAGATGGCCTACCTGGTGGCAGTGGCGGTGGTGGTTCCCGTCCTGGTGCTCCTGTCGGCGTCGGCGGCCGGGGTGCGGTCGGCCGGACCGTCGCGTGTGCCGTCCATCCCAGGGCGGCGGTCCGGCCGACTGTGGCTCCGTGTGGCTCGGGACGGGTCAGCCGATGCCCGGGCCGGCCACGCCGGCGAGGGAATCGAGATCGCTCTTGCGGACCCTGATCACCAGCCAGGAGGTGAGGAACGCGACCCCGGCCATCGCGGCAGCCGGCACGAAGGCGGTGGAGATGCCGTGGGCGAGCACCTCGTGTCCCCAGGGCGCGGGCAGCTGGTGCGTCTTGGCGAAGTGGGCCTGCTGCTCCGGCGTGCCGTTGGCGAGGAACTTCGGCAACTGCTTCTTCGTCTCGTCCTTGGCGGCCGAGCCGAACACGGTCGTCAGGATGGACAGTCCGAGCGAACCGCCCACCTGCTGCATGGCGTTGAGAAGTCCGGAGGCGGCACCCGCCTCGTGCTGGGCGACGCCGGACACCGCCGTGACCGTGGCCGTCACGAAGTTCAGGCCCATGCCGAAACCGAACACCAGCATCGGCCCCAGTACGCCGCCGACGTAGGAGCTGTCCGGCCGGATGAAGGTCTGCCAGGCCAGCCCGATCACCACGAGCCCCGTGCCGGCCATCATGAACGGCCTCGGGCCGAGCACCGGAAGGAAGCGCTGGGACAGTCCGGCCCCGACCGCGATCGCGACCGTCACAGGAAGGAAGGCCAGACCGGCCTTGATCGCGCTGTAGCCGAGTACGTCCTGTACGAACAGCACGATGTAGAAGAACATGCCGAACATCGCCGCGGCGAGACTCAACATGATCACGTAGGTGCCCCAGCGGTTGCGGTCCGCGAACATCCTGAGCGGGGTGATCGGCTCCTTCGCCCGTACCTCGGTGAGGACGAAGGCGACCAGCAGCACCAGGGCCGCGCCGAAGGAGCCGAGGGTGAGGTCGTCCCGCCAGCCGTTCTCCGAGGCGCGGATGAACCCGTAGACGAGCGAGGCCATGCCCGCCGTCGAGGTCAGCGCACCCGTGATGTCGAAGCGCCCGGGATGCCGCTGGGACTCGTTGATGTACAGCGGCGCGAGCGAGGCGATCAGCACGCCGATCGGCACGTTGACGAACAGGACCCACCGCCAGTCGAGCCAGTCCGTGAGCATGCCGCCCGCCAGCAGGCCGATGGCGCCGCCACCCGCGGACACGGCGGCGAACACACCGAAGGCCCGGTTGCGTTCCGGGCCTTCGGGGAAGGTCGTGGTGATCAGCGCCAGCGACGTGGGCGAGGCGATCGCGCCGCCCACGCCCTGCAGGGCCCGTGCGGCCAGCAGCTGCCAGGGTTCCTGGGCGAGGCCACCCAGCAGGGAGGCGAAGGTGAACAGGAGGATGCCGGTGATGAAGACCCGGCGGCGGCCGAGGATGTCACCGGCCCGCGCACCGAGCAGCAGCAGGCCGCCAAAGGTGAGCGTGTAGGCGCTGACCACCCAAGTCAGGTCCGTAGTACTGAACTTGAGTGCGTCTTGAATGTGCGGGAGCGCGATGTTCACAATCGTCGCGTCGAGCACCACCATGAGTTGGCAGGCCGCGATGACGGTGAGTGCGATGCCGGGATGCCCCTCCCGGCGGGCCACGCCCGGTTTTGGTTCCTGAAGCAGCTGAGAGGTCGTCACTATGGGTCCCCCATAAAGGCGTTAGTGAACGCTCGCGTTCACTGTCGCGTCCACGGTAGTGAGTCCGCAACAGTGAACGCAACCGTTCACTTAATCCTGCGCCCCGCTTTGCGTCCCCCTGTTGCTGCGGCGCGGCGCACCCTTCCCCCGGAATCCCCGCTTCCCTTGTTGGAGGGACACAGATGGTTACCTCGCGCTGGACGGCCGCTCCCGATCGGGCGGCTTCCCCTCGTCGGCGCGGAGTGGTGCTGGAGCGTGCGATCCTCGACGCCGCGCTGGAGCAGCTCGGTGAGGTCGGCTGGAAAGGCCTGACCATGGAGGGAGTCGCCGCCGGTGCGCAGACCGGCAAGGCCGCGGTGTATCGCCGCTGGCCCTCCAAGGAGGACCTCGTCGCGGACGCTCTGGTCGCCGGACTGCCACGGGTCGACACGGCCCCGGACCTCGGCAGTGTGCGCGAGGACCTCCTCGCTCTGTGTCGCGAGGTGCGGCAGATCATGTTCTCGCCCCCGGGTGTGGCGCTGCGCTCGGTGATTCACGAGTGCGATCAGGCCCAGGCGGAACGCTTCCACGAGGTGATCGCCGGAGGGGTGGTGGAGCCGACCGTCAAACTCCTTGGTGAGGTCATCACCCGCGGAATAGAGCGGGGCGAGGTGCGTCCGGATGCGGCCAACGGCTATGTCTTCGACGCCATCCCAGCCATGATGATGTACCGCTCGAAGATGTGCGCCAGTGAATGGAGCGATCGGGATCTCGAAGAGATGATCGACCAGTTGATGCTCCCGTTGCTGCGGCCCTACGGAAGCTGATCCCGGGCGGTGGCGATCCGTGCGGCAGTGGGGCGACCGGGGTGTCGGCCGACGACCCCGGCGGCGTACCCTAAGGGCGCCATGCCGTACGAACCGCCTACCCACACCGTCGAGCGCTCCCTGCGCGCCACGACCGGAGCGAAGGTCATTGCCGGTCTCGACGAGGTGGGGCGCGGTGCCTGGGCCGGACCTGTCACCGTCTGCGCCGCGATCACCGGACTCCGCCGCCCGCCCGAGGGGCTGACCGATTCCAAGCTGCTGACGATCAAGCGGCGCACGGAACTGGCGGAGGTCCTGCAGACGTGGGTGACGGCCTATGCGCTGGGGCATGCTTCTCCCGAGGAGATCGACGACCTGGGGATGACGGCCGCGCTGCGGCTCGCCGCGGTCCGCGCCCTGGACGTCCTACCGGTCCGCCCCGACGCCGTGATCCTCGACGGGAAGCACGACTACCTCGGCACACCCTGGAGGGTGCGCACGGTGATCAAGGGCGATCAGTCGTGTGTGGCCGTCGCTGCGGCATCGGTGATCGCCAAGGTCCAGCGCGACAAAATGATGGCCGAACTGGGTGTCGACCATGCACACTTCGGGTTTGCGGACAACGCCGGGTATCCGTCGCCCGTGCACAAGGCCGCGCTGGAGGAGTGGGGGCCCACCCCGCACCACCGTTTGTCGTGGGCGTATCTTGATGCGTTGCCTCAGTGGCGGCACCTCAAGAAGGTCCGCAGCTGGGCGGACGGAAGCGTTCCGGAAATCGAGGGTCAGCTCGGCTTCGATTTCTGACGGTTCCGCTCGCACTGATGTGTCACCCGGTCACCCGCGCCGCACCAATGTTTGATAAATATCAGCTCATGCCTCTCATTCCCGAGGAGCCTCAGATTCACGAGAGTGCCCAGGGTCCCCGCGCCACTCCGGCCAGCGGCCGTACCGCGCCGACCCCCCGCCCCGTACCCGGCCCCCGCCCCGCGGCTCCGTCCCGCCCCGGTCGTCCCGGCCCTCCGCGGCCGGCCCCGCCGGTGCAGCGCACGCCGCGTGACGCGGCTCCGGCCAAGCCGGGCCCGTCCGGCCCGGCCGCTTCCGCCGCCGCGGCGGCCACCCCGCAGATCCAGCTGATCCCGGCCTCGGCCGAGGGCGCGCTCGACGCCGCCGAGGAGGCGGTGGACCTGCTGCTGGACTCGGGCCGCGCCCCCGGCGACGTACTCGTGATCACCACTGGGTCCCAGCACCCGTGGGCGGAGCACGAGCTGTCCTTCGGTGAAACTTCCTACTGGGCGCAGCACGACGCCGGTGACGACGTCTTCTATGCGGACGCCGCCGTCGCATCCCGCGCCGCGTCTCGTCCCGTGGTCGTCGTGGCCGTCAACGGGGGCCCTGCTTCCGCTGCTGCCTCGGTCCTTCCGCTGGCTCACACCCGGGCCGGTGCCCTGCTGATCGTCTGCGGCGACCCGCAGCAGATCAATTCGGTGCTGGGCGCAGGCGTCTGAGCCGACTCCGACGTACCTCGGGGTTCCGGGGTGACGAGGATCCGCTCCGGTGGAATCCGCACGGCGTGGCCATGGGCATGCCCGCACGACGGCGGCCGTTCGGCTCGTGGACGGCTTCCCGGCACTACGCCAGGACGCCGAGTGCGGAGCAGCGGTTGCAGGGCGGAGACGGGACCCCGGCTCACGCCGCCGGCCTGTCGAGTCCGAACCGTCGGCTTGCTTGGCGCGGCACAGCCCCGTGTCCCCCGGGCACGGTATGGCCCTTACGCCGCTTCGGTCACGGGCGACCCTTGCGTTCCTCCGGCCACCACACGGCCTGGTGCGGCGCGGCGTCCTGGCGGTCGAGTGGTGAACGGTCGGCTCGCCGTCGGTGTGGGCAGGGCGGTGGCCGGCCGATGGTCGGGCGCGGGCACCTGTGGGGCCCTTCAGCGAGCCGCCGCGCGGCGCAGGACCTCTGAGACCGGGCCGCCGGTGCGCGGTGCCAGCGGCGGGGTCTCGGACGTGGCGAAGGGTTCCGGTGTGGAGTCGGCGTTGGGACGGCGGCCGCTGCGTCCTTCGCCGAGCACATGCCAGCCGTCGTGGGTCAGTGTGATGTACGCCCCGCATCGCAGCCCGTGCAGGGTGCAGGCGTCACGGAGGCCCCACATCCAGGCGCCGTCCTCCTCCGTCCAACGCGCGTCGCCCTCACGGCAGTAGACGAGGATGGCCGTGCGCACCGGGGTCCGGCGTCTCAGGTCGTGCGGAATCACCCGGCGCAGCTGGGCGAGCAGCGCGTTGCGGAACATCCAGCCGTCGGCCGGGGCCGGACGACGTGTGAACGACGCGCTGGCGCACAGCCGCTCGTCCGGATCGAGCACCGCCACGATCGCCGTGGAGGGCCTCGGCCGATGGCGGGCGTGCAGCCCGCTGACGACCTCACGGGGGTTGCGCAGCAGAGGGATTCCGGCTGCGGCCCATTCGGCCGGCTCGAGCAGACGACTGGCGGAAGCGGCGGACACGGAGGTCGACAACGAGGCCGCCGAGGACGAGGCGAATCCGAAGGTCACGTTCCTCCCTTCGGCTACGCGCCCATACTGCGGGCGAGGTCGGATTCGAGGGACCGCGCACCGCAGCAGAGCCCAACCGATCACGGACTAGCCGTGCGGGGAGCGGACCTCAATTCTTCCTGCCGAACTTGGATGCGGCAACGAGCAATTGGCGCCACCGACTGTTATCTGGTGGTGCGTGGCTAATATCCCTACCCAAAGGTAAGCCCGATGACGCCTGAGGTGTCGGGCCGAGTCCCGTACAGATGTCGCGGCGGGTGCCCGGTCAGCCCTGGACGGCCAGGACCAGCGGCAATACCGCCCGCGCGCCGGACTTTCTGAGCAGCCGTGCCGCGACCGCGAGGGTCCAGCCCGTCTCCGTGAAGTCGTCGACCAGCAGCACGGGGCCGTCGGCTGCGGTGAGCGCCGAAGCGAGGGCGAGCGGTACCGTCAGCGCACCGTCGAGGGCCTTCAGCCGCTGCGCGCTGTTGCTGCGCGACACCCGCGGCACATCCTCGGCGTACTCCACGGAGCCGAGCAGTGGCAGCCGGCCGATCTCGGCGATCCGGGCGCCCAGGGAGTGGATCAGCAAGGGCCGGGTTCGCGAGGCGACAGTGATGACGCCCACCGGCCGGGCCTGGGCGTCGGACGCCCCCGAAGCCCAGCCGCCGGGGCCCTTCGCCCAGTCGGCCAGGACACCGACCACGGCCCGCGCCACGTCGTCCGGCACAGCGGTGTCCGGCGCCTGGGGTGCGAGAAGCGGACGCAGCCGGTTGCCCCAGCCGATGTCCGACAGTCGACCCAGAGCCCGCCCCGAAGAGGCCTGTTCACCGGCCGGAATGCGTCCCTTGAGATCGATGCCGATGGCCGGCAGGCCCGTCGGCCACATGCGGCGGGGCTCCACCTCGACGCCGGCCCGGCCCAGGTCGCTGCGTGCGGCGTCCACCGCCGCCATCGACGTGTCGGCGGTGAAGCGCGGTCCGGCGCAGTTGTCGCAGCGGCCGCAGGGCTGGGCACCCTCGTCATCCAGCTGGCGCTGCAGGAACTCCATCCGGCACTCGGTAGTGGCCGCGTAGGCGCGCATCGCCTCCTGCTCGGCCGCCCGCTGCCGGGCCACCCAGTCGTAGCGCTCCGTGTCGTACGACCAGGGCTGCCCGGTGCTGATCCAGCCGCCCTTGACGCGGCGGACCGCTCCGTCCACGTCGAGGACCTTCAGCATCGTCTCCAGCCGGGAGCGGCGCAGTTCGACCAGGGGCTCCAGCGCGGGCAGCGACAGGGGGCCGTCCGCCCGGGCGAGGACGTCGAGGGTGCGCCGGACCAGTTCCTCCGAGGGGAAGGCGAGCGACGCGAAGTACTGCCAGATCGCCTCGTCCTCCTTGCCCGGCAGCAGCAGTACCTCGGCGTGTTCGACGCCGCGGCCCGCCCGGCCGACCTGCTGGTAGTAGGCGATGGGGGAGGAGGGGGAGCCGAGGTGGACCACGAAGCCGAGATCGGGCTTGTCGAAGCCCATACCGAGCGCGGAGGTGGCGACCAGCGCCTTGACCCGGTTGGCGAGCAGATCGTCCTCGGCCTGCTGACGCTCGGCGTTTTCCGTCTTGCCCGTGTACGAGGCGACGGTGTGCCCGCGCTGTTTCAGGAACGCGGTGACCTCCTCGGCAGCGGCGACGGTGAGCGTGTAGACGATGCCGGAGCCCGGCAGGTCGTCGAGGTGGTCGGCGAGCCAGGCCATCCGGTGCGCCGCGTCCGGCAGCCGCAGCACGCCGAGGCTGAGGCTCTCCCGGTCCAGCGGCCCGCGCAGCACCAGGGCGTCCGAGGTACCGCCGGTACCCAGCTGCTCGGCGACATCCGCGGTCACCCGGGCATTGGCCGTGGCGGTGGTGGCCAGTACGGGGACACCGGGCGGGAGGTCGCCGAGCATGGTGCGCAGCCGCCGGTAGTCGGGACGGAAGTCGTGACCCCAGTCGGAGATGCAGTGGGCCTCGTCCACGACCAGCAGGCCGGTCGCGGCGGACAGCTTGGGCAGAACCTGGTCGCGGAAGTCCGGATTGTTCAGCCGCTCCGGGCTGACGAGCAGGACATCGACCTCGCCGGCCGCGATCTCGACCTGCACGGCGTCCCATTCCTCGGTGTTGGAGGAGTTGATGGTGCGGGCGTGGATGCCGGCCCGGGCCGCGGCCTCCACCTGATTGCGCATGAGCGCGAGCAGGGGCGAGACGATCACCGTGGGTCCGCTGCCTCTGGCCCGCAGCAGCGAGGTCGCCACGAAATACACCGCGGACTTGCCCCACCCCGTGCGCTGCACGACCAGGGCCCGGCGCCGCTCGGCGACCAGCGCCTCGATGGCCCGCCACTGGTCCTCGCGCAGCCGGGCCTCGCCCGTGGCATCCCCGACGAGCCGGGCGAGGACGGCGTCCGCCTGCGCCCGGAGATCCGCGTTGCTCGTGTGCTCCATGCGTCCCATACAACAGGACGGGACCGACAAGCGGGCGGGCCACTGCCCCGGGCTGTGGACAATCGGGACGGTCTTGTCGTGTCCCTGATCCGACTTGTCCACAGGTTCAACCGGAATCGCAAAATCCGCGAGATCGTCTGCCGCATGACGAATCACAGCGAAACCACCGGACCATTCGAAAACAGCGACATCTCGGGACAGGCCCCGTTCACCGGCCCGTCTGCGCACGACACGCAGGTCACGCTGCGCACCCCCGCCGAGCTGGCCGACGCCCTGCCCTACCTCCTCGGCTACCGGCCGGAGGACAGCATGGTGCTGGTGGCCCTGCACGACCGCGAAGGCCGGGGCAGGTTCGGAGGCAGGGCCAGGCTCGGCATCCCGGCGAACGAGGAGGACTGGGAGGCGGCTGCACGCCAGCTGGCGCACGGACTGGTGACCGGCAGTGAACGGCGCGGCGCCCGGCCCGAACAGATGGTGGCCTACGTCTGCCAGGAACCGGCCCCGGGAGAGTCCGGTCGCGACGTCAAACGACGGCTCGAGCGGCTGGCCCACCTGCTGCGCACCCAGTGCGGCGAGCTCGACGTGCCGGTCATCGAGGCCCTGTGCATCTCCGACGGCCGTTTCTGGTCGTACTGCTGCCCGATCGAGAGCTGCTGCCCCGAGGACGGTTCGCCGATGGGCCTCCCCGGCACTTCCGTCCTGGCCGCCGCGGCCACCTACGCCGGCATCCAAGTGCGCGGCACGCTCAGGGAGTTGCGTGCCAGGCTACAGCCCTGGGAGACGACCGCGGCCCTGGAACAGGAGATCGCCCTGGACGCGGCCGGTATGACCCTGGTGCCCCGCATTCTCGACGAGGCGTCCCGCGCGGAAGTTGCGGAGGAGACCCTGGGCCTCGCCGAGCGCATCATCCACCGTTTCGCCGCCGCGGCACCGGTGTCCGGCACGCATCCGGAGGACCTGCGCGACGACCGCCTGCTCGCACACGACGAGGCGGCGACTTTGATCCTCGGGCTCCAGGACCGCACGACCCGCGACCGTGCGGCCGCGTGGATGGAGGGCGACGAGGCGGGTCCTGCCCTCCGGCTCTGGCGGGCCCTGGCCCGGCGCTGCGTCGGACCCTACGGCGAACACGCCGCGGCCCCGCTGACCCTGGCCGGCTGGGTCGCCTGGTCGACGGGTGACGAGCTGGAGGCCCGTGAGGCGCTGGCCATGGCGCTGGGCGCGGATCCCGACTATCTGTTCGCCCGGCTGTTGCACCAGGCCTGCAACGAAGGCCTCGACCCTGAAGCGGTCCGCCGCTGCCTGCGTGCGAACCGGGCGAACCGGGCGGACCGTGTGGACCGGGTGGCGGCGGAGACCGGCTCACAGCCGCACACGGAGAAGAAGACGGCTCGCGCCGAGCTCCCGGCAACCGAAGACGCAACAGCGACCGCCCGAGCGGACGACCAGGGCGGCGCCCAAGGGGGCCGAGAGACGGGCACGCGCCGACGGCGCCGTGTGCGACCGGCCGACGGCGGCGATGCCCCTCGCGCGGCCGGGCTCACGGGCGGACGGCGGAGGCCGGCCGGTTCCCATCCCGGCCCGTCGACGGCCGAACCTTCGCGCCCCGGCAGCCGCGGCCTCGGCAGCGCGCGCACGCGTGTGGCGGAAGGCACCACGACCGGCGCAGCCCCGTCGAAGAACGACCACCGGAAGCCCGAAGGGGAGGGGTGATCGCCCTGCGGGGGAATACCGGCGGGTACCCGGTCTAGCAGGTCTGCCCGGGGAAGACGCCCGGCGCATCGACGGAGTCTGCGGCGTGCGGCGCCCGCCCCCGGAGGCTGCTCCGGAACCGATCTCGCGCGAGCCGGTGCGGCGGCCGCGGCGGTGGTGCACTACTGGGCCTCCTGGCCGGCCGGGTCCATCGGTCATCCCGGACTGCTCGGGGCGCCTACGAGGGCCGATTTCGCGTCCGTTGGTGGAAGCGGCTCGTGACCGCCCTGAGCGGCACCGTCCGGCTCTTGCGCCGCCATTCGGTCGGCTTCCCCGACGCGGGCCGTGACCCGCACGAGCCCCCTTCCGTTCACCTGAGTGGCGGAACGCCAGGACGGCCCCTGCCGCCGCACGCCCCTTGTCCGAGGGGGCGTCCCACGGATCGCCCAGCATGTTCGAGGCGCCGCGAGCGCGGAGGAAGCCACCCCATGCACCAGCAGCCGACTCCGCCCACCGCCGCCTACGACGAACGTCCGCCCCGGGACCCGCGCGAGTGGTCGTCGCTGGACGGTGCCGATGTCATCGCACGGGAGGCCATCGGCTCGCCGCCGTCACCCAGGGACCTTGGGACGAACTCCGCGACAGCCCACGACAGACCACCGGCGTCGGATCCAGGACCAGGCCGGGGCAGATCACCGGCATCGGCCCCGGTCCCAAGGCAGGGCAGGTCACCAGCGTTGGCTGCGGCCCCGGGCCAGGGCAGGCCGCCGGTGCCTGCGCCGGGCCCCAGGCCGCGGCCGTCGGCCCGAAGCAGCCCCGTCGGTGCGCACACCACGCGGCAGTCGACCGGTGCCCGAGCTGCCTGCTGGAAGCGGCAGAACCCTTCGGCCGCCGGCTGCCGGAGATGCTCGCCGGTGAACAGCGCCACGCCGGAAGCACTCCCCTCCCGCACCCTGCGGCCTGCCTGCCGGCCGGCGGCCACCGCGGCAGCCTCGGGGATCATGATGCTCACCGCGCTCGCGGGCATCCGCCCCGACACCCCAGCCCGCACGGTCACCCCTGCGACCCGTGCGCAGCGCGCCGCTCGGCGAACGCGGCCTGACCGGGCTGCGCGTCGCCGGCGCCTCCCCTTCGCCGTGCGCATCAGCCGACTGGGGCTCGCCATGGTCGAGGCGGGGGGCGGCCTGCAACCGGGAGTGTGACCTCGTACGACACCAGGGAAGCAAGAACGGGAGCCGGTGCTGCGCGCCATACCAGAACGAAAGTGGAATCACCATCGATGCGGCCGGGGAAGGGAGTGTTTATCGTCAGGCAGACGACTATGATCGCGGCATGCCCTACGACCCGTCAGCCTTTCCGCCTTTCGCCGTCACCGTGGACCTGGTCGTGCTGACCGTGCGCCGTCATGCCCTGTGTGCGCTGGCGGTCCGCAGGGGCGAGCCCCCGTTCCAAGGGCGCTGGGCGCTGCCCGGAGGGTTCGTACGGGCCGACGAGGACCTCTCCCAGGCGGCCGCGCGCGAGCTCGCCGAGGAGACCGGGCTGTGTGCACACGACCCCTCGGCCCCGGCCCAGGACAACGGGGCTCATCTCGAGCAGCTCGCCACCTACGGAGACCCCAAGCGGGACCCGCGCATGCGTGTGGTGAGCGTCGCGCACCTCGCGCTCGCGCCCGACCTGCCCGCCCCGCGTGCGGGAGGCGACGCCAGCAACGCGCGCTGGGCACCGGTGGAGGAGCTGCTGCAGCAGGGCGGTTACGGCCGAGACGGCGAGCCCGTGGCGCCGCTCGCCTTCGATCACGCCCAGATCCTCGCCGACGGGGTGGAGCGGGCCCGATCCAAGATCGAGTACTCGTCGCTGGCCACCGCGTTCTGCCCGAGCGAGTTCACCGTCGGCGAGTTGCGCCGGGTGTACGAAGCGGTGTGGGGGGTGGCCCTCGACCCGCGCAACTTCCACCGCAAGGTCACCGGAACCCCTGGATTCCTCGTGCCCACCGGAGGAACGACCACGCGCCAGGGCGGGCGGCCGGCGCAGCTCTTCCGGGCGGGCGGCGCCACCCTGCTCAATCCGCCGATGCTGCGTCCCGAGGTCTGAGGGGCACAGGCGGTCGGCCGCGCGGACGATCAGGTGGGCCGACCGCAGAGCTGGGGCGGCGGTTCCCCCGAACGGCGGATCTGAACCAGGTTGGTCGGCAGCACGTGTGGTATTGGATCGGGAGATACCCGAAAAAAAGGAAATCGCACGCTATCTTGCTGCAGGTGATCCAGGCCTTCGGACTGACCAGCAATCCCCGCAAGGCGCACCCGCCCGCCGTCGACGACGTGTCCTTCGAAGCGCAACCGGGGCATGTCACCGTGCTCCTCGGAGGCGCCGGCGCGGGCAAGACGACGGCCCTCAGGCTGATGCTCGAGCTTCAACAGGGGCGCGGCATCACCTACTTCAGAGGGCGGCCCCTGCACCGGATCGCCCATCCCTCGCGGGAGGTCGGCGTGCTCCTCGGCGATGTCCCGGGGCATCCGGCCCGTTCGGTCCGCGGACATCTGCGCATGTTGTGCGCCGCCGCGGGAGTTCCGGCGCGACGGGCCGACGAGGTCCTCGAAGTGGTCGGCCTCGTCAGCTTCCGTGAGGAGCGCCTCGGCACGCTCTCGCGCGGGATGGACCGCAGACTCGGCCTGGCCTGCGCTCTGCTGCCCGATCCGCACACACTCGTCCTGGACGAGCCCGCCTACGGTCTCTCCGCCCGTGAGGCGCAATGGCTGCACGGTACGCTGCGCGCCCACGCCGGACAGGGTGGCACGGTGCTCTTCACCACGGCCGACCCCAAGGAGGCCGCGCGCACGGCCGACCGGGTCGTGACCCTCGACGGCGGCAGACTCGTGGCCGACCAGGCGGCCGGCGAGTTCGCCCGCACCCGGCTGCGTCCGCGCGTGGCCGTCCGTAGTCCGCACGCGGCTCGTCTCGCGGCCCTGCTCGCCAAGGAGGCCCGTACCGCGCGCCGGTCCGTCGAGGTCGTACGGGAAGGCGGCAATCGCCTGTCGGTGTACGGCTCGACGACCGCCGATGTCGGCGAGACGGCGTTCCGCCACGGCATCCCCGTGCACCAACTCGCGGACGAGACCGGCGACATGGGGCCGGGATCCGGTGCCGCGATCGGAGGCTCGTCGACGGAGGCGACCGCGGAGGCGGAGAACGAGCCCCACGCGGAGCTGGAGCACGCCGGGCCCGGCTCGTCGCCCGCGCAGCCCGAGCCGACGGTGCGCGGCCGGCCGGCGGTGGAGCCGGGTGCCCCGGGGATCGGCCTGGCCGCGTCCGCGTCCGGCATCCCGGCGCCCGGTTCGTCGGCGGCCGAGTCAGGCGCGTCGTCGTGGGACGCGTTCGTGTCGGGGCAGGCCCCTGTGGCATCCGCCCTGTCGTCGGGCGAGCGGGGCGTCATGGTGTCGGGTTCCTCGGGGAAAGAGCGGTCCGCCATGCCGTTCGGATTCTCGGTGGGGGAGCGGGGAAACGGTCCAGCGCACACGCCGGCGGCGCAGCGGGCTGTGTCCAGCGTCTCCTCGGGCGAGGAACCGCCGGCGGATGAGGGGGCCCAGGCCGCCGGCGGCGGGCAGCCGTCGCTCGGCGACACGTCCGAGGCCCGGCGTGGGACGGAGCACTCGGAGCCCATCCAGCGCGTACCGGCCGAGGGCGCCTCGCCGGACGACGCGGCCCCGGGAGCCGGCGGGACGGCACACGGCGATGTCGGTTCCTCTGGTGGGGACACGCTCGGCGGAAGTGTCGGAGTGGTGCCCGCCGAAGTGCTCGCGGGAGCCGACGGTGGCCGGGCCGCCGACGCGGCGGCTACCACGGACGCCGGGCGCGACGCGGCCTCGGCGGCCCAGGAACCGCAGCCCGGCGGCTCAAGCGCTGTGGCAGCGAGCCTCTCCGCCCTGCGCACCCGCCTCCCCGGCGCCAGGAAGCCCGGCACCCGTCAGTCGGAGGCCACCCGCGCCGCCCACCCCGACGGTGTCCGTTCTCCCGATCCCCTTTCCCCCCTCCCGCCCCCCATCTCCGTCCGCCCCGCCCCCAGCCCCCTCCGCCCCCTTCGCTACGAGATCCGGCGCGCCACCGGCACCGGCGCCGGCTTCGTCACCTGCGGTGCCGTACTGGCGGTGTCCGCGCTCACCGCCGTACTGCTGGCCAGGATCGGGCACACCCCGCAGGCGCGGCTGTTCGCCGCATGGCCGCGGGAGCTGCCGCTGCCGCCCGCGGCGCTCGCGGCGGGGTTGCTCGGTGCGCTGGCCTTCGGGGACGAGTTCCGCCACCCAGCCCTCGCGGCGGACCGCGGCACCGTGCCCCGCCGGCTGGGGCTGCTCACCGCGAAACTGCTCGTCTCCGGAGCCACCGCGGCCATGCTCGCCTTCCTCACCGTCGGCTGCGACGCCGAAGCGCTCTACATCGTCTACGGGCGAGAGCTGACACAAGTTCCCGCGGACTGGCTCTCGCTGGGCGCGAGTTGGTTCTGTCTGGTCGTCGGCTGCGCCTGGGCCGGTGTACTGGCGGCCGGTGTGTTCCGGTCCACCACGGGGGGCCTGGCCGCCGTACTCGCCGTACCCGTTGTCGTCGTCCCCGTCGTGCACAAGGCGATGGAGGGGCCCGCCCTGCGCATGGCCGCCGGGTTCCCGGTGCGGATGCGGGAGATTTTCCTGCTGCAGTGGCCCTTCGGCGGCGAGCGCTACCTGCTCGGGATGGCGCGGGTGCTCGCCCAACCCGTGGGCAGCGCACTGGCGTTGTCGCTGGCGGCGCTGCTGTGCGCGTATCTGTTCACGGCGCTGCGCACCCGGTTCCGGTGACGTGCGTGCGTCCACTTCCGATCCCGCCGTGTGCACAACTCCGCACGGGAAGCCCATTTCTTTCCGATAAGGCGTCAATTGCGACGGGGTGAGCGATCACCCTTTCGTGTGCTTTTCACCAAAGACCTCAAGGGAGTTGGAGGCGGCGCCGACAAAGGATCCGTGAGTACCCTTGCGCACACCATGATGACCGCCGCCCGCTCCACCGACTCCGGTCTGGCCGGCCCGGGCGAACTCGACCGCTACCCCTACGCAGAGCCCCAGGTGGCCGACCGCGTCGGAGCACCCTCCTGGGAGGGCGCGGACCCCGAGCTGGGCCGCGTAGGCCGACGCGCCGCGGGCAGCCGCGGACGTGGACTGCACGGCCAACTCGTTCAGCAGCTGGGCCAGATGATCGTATCCGGCGACCTGGGCGCGGACCGTCCGCTGGTGCCCGAGGAGATCGGCCAGCGCTTCGAGGTCTCCCGCACCGTCGTCCGCGAGTCCCTCCGGGTCCTCGAGGCCAAGGGCCTGGTCAGTGCCCGCCCGAACGTCGGCACGCGCGTGCGTCCCGTCAGCGACTGGAACCTGCTCGATCCGGACATCATCGAGTGGCGGGCCTTCGGGCCCCAGCGCGACGACCAGCGCCGCGAGCTGAGCGAGCTGCGCTGGACGATCGAGCCGCTCGCCGCCCGCCTCGCCGCCGGGCACGGGCGGGAGGACGTGCAGCAGCGCCTGTGCGACATGGTCGAGATCATGAGCCATGCCATGGCGCAGGGCGACGCGCTGACGTACTCGCGCGCCGACAACGAGTTCCACGCGCTGCTCATCCAGATCGCCGGCAACCGCATGCTGGAGCACCTCTCCGGGATCGTCTCGGCGGCCCTCCAGGTCTCCGGCGGTCCGGTCACGGGTTGTGACCGGCCGAACGAGACGTCGCTCGCGCAGCATGCGCGGATCGTCGACGCCCTCGGCACCGGCGACGGCGCGGCCGCCGAGACGGCCATGCGCCAACTGCTCACGGTCCACCCCGAGGTCGAGCGCGTGGTGCCCGCCCCGCGCGAGCACTGACCCCCGCGGTCGCGGTGTGCGGCGTGCTCGTGGCGGCGCCGGGCTCTTTGCCGGCCGCCGCTGGACCCCGCCGGACCCTGTGCGGTCCGGCGGGGTCCAGCGGTGCGACGGGCCGCCGGGGTCATGTGCGCGACCAGGCAGGACGGCAACGGTGATCTCGTCTGTCTATGTCTGACTGCTTTTGACCGCTTACGAGGTGTGACTCGGGCCACGCAGATTGGGCGTAACGCTCGTGGGAACAGCGCGATGACCTAAGAGGTGACAGCCGCGGAGGGAATACGGACGCCGACACAGGCGCTGTGCATCTTCCCGGCCCCCGCCCGCGCCGTCGGCCCATCCCCAGGCCGGTGGTCGGCTCCTGTCCGCAGTGGACGGTGCCGGAAGCCGTTTTCCAACGTTCCGAGAGGTTGTTCGTGTCGGCCAGCACATCCCGTACGCTCCCGCCGGAGATCGCCGAGTCCGTCTCTGTCATGGCGCTCATTGAGCGGGGAAAGGCTGAGGGGCAGATCGCCGGCGACGATGTGCGTCGGGCCTTCGAAGCTGACCAGATTCCGGCCACTCAGTGGAAGAACGTACTGCGCAGCCTCAACCAGATTCTTGAGGAAGAGGGTGTGACGCTGATGGTCAGTGCCGCAGAGCCCAAGCGCACCCGCAAGAGCGTCGCAGCGAAGAGCCCGGCGAAGCGCACCGCCACCAAGACGGTCGCGGCGAAGACGGTGACGACGACGAGGAAGGCCACCGCCACCACGGCCGCCCCCGCGGCGCCCGTCGCTTCTGCCGCAGCCGATTCCGCCGAGGAAGCCGCACCCGCCAAGAAGGCCGCGGCCAAGAAGACGACCGCCAAGAAGGTGGCCGCCAAGAAGACCGTCGCCAAGAAGACGGCGGCCAAGAAGACCACGGCCAAGAAGGACGACGTCGAACTTCTCGAGGACGAGGTTCTCGAGGACACCAAGGTCGCCGACGAGCCCGAGGGTGCCGAGAACGCGGGCTTCGTCCTGTCCGACGAGGACGAGGACGACGCGCCCGCGCAGCAGGTCGCCGCGGCCGGCGCCACCGCCGACCCGGTCAAGGACTACCTGAAGCAGATCGGTAAGGTCCCCCTGCTCAACGCCGAGCAGGAGGTCGAGCTGGCCAAGCGCATCGAGGCGGGTCTGTTCGCCGAGGACAAGCTGGCCAACGCCGACAAGCTGGCGCCGAAGCTCAAGCGCGAGCTGGAGATCATCGCCGAGGACGGCCGCCGCGCCAAGAACCACCTCCTGGAGGCCAACCTCCGTCTGGTGGTCTCCCTGGCCAAGCGCTACACCGGCCGCGGCATGCTCTTCCTGGACCTCATCCAGGAGGGCAACCTCGGTCTGATCCGCGCGGTCGAGAAGTTCGACTACACCAAGGGCTACAAGTTCTCCACGTACGCCACCTGGTGGATCCGCCAGGCCATCACCCGCGCCATGGCCGACCAGGCCCGCACCATCCGTATCCCGGTGCACATGGTCGAGGTCATCAACAAGCTCGCGCGCGTGCAGCGCCAGATGCTCCAGGACCTGGGCCGCGAGCCCACCCCGGAGGAGCTGGCCAAGGAGCTCGACATGACCCCGGAGAAGGTCATCGAGGTCCAGAAGTACGGTCGCGAGCCCATCTCGCTGCACACCCCGCTGGGTGAGGACGGCGACAGCGAGTTCGGTGACCTCATCGAGGACTCCGAGGCCGTCGTCCCCGCCGACGCCGTCAGTTTCACCCTCCTGCAGGAGCAGCTGCACTCCGTTCTGGACACCCTGTCCGAGCGCGAGGCCGGTGTCGTCTCGATGCGGTTCGGTCTCACCGACGGTCAGCCGAAGACCCTCGACGAGATCGGCAAGGTGTACGGCGTGACGCGTGAGCGCATCCGCCAGATCGAGTCCAAGACCATGTCGAAGCTGCGCCACCCCTCGCGTTCCCAGGTGCTGCGCGACTACCTCGACTAGGTCACGGTCGTACGACGGCGAGGGCCCGGTTCCGCTCGCGGGAGCCGGGCCTTCGTGCTGCGCGCGACCACGCGGTGGATCACTCTGGGTGTTCCGGTACCACCGAGAGTGAGGAGTCTGCATGCGCCGTTCCGTTGCGCGGGCCCTGACCCGGCCGCTGGTCCTGGCGGCGGCCATCACCGCCACACCTCTGGTGAGCGCGGCTCCCGTGGCCGCCGACAGCGTGGTGGTCGGGGGCTTTCCGATAGACGTGTCCCAGGCCCCGTGGACCGTCGCGCTGTCCAGCCGTGACCGGTTCGGAGGTACGCGGGCGGGTCAGTTCTGTGGCGGGGTGGCCGTCGCACGGACGGCGGTGCTCACCGCGGCCCACTGCCTGGCCGAGGACGTCCTCGGAGCGCCCCCGGACCGCGTGCGCGACCTGCGGGTCATCACGGGCCGCACCGACCTGCTGTCGGCCGAGGGGCAGGAGATCGCCGTACGCGATGCCTGGGTCAATCCGGGGTACGACAGCGGGACCAACGCCGGCGACTTCGCCGTGCTCACACTCGCCAAGCCGCTGCCGCAGAGTGCGGTCGTCGGCATGGCGGGCGCGGGTGATCCGGCCTACACCCCGGGCACGCAGGCCACGGTCTCCGGATGGGGGGACACGACCGGCGGGGGCGCCTATGCGCACAGGCTGTACGCCGCACGCGTGCGCGTGCTGCCCGACGACGTCTGCGCCCGCGCCTATCCGGGCGGTCCCGACGGCGCCTATCGGGCCGGCAGCATGCTCTGCGCCGGAGAGGCTGCCGGGGGCCCGGACGCCTGCCAGGGGGACAGCGGCGGCCCGCTGGTGGCGGGAGGGCGACTGATCGGGCTCGTGTCTTGGGGCAGCGGCTGCGGCAGGCCGGGCAGCCCCGGCGTGTACACGCGCGTGTCCGACGTCGTCAGAGCCCTGGAGGCGGTCCCGGAGAACCGCGGGAGGCCCCACGGAGGCTCCTGAAGCATCCACACAGGGACATGAGCACGGGCGGCCGCTCCTCGCCGGAGGAGCGGCCGCCCGTTCACCGGCCTGTGCCGGGGCTGGCTCGTCGTGTGTGCGAGATTCAGCGCTCTTGCTCGGAAGCGGTGTTCGGAACGGAGGTCAGCCGCTCCGTCTCGTCCTGTATCTCAGCGGCGATCTTCTTGAGTTCCGGCTCGAACTTGCGACCGTGGTGGGCGCAGAAGAGCAGTTCTCCGCCGCTGAGCAGGACGACGCGCAGGTATGCCTGGGCGCCGCAGCGGTCGCAGCGATCGGCGGCCGTCAACGGGCTCGCGGGGGTCAGAACAGTAGTCACGTCGCCTCTTCTCTAGCTCGACGAGCTGTCGTACCAGGGTCAACATCCAACCAGCCCGAAAACGTTCCCGCTCGTGGCTTTTCCTCGAAAAAATCTTCCGGGCGGCTGTCTGCTGCCGGTTGGCGGCGAATGTGCCGTAGTACGTCTCTTGTGGTGCTTACGGTTTCGCGCAGTGTTGTGTCTCGGTCCTCCAGGCGGGGTTGCCTGTTGTTCAGGAGGACGTGCCCGGAGCCTAAATGGTTCATGCCTCCAAGGGAACGTGATATGTACTTCACTCCATCGAGGGATCGAACATGCATACGAGCCTGGACTAGTCTGAGTTCTCGACGAGGGTGGCGTTACACCGGCTCTACCAGGCCTCGGTACCCTCTGAGCGGCGACCGAAGCCGTCCCCTTACCCAGTAGGGGGCCAACTGAAATTCAGCGAGGAGCGAACCGCGTGACCGCCGATACGTCCGTGCCGTCCACAGCGCTGCTGGCAGGAGCAGACCGGGACGGTTCCAACTACACCGCGCGGCACCTGCTCGTCCTCGAGGGCCTCGAGGCCGTGCGCAAGCGCCCGGGCATGTACATCGGCTCGACCGACAGCCGCGGTCTGATGCACTGCCTGTGGGAGATCATCGACAACTCCGTGGACGAGGCACTCGCGGGCGTCTGCGACCGCATCGAGGTGATCCTGCACGACGACGGTTCCGTGGAGGTGCGCGACAACGGCCGTGGCATCCCTGTGGACGTCGAGCCCAGGACCGGCCTGTCCGGCGTCGAGGTCGTCATGACCAAGCTGCACGCGGGCGGCAAGTTCGGCGGCGGCTCGTACGCCGCCTCCGGCGGTCTGCACGGCGTCGGTGCCTCCGTGGTCAACGCCCTCTCCGCCCGCCTCGACGTCGAGGTGGACCGCGGCGGCCAGACGCACGCCATCAGCTTCCGGCGCGGCGTGCCCGGCGCCTTCGCGGCCGACGGCGCCGATGCGAAGTTCGAGGCCAAGAGCGGCCTGCGCAAGACCAAGAAGATCCCCAAGACCCGCACCGGCACGCGCGTGCGGTACTGGGCCGACCGCCAGATCTTCCTCAAGGACGCCAAGCTCTCCCTGGAGAACCTGCACCAGCGCGCCCGGCAGACCGCCTTCCTGGTGCCGGGTCTGACGATCATCGTGCGCGACGAGTTCGGCCTGGGAGAGGGCGGCAGCAAGGGCGAGGAGTCCTTCCGCTTCGACGGCGGCATCAGCGAGTTCTGCGAGTACCTGGCGGGCGACAAGCCGGTCTGCGACGTCATCCGCTTCTCGGGCAAGGGCACCTTCAAGGAGACCGTCCCCGTTCTCGACGAGCACGGTCAGATGACCCCCACCGAGGTCACCCGTGAACTTGGCGTGGACATCGCGATGCGCTGGGGCACCGGGTACGACACCACCATCCGGTCCTTCGTCAACATCATCGCCACCCCCAAGGGGGGCACCCACGTCTCCGGCTTCGAACAGTCCCTGACGGGCGTGTTCAACGACGTGCTGCGCGCCAAGAAGCTGCTGCGCGTGGCCGAGGACAACATCGTCAAGGACGACGCCCTCGAGGGCCTCACCGCCGTCGTGACCGTGCGCCTGGCCGAGCCGCAGTTCGAGGGCCAGACCAAGGAGGTTCTGGGTACCTCGGCGGCCCGCCGCATCGTGAACAACGTGGTCACCAAGGAGCTGAAGGCGTTCCTGACCAGCACGAAGCGGGACGCCGCCGCGCAGGCCCGGGTCGTCATGGAGAAGGTGGTGGCCGCCGCCCGTACGCGCGTCGCGGCCCGCCAGCACAAGGACGCCCAGCGCCGGAAGACCGCCCTGGAGTCCTCGTCCCTGCCGGCGAAGCTCGCCGACTGCCGCAGCGACGACGTCGACCGCAGCGAGCTGTTCATCGTCGAGGGCGACTCCGCGCTCGGTACGGCCAAGCTGGCACGGAACTCCGAGTTCCAGGCCCTGCTGCCGATCCGCGGCAAGATCCTCAACGTGCAGCGGTCGTCGGTGACCGACATGCTCAAGAACGCCGAGTGCGGCGCGATCATCCAGGTCATAGGGGCGGGCTCGGGCCGGACCTTCGACATCGACCAGGCCCGCTACGGCAAGATCATCATGATGACCGACGCCGATGTGGACGGTTCCCACATCCGTTGCCTGCTGCTCACGCTGTTCCAGCGCTACATGCGGCCGATGGTCGAGGCCGGCCGGGTCTTCGCCGCGGTGCCGCCGCTGCACCGCATCGAGATCGTCCAGCCGAAGAAGGGCCAGGACAAGTACGTCTACACGTACTCCGACCGTGAGCTGCGGGACAAGCTCATGGAGTTCCAGAGCAAGGGCATCCGGTACAAGGACTCCATCCAGCGCTACAAGGGTCTGGGCGAGATGGACGCCGACCAGCTGGCCGAGACCACGATGGACCCGCGCCACCGCACGCTGCGCCGGATCAACCTGTCCGACCTGGAGGCCGCCGAGCAGGTCTTCGATCTGCTGATGGGCAACGACGTGGCGCCGCGCAAGGAGTTCATCTCCAGCTCGGCGGCGACGCTGGACCGGTCGCGCATCGACGCGTAGCCGCTGCGCTGGGCCTCGGCCGACGGGACGTGCCCGAGGTGGGCTGACCTGGTCGGCCGGGGGCGGCGACGGGGATTGGTCGGCTGCGGAGGGGAATGGTGGTCTGCCCCGCCGGGTGAGTGGTCCTCCTCGGTCGGCTGGGTGGTCCTCCGGGGTCGGCGGGATGGTTCTTCTCGGTTGGCCGGAAGGGGCTCGCCGGGGGCAAGTGGTCTTCCTCTGGCGGTTGCGTGCGGTGGCCGGTGAGCTGTGGCCTGACACGGCAGAACCTGTCTTCGACTGCGACGACCGGCTGCTGGGCGCCGGCCGAATAGCCGGCATCGCACCGGCGATGCCGGCTACGGCTGCGGTACCGGCCTGCGTGGGCTGATCTTGCTGGCGTGACAGACCCGCCGGCGCTTGTGTCAGCCCCACGTTCCCCGTTCGAGTCGTCGTGAGCACTGGGAAGGCCCGGCCCTGCCTGCGGGTCGGTGCTGGACTCCGCGCCCACCCCCGTCACCGGCCCTGTCGGCCAGGAGCCTGCGCCCCTCGCAGTCGGTCAGCCGGACCTCCCCCCGATCGGCCTGCGCCTCCGCCCCGGCTCGGCCTGCGCACCCGCGGGATCTACACCCGTGGGTGGAGACGAGCCGCCCCAGGTTTCCACCCGTGATCCACCCCGGCTCCGATCTCCCGACCTGCGCTTTTCCGTAGCTTCGTAGGTGTCGGCAGCACCCGCTCCCGGCACCACCTTCTCGCTCACGGAGGCTTTGATGTCCGGGCTGGTCAACGCGCTGGTGATCGTGGCCGTCGCCGCCACAGTGATCGCGCGGCAGTTCCGCGCCCGCGCGATCAACACCGACCGGCGCTGGTGGCTGATCCCCGTGGTTCTCGCCGCCGTCGCGCTGCGCAAGCCCGGCATCCTCGACGCCCACCATCATGCGGAATCCGCCGCGCTGCTCGCGGTGGAGCTGATCATCGGTGTGGCCACCGGCGCCGGCTGGGCCTGGACGACCCGCATCTGGAGAGAACCGGACGGCGTCGTATGGACCAAGAGCACCAAGGCGAGCGTCGCAGTATGGATCGTGGGCATAGCCCTGCGCATCGGTATCTACGCCATCGGCGCCGTACTCGGCCTGCACCAGAACAGCTCGGCCCTGATGTGCGCTCTCGCCGTCACCCTGCTGGTCCGCGGCGGAATCCTGGCCTGGCGGGCGCAGTCCCTCGACGCCGTGAACCACCCTGCCCCGGCATACGGTGACGGCATGCGGTCGGTAAGGAGGGAGCGCGCGTGAGGGAAAACGCCTGGACACGCTGGCCGTCACGGGAGGCTCTCGGCCGCGACGGAACCACCCGGCCCCGGCGTCTGATCGCCTGGTCCGTCAGGTGCCTGGTGATCGGCATGCTCCTGTGGGGCGCGTACAACCAGAGGCACATCGGCCTCTGGGGCGCTCTCGTAGCGATGGCCGGGGTCCTTGTCGCCGCTCTCCTGGCCTGGGCTTTCTTCCGGACCACCTACCAGCACCGGCTGGTGCCCTCCCTGACACTGATGGGCGCACTCATGGGCATCGCGGTCGCCGCTGAGGCCACAGGGTTCAGGGGACCGGCCCTCGTGATCTGGTGCGGCTGTGGGATCGGCGCCCTGGAGCGGCTGCCGCTCGCTGCCGCGGCTCCGGTGACCTCGGTGGGCCTGGCCGCGTACTCCGCTTTCAACAACGACGTCTGGCTGACCACGGCCGCCTCGGTCGCGGGCATGGCCCTCGCCGGATACGTCCTGCGGCTGGACGCCGAAGCCCGCGGCCACGCGCAGCAACTGCTTGCCCAGGAGCGCGCAGCCCGGGCGGCCGAGGCGGAGTCCGCGGCGCTGGCCGAGCGGGCCCGCATCGCACGGGAGATCCACGACGTGCTGGCTCACAGCCTCTCGGCGCAGCTGGTGCACCTCGAGGCGGCCCGGCTGCTGATCGAGAAGGGTGCGGACCGTGACCGCATCCTGGAGCGGGTGGTGGCCGCCCGGGGCATGGCCCGCGACGGACTCGCCGAGACCCGGCAGGCCCTGTCCGCGCTGCGGGGCGAGCTGACCCCGCTGGAGGACTTCCTGAGCGAACTCGTCAGCGGGGCCGACGACGCCGAGGTCACCGTGACGGGTGAGCGCAGACCCCTGCCGGCCGAGGCCTCCCAGGCCGTGCGCAGGGTCGCCCAGGAGGCGCTGACGAACGTCCGCAAGCACGCACAGGGCGCCAAGGTGCACCTGCGACTCGACTACAGCGAGCACGAAGTGAGGCTGGACGTACGGGACACGGGCGGGCGGCCGGGCGAACTCACGGGCTCCGGAGCCGGGTACGGTCTGCTGGGTATGCGCGAGCGGGCCGAGCTGCTGGGCGGCTCACTGGACGCGCGACCGCAGGAGGAGGGGTTCGTGGTGACGCTGAAGGTACCCGTATGACGGAGGGGGAGAAGAAGCCCGCACGGGTCGTGGTCGCCGACGACCAGACCGTGGTCCGGGAGGGCATCGTGATGCTGCTCGGGCTACTGCCCGGGGTGGAGGTCGTGGGTGCCGCGGGAGACGGCGAGGAGGCGGTGCGGCTGGTCGGGGAACTGGCCCCGGACGTCGTCCTGATGGATCTCAGGATGCCCCGCTGCGACGGTGTCGAGGCCACCCGGCGGATCCGGGCGCAGTACCCCGGGACCCAGGTCGTGGTGCTCACCACGTTCGCGGACGACGAGTCGCTTTTCCCGGCGCTGCGCGCCGGAGCCCGGGGTTATCTGACCAAGGACGCGGGCGGTGACGAGATCGTGCGTGCTGTGGAGAGCGTGCTGTCGGGAGACGCGGGTCTGTCGCCGAGTGTCCAGCGTCGGCTGCTGGAGCGGCTGTCGCAGCCCGAGCCCAGCCCGCCGGCGACCGTCCAGGCGCCGCCCGACGGACTGACCGCGCGGGAGACCGAGGTACTGCTGCTGATCGCCGAAGGGCTCAGCAATCAGGAGATCGCCCGCAAGCTGCATGTGTCGACCGCGACTGTGAAGACACACATCAACAATCTCTTCGCCAAAACAGGCCTCAAGGATCGGGCACAGGCGGTGCGTTACGCCTACAGCAAGGGGCTGGTGAGGCCGCCCACACAGTGAATCACCTGATGGGGTGAAGAGCCGGAGGAAGAAGAGTCAGGGATCTTCCCGATCTGTCCATCCTTGGGCATGCAGTCAAGCAACGGTCGTGCCCGGGGAGCCGGGGACGGTCCCGAGAGTTCGGCCGAGAACCGGCAAGACCACGGCGCGCCCTCCCGCGACGTGCCGTACGAAGATCCTTGGTACGACGCACTGGCCTCCGGGTGGGGCGAACTGGACGGCACCGGTGTGCCGGCGCCGGCGGTGCCACCGGCTCGCCGGGAGCGGAACGGAACGGCGGTGCGCGCACGTGATGTGTACGTCCAGGTGCAGCGCAGCGCGGACTTCAAGGAGGTGCGCACCAGGTACCGGCGGTTCGTCGTTCCGGGAGTCGCCGCCTTCCTCGCCTGGTATGTGGGCTATGTGGTCACCGCCACGACCGCGCCGAGGCTCATGGCCCGGCCCGTGGCAGGCGCGGTGAACGTGGCCATGGTGGCCGGGCTCGGACAGTTCCTCACCACGTTCCTGCTCACCTGGGCCTACGCCCGGCATGCGCGGCTCCGTCGGGACCGGGCGGCGCTGGAGCTGCGCTGGGACACCCAGGAACTCACCCGCGAAGTGCGGGGAGGTGCCTCGTGACCGGTGAGCATCAGACGCTGGCGCTCCTGCTGTTCAGCGGTTTCGTGGCCGTCACTCTCGGGATCACGACGTGGGTGAGCCGTCGCCGGCGTGGTTCGGCGGAGGAGTTCTATGCCGGAGGGCGGCTGTTCTCTCCCATGGAGAATGGTTTTGCCATCGCGGGTGACTACATGTCGGCCGCCTCCTTCCTCGGGGTCACCGGTCTCATCGCGCTGTACGGGTACGACGGGATGCTGTACGTCGTGGGCTTCCTGGTGGCCTGGCTGGTCGTGCTGTTCCTCGTGGCCGAACTGGTGCGCAACTGCGGGCGGTTCACCCTGGCCGACGTGGTGGCCGCGCGGATGAGCGAGCGGCCGGTGCGGATCGCCGCGGGAACTTCCTCGGTCACCGTGTCCGTTCTGTATCTGGTGGCGCAAATGGTCGGCGCGGGCAGTCTGGTGGCGCTGCTGCTGGGGCGGACGAGCGGGGCTGAGCAGGCCTGGGCGGTCATCGGGGTCGGCGCGCTCATGGTGATCTATGTGGCGTTGGGAGGGATGCGGGCCACCACCTGGATCCAGATCGTGAAGGCGGTCCTGCTGCTGAGCGGCACCATCGTGCTGACCGTCCTCGTACTGCTCCGCTTCCACGGCGATGTCGACCGCCTGCTGCTCACGGCCGCGGACCGCAGCGGTCATGGCAGGGCGTTCCTGGCGCCGGGACTGAAGTACGGCGGGACCTGGACCGCTCGCCTCGACTTCATCAGCCTGGGGCTCGCCCTCGTGCTGGGCACAGGCGGACTGCCGCACATCCTCTCCCGCTTCTACACCGTGCCCACCGCGCGGGCCGCCCGCCGTTCCGCCGTGTGGTCCATCGGGCTGATCGGCGGCTTCTACCTGATGACGATCGTCCTCGGCTTCGGGGCGGCCGCGGTGGTGGGCACGCATGCGGTGCGTGTTTCGAACGCGGCCGGGAACACCGCGGTGCCGCTCCTCGCCCTCGACCTGGGCGGTGGCGCGGGCTCCACCGGTGGCACGGTCCTGTTCGCGGTCGTCGCCGCCGTCGCCTTCGCGACGATCCTCGCCGTGGTCGCAGGCATCACCCTCGCCTCGTCGGCGTCGGTGGCGCACGACCTGTACGCCTCGCTGCGGCGCTCGCGAGGCAAGGCGCGCAGCGAGGTGGCGGTGGCGCGCTGGGCGGCGGTCGGCATCGGTGTCGTGGCGATCGCGCTCGGTCTGCTGGCCCGTGACCTCAACGTCGCCTTCCTCGTCGGCCTTGCCTTCGCCGTCGCCGCGTCGGCGAACCTCCCGGTGCTGCTGTATTCGCTGTTCTGGTGCGGCTTCACCACCCGCGGCGCGGTGTGGGCCGTGTACGGCGGGCTGATCCCGGCGCTCGGACTGGTGCTGCTCTCCCCGGTGGTGTCCGGCAGCCCCACCTCGCTGTTCCCGGACGTCGACTTCCAGTACTTCCCGCTGCAGAACCCGGGCATCGTCTCCATCCCGCTCGGCTTCCTCGCCGGCTGGCTCGGCACGATCACGTCCGACGAGGTCGCCGACGAGGCCAAGTACGCCGAGACGGAGGTCCGGTCGCTGACCGGCGCCGGAGCCGTGTAGCCGGGCCCCGGCGCCTCGCACGGATCGCTACGGCGCCACCCAGGCGTACCGGTGCTCCGGCCGGCCGGTGTCGCCGTACTTCAGGAAGAGCCGGAGCCGGCCGGCCTGTTCCAGGTGGCGGAGATAGCGCTGGGCGGTGGAGCGGCTCAGACCGGTCCTGGCGGCCACCTCGTGGGCGGACAGCGGCTGGTCGGCGCGGTGCAGGACGCCGCAGATCAGATCGGTCGTGGGCTCCGAGTGGCCGCTCGGCAGGCCGGGCGCGGACGGTGCGGGAGACGTCCGCAGCGCCCCGAAGATCCGGTCGACCTGTTCCTGCCCGGTCAGGCCGCGGCCGCCCACCCGGTCCACCGTGCGACGCAGTGCGGCATAGGAGTCCAGGCGGGCGCGCAGGGCGGCGAAGGTGAAGGGTTTGACCAGGTAGTGCAGGGCGCCCAGGCGCATCGCCTGCTGCACGGTCGTCACATCGCTGGCCGCCGTGATCATGATGACGTCCGTGCCGTGGCCCTGCTCCCGCATGCGGTGCACGAGATCGAGACCCGTCTGGTCCGGCAGATAGTGGTCGAGCAGGACCAGGTCGATGGTGCCGCGTTCTACGGCGGCCAGGGCCTGGGCAGCGCTGTGCGCGCGGGCGGTCACCCGGAAGCCGGGAACCTTGCCCACGTACTTGGCGTTTATCTCAGCGACGCGGAAGTCGTCGTCCACGACCAGGACGTCAATCATCGGGCCTCTCCTTCAAGGCCGACGAGCGTTAAGCCCGTGTTTCGGCTCCGCAGTTGTAGCGCGAGCAAAAAGAGCACAACAGGCTCTTGAGAGCAAAAGAACGGCTTGCGCTCACAAGACTCCTGCTGTGGCCGGGGCCACACCTACCGTCCCGGGCCATGAGCGCACACACCAGCCCCGCCATCGAGCTGCGGGGCGCGAGCAAGACCTTCAGAACCCCGTCAGGGGGACTGCACACAGCCGTGCGCGGTCTGGACCTCACCGTCGGGCGCGGTGAGTTCGTGGCCGTGGTCGGCCCGACCGGCTGCGGCAAGTCCACCACGCTCACGCTGGTCAGCGGCCTGGAGGAGCCCACTGAGGGTGAGGTGCTGGTGGCCGGCGAGCCGGTCGGCGGCGTCGGCGACAAGGTCGGCTTCGTCTTCCAGCAGGACGCCACGTTCCCCTGGCGCACGGTCCTGTCCAACGTCATGGCCGGCCCCCGCTTCCGGGGCGTACCGAAGCCCGAGGCCAAGGAGAAGGCCCGGGAGTGGCTGGCCCGCGTCGGCCTCGCCGCCTTCGAGGACCGTTACCCGCACCAGCTCTCCGGCGGTCAGCGCAAGCGCGTGGCGCTCGCCGCCACGTTCGTCAACGACCCCGAGATCCTGCTGATGGACGAGCCGTTCTCGGCACTGGACGTGCAGACCCGGGCCCTGATGTCGGACGAGCTGCTGGAGCTGTGGGAGGGCACGGGCGCCTCCGTCGTCTTCGTCACGCACGACCTGGAGGAGTCCATCGCGCTCGCCGACAAGGTCGTCGTGATGACCGCCGGACCCGCGACCGTGAAGCAGGTCTTCGAGATCGACCTGCCCCGGCCGCGCAAGGTGGAGTCGGTGCGCCTGGAGCCGCGGTTCATCGAGATCTACCGCGAGATCTGGGAGTCCCTCGGCGAAGAGGTCCGCATCACCCGCGAGAGGGGTGCCGCCCATGTCGCCTGAGGTCATGCCCGAGGCTCAGGTCGCGCCGGCCACGACCGAGCCCGCCGACAAGACGAACCGCGCGCAGACGCGCGCCCAGGCCGCCCGCCGCCGCAAGGCTTTCGTCGCCGTTGTGCGCGTGCTGCTGCTGGTGGCCGTCCTCGGCCTGTGGGAGGGACTGTCCCGGACGAAGGTCATCGATCCGTTCAACTTCTCGATGCCGTCGAAGATCTGGGACCAGATCTGGACCTGGGTGACCCACGGAACCGCGCTCGGCTCGCTGGGCGAACAGATCTGGTACACGCTCTACGAGGCACTGCTCGGCTGGGTCATCGGTGTGGTCGCCGGTGTGCTCCTCGGTATCGCGCTCGGACGGATCAGGTTGCTCGCCGAGGTCCTTGGTCCATACATCAAGGTGCTCAACTCGATCCCCAGGATCGTCCTGGCGCCGATCTTCCTGATCTGGTTCGGGCTCGGCCCGTCCTCCAAGGTCGCCTCCGCGGTCGTGCTGGTGTTCTTCCCGGTGTTCTTCAACGCCTTCCAGGGCGCCCGGGAGGTGGACCGCAACCTAGTGGCCAACGCCCGCATCCTGGGCGCCGGCGACCGCCGCGTGACGCTCCAGGTGGTCATCCCGTCGGCCACCTCCTGGATCTTCACCAGCCTCCACGTCAGCTTCGGCTTCGCCCTCATCGGGGCCATCGTCGGCGAGTACATCGGCGCGACCAAGGGCATCGGCCTGCTCGTCGCGCAGTCGCAGAACACCTTCAACGCGGCCGGCGTCTACGCCGCGATGGTCATCCTCGCCGTCGTCGCACTCGCCGCCGAGGGGCTGCTGACCTTCGCCGAGCGCCGCATCTTCCGCTGGAAGCCCTCCGGTTCCGACAGCTGACCGGCCCTTCCCCGATCCGTCGCAGGCCCCACCCCGGCCCCCTCACCGGCCACCCCTGGGCCCTCCAGGACCAGCCCCCCACGCCTTCCCCGTACCGCCCTCTCACAAGGACGTGAACCGCATGCGCAACACCGCCAGATACGCCTCCCTGGCCGCCGCCGGCCTGCTGGCACTCTCCTCGCTCACCGCCTGTGCCAACGACGCGGCCAGCTCCACGGCCGACACCGGGAGCGACTCGGGCGGCGGCAAGGGCGAGACCGTCAAGATCATGGTCGGCGGCCTGGACAAGGTCATCTACCTGCCCGCGATGCTCACCCAGCGCCTCGGCTACTTCAAGGCGGAGGGTTTGAATGTCCAACTCCTCAGCGAGCCCGCCGGTGTCCAGGCCGAGACCGCGCTCGTCTCCGGCCAGGTGCAGGGGGCGGTCGGTTTCTACGACCACACCCTCGATCTGCAGACCAAGGGCAAGTCGGTGGAGTCGGTCGTCCAGTTCTCGCACGCGCCCGGCGAGGTCGAGGTCGTCTCGAACAAGGCGGCCGGCGACCTCACGTCGCCCAAGGACTTCAAGGGTCGGAAGCTGGGCGTGACCGGGCTCGGTTCCTCCACCGACTTCCTCACCAAGTACCTCGCGGTCAAGAACGGCGTGCAGGTCAACGAGTTCACCCCGGTCGCCGTAGGCGCCGGACCCACGTTCATCGCGGCCCTCCAGAAGGGGGCCATCGACGGCGGCATGACCACCGACCCGACCGTCGCGACGATCCTGGACAAGAAGGCGGGCAAGGTCCTGATCGACATGCGCACCCCCGAGGGCTCGCGGAAGGCGCTCGGTGGGCCGTACCCGTCGTCAAGTCTGTACATGCAGACGGACTGGGTGAACGGACACAAGGACACCGTCCAGAAGTTGGTCAACGCGTTCGTCAAGACGCTCAAGTGGATGTCCACCCACAGCGCCGACGAGATCGCCGCCAAGATGCCCGCCGACTACTCCCAAGGCAACAAGACGCTCTACGCCCAGGCCATCAAGAGCACCCTGCCGATGTTCACCGACGACGGCGTGATGCCCCAGGGCGGCCCGGAGACCGTTGAGAAGGTCCTCAAGTCGTTCAACCCGAACATCAAGAATGCAAAGGTCGACTTGAGCAAGACGTACACCACCGAGTTCGTCGACGCTGCCAAGTAAACACTGTCAAGCACAGACGTCCGCTCAGCCGCGGGTCGCCCACACGTAACGGTGTTCGGGGCGGCCCGCGTCGCCGTACTTCAGGGTCAGCCGCGCCCGTCCGGTGCGCTCCAGGAGCTTCAGATACCGCTGGGCCGTCTGCCGGCTCACCCCGGTCCGCTCGGCGACCTCCTGGGCGGACAGCGGGCCTTCGGCGTTCATCAGCGCCTGGCGCACCAGTTCGGCCGTCGTCGGGGAGTGCCCCTTGGGCAGCTCGGGCTCCGACCTCGCGGACAGGGCGCCGAAGATGCGGTCCACCTCCGCCTGTTCGGCCTCGCCGCCGCCGTCCAGTGTGCGCCGCAGCCGGGCGTACGCCTCCAGCTTGGCGCGCAGACCGGCGAAGGCGAACGGTTTCACCAGGTACTGCAGCGCCCCCTGCCGCATCGCGGCCTGGACGGTCGACACGTCCCGCGCCGCCGTCACCATGATCACATCGGCCTGGTGGCCGCGCCGGCGCATCTCGCGGACGACGGCGAGGCCGGTGTCATCGGGCAGGTAGTGGTCCATGAGGACCAGGTCCAGCCGCGGCAGCGTCTCCACCTGCCGCAGCGCCTCGGCGGCGTTGTGCGCCTCGCCGGCCACATGGAATCCCGGCACCTTTTCCACGTACGCGGCGTTGACCCGGGCGACGCGGGTGTCGTCGTCCACGACCAGGACCTCGATCATCGGGTCTCCTCCTCGGTGACGGCAGCGGGCTCGAGGGGCTTCTCGGGCACCGCGGGTTCCAGCTCCGGCTCGGTCAGCGCCTCCGGCAGGACCACGGAGAACTCCGCGCCGCCGCCGGCCGCCTCGCCCACCGTCGCGCTTCCGCCCTGTCGTTGGGCGAGCCGGCGCACCAGCGAGAGCCCGAGGCCCCGTTTGCCGTGCGCGGGCGGCTTCTTGGTGGACCAGCCCTCCGTGAATACCAACTCGCGCTGATCCGCCGGGATCCCGGGGCCCGTGTCGTGCACCCTGAGGACGACCGTACGGGCCTCGGTGCGCAACTCGACCTCCACGCGCGCGTGCAGCGTGCCGGCGACCGCGTCGAGGGCGTTGTCCACCAGGTTGCCCACCACCGTGACCAGACCGCGCGGATCGATCAGCCGGTCGGGCAGCCGGGTGTGCTCGGACACCCACAGCGCGACGCCGCGCTCGGCCGCCACGGTCGCCTTGCCGACGAGCAGCGCGGCCAGCAGGGGATCCTGGATCTTCTCGGTGACCTGCTCGGCGGTGGCCCGGTGGTCGCCGACCACCTCGCCGACGAACTCCACGGCGTCGTCGTACATCTCCAGCTCCAGCAGTCCGAGCACGGTGTGCATGCGGTTGGCGTGCTCGTGGTCCTGGGCGCGCAGGGCGTCGATCAGCCCGCGCGTGGAGTCGAGTTCGCGCCCCAGCTGCTCCAGTTCGGTGCGGTCGCGCAGGGTGGCCACGGCGCCGCCGTCGTCGGTGGGCATGCGGTTGGCGACCAGCACGCGCTGGCCTCGCACGGTGAGCAGATCGGTGCCGGTCACCCGGCCGGCCAGGACGTCCGTCGTACGGCCCGCGCCGAGCGCCTCGTCCGGGGTCCGCCCGACGGCCTCGTCGCCGATGCCGAGCAGCCGCCGCGCCTCGTCGTTGAGCAGGCGGACGCGACCGCCCCGGTCGAGGGCGACCACGCCCTCACGGATGCCGTGCAGCATCGCCTCGCGCTCTGCGAGCAGCGCCGAGATGTCGGAGAAGGCCAGGTCCCGGGTCTGCCGCTGGACCCGCCGGGAGATCAGCCAGGCGGCCAGCGCGCCCACCGCGAGAGCGCCCCCGGCGTACGCGAACAGGCCCGGGATCGCGCTGATCAGCCGTGCCCGCACGCTGTCGTAGGCGATGCCGACCGAGACCGCGCCGATGATGCGGTGGCGGGCGTCGTACAGGGGCACCTTTCCGCGGGCGGAGCGGCCCAGGGTGCCGTTGTCGATCTCCATGACCTCATGACCGGCCAGGGCCTGCTTGGGGCTGGTGGAGACGTGCCCGCCGATCTCCGAAAGGGTGGTGTGCGACCAGCGCATGCCCCGCCGGTCCATCACCACGATGTACTCCGCGTGCGTGGCCCGTCGGATCCGCTCGGCCTCCTTCTGCACCGGACCGTTCGCGGTCGGTGAGGTGGTCAGCACGCCCTCCGCGATCTGCGGATCCTGGGCCGTCGTCTGCGCGATGGCCAGCGCGCGGTGCTCCGCCTCCTGGTCCAGCTGCCTGCTCAGCGGTGCCAGGAACAGTCCGGTCGCGAGCACCGCGACTCCCGCGGCGATCGCCACCTGCATCAGCAGCACCTGCGAGAACACCCGCCGCGGCAGACCGAGGCGCAGACGGCGTGCGGGGGGAGTGGGACTCATGCCCATGACGGTACGTGGGGTGACCGGACGTGCCCCAGGGGATGTGGTGGGGATCTCTTGACCAGTTCTTGAAAGAGGCGGTCGCTGTGGGAAGGCGGTCGCTCAGCCCGCCAGCGCCGTAGGCCTGAGCTCGCGCACGGCCACGACGTCCATCCGCGCCGGCGTGCCCAGCACCGCCGCACCGCAGCTCTCCGGGCGGGGCGGCAGCGACGCCCCCTGGGCCACGGTCACCCGCCAGCGGCGGCCGTCGGCGTGTCCGACGGTGACCTCCCAGCGCGGGGCCGCACCCTCGGTCCGTACGACGCTCAGCAGCCCCGCCCGGTACTCGCCCGCCACCGAACGGACGGCCAGCTCGGCCGCTTGACCGGGCCGTTCCCAGGCGGAGCAGCCGCGACACGCCTCGACCACCACGCGCCCCTCCTGCGCGCCGTGCAGCGCCTCCTTGATGGTGTGCGCCTCGGCGCGGCCGTAGGCGTAGCCGTACGGCAGGACGAGCACGGTCGGCGAGAAGCGATGTCCACCCAGATGGGTGACCTCCCAGACGCCGCGCACCCCCGAGGCGCACAGTTCGGCGGCGAGGGGACGGCCCAGGAGAGCGCAGCAGCGGTCGCGTTTGCCGTTGGTGCACACGAGCGCGAGCGGGTCGCCACCGTACGGCTGCCCGCCGAGCGCGGCGCCGAAGGAACGGTGGTCACCCGCTCCGAGGGCGGCGAAGTCGAGGCCGAGCAGTCGGCGCGGATCCCGGGTCGTGGCGCTGTGCAGCCAGACGCGACCCGGCACGGTGTGGGCGGCGTACACCTGCCGGACGGCGGACGTGCCGGGGTCGGCATGGCGCCCGGGCCGCCGGATGAGCGCGACGCGTACGCCGGTTCCCCCGGCCGCCGCCTCCAGCGCCCGCCCCACGGCGGGGTCGAGGTGGCTCGAAGTGAGCGCCTTGGCGCCCCAGGGGCCGGGCTGTTCCAGGAGCAGCCACGTCGTCGCCGTGGCCGCGGTACCGGAAACGGGCTCGTCGAGGCTCCGGGAGACGGTCGCGCACCTACTCACAGAGGTGAGCCTAACCTGACTCTCCCGGGGGCGACTTCCGGCCGTGGTTGTGTCCTACTCCGGGCGGGTTTCGGGGGCGAGTCGTTCCGGCAGTGGTTGCGGAGGGCGCGGGCCGACGTACTGGCCCACCGGGCGCATGCGCAGCGGGCGCTCGCCGTACTCCTCCAGGGCGTGGGCGATCCAGCCCGCGGTCCGCGCGACGGCGAAGACGGTCTCGCCGGCCGTGGCGGGCATGCCGCTGGACGCCGTGAACACCGCCAGGGCCAGGTCGACGTTGGCGTGCAGCGGGGTGTGCCGGGCGGTCGTGGCGACGATGTCCCGGGCGGCGAGCAGGGCGGACTCCGCGCGCGGAACCTGCTCCAGGAGGCCGAACAGCACGCTCGCGCGCGGGTCCTCGCCGGTGTACAGCCGGTGGCCGAGCCCCGGGACCCGGCGGCCGGCGCGCAGTTCGTCGGCGATCACCGGGACCGCTGTGCCCTGGTCGAGCACGTCGAGCAGCATCCGGTGGGCGTTGCCGCTCGCGGCGCCGTGCAGGGGGCCCTCCAGGACGCCGAGCCCGGCCGAGACGGCCGCGTAGGCGTGCGCGCGGGCCGAGGCGGCGACCCGGACCGCGAGCGTGGAGGCGGCCAGGTCGTGGTCGGCGAGCAGGGCGAGGGCGGTGTCCAGGACGCGCAGGGACGCCTCGTCGGCGGGATGGCCGGTCAGCCGGCTCCAGAGGCGGTGGGCGAGCGGGCCGTCGTCCTTGTGGTCGCGCCGGACCGGCGGCAGCGCGTCGACGAGCGTGGGGATCAGGATCCGCGCGGTGTTCAGCACGGCGCCCTCGGACAGGTCGAAGCGCAGCGGGTCCTCGGCCGCTGCCGCGACGGCCGCCACGCGCAGCCGGTCGGTGGGAGAGGCGTGCTCGGACAGCGCGTTCACCGCGCGGCGCGCGACCTCGACGGTGGGGCCGGGCGCGGAGAAGGTGACGCCGGGGGTGAGCCGGCCCGTCCACAGCCACTCCGCGACTTCCTCGTAGGAGTGACGGAGCGCCAGCTCGACGGCGTCCACACCCCGGAAGTAGTACCGGTCCTGCTCGATCAGAGTGATGCGGGTCCGCACGGACAGGTCCCCGCCGGAGCCGGGAGTTCCGGCCGCCTCCCGGCGGTGGCGCCGGGCGAGGGCCTCGACCTCCTTCGCCTCGAAGGTGCTGGCACGGCCGCCGGGCTCGCGCCTGCTGCTGAGCAGGCCGCGGCTCACGTACGCGTACACCGTCTCCGGCTTCACGCCGAGCAGTTCGGCGGTCTCCTTGGTGGTCAGCCTGCGCCCGGGACGGCCGGGAGCGGGTTCGTGATCGCGCATGGGGGTCACCGTAGCCTCCTCCGCACCTGTTGATCGATGACATTGATTCAATCAATATTGACATGAAATTGGTCAAGCATGGACAGTCGGATCAAGTCCAAGAAGGAGAATCATGGCCATCAACAGGACCGCAACCCCGTTCATCGACGCACCACGCGGACTCGCCGGCGTCGTCGTCACCGAGACCGAGATCGGTGACGTCCGGGGGCGCGAGGGCTTCTACCACTACCGCCAGTACTCGGCCGTCGAACTCGCGCGCACCCGTGGCTTCGAGGACGTCTGGCACCTCCTGGTCCACGGCACGCTCCCGGACGCGGAGCGCCGCGCCGCCTTCACCACCGAGACGGCGGCGCTGCGGCGGCTGCCCGAGGAGGTCGCCTCGGCGCTGCCCGCCATCGCCGCGGCGAGCCGCGTCTCCGGCCCGCTATCCGGGCTGCGCACGGCCCTGTCCCTGCTGGGCTCGGCGCGCGGACTGCGGCCGGTGTACGACATCGACGCCGACCGGCGCCGCGCCGACACCCTGGCCGTCTGCGCGGCCGTACCCACGCTGCTCACCGCGCTGTACCGGCTCGGGCAGGGCCTCGACCCGGTCGAGCCGCGCGAGGACCTGCCGTACGCGGCCAACTACCTGTACATGCTCACGGGCGAGGAGCCCGAGCCGCGACGGGCCCGTGCGGTCGAGCAATACCTGATCTCAACCATTGATCATGGATTCAATGCATCAACCTTCACGGCCCGCGTCATCGCCTCCACCGGAGCCGACGTGGCCGCCTGCCTGACCGGGGCCGTGGGCGCCCTGTCCGGGCCGCTGCACGGAGGGGCGCCCAGCCGGGCCCTGGACACCCTGGACGCCATCGGCACCCCGGACCGGATCGACTCCTGGATCCGCGAACGGGTGCTCGCCGGCGACCGGATCATGGGCTTCGGGCACGCCATCTACCGCACGGAGGACCCCCGGTCCCGGATGCTGCGGGAGATCGCCCAGAGCTTCGGCGGTCCGCGCGTGGACTTCGCGGTGGAGGTCGAACGCCGCGTCGAGGCGATCCTCGCCGAGCTGAAGCCCGGCCGCGAACTCCACACCAACGTCGAGTTCTACGCCGGCGTGGTCATGGAACTGTGCGGACTGCCCCGTGAGATGTTCACCCCCACCTTCGCCGCGGCGCGGGTGGTGGGCTGGAGCGCCAACATCCTGGAACAGGCGGCCGACTCCAAGATCATCCGGCCGATCGCGCGGTACGTGGGGCCGACGCCGCCGGTCGCGGTGCCGGCCGCCGGCTGACGCACCCGCCCCACGGGCCCCTCCTATCCTGGACCGGCAGCCGGTCCACACGAGAGAGGTCGCCCGTTGGGGAACAGCCTGGCGAACAGCCCGGACAGCAGTCGCAGCCCGCAGCAGATCCCGGTCGTCGTGCTCGCCGGTTTCCTCGGCTCCGGCAAGACCACGCTCCTCAACCACCTCCTGCACCGCAGCGGAGGCAGCCGGATCGGGGCGATCGTCAACGACTTCGGGGCCGTCGAGATCGACGCGATGGCCGTCGCGGGCGCCCTCGGCGACTCGACCGTCTCGCTCGGCAACGGCTGCCTGTGCTGTGCCGTCGACGCGAGCGAACTCGACCGCTATCTGGAGCGGCTGGCCGACCCCGGCACCGGCATCGACGTGATCGTCATCGAGGCCAGCGGGCTCGCCGAGCCACAGGAACTCGTGCGGATGGTGCTGGCCGGCGAGCACCCGAGGGTCGTCTACGGCGGCCTGGTCGAGGTCGTGGACGCCGTCGAGTTCGACGACACGCGCGCGAAGCACCCCGAGCTCGACCGGCACCTGGCGCTCGCCGACCTCGTCGTCGTCAACAAGCTGGACCGCGCGGAAGACGCCGACCGGGTTCTGGGCCTCGTCCGCTCGCTCACCGACCGGGCCGCCGTCGTCCCGGCCACCTACGGCCGTATCGACCCCGAGTTCCTCTTCGACTGCAGGCCGAGCGAGGAGCGGATCGGGCAGCTGTCCTTCGACGACCTCCACGAGCACACCGGGGACGATGAGCACGCCGGTCATCTGCACACCGGCTACGACAGCCTGTCCTTCACCTCCGAGGTCCCCCTGGAACCCCGCCGGCTCATGCGGTTCCTGGACAGCCGGCCGGAGGGGCTGTACCGGATCAAGGGCTATGTCGACTTCGGGCCGTACGACACCCGCAACCGGTATGCCGTACACGCCGTCGGCCGGTTCCTGCGCTTCTACCCGGAGCCCTGGGCCGCTGCCGGCGATCGCCTCACCCAGCTCGTGCTGATCGGCTCCGGCATCGACGGCGAGGCCCTCGGTCAGGAGCTCAAGGGGTGCCGCAACGACGCCCCACACGCCGACGAACACGGCATGTGGGGCGTCCTGCGCTATGTCCAGGGCCCGGACGGGGCGGACCTGGAAGATCCGCCGGCCTAGAGCACCGGTCCCGCGACCACCGCCACCGTCTTCGGCAGCGACGTGCCCGAACCGTCCCGGCGCGGGTCCAGCTCCGGAAGCTCCGCCGGGGTGCCGTTCTTCTGCGCCGCGAGCGCGGGAGCCGGGCCCGCCCAGGCCAGCGACAGACAGTCCTCGCCCTTCAGGAACCGCTGGCAGCGCACACCGCCCGTGGCCCGGCCCTTGCGCGGGTACTGGTCGAACGGGGTCAGCTTGGCGGTCGTCTGCACCGAGTCGTCCAGCGTGCCGCGCGAGCCCGCGACCGTGAACACCACCGCGTCGGCCGCCGGGTCGACGGCCGTGAAGGAGATGACCTTCGCGCCCTCGGAGAGCTTGATGCCCGCCATACCGCCGGCCGGACGGCCCTGCGGGCGCACGATGGACGCCTGGAAGCGCAGCAGCTGCGCGTCGTCCGTGATGAAGACCAGGTCCTCCTCGCCGGTGCGCAGCTCCACCGCGCCGACGATCCGGTCGCCCTCCTTCAGCGTGATGACCTCCAACTCCTCCTTGTTGGAGGGGTAGTCGGGCACCACGCGCTTGACGACGCCCTGCTCGGTGCCGAGCGCCAGGCCCGGGGACGACTCGTCGAGCGTGGTCAGGCAGACCACCGTCTCGTCGTCCTCCAGGGAGACGAACTCCGCCAGCGGCGCGCCTCCGGAGAGGTTCGGCGCGGTCGCCGTCTCCGGCAGCTGGGGCAGGTCGACCACGTTGATCCGCAGCAGCCGGCCCGCCGAGGTCACCGCGCCGATCTCGCCCCGCGCGGTCGCCGGGACCGCCGAGACGATCACGTCGTGCTTGACGCGCTTCGCGCCCGCGTGCTCCGGGAACGGCTCCGCCGTCGCCGTACGGGCCAGCAGCCCCGTCGAGGACAGCAGCACCCGGCAAGGGTCGTCGGCCACCTGCAGCGGCACCGCGGCCACCGGGGCGCTCGCGGACTCCAGCAGGACCGTACGCCGGTCGGTGCCGAACTTCTTGGCCACGGCGGCCAGTTCGGCCGAGACCAGCTTGCGCAGCTCCGCGTCGGAGTCCAGGATCCGGGTCAGCTCCGCGATCTCCGCGGTGAGTTTGTCCTTCTCCGTCTCCAGCTCGATGCGGTCGTACTTGGTGAGCCGGCGCAGCGGCGTGTCGAGGATGTACTGCGTCTGGACCTCGCTCAGCGAGAAGCGCCGCATCAGGCGCTCCTTGGCCTGCGCGGAGTTCTCGCTGGACCGGATCAGCCGGATGACCTCGTCGATGTCGACCAGCGCGGTCAGCAGGCCTTCGACCAGGTGCAGCCGGTCCCGCTTCTTGCCGCGGCGGAACTCGCTGCGGCGCCGGACCACGTCGAAGCGGTGGTCGAGGTAGACCTCCAGCAGCTCCTTCAGGCCCAGGGTGAGCGGCTGGCCGTCCACCAGCGCGACGTTGTTGATGCCGAAGGACTCCTCCATCGGGGTCAGCTTGTACAGCTGCTCCAGGATCGCCTCCGGCACGAAGCCGTTCTTGACCTCGATGACCAGGCGCAGGCCGTGCTCGCGGTCGGTGAGGTCCTTGACGTCGGCGATGCCCTGGACCTTCTTGCTGTTGACCAGGTCCTTGATCTTCGCGATGACCTTCTCCGGGCCGACCGCGAAGGGCAGTTCCGTGATGACCAGGCCCTTGCGGCGGGCGGTCACCGTCTCGACCGAGACCGTCGCGCGCATCTTGAAGGTGCCGCGGCCCGTCGCGTACGCGTCCCGGATGCCGTCCAGGCCGACGATCCGGCCGCCGGTGGGCAGGTCCGGGCCCGGGACGTGCTTCATGAGCGCGTCCAGGTCCGCGTTCGGGTGCCTGATCAGGTGGCGGGCGGCCGCGATGACCTCGCGCAGGTTGTGCGGCGGCATGTTCGTCGCCATGCCGACCGCGATGCCCGAGGAGCCGTTGACCAGCAGGTTCGGGAAGGCGGCGGGCAGCGCCACCGGCTCCCGCTCCTGGCCGTCGTAGTTCGGCGCGAAGTCGACCGTGTCCTCGTCGATCGACTCGGTCATCAGGCTGGTCGCCTCGGCCTGCCGGCACTCCGTGTACCGCATGGCGGCCGGCGGGTCGTCGTTGCCCAGCGAGCCGAAGTTGCCGTGGCCGTCGACCAGCGGCACGCGCATGGAGAACGGCTGGGCCATGCGCACCAGGGCGTCGTAGATCGACGCGTCGCCGTGCGGGTGCAGCTTGCCCATGACCTCGCCGACGACACGCGCGCACTTCACATAGCCGCGGTCGGGGCGCAGGCCCATCTCGTTCATCTGGTACACGATCCGGCGGTGCACCGGCTTGAGGCCGTCACGGGCGTCCGGCAGGGCGCGCGAGTAGATGACCGAGTACGCGTACTCGAGGTAGGAGCCACGCATCTCGTCCACGACGTCGATGTCGAGGATCTTCTCCTCGTAGGAATCGTCGGGCGGCGGGGTCTTCGTGCTGCGGCGGGCCATCGCTGCCGGCTCCTTGCTACTGAAGCGTTTGATGGATCTGACGCGGACCATTGTGGACCGCGGCACTGACAACCCGGGCCATGGCCCGGTCTTCCATGGTCCGCCCGGCACCGCAAGGCACACCGGACCGGCACCGCACAGTGCCCGCCGGCCGTCCTGCGGGCACGCGAGTCGCAGGCTACGCGATCCGCTGTGGGCGTACGTCCCGCGGGAACTTCGCCGAGGCCCCGCGCGGTTTGCATACAGTGGCAGGAACGGCAGGAAAACCGCGGTTTTCACAACCGCCTCCGCTCGCGAAGGGATGTACATGCCCATGGGTCACACGACCACAGCCGAGGCAGGCTCCGGGGGCCTGACAGCGACCGAGCACCGCCTGGCCAACGGTCTGCGCGTGGTGCTCTCCGAGGACCACCTGACCCCGGTGGCGGCGGTCTGCCTCTGGTACGACGTCGGCTCCCGCCACGAAGTCAAGGGGCGCACCGGCCTGGCTCACCTTTTCGAGCACCTGATGTTCCAGGGCTCGGCGCAGGTCAAGGGCAACGGTCACTTCGAGCTGGTGCAGGGCGCCGGCGGCTCGCTCAACGGCACCACCAGCTTCGAGCGCACCAACTACTTCGAGACCATGCCCGCCCACCAGCTGGAGCTCGCCCTCTGGCTGGAGGCCGACCGCATGGGCTCGCTGCTGGCCGCCCTGGACGACGAGTCCATGGAGAACCAGCGGGACGTCGTCAAGAACGAGCGCCGCCAGCGCTACGACAACGTGCCCTACGGCACCGCCTTCGAGAAGCTGACCGCCCTGTCGTACCCGGAGGGCCACCCCTACCACCACACGCCGATCGGCTCGATGGCGGACCTGGACGCGGCCACCCTGGAGGACGCCCGCCAGTTCTTCCGCACCTACTACGCGCCGAACAACGCGGTGCTCTCCGTGGTCGGCGACATCGACCCCAAGCAGACCCTCGCCTGGATCGAGAAGTACTTCGGGTCGATCCCGTCCCACGACGGCAAGCCCGCCCCCCGCGAGGGCTCCCTGCCGGACGTGATCGGCGAGCAGAAGCGCGAGGTCGTCGTCGAGGAGGTACCGGCGCGCGCCCTGATGGCCGCCTACCGCCTGCCGCACGACGGCACGCGCGCGTGCGACGCCGCCGACCTCGCCCTGACCATCCTCGGCGGCGGCGAGTCCTCCCGCCTGTACAACCGGCTGGTCCGCCGCGACCGTACGGCCGTCGCGGCCGGCTTCGGCCTGCTGCGGCTCGCCGGCGCGCCCTCCATGGGCTGGCTGGACGTGAAGGCCTCCGGTGACGTCGAGGTGCCGGTCATCGAGACCGCCATCGACGAGGAGCTGGCCCGGTTCGCCGAGGAGGGCCCCACGCCCGAGGAGATGGAGCGCGCCCAGGCCCAGCTGGAGCGCGAGTGGCTGGACCGGCTGGGCACGGTCGCCGGCCGCGCCGACGAACTGTGCCGGTACGCCGTCCTGTTCGGCGACCCGCAGCTCGCCCTCACCGCCGTCAAGCGCGTCCTGGAGGTGACCGCGCAGGAGGTCCAGGAGGTCGCCCAGGCCCGTCTGCGCCCCGACAACCGCGCGGTCCTGGTCTATGAACCGAAGTCCCCGGAGAAGGCCCCGGACGCCGACGTTCCCGAGGACCCGGAGCAGGAAGCCACCGTAGAGGCCGGTAACGAGAACGAGGAGACGGCCAAGTGACCGAGCTCGCCACCATGGACTTCCACCCCCAGCCGCAGGCCGGCGAGGCCAAGCCCTGGGCCTTCCCGGCCCCCGAGCGCACCGCGCTCGACAACGGCCTGACCGTGCTGCGCTGCCACCGCCCCGGCCAGCAGGTCGTCGCCGTCGAGGTGCTGCTGGACGCGCCCCTGGACGCCGAGCCCGCCGGCCTGGACGGCGTCGCCACGATCATGGCGCGGGCCTTCTCCGAGGGCACCGACAAGCACTCCGCCGAGGAGTTCGCCGCCGAGCTGGAGCGCGCGGGCGCCACGCTGGACTCGCACGCCGACCACCCCGGCGTCCGGCTCAGCCTGGAGGTCCCGGCCTCGCGCCTGGCCAAGGGCCTCGGCCTGCTCGCCGACGCGCTGCGCGCGCCCGCCTTCGCCGACAGCGAGGTGGAGCGGCTGGTCCGCAACCGCCTGGACGAGATCCCGCACGAGCTGGCCAACCCCTCCCGCCGGGCCGCCAAGGAGCTCTCCAAGGAGCTGTTCCCGGCGGTCTCGCGCATGTCGCGCCCGCGCCAGGGCACCGAGGAGACCGTCGAGAAGATCGACGCCGCCGCCGTACGCGCCTTCTACGGCCGGCACGTACGCCCCGCCACGGCCACCGCGGTGGTGGTCGGCGACCTCACCGGAGTCGACCTGGACGCGCTGCTCGCCGACACCCTGGGCGCCTGGACCGGCACCCCGGGCGAGCCGCGGCCCGTGCCGCCGGTGACCGCCGACGACACCGGGCGCGTGGTCATCGTGGACCGGCCCGGCGCCGTGCAGACGCAGCTGCTCATCGGCCGCGTCGGCCCCGACCGGCACGACCGGGTGTGGCCCGCCCAGGTGCTCGGCACCTACTGCCTCGGCGGCACCCTCACCTCCCGCCTGGACCGCGTCCTGCGCGAGGAGAAGGGCTACACCTACGGTGTGCGCTCCTTCGGCCAGGTCCTCCGGTCCGCGCCGGACGGCACGGGCGCCTCGATGCTCGCCATCAGCGGCTCCGTGGACACCCCCAACACCGGCCCCGCGCTGGAGGACCTGTGGAAGGTGCTGGGCACCCTCGCGGCGGACGGCCTGACCGACGCCGAGCGGGACGTGGCCGTGCAGAACCTCGTCGGGGTGGCGCCGCTGAAGTACGAGACCGCGGCGGCCGTCGCGAGCACGCTGGCCGACCAGGTCGAGCAGCACCTGCCCGACGACTTCCAGGCGACGCTCTATCAGCAGCTCGCGGCGACGGGCACGGTGGAGGCCACGGCGGCCGTCGTGAACGCCTTCCCGGTGGACCGTCTGGTGACCGTCCTCGTCGGTGACGCCTCGCAGATCAAGGCACCGGTGGAGGCGCTCGGCATCGGTGAAGTGACAGTCGTGGCGGCCGAGTAACCGCACGCGCGCGTGGGGCCCTGTCGGTCTACGGACCGTCAGGGCCCCTGCCGTTTTCGCTCCCTTACGGGATGCCCGATTTGAGGTGGAGGTTGCCTGTCTGCCCTGTGGGATGCGCTACAAAAGCCCGGATCCGTTTGGGGTTCGAAAGCCGGCTTACGTAGCGTCACCCGGGCTGTTCGTCGTAGGCAGTGCGCCGCACCCGCGGCACCGGACAGCAATCGCCGAGTCCCCGTACGGCGCGAGCCAGGGGAGCCGGGGACCCACGCAGTCCCTGGGGTGAATCGGGCGCCCGCGCGAGCGCGAGGGGGCCCGTAGGAGACCTTCCTGCTCCGAACCCGTCAGCTAACCCGGTAGGCGAGAGGGAAGGAAAGGACCAGCCACTCCATGGCGTTCATGTGCGCCACCGGGAAGCACCGCAAGCCCGGCCGGGTCAAGCGCACCACCGCTCAGGCGGCGGGCATCGCGGCCCTCACCACCACCGGTGCCATCGGCACCCTCGCCGCCTCCCCGGCGCTCGCCGCCGAGAACACCGTGGGGCAGACCGGCCTCACACCGGTCCTCACCCTGAGCGACGACGTGGCCGAGCACATCGCCGCGCAGGCCGCCGCGCAGAAGCAGGCCGCCGAGCAGAAGGCGGCCGAGGAGGCCGCGGCGAAGAAGGCGAAGGAGGAGCGCGAGGCCAGGGCCCGCGCCGCCCGGGAGGCCGAGCGCAAGCGCCTGCTGAACACCTTCGTCGCCCCGATCGCGAACTCCTACGTCTCCACCGGCTACAAGGCGAGCAGCTCCCTGTGGTCCTCCGGCTCGCACACCGGCATCGACTTCCACGCGGCGAGCGGCACCCCGGTCCACGCGGTCGGCTCCGGCACCGTCGTCTCCACCGGCTGGGGCGGCGCGTACGGCAACCAGATCGTGATCAAGATGGCCGACGGCATGTACACCCAGTACGGCCACCTGTCGTCCATCGGCGTCTCGGTGGGCCAGCAGGTCACCCCGGGCCAGCAGATCGGCCTGTCCGGCGCGACCGGCAACACCACCGGCCCGCACCTGCACTTCGAGGCCCGTACGACCCCCGACTACGGCTCGGACGTCGACCCCGTCGCCTACCTCCGCAAGCACGGCGTGACCGTCTGACGCCCCTTCGCGCGACCTGCGAAGCCCCGGCTCACCGAGCCGGGGCTTTCGTCGTTTTTTCACGGGCGCCACCCGATCCGCTGACCAAAAAATATCCATGGATTCCGGCCCGCCGTCGGAAATTCCGGCTCATTGGAATAGAGTCACGGAACACGCGTCCATCGTCGACGTTTCACGGGGATTAAGGCGGAGGTCGGTCATGCGTATTCCGGCGCACTCGGTGTGCACGGCCATCCGGGACGACATCGTCGCGGGTGTCTACGAGCGCGGCGGCCGGCTGACCGAGGAAGTCCTGGCCCGCCGCTACGGCGTCTCGCGCGTCCCCGTCCGCGAGGCCCTGCGGACCCTGGAGGCCGAGGGCTTCGTGGTGACCCGCCGGCACGCGGGCGCGTGCGTGGCCGAGCCGACCGAGCAGGAGGCCGCCGATCTGCTGGAGATGCGCCTGCTGCTGGAGCCGCTCGGTGCCGCCAGGGCCGCCCAGCGGCGCACCGAGGCTCATCTGAAGGTGCTGCGCGGCCTGGTCAGGCTGGGCCAGGAGCGGGCTCGCAGGGGCAACAGCGACGATCTGCGCTCGCTGGGCGGCTGGTTCCACGAGACGCTCGCCCAGGCCTGTGGCAGCCCCTCGCTGACCGCGATGCTCAGCCAGCTGCGGCACAAGATCGCCTGGATGTACGCGGTGGAGGCGCCGCCGAGCCCGGTGGACTACTGGGCGGAGCACGGCGCCATCGTCGATGCGGTGGCGCGCGGCGACGGGGAGCGCGCGCGGGCGCTCACGGCGCTGCACACCGAGCGCGCGACGGCCGTGCACCGGCTGCGTTTTTCCGGGACCGGCGAGCGTGTGAGGACTTCGCAACACGCCGTAAACATGTCGGGCCTCCGGCATTAACACGGGCGCCGTATACAAAGAAGAGGTATTCGGCTGCGCTGTATTTCCCGCTGCCTCAATTCCGGTGTGCGCGCAAAGAGCCCGGAAACGCAGAGCCGCGCCGCCCGAAAAGGGGCGACGCGGCTCCGGCGTATCAGCGTGCTGCTGTTCAGACCGTCTCGGGCAGTTCCTCGAGGCCCTCGGCGACCAGCTTGGCCAGCCGGTCGAGGGCGACGTCCGCGCCCTCGGCGTCGGAGGCCAGCACGATCTCCTCGCCGCCCTGGGCGCCCAGGCCCAGGACGGCCAGCATGGAGGCCGCGTTGACGGGGTTGCCGTCAGCCTTGGCGATCGTCACCGGGACGCCTGCGGCCGTGGCGGCTCGGACGAAGATGGAGGCGGGGCGGGCGTGGAGGCCCTCGGCCCAGCCGACGTTGACGCGGCGCTCAGCCATGTGTTGCTGCCCTTCAGTCTTCAGGGTTGTCTAGACCAGTTTCCCATATCGTGAAGCGTGCCCCGAGCGGACCTTCGTCCGCCCGGTGTGGCGTCGGAACCGCGGCCTCGGTTCCGGCTTCCGTCCTCCACAGACTGCCCTGCGCCGTTGTCGGACGCGAGCCGTACTCTGGGGCCCATGCAGACCTCGGCGGACCGGCAGGACCGGCACCAGTACCCCGCCCACTGGGAGGCGGACGTGGTGCTGCGCGACGGTGGTACCGCGCGCATCAGGCCCATCACCGTTGACGACGCCGACCGCCTGGTCAGCTTCTACGAGCAGGTCTCGGACGAGTCGAAGTACTACCGCTTCTTCGCGCCGTACCCCAGGCTCTCCGCCAAGGACGTCCACCGCTTCACGCACCACGACTTTGTGGACCGGGTGGGACTCGCGGCCACCATCGGCGGCGAGTTCATCGCCACCGTACGCTATGACCGCATCGGCGCCGACGGCATGCCCGCCTCCGCACCCGCCGACGAGGCCGAGGTCGCCTTCCTGGTGCAGGACGCGCACCAGGGCCGCGGGGTCGCCTCCGCCCTGCTGGAACACATCGCGGCGGTCGCCCGCGAGCGCGGCATCCGCCGCTTCGCCGCCGAGGTGCTGCCCGCCAACACCAAGATGATCAAGGTGTTCACGGACGCCGGCTACACCCAGAAGCGCAGCTTCGAGGACGGCGTCGTACGCCTGGAGTTCGACCTCGAACCCACCGACCGCTCCCTCGCCGTGCAGCGAGCGCGCGAGCAGCGCGCCGAGGCCCGTTCGGTACGGCGGCTGCTCATGCCCGGCTCGGTGGCGGTCGTCGGCGTCGGCCGCGCCCCCGGCGGCGTGGGCCGCAGCGTCCTCGGCAACATCCGGGCAGCCGGCTACGGCGGCCGGCTGCACGCCGTGAACAAGGCCTTCCCGCAGGACCTCGGTGAGGTCGACGGGGTGCCGGCGTACCGGCACGTGCGGGACATCGGCGGTCCGGTGGACCTCGCCGTGGTCGCCGTACCGGCCGAGCATGTGCCCGACGTGGTCGCCGAGTGCGGGGAACACGGGGTGCAGGGGCTCGTCGTGCTCTCCGCCGGGTACGCCGAGAGCGGGCCCGAGGGGCGCGAGCGGCAGCGGGCCCTCGTGCAGCAGGCACGCGCGTACGGCATGCGGATCATCGGCCCGAACGCCTTCGGGATCATCAACACCGCGCCCGGCGTCCGGCTGAACGCGTCCCTCGCCCCGGAGATGCCCCGCACCGGCCGCATCGGGATGTTCGCCCAGTCCGGCGCCATCGGCATCGCCCTGCTGTCCCGGCTGCACCGGCGCGGCGGAGGGGTCACCGGGGTCACCGGCGTGTCCACCTTCGTCTCCGCCGGCAACCGCGCGGACGTCTCCGGCAACGACGTCCTCCAGCACTGGTACGACGACCCGGAGACCGACGTCGTCCTCATGTACCTGGAGTCCATCGGCAACCCGCGCAAGTTCACGCGCCTGGCGCGGCGGACGGCGGCGGCGAAGCCGCTGGTCGTGGTGCAGGGGGACGGTTCCGCGCCGCAGGGGCATGCGGTGCGGGCCACCCGGCTGCCGCACGCCACCGTCTCCGCGCTGCTGCGGCAGGCCGGGGTGATCCGGGTCGACACGATCACCGAGCTGGTCGACGCGGGGCTGCTGCTCGCGCGGCAGCCGTTGCCGGCGGGGCCGAGGGTGGCGATCCTGGGGAACTCCGAGTCGCTGGGCGTGCTGACGTACGACCGGTGTCTGGCGGAGGGGCTGCGTCCTTCGCGTCCGCTGGACCTGACGACCGGGGCGACGGCGGAGGACTTCCATCGGGCGCTGGGCGCTGCGCTGGCCGACGAGACGTGCGACTCCGTCGTGGTGACGGCGATCCCCGCGATCGGGGAAGCGTCGCCGGGGGATGCGGAGCTGGCGGAGGCGTTGCGGTCGGCTGCGGCTGCCGTTCCGGGGAAGCCGGTGCTGGTGGTGCATGTGGAGCTCGGGGGGCTTGCGGAGGCGTTGTCGGCGGCGGCGAGTACCGCACCTCACGCCGTTGAAAAGGCACCCGGCACTGAGGGGGGTGCGCACCGTCCCCCGCTCTCGGCTTCGTTCGAGCGGGGGGAGCCCCATCGCCCTGCGGAACGATTGCCCACCGCGGTACCGGAAGCGGCCAGTCCGCCGGAAGGCATGCACCTCATCCCCGCCTACCCCGCCGCCGAGCGTGCCGTCCGTGCCCTGGCCGAAGCCGTCAGGTACGGGCAGTGGCGGCGGGAGGCCATGGACCCGGGGAAGGTGCCCGAGTACGACGACATCGACGAGAAGGGGGCCGCGCGGCTGATCGGTGAGCTGCTCGCGCGCGGGGAAGGACTCACGATCTCCGACGCGGAGACCTGCGAGCTGCTCGGCAAGTACGGCATCCCCGTGCGGCGCGCCCTGCCCGCGCCCACCTCCGACGCCGCCGCCGAAGCCGCCCGCGCCCTCGGCTACCCCGTCGCCCTCAAGGCCACCGCCCCGCACCTCAGGCACCGCGCCGACCTGGGCGGCGTCCGTCTCGACCTCGCGGACGAGGAGCAACTGAGGCGGGCGTACGCCGAGTTGACCGAGCTGTTCGGCAAGCCGGAGGAGCTGCGGCCGGTGGTGCAGGGCATGGCACCGCGCGGCGTCGACACCGTCGTCCGGGCCGTGATCGACCCGGCGGCCGGGGCCGTGCTGTCCTTCGGGCTCGCCGGCGCCGCCTCCCAACTGCTCGGGGACATGGCGCACCGGCTCGTCCCGGTCACCGACCGGGAGGCGACCTCGCTGGTGCGGTCGATCCGCACGGCGCCACTGCTGTTCGGCTGGCGCGGCTCCACGCCCGTCGACACACCGGCGCTGGAGGAACTGCTCCTGCGGGTGTCCCGGCTGGTCGACGACCATCCGGAGGTGGTCGCCGTCACCCTGGAACCGGTCGTCGTCGCCCCACACGGCGTGAGCGTCCTCAGCGCCACGGTACGGCTCGCGCCGCCACCGGCCCGCGACGACCTGGGCCCGCGCACGATGCCGGCCTACTGATCACCTGCTGATCAGGGGAGGGGGACCGCATGGAGATCGCCGGCCGTCCGCTGCCCGAGGGCAGCTGGTGGGACTGGGAGGTGATCGTCCGGGACGGCGGGCAGCTGCGGCTGGCCGCCGGGTACGACCTCATGCATCACCACGGCCTGGAGATCGTCTTCACCGACCCGGGCTTCGTCTCGTGCCCGTCCGCCTTCCAGGACCCCGTCTTCCGCGAGCCCACCGCCGAGGAGGCGGCACGGCTGCGGCGAGCGCTGGGCGAAACGCTGCCCGTCGTGGTCGCGTTCGAGGCGGACGGCGGCGGACCCGAACCCGTCTCCTGCCTGATCGCCGCGCAGGGGCTGGACATCCTGCCGGGGCTCGTCCCGCGGCGCCCACGCGTGCGTGCGCAGGCCGAAGCCGGTCTTCGTGACTGGCCCGGAGCCCCCATGCCCACGGATTAGGATGGACGCCATGGCCAAGACCAGTACGACGACCCAGGGGCTGCGCGCGGCGATCGAGCGCAGCGGCTACTACCCGGCCCTCGTGGCCGAGGCGGTGGAGGCCGCTGTGGGCGGCGAGCCCGTCCGGTCGTACCTGGTCCACCAGGAGACCACCTTCGATCAGAACGAGGTGCGGCGGCATGTGACCGTGCTCGTCCTCACCGGCAACCGTTTCATCGTCAGCCACACCGACGAGCAGGCCGCCGACAGCACCTCTCCGACGCCGTACGCCACCACCTCCACCGAGTCCGTGAAGCTCGGCCGGATTTCGTCGGTCGTGGTCAGCCGGGTGGTCGCCAACCCCGAGCAGTACGCGCCGGGCACCCTGCCCCGCGAGGTCGTGCTGACCATCGGCTGGGGCGCGGTCAGCCGCATCGACCTGGAGCCCGCCGCCTGCGGCGACCCCAACTGCGACGCCGACCACGGCTACACGGGCAGCTCCACGGCGGACGACCTCAGCCTGCGCGTCAGCGAGGCCGGAGACGGCCCGGAGACGGTGCGCCAGGCGCTCGCCTTCGCACAGGCCATCTCGGAGGCGACCGCGGACATCGCCCGCTGATGTCCCAGCTCTCCGCCTGGGACCACCCGGAACCGCTCGCCCTGGACACCGCACCGCTGCCCGAGTACGGCACCGGCTCCCTCGCCGATCTGCTGCCCACCCTGGCCGCCGGCCTGGGTGTCCCCGGCATGACCGCGACGATTTCCGAGCTGACCGCGGCCGACCGGGTCTGTGTCCTGCTGATAGACGGGCTCGGCTGGGAGCAGCTGCGGGCGCACGCCGACGAGGCGCCCTTCCTGACCTCGCTGCTCGGCACCTCGCGCGGCGGCACCGGTCGTCCGCTCACCGCCGGCTACCCGGCGACCACCGCCGTCTCCCTCGCCTCCGTCGGCACCGGCCTGCCGCCCGGCGTCCACGGCCTGCCCGGCTACACGGTGCGCAACCCGGCCACCGGCGAGCTGATGAACCAGCTCCGCTGGCAGCCGTACACCGATCCGCGCGCCTGGCAGCCGTACCCCACCGTCTTCCAGCTGGCCCAGGCAGCCGGGGTGCACGCCGCCCAGGTGACCTCGCCCATCTTCGAGCACACCCCGCTCACCAAGATCGCGCTCAGCGGCGGCAGTTTCCACGGCCGGCTCAGCGGCGAGGAGCGCATGGACCTCGCGGCGGAACAGCTGGCCGCCGGGGACCGCTCGCTGGTCTACACGTACTACTCCGAGCTGGACGGCGCCGGACACCGCTACGGCGTCGCCTCCGACACCTGGCGCGGCCAGCTGATGTACGTCGACCGGCTCGCCCAGCGCCTCGCCGAGCAACTCCCGCCGCGCAGCGCGCTCTACGTCACCGCCGACCACGGCATGGTCGACGTCCCGTTCGACGACGAGCACCGCATCGACTTCGACACCGACTGGGAGCTGCGCGCCGGGGTCGCCCTGCTGGGCGGCGAGGGCCGGGCGCGGCACGTGTACGCAGTGCCGGGCGCCGAGAACGACGTACTGGCCGTCTGGCGCGAGGTGCTCGGGGAGCAGTTCTGGGTGGCCTCGCGGGACGAGGCGATCGCGGCGGGCTGGTTCGGGCCGCACATCGACGAACGGGTGTACCCACGGCTCGGCGACGTGGTCGCGGCCGCGTACGACGACGTCCTGATCATCGCGTCCGAGCGGGAGCCCAAGGAGTCGTCGCTGGTCGGCAACCACGGTTCGATGACGCCCGCCGAGCAGCTGGTCCCGCTGCTCGAAGTACGCTCCTGACCCCCGACCTGCCCGACCTCTCGCCGAAAGGTGCTCAACTCCTCATGCCCGAGCTGGTGTTCTTCTCCGGAACGATGGACTGCGGGAAGTCGACGCTGGCTCTGCAGATAGAGCACAACCGCTCCGCCCGGGGCCTCGTCGGCATGATCTTCACCCGGAACGACCGCGCGGGCGAGGGCAAGCTGTCCTCCCGGCTCGGGCTGGTCACCGACGCGGTGGAGGTCGCCGACGACCAGGACCTGTACGCCTCCCTCGTGGAGCACCTCTCGCAGGGCCGCCGGGCCGACTACGTGATCGCGGACGAGGCACAGTTCCTCGCGCCCGCGCAGATCGACCAGCTCGCGCGCGTGGTGGACGATCTCGGCCTTGATGTGTACGCCTTCGGGATCACCACCGACTTCCGCTCCAAGCTCTTCCCCGGCTCGCAGCGGCTGGTGGAGCTGGCCGACCGGATCGAGGTGCTCCAGGTGGAGGCCTTGTGCTGGTGCGGCGCCCGGGCCACGCACAATGCCCGCACGATAGGCGGCGAGATGGTGGTCGAGGGCGCCCAGGTGGTCGTCGGCGACGTCAACCAGGCGGCGGGCGAGGTCGGCTACGAGGTGCTGTGCCGGCGCCACCACCGCCGCCGCATGACCGCCGCAACGGCCCGCGCGGCGGCCCTGTCGCCGGACGTGCTGCCGGTGTCGTCCAGCTGACTCCGACTCGGGGACGGGCTGATCCCGCCCCGAAGGCCCAGTGCGGGCTCTGATCCTCCCCGCAGTGCTCAGTGCGGGTTCTGGATCACCGAGAACTCCGCGCCCTCCGGGTCCGCCACCGTCGCCACCCGGCCGTGTGGGCTGTCGTGCGGCTGTCTGATGACACGCCCGCCGAGGTCCGCCACCTGTCGCACCGTCGCGTCGGTGTCGGCGACCTCGAAGTACGTCTGCCAGTGCGGTCCGCGGTCGCGGGGCAGGCCATGGCCCACGCCGTGCAGTCCGGCCACCGGACGGCCGGCGAGATGGAGGGTCACGTAGTCGAAGTCGGCGGAGACCACCGGCTCCCGCTCGTAACCGAACACGGTCGCGTAGAACTTGGAGACGCTCTCGGTCTCGAAGGTCACCAGCTCGTTCCACGCGGGCGTGCCGGGCACTCCGGTGACCGTGGTGCCGAGGTGCGGGGAGCCCTGCCAGATGCCGAACACCGCCCCGGAGGGGTCCGCGGCGATGGCCAGCCGCCCGGCCTCGGCGGCGTCCAGCGGCCCGACCGCCACGGTGCCGCCGCACTCCCGCACCGTGTCGGCCGTCTGGTCCACGTCGTCCGAGGCGAGGTACGGCGTCCAGGCGATCGGCAGCCGGTGGTCCGGCGGCAGCTGACCCATGCCCGCCACCTCGTGCCCGTCGAGCAGTGCCCGCACGTACGGGCCGAGCTGCTGCGGGCCCGGCCGGAACTCCCAGCCGAACAGGTCACCGTAGAACTCCTCGGTGGCGGCCAGCCCGTGCGCCATGAGGCTCACCCAGCAGGGCGTGCCGGACGCACGCCGCGCGTGCGGGCCGGCCGGCTCCCGTGCCTCGGTCATCGATCACTCTCTCCCCGGCCCTCTCGGTGGCCGTGTCGCTTCCGCTCCCCGGAAGGGGAGTCCACGCCGGCGGCGGGTACGCCCGTGCCGGTGCCCGCATCCTCCACGCCGCGACGGGACTTACCGCGCCGACGCTCGGCGACACCTCTGGGAGGATGCCTGGTCTGCCGTCTTTCGCTGCTTCCTGACGAAGGCCGGCGGGTGCCCGCCGGCTGTACAGCACGTGCTCGATCCCGTACGCCGGGTGATCGAGACTGTCCGGCCGAGCAGAGTAGCCGGACCTGGACGCCGCGGCCACCCCTGGCGTATGCATGGCGCCATGACAGCCATCATCACCGCATCAGATCTCGCACACGAGCTGACCGGGGACCGCCCTCCGGTGCTGCTGGACGTGCGCTGGCAGTTGAGCCTGGCGAAGGCGGCGGGCGCGCCGGCCTTCGACGGGCGGGCCGAGTACGCGGCCGGGCACATCCCCGGCGCGGTCTTCGTCGACCTGGACCGGGAGCTGGCCGGCGCGCCCGGGGAGGCGGGCAGGCACCCGCTGCCGGACCTCGCGGAGTTCGGCGCCGCGATGCGCCGCGCGGGCGTGTCGGCCGACCGGCCGGTCGTCGTGTACGACGGCGGCCAGGGCTGGGCGGCCGCGCGCGCCTGGTGGCTGCTGCGCTGGACGGGTCACCCGGACGTGCGGGTCCTCGACGGCGGATTGCCGTCCTGGCAGGGCGAGCTGTCCACGCAGGTGCCGGCTGTGGCCGAGGGCGACTTCCGGCCGGCTCCTGCCGCGTCGGGCCTGCTGGACGCGGACGGGGCCGCGGCCCTGGCCCGCGCGGGTGTGCTGCTGGACGCGCGGGCGGGGGAGCGGTACCGCGGTGAGGTGGAGCCGATCGACCGGGTCGGCGGGCACATCCCGGGCGCGGTCTCGGCGCCGACGACGGAGAACGTGGGCCCCGACGGCCGCTTCCTGCCCGCGGTGGAGCTGCGGGACCGCTTCAAGGCCCTGGGCGTCTCCACGGACACCGAGGTGGGCGTGTACTGCGGCTCGGGCGTCTCCGCCGCCCACGAGGTGCTCGCGCTGGCCGTGGCGGGCATCCCGGCGGCCCTGTACGTCGGTTCCTGGTCCGAGTGGTCCTCGGACCCGTCCCGTCCGGTGGCGGTGGGCGCGGATCCGCAGTAGCGGCGGTCGAGAAGCGGGGCACGCACGCGTGCAGCCGGAAGTGGGGGCACGCGAGCGTGCCCCCACTTCCCGTTTCCTACGGCCGGTTACTCCTGCTTCTTGCGGCGCGTGCCGAACACGATCTCGTCCCAGCTCGGCACGGCGGCGCGGCGGCCGGGGCGGACGCCGTCGGCCTCGGCCTGGCGGTCGGTGGCGCCGATCAGCCGGTCGCGGTGGCTGCCTACGGAGCGGGGCATGAGGACGTCCGCGTAGGCCGAACCGGCCGAGGCGGCGGGGGCCGGGGGCTCCTCGGCGGCCGGCTCGCCGTCGGGTTCCTCCGGGTTCTCCGCCGGGCGCTCCGGGACCACCAGGTCGCCCCGGAAGCTCGGTACCGCCTCCAGCAGGCTGGTCAGCGAGTCGCGTTCGCCCGTGCTCTCCTCGGGAGGCTCGGAGGCCTGCGCGGGCAGAGTCGGCCGCTCCCGCTCGCCCCGGTCCAGCGCGCGGTCCATCGAACGCTCGCGTGGCAGGCGGGCGATGCGCGGGACGAACGGGAAGCTCGGCTCGGGCACGGCGAGGTCGTCGGACTCGCCGATCAGCGAGCGCGCCTCGTCGTCCACGGCCTGCACGAGCCGCCGGGGCGGGTCGTACGTCCAGCTCGCCGAGTGCGGTTCGCCCGCGACCCGGTAGACGAGGAGCACCTCCCAGGTGCCGTCGTCGCGGCGCCAGGAGTCCCACTGCACGGTGTCCTTGTCGGCGCCGCGCAGCAGCAGCCGCTCCTGCACGGCCTCGCCGAGCAGCGGCCCGGAGTTCTCGCCGGGGCGGCGGACCGGGGTCTTGCGGGCGCGCTCGGCCATGAAGGCACGCTCGGCCAGCACGGGCCCCTCGAAGCGCCGGACCCGGTCGACGGGGATGCCGGCGAGTTGCGCGACCTCTTCCGCGGTGGCACCGGCGCGTATACGCGCCTGGATGTCACGGGGGCGGAGATGGCTCTCGACCTCGATCTCGATCTGGCCGAGGCGCGGCCGGTCGCCGCGCACGGCGGCGCGCAGCCGTTCGTCGATCGGAAGGGTGTACTCCGTTGCGTCGGCAGCCTTGAGCACCAGCCGTGTGCCGTCATTCGAGACGGCCACGACACGCAGTTCGGGCATGGGGACCTCCCGGGTGGTGCCTGCCGACGTCACGTGCGTCGCTGCTTCCGCTAGTCGAGTGTGGCCTGCCCGGGTGCAGCCTGCCACAACCTTGCCGAGTTGCCCGGCGTGTCGGGCACGGGCCCTGGGCCGCCGTTATGGCACGGTTACCTATTCGCAACGCTAAGTGACCAAATTCGTCACCCTGTGCAACTAGCCCCCTCCCGGCGGTCCTTCAAGGCCGCGGACACCCTGGTAGGAGACCGGACCCAGGGTTCGCAACAGTACTCCATTTGGACCATGTGCGTGGATGGGCGCGCCGCCCAACTTCTGGCAAGGCGTGCGACTTGGTCGTCGGCAACCGGTTTCGCCGATCATGAACGTGGCGAACTTCACGCAATCCCCAGAAACGGAACTAATGGTTTCCGTCGTACGTCCCTATCTCGTGCAGTCGGTGGATCAATGTCGATCAAGTACGGGAAAGGCGGGCAAGTTCCGGGTATGCGTGAGACGCCCGATGCGGGTCGCAAGCGGATCGACCTGAGCGTCCCCCAGGTCGCGGGCAGTGCCCTCGCGGCCGTCGTGGCGGCCAAACTGGCGTCGTACTTCGGGGTCTACGGCACGATTCTCGGCGCGGGAGTCGTCAGCATCGTGGCCACCTGCGGGGGCACGCTGTTCCAGCACTTCTTCAAGCGGACCGGGGAGCAGCTGAGGGAGGCGGCGGTCGCGGTCCGTCCCAGGGAGCAAGTGCCACCGGCTCCGGGCGAGTTCAACGGGGGCACGGTCTACCGCGCGCGGGTGAAGAGCCGGCGGCGGCCGGTGCTCGCGGCCGCCGTCGTGTTCGGGGTGACCATGGCCGGCATCACGACGTATGAACTGGTGTCCGGCGACAGCTTCAGCGGCGGCACGGGTACGACGGTCAGCGGCGCCGTCACCGGTCGGGGCTCGTCCTCCTCGATGTCCGACACACCCGTCAAGTCCGAAGAGACACCGGCCCCTTCGGCCACACCGTCCCGCGAGCACGCGTCCGGTGCCGGCGACGGCAGGGCCCACAGCGCGACGCCGACGCCCGGCGACTCCCCGGGCGGAGAGGCGAGCGACGGCCCGAGCCCGTCGCCGACCCCCACGCCCAGCGCGTCCGACGCGACGCCTACGACCCCAGAACCCTCCGCAAGTAGTCGTTCTGGAACAGCCGTTCCGGGTCAAGACGGTCCCTCAGCGCAGTGAACTCGCCGAAACGCGGGTACACGCGCGTGAAGTACTCGGCGTCCCGGGTGTGCACCTTGCCCCAGTGCGGCCGGCCCTCGTGCGCGGTGAAGATGCGCTCCGCCGCGGTGAAGTAGGCCTGGTAGGGCGTGCCCCGGAACATGTGGACGGCGACATAGGCGGTGTCCCGGCCGGAGGCGGTGGACAGGGTGATGTCGTCGGCCGGGGCTGTGCGCACCTCGACGGGGAAGCTGACGCGCAGCCCCGAGCGCTCGACCATGTTCTTCAGCTCGCCCAGCGTCTCCGCCAGGGCCGCGCGGGGGACGGCGTACTCCATCTCCACGAAGCGCACCCGGCGCGGTGAGGTGAACACCTTGTACGGGATGTCCGTGTACGTCCGCGCGGACAGGGCCTTGCTGGAGATCTGGGCGATGGCGGGAATGGTGGCGGGGGCGGCGCGGCCGACCCACTGGGCCACCTGGAAGACGCCGTTGGAGAGGAACTCGTCCTCGAACCAGCCGGCCAGCTGCCCCACGGGCTGTTCGGGACCGGCGCTGCGGTTGTTCCGCTTGGTGTTGGTGTTGCCGGTGTGCGGGAACCAGTAGAACTCGAAGTGCTCGTTCTCCGCCCAGAGTTGGTCGAACTCGGCGAGGACCCGGTCGAGGGGCATCGGCTCCTCGCGCGCGGTGAGCAGGAAGATCGGCTCCACGGCGAAGGTGATCGCGGTGACGATGCCGAGGGCGCCGAGGCCTATCCGGGCGGCCGCGAAGACCTCGGGGTTCTCCTTCTCGGAGCAGGTGAGCACCGAGCCGTCCGCCGTGACGAGTTCGAGCCCTTTGATCTGGGCGGCGATCGAACCCGACTCGCGGCCCGTGCCGTGCGTGCCGGTGCTGGTGGCCCCGGAGACGGTCTGCTCCATGATGTCGCCCATGTTGGTGAGCGACAGCCCCTCGCGCGCCAGAGCCGCATTGAGTCTCTTGAGCGGGGTGCCGGCCTCGACCGTGACCGTCATGGATTCACGATCAATCTTGCGAATGCCCGTCAACAGTTGAGGGCGGATCAATACACCGTCGGTGGCGGCTATAGATGTGAAGGAGTGGCCGGTCCCGACCGCCTTCACCTTCAGGCCGTCCTCGGCGGCCCGCCGCACCGCCGCCGTCAGCTCCTCCACCGACGCCGGCGTGACCTGCCGGGCGGGCCGGGCGGAGACGTTCCCGCCCCAGTTACGCCAGGTGCCGTTCTTCCCGCTCGCTGTGCTGCTCAACGGTGCCTCCCCGACCCGCGGCCGGCCTGCGCAGCCGGCGGTACCCGAGGAAACCGACCGCGACCGCGACGGCGCCGGACACGGCCGGAACCCCGTACCCCGCCCGCGCCCCGGCGGCGTCGATCACCGATCCGGCCACGGACGAGCCGAGCGCGACCCCGACCGCGAGGCCGGTGCTCACCCAGGTCATGCCCTCGGTGAGCTGCGCGCGAGGTACGTGCTCTTCGATGAGGGACATCGTCGTGATCATCGTCGGTGCGATGGACAGCCCCGCAACGAACAGCGCCACGGCCAGAAGCGGCAGGTTTCCGACCAGTAGGAGGGGGATCATACTCACGGCCATCGCCGCCACGCCCAGCAGCCAGCGGCGTTCCGGCGTCCCGGCGAACCGCAGCAGCCCGAAGACCACCCCGGCCACGCAGGATCCGGCCGCGTACAGCGCCAGGACCACGCTCGCGGCGCCCTTGTGGCCGCGCTCGTCGGCGAAGGCGACGGTGACCACGTCCACCGACCCGAAGATCGCGCCGGTCGCCACGAAGGTGGCCACCAGCACCTGCAGCCCGGCCGAGCGCAGGGCCGTACCGCCGCCGTGGTGCTCGCGCGGGTGCGGCTCCGGTTCGGTGGCGCGCTGGGCGGTGAGCCAGAAGACGCCGGCGGCCAGGAAGCAGGCGGCGAGCAGCGGCCCCGCCTCCGGGAACCAGGCCGTGGACAGCCCGATGGAGATGATCGGGCCGAAGATGAAGCAGACCTCGTCGACGACCGACTCGAACGAGTACGCGGTGTGCAGCCTGTCGGTGCCCCGGTACAGCGCCGCCCAGCGGGCCCGGATCATCGCGCCCAGGCTCGGCACCGAACCGATCCCGGCGGCGCACCCGAACAGCACCCGGTCCGGCCACTTCAGGTGCGCGGCGAGCAGCAGCCCGGCCGCCGCCGTGAGGGCCACCAGGGTCGCGGGACGCAGCACCCGGCGCTGCCCGTGCCGGTCGACCAGCCGGGAGATCTGCGGCCCGATCGCCGCGGCGGACAGCGCGATGGTGGCCGACAGCGCCCCGGCGAGCCCGTACCGCCCGGTCAGCTGGGAGACCATCGTGACCACGCCGATGCCCATCATCGACAGCGGCATCCGGCCGAGGAATCCCGCGGCGGAGAACGCCTTGGTGCCGGGTTCGGCGAACAGGGCTCTGTAGGGGCTGGACACGGGGTCTCCGAAGCGGCTCGGTAAGGCGCGAATGCGGCTGATACAGCTTACGAATTAGGTGACCCTAATTGCATCTCGTTTAACGCCGGGAAAAACCGGCATAAACCGGCTGGGACCCGACTCGTCACCCGGCTGTTTCCTGGCTGTCAGTACCGAGTGGCAGGATCGAGACATGCCAGACGCGCTCGATGCCACCCCGTACGACGCCCTGCTCCTGCTCTCCTTCGGCGGCCCCGAAGGCCCGGACGACGTGGTCCCGTTCCTGGAGAACGTCACGCGCGGGCGCGGCATCCCGAAGGAACGCCTGAAGGAAGTCGGGCAGCACTACTTCCTGTTCGGCGGGGTCAGCCCCATCAACGACCAGAACCGCGCCCTGCTGGACGCCCTGCGCAAGGACTTCGCCGAGCACGGCCTGGACCTGCCGGTCTACTGGGGCAACCGCAACTGGGCGCCGTATCTGACGGACACCTTGCGCGAGATGGTCGCCGACGGCCGCCGCCACATCCTCGTGCTCGCCACCAGCGCCTACGCCTCCTACTCGGGCTGCCGCCAGTACCGCGAGAACCTGGCCGACGCGCTGGCCACCCTGGAGGCCGAGGGCCTGCCGCTGCCGAAGATCGACAAGCTGCGGCACTACTTCAACCACCCGGGCTTCGTCGAGCCCATGGTCGACGGCGTGCTGCGCGCCCTCGAAGACCTCCCCGAGGACGTCCGTGCGGGCGCCCACATCGCCTTCACCACCCACTCCATCCCGACCTCCGCGGCCGACACCTCCGGTCCCGTCGAGACCCACGGAGAGGGCGGCGCCTACGTCGAGCAGCACCTGGACGTGGCCCAGCTGATCGCCGACGCCGTCCGCGAGCACACCGGCGTCGACCACCCCTGGCGGCTGGTCTACCAGTCGCGCTCCGGCGCCCCGCACATCCCGTGGCTGGAGCCGGACATCTGCGACCACCTTCAGGAGCAGCACGCGGCGGGCGTCCCGGCCGTCGTCATGGCGCCCATCGGCTTCGTCTCCGACCACATGGAGGTCCTCTACGACCTCGACACCGAGGCCAAGGCCAGGGCCGAGGAACTGGGCCTGCCGGTACGCCGCTCGGCCACCGTCGGCGCCGACCCCCGGTTCGCCGCCGCCGTCCGCGACCTGATCACGGAGCGCGCCGCCGTGGAGCGCGGCCAGGAGGTCACCCCGTGCGCCCTGGGCGCGCTGGGCGCGAGCCACAACCTCTGCCCGGTCGGCTGCTGCCCCGCCCGTGCGCCCCACCCGGCCGCCGCCGGCGCCGACAGCCCCTACGCATGAGGAGACCCGTGACCGACCCCCTGCCCCGGGAACTGCTGGAGCTGGCCCAGGAGGCCGCCCGCCGCGCCGGTGAGCTGCTGCGGGACGGCCGACCGGCCGACCTGGCCGTGGCGAGGACCAAGTCCAGCCCGATCGACGTCGTCACCGAGATGGACATCGCGGCGGAGAAACTGATCACCGACCTGATCTGCGGCCGGCGGCCCGACGACGGCTTCCTCGGCGAGGAGGGCGCCTCCGTGGCGGGCACCAGCGGCGTCCGCTGGGTGATCGACCCGCTCGACGGCACGGTGAACTACCTGTACGGGCTGCCGACCTGGGCGGTGTCCATCGCGGCCGAGCAGGACGGCGAGACCGTCGTCGGGGTCGTCGCCGCTCCGATGCGCGGCGAGACGTACCACGCGGTACGTGGCGGCGGCGCGTGGGCCACCGGCGCATGGGAGGGCGAGCGGGCGCTCGCCTGCCGCCCCGCGCCCCCTCTCGACCAGGCGCTGGTCTCCACCGGCTTCAACTATGTCGCCGCGGTCCGCGCCCACCAGGCCGAGGTGGCCGGCCGGCTGATCCCGCTGCTGCGGGACATCCGGCGCAGCGGCTCTGCGGCGGTCGACCTGTGCGATGTGGCCTGCGGCCGGCTCGACGGGTACTACGAGCGGGGGCTGAACGCGTGGGACTTCGCGGCGGGTGACCTGATCGCCCGGGAGGCGGGCGCGCTGGTCGGTGGGCGGCCCGGAGAGCGGCCGTCGCCGGATCTGACCGTCGCCGGGTCGCCGGGGGTGTTCCAGCCGCTGCAGGGGCTGCTGGAGGAGTTCGGGGCGTGGCACGACTGACCGAGCCCGCAGGTGAGAAACGGACAGGACCCCCGGCGCTGGATTCGCCGGGGGTCCCGCTGTTGCGCTTTCGGGCCGATCAGACGCGTGACGCGCCGACCTCCACACCGTGTTCGGCGGCGAGGCGTCGCAGGTCGTCGAGCTCTGCCTGCTCCACTTCGACGAGGAAGTCGTCACCCTCGTCACGAGCCCGCGACAGGTCGGACTCGGTCGCCCTTATGCGCTGCAGAAGTCCTGCGGTGAAAGCGTCCATGCTGCGCCCCCTCGTCCTGGGTCGTGGGTCGGTGGCACGGGGGTGTGCCTGTTTGGGAAAGGGGCGATCACGTCTCTCACGGGTGCCCAGCGCTGCCCTGCTGGGCGGCGACGGTGCCGGACACCCGCGCCCACTCTGCGGAAGCGGATCGCGGAGTACCGCATGGTGCTGCGGCACATGCAGAGCGTGATCGCGGGGTGTAAAGCCGTCCTCCCCCCGCTCCCTCACCCGGAAACCTCAACCGGAGGAGAAAATCTCGTATTCCCGCCCCGGGGCGCGGATCTGTGCGGTCCGCAACCCGCCTTACAGCCGACTTACGGCCGAAAAGGGCAGGATGGAGGTCACACCCCACGAACACCCCTGCCCGCACGCGCCCACGGCGCGCTACGCGGGTGGACATGAGGAAGGACAAGCGACGTGCGCGTACTCGTCGTCGAGGACGAGCAGCTGCTCGCCGATGCGGTGGCCACCGGACTGCGCCGGGAGGCCATGGCCGTCGACGTCGTGTACGACGGTGCGGCCGCCCTGGAGCGCATCGGCGTCAACGACTACGACGTGGTCGTCCTCGACCGCGACCTCCCGCTGGTGCACGGCGACGACGTCTGCCGCAAGATCGTCGAGCTGGGCATGCCCACGCGCGTGCTCATGCTCACCGCGTCCGGCGACGTCAGCGACCGGGTCGAGGGCCTGGAGATCGGCGCCGACGACTATCTGCCCAAGCCCTTCGCGTTCAGCGAGCTGATCGCGCGCGTGCGTGCGCTCGGCCGTCGTACGAGCGTTCCCCTGCCGCCGGTCCTGGAGCGCGCCGGCATCAAGCTGGACCCCAACCGCCGTGAGGTCTTCCGCGAGGGCAAGGAGATCCAGCTCGCGCCCAAGGAGTTCGCGGTGCTGGAGGTGCTCATGCGCAGCGAGGGCGCGGTGGTCTCGGCGGAGCAGCTGCTGGAGAAGGCCTGGGACGAGAACACCGACCCGTTCACCAACGTCGTGCGGGTGACCGTGATGACCCTGCGGCGCAAGCTGGGCGAGCCGCCGGTGATCGTCACCGTCCCCGGCTCCGGCTACCGGATCTGATCCGCCATGGCCGCCACACCCGCGCCGCCCCAGGCGCCACCGAAACCCACCTGGGACCCCAGGAGGCCGCAGCCCCCCTTCCCGTGGCTGCGCCCGACCATCCGCATACGGCTCACGCTGCTCTACGGCGGCATGTTCCTGATCGCCGGCATCCTGCTGCTGTCGATCATCTACCTGCTGGCCGCGCAGGCGATCAGCACCGGAAACCAGCCACTGTTCAAGATCGTCAGCGGGACGAACATCCGGGTCACCAGCGACAACTGCCCCGCGATCACCGCGATCAACTCCAACCCGGTGCCGCTGTCGGACTTCAACGAAGTGATCGCCCACTGCGTGGACCAGCAGCGCCAGGCGGCTCTGGACGACCTGCTCAGCCGCTCCCTGCTGGCTCTGCTGGGCCTCGCCGTGATCGCCTTCGCGTTCGGTTACGCGATGGCCGGCCGCGTGCTGTCCCCGCTCGGCCGGATCACCCGCACCGCCCGTCAGGTGGCCGGTTCCGACCTGTCCCGCCGGATCGAGCTGGACGGCCCGGACGACGAGCTGAAGGAGCTGGCGGACACCTTCGACGACATGCTGGAGCGGCTGCAGCGGGCCTTCACCGCCCAGCAGCGCTTCGTCGGCAACGCCTCCCACGAGCTGCGCACCCCGCTCGCGATCAACAGAACGCTTCTCGAGGTCCATCTGTCGGACCCGAACGCGCCGGTGGAGCTGCAACAGCTGGGCAAGACGCTGCTGGCCACCAACGAGCGCAGCGAGCAGCTCGTCGAGGGCCTGCTGCTGCTCGCCCGCAGCGACAACCAGATCGTCGAGCGGGGGCCCGTCGACCTGGCCGAGGTCGCCACCCAGGCCATCGACCAGGTGCACGCCGAGGCCGAGGCCAAGGGCGTGAAGATCCGCGGCGAGCGCAAGCCGGCGGTGGTGCAGGGCAACGGCGTGCTGCTGGAGCGGATCGCGCTGAACCTGGTGCAGAACGCGGTGCGGTACAACGTGTCCGATGAGGGCTGGGTCGAGGTGACCACCGAGGTCCAGCACGGGCAGGCGGTGCTGACCGTCACGAACACCGGGCCGGTGGTGCCGGCGTACGAGATCGACAACCTCTTCGAGCCCTTCAGACGGCTCCGTACGGAGCGCACGGGCAGCGACAAGGGTGTGGGACTCGGCCTGTCCATCGTCCGGTCCGTGGCCCGCGCGCACGGCGGCCACATCGTGGCGCAGCCCCGTGAGGGCGGCGGTCTGGTGATGCGGGTCACCCTGCCGCTGTGATCCGGGACCGGGCCGCCGGGGCCCGGAACCGACACACGCGGGAGATGTTCGCTTCACGCGGAATTTTTCAGCCGCCGAATGGGCTTGCCGTTGTGTGATCGATCACATGCACGGATTTTCAGCCATGTACTCTCTGTGATCATGAAACATGGCAGAAAGCCGGGAAAGTCCCAGTTTTCAGGGCTCATGATCACGGGAAGTACACGGTGAGGCGCCTTTGAGGTGCGGCATTCGAACCGTGTACGGTCCTCACCGCCATCCAAGCCGATCACTCTTGAGAGGTCGGGTTGGGTGTCGATTGAGTAACAGACCTTGATGTGAGGCAAAATCTCCGCCTCAGGTCGGGCACAAGTCCGGCCTCTCACGCGTTACGTGCGCTGGAGACACCGCAGACACCCAGAGGGGGAGAGCGATATGGCAACCGATTACGACACTCCACGCAAGACCGACGACGACGTCGACTCGGACAGCCTTGAAGAGCTGAAGGCCCGGAGGAACGACAAGTCCACCTCGTCGGTGGACGTCGACGAGTTCGAGGCCGCCGAGGGACTCGAACTGCCCGGTGCCGACCTCTCGAACGAGGAGCTGGCCGTCCGGGTGCTGCCGAAGCAGCAGGACGAGTTCACCTGCATGAGCTGCTTCCTGGTGCACCACCGCAGCCAGCTGGCCCGGGAGAAGAACGGTCAGCCGATCTGCCGCGACTGCGACTGAGGAGGGGTCGGCCGTGTCTGGCTCGACCCCTCCACGGAAGCGCCGCTTCTCCCTGGGGAAAGCGGACGAAGGGCCGTCCGACGGCTCGAACGGCGCGCGTGACGACGAGCGGGGCGCACCCGGAGTGGTGGCCCCGCTCGAACCGGCGACCGACCGGGCGGACCACCCGGCGCCGGTGCGGCAGCCCGCGCCCGTCGCCTGGCGACGGGCCGCGGTGATGCGTGACAAGGTCCGGGACATGGTCCTGGAAGGGGTCCGCAGGGGCGGCAGCAGCGCCCGCGCGGGCCTGGCCTACCTCGCGGACCGGATCATCGAGATCGCCCCGCGTGTCCCCGTACGCGACCTCGCGACCCTGCGCCGGCAGTTCCCGGGCCTCGGACCCGAAGAGCTCGCCGACAAGCTGGTGGCGGGCGCCGCGGCCGGCACCTCCACGGTGGGAGCCGGGATCGGAGCGGCGGCGATGCTGCCGGTGCCGCCCGCGATGCCGACCGAACTGGCCGCGGAGATCACCGGGGTCGCCGCGATCGAGCTGAAGCTCGTCGCCGAACTCCACGAGGTCTACGGCGTACGGCCGCCCGGGAACCTCAAGACCCGCAGTACCGCGTATCTGTCCTCCTGGTCGGGGGAGCGCGGCATCGACGTGACGAAGCCGTCGACGTACGACGCGGCCCTCGGCGTCCGTATGAAGCGCGAACTGCGCCAGCAGATCATGAAACGGGTGGTCCGCGACCTGCCCAACCTGATGCCGTTCATGGTGGGCGCCGCGGTCGGGGCGGTCATGAACCGCCGGGACACCAAGAAGCTCGCCGCGCACATCCGGGCCGACCTGCGCAAGATCCAGGTGCCCTGGGAGGAACTGGCAGAGCTGCCGCCGCTGGAGGAGCCGGCGGAACCGCTGAAGCTGCGCGACCTCCCCGAAGAGCTCTAGCCGCCCGCCGGAGCGCTACGCGTTCGCCTTGCGCGCGGCCTCGATCGCCGCCGCCAGCTTCTCCGGCTCCCGCGTCGACAGATACAGGTACGGCGTCGGGTCCTCCGGGTCCGTGACCTCCACCCGCAGCGCCGTCGGGATGTAGGCGCGCAGCAGCAGGAAGGCGCGCGTGTCGGCCTTGTACGTCCGCCAGGCGCGGGCCTCCTCCGCGTCCAGCACCTCGGACTCGCCCAGCGCCGACACCGGGATCTTCGCCTCGCCCGCGATCAGCGAGTCGCCCACGACCCGGATGCGCAGGGAGCCGTACGCACTGGCAACCACCGCCGCCGCCGCCGTACCGCCGACCAGGCCGCCGAGCAGCGGCAGAGTGCCGAAGGGCAGCAGGATCAGGGCGAAGGAGACGCCCACGAGGAAGCTGATCAGCCACCACGAGCGGGGGGTGGTGAGGCGTTCTTCGTAAGGGGTGGCGGAGAGCTGCATGGAGCCAAGCTTGGCACGGGATCCGTATCGGCCCGACGCGCGGGTAAGGTCTGCGCCTGTGAGTGGTAGTTCCGCAAGCCTTCAGCCCCCCGCCGACGCGGTGAAACCGGTACGGCACCCCGACGCGCCCGCGCCCGGAGAACTCCTCGGCGCCCACTACGCACACTGTTTCGGCTGTGGCCCCGGGCAGTCGCACGGACTGCACCTGGAGGCCCGGGCGGGCGAGGGTGTCTCGCTGACCGCCGAGTTCACCGTCCAGCCCGCCCACCAGGGCGCCCCGGGCCTCGCGCACGGCGGAGTGCTGGCCACGGCCCTCGACGAGACCCTCGGCTCGCTGAACTGGCTGCTGCGGACCATCGCCGTCACCGGCCGACTGGAGACCGACTTCGTGCGGCCCGTGCCCGTCGGCACCACGCTGTACCTGGAGGCCGAGGTCACCGCCGTCGCCGGGCGGAAGATCTACTCCACCGCCACCGGACGCATCGGCGGCCCCGACGGGCCCGTCGCGGTCCGCGCCGACGCCCTCTTCATCGAGGTCAAGGTCGACCACTTCATCGACCACGGCCGCGAGGAGGAGATCCAGGCCGCGATGAGCGACCCGGACCGGATCCGGCGTGCCCGCGCCTTCGAGGTGAACCCGTGAGCCGTGGCCCCCTGAACGTGCTGCTCCGGCGCGTCGACCCCGACGTACCGCTTCCGGCGTACGAGCATCCGGGGGACGCCGGAGCCGATCTGCGCACCACCGAGCCGTGCGAACTGGGCCCCGGGGAGCGAGCCGTGCTCCCCACGGGTGTGTCGATCGCCCTGCCCGAGGGGTACGCGGCCTTCGTGCACCCGCGCTCCGGTCTCGCCGCTCGCTGCGGTGTCGCCCTCGTCAATGCCCCGGGGACGGTTGATGCCGGGTACCGTGGGGAGATCAAGGTGATCGTGGTGAATCTCGACCCGCGTGAGAGTGTGCGGTTCGAGCGCTTCGACCGGATTGCCCAACTGGTCGTCCAGCAGGTCGAGAGGGTCCGCTTCCAGGAGGTCGCGGAGCTTCCCGACTCCACGCGGGCCGAAGGGGGCTTCGGGTCCACCGGCGGCCATGCCGCGGTGGGCGGCGAGAGCGGCACAAGCGGTCGGGCCGCCGAGGGCGGTCCGACGGGTGGGAATCGATACGCTTCGGTCGTATCCGACCGGGAAGGACAGTGACGTGTTCGGACGTCGCAAGAAGAAGGGTGCCGCCGAGGACGCGGCCGGCGAGGCCGAGCAGGTCGTCGACAGCGTCGACACCGAGGCGGACAAGGAAGAGGTAGAGGCCGAGCGCGAGCGTGTCCGGCTGGAGCCCGGGCCGCGGCCCGACGGACCCTGGGACAGCAGCGAGGTGCGCGAGCCGGCCGAGGGCCGGGTGGACCTCGGCGGACTGTTCGTACCGGGCGTCGACGGCATGGAGCTCAGGGTCGAGGTCGCCGGTGACGCGATCGTCGCCGCGACCGTCGTGCTGCGCGACAGCGCCATCCAGCTCCAGGCCTTCGCAGCGCCCAAGCGCGAGGGCATCTGGGGCGAGGTCCGCGAGGAGATCGCGTCCGGCATCACCCAGCAGGGTGGCATCGTCGACGAGGTCGAGGGCCCGCTCGGCTGGGAGCTGCGCGCCCAGGTGCCGGTACAGCTGCCGGACGGCACGGGTGGGTTCCAGGTCGTGCGATTTGTGGGCGTGGACGGCCCGCGGTGGTTCCTGCGCGGTGTGATCTCCGGGCAGGGAGCGGTGCAGCCGCAGGCCGCCGGGCTGCTGGAGCAGATCTTCCGTGACACGGTCGTGGTCCGTGGTGAGGGGCCGATGGCGCCTCGCGACCCGATCGTCCTCAAGCTGCCGAACGACGCGCAGATGGTCCCCGAGGGAGTGCAGCAGGAGGAGGGCTCCCGCTTCTCGGGCGGGATGGGGCAGCTGCAGCGCGGGCCGGAGATCACCGAAGTCCGCTAGGTGCTCCGCCGGGCTCAGCAGGGATGTACGGGCCGTGCCCTTGCGGGGTGCGGCCCGTTTTGCGGGGTCGCGCCGTTGGGTGCGGTTCACCGTTGCCGGGTGCGGTTCCGTCGTGGTTGCTCGCGCAGTTCCCCGCGCCCCCTACGGGACGCGACACTGGCCCCCAGCTGCTCGTCGGCGGTGTCATCAGGGTTGTGTCAAAGTTGCCCGTCGCCCGCCTCTCTGTCACGTTTGCCGTGATTGTTGGCCGTAAGGTCGACGCTGCGTAGGCAGCAGGCACACGGAAGACAATGGAGCCATGGCACGCGGCAAGCTTCGGATCTACCTCGGTGCGGCACCGGGCGTGGGCAAGACCTACGCCATGCTCTCCGAGGCGCACCGCCGCGTGGAGCGAGGCACCGACTGCGTCGTGGCCTTCGTCGAGCACCACGACCGGCCGCGCACCGAGGTGATGCTGCACGGCCTGGAGCAGGTGCCGCGCCGGCGGCTGGAGTACCGGGGCACCACCTTCGGCGAGATGGACGTCGACGCCGTGCTGCGCCGGGCGCCCGCCGTCGCCCTGGTCGACGAACTCGCCCACACGAACATCCCCGGCTCCCGCAACGCCAAGCGCTGGCAGGACGTGGAGGAGCTGCTCGCCGCGGGTGTGGACGTGATCTCCACCGTCAACATCCAGCACCTGGAGTCACTCGGCGACGTCGTGGACTCGATCACGGGGGTGCGGCAGCGCGAGACCGTCCCGGACGAGGTGGTACGGCGGGCCGACCAGATCGAGCTGGTCGACATGTCCCCGGAGGCGCTGCGCCGACGGATGGCGCACGGCAACATCTACCAGCCGGACAAGGTCGACGCGGCCCTGTCCAACTACTTCCGCCCGGGGAACCTGACCGCCCTGCGCGAGCTGGCGCTGCTGTGGGTGGCGGACCGGGTGGACGAGTACCTGAACGCCTACCGCAGCGAGCACCGGGTCTCCAAGATCTGGGGCTCCCGCGAGCGGATCGTGGTCGGGCTGACCGGCGGGCCCGAGGGGCGCACCCTGATCCGGCGTGCCGCGCGGCTCGCCGAGAAGGGCGCCGGCGGCGAGGTGCTAGCCGTGTACATAGCCCGCAGCGACGGGCTGACCTCGGCCTCCCCCAAGGAGCTGGCCGTCCAGCGCACGCTCGTCGAGGACCTGGGCGGCACCTTCCACCATGTGGTCGGCGACGACATACCGGCAGCGCTGCTGGACTTCGCGCGGGGCGTGAACGCCACCCAGATCGTGCTGGGCTCCTCGCGCCGCAAGGCCTGGCAGTACGTCTTCGGGCCCGGCGTCGGCGCCACGGTCGCCCGGGACTCGGGGCCCGACCTCGACGTCCACATCGTCACCCACGAGGAGGTCGCCAGGGGCCGCGGGCTGCCCGTGACGCGGGGCGCACGGCTCGGGCGGGCCCGGATCATCTGGGGCTGGGCGGTGGGTCTGCTGGGCCCCGCGGTCCTCGCGGTGCTGCTGAACAGCGTGGCCCTCGGCCTCGCCAACGACATGCTGCTGTTCCTGACCGTCACCGTCGCGGCGGCGCTGCTCGGCGGCCTGCTGCCCGCGCTGGCCTCGGCGGCCTTCGGCTCGCTCCTGCTGAACTACTTCTACACCCCGCCCCTGCACCGGCTGACCATCGCCGATCCCAAGAACATCGTCGCCATCGCGATCTTCTTCGGCGTGGGCATGTCGGTCGCCTCGGTGGTGGACCTGGCCGCCCGGCGCACCCATCAGGCCGCCCGGCTGCGCGCCGAGTCGGAGATACTCTCCTTCCTCGCCGGGAACGTGCTGCGCGGCGAGACCAGCCTGGAGGAGCTGCTGGAGCGGGTCCGGGAGACCTTCGCGATGGAGTCGGCCGCGCTGCTGGAGCGGGCGGGCGACACCGCGCCGTGGACCTGCGCCGGGCGCGCCGGATTCGGGCGGCCGCTGGAGCGGCCCGAGGACGCCGACGTCGACATGCCGGTCGGCGATCACATGGCGCTCGCGCTCACCGGCCGGGTGCTGCCCGCCGAGGACCGCCGGGTGCTCGCCGCCTTCGCCGCGCAGGCCGCCGTCGCCCTGGACCGCCGGCGCCTGCAGGAGGAGGCCGACCGGGCCCGCGCGCTCGCCGAGGGCAACCGCATCCGCACCGCCCTGCTCGCGGCCGTCAGCCACGACCTGCGCACCCCGCTGGCCGGCATCAAGGCGTCGGTGTCCTCGCTGCGCTCCGACGACGTCGAATGGTCCGACGAGGACCGGGCCGAGCTGCTGGCCGCCATCGAGGAGGGCGCCGACCGGCTGGACCACCTCGTCGGCAACCTCCTCGACATGTCCCGCCTGCAGACCGGTACGGTCACGCCGCTGATCCGCGAGATCGACGTGGACGAGGTCGTACCGATGGCACTCGGGGGCGTCCCGGAGGGCAGTGTCGAGCTGGACGTGCCCGAGAGCCTGCCGATGGTCGAGGTCGATCCCGGGCTGCTGGAGCGGTCCGTGGCCAACCTCGTGGAGAACGCCGTCAAGTACAGCCCGAAGCGCCGGCCCGTGCTGGTCTCCGCCAGCGCCATAGCCGACCGGGTCGAGGTGCGTGTGGTGGACCGGGGGCCGGGCGTGCCGGACGAGGCCAAGGAACGGATCTTCGAGCCGTTCCAGCGGTACGGCGACGCCCCGCGCGGTGCCGGGGTCGGGCTCGGCCTCGCGGTCGCCCGGGGCTTCGCGGAGGCCATGGGCGGCACCCTCACCGCCGAGGACACGCCGGGCGGCGGACTCACCATGGTCCTGAGCCTGCGGGCGGCAGGATCCGGTCCCGAGCCCCTGGACCTGGGCCCGGACATCGCAGAACCAGAAAGGCAGACCCTATGACGACCCGGGTGCTCGTGGTCGACGACGAGCCGCAGATCGTGCGCGCCCTCGTGATCAACCTCAAGGCGCGCAAGTACGAGGTCGACGCGGCGCCCGACGGCCGTACCGCCCTGGACCTCGCCGCCTCCCGGCACCCCGACGTGGTCGTGCTCGACCTGGGCCTGCCCGACATGGACGGCGTCGAGGTGATCAGGGGCCTGCGCGGCTGGACCCGCGTGCCCATCCTGGTCCTGTCCGCCCGGCACTCCTCGGACGAGAAGGTCGAGGCGCTGGACGCGGGCGCCGACGACTACGTCACCAAGCCCTTCGGCATGGACGAGCTGCTGGCCCGGCTGCGGGCCGCCGTGCGCCGGACCGAGCCGGTCGGGCCCGGCGAGGACGACCTGACGACCGTCGAGACCGAGGGCTTCACCGTCGACCTGGCCGCCAAGAAGGTCAACCGCGCCGGCCGGGACGTCCGCCTCACCCCGACCGAGTGGCACCTGCTGGAGGTCCTGGTCCGCAACACCGGTCGGCTGGTCAGCCAGAAGCAGCTGCTGCAGGAGGTGTGGGGGCCGTCGTACGGCACCGAGACCAACTACCTGCGCGTGTACATGGCCCAGCTGCGGCGGAAACTGGAGACGGACCCCTCGCGCCCGAAGCACTTCATCACCGAGCCGGGGATGGGCTACCGGTTCGAGAAGTGAGCGGACTGCAACGTGAGCGGGCTGCAAGTGGGCTGCGCTACGGCGCTGTCGGTGGGCCCCGGTACGCTTCAGGTATGAGTGCTGTTCCTCGTTCCGAAAAGCCGGCCGGCCGGTTCCGGCGCATGCTCGACCGGCTCTCCTCTTCGCAGGAGGACCTGGAGTCCGAGGAGCTGCGTGAGGACGCCGACGCCGCGGGCTGTACCAAGATCGGCGACTGCCACGACCGGCAGATCGTCACCGTAACTGGTACCTTGCGCACGGTCACCTTGCGTCCGCGCGCCGGGGTCCCCGCCCTGGAGGCCGAGCTGTTCGACGGCTCCGCCGCGCTGGACGTGGTGTGGCTCGGCAGGCGTTCCATCGTGGGCATAGAACCGGGGCGCAAGCTGATCGCATCGGGCCGGATCTCGATGAGCCGGGGCCGCCGGGTGCTGTTCAACCCGAAATACGAACTGCGACCCCTCGGACGGGAGTAGCCGGTGACGTCCCTCGACAAGCCGACCGAAGGCACCGACCAGAGTCCGCCCGACGGAACCGGTGATGCCCGTGCGGTGACCGAGGCCGCGCTGTTCGATGCGTTCGGCGGTGTCCGCGGCATGGTCGAGACGGTCGTGCCGGGCCTGCTCTTCGTCGCGATCTTCACGGTCGACAAGAACCTGCACGTGTCGGCGATCGCTGCGCTGATCGTGTCCCTGGTCCTGGTCGTCGTCCGGCTCGCCATGAAGGACACCGTCAAGCACGCCTTCAGCGGTGTCTTCGGCGTGGCCTTCGGTGTCGTCTTCGCGATGTTCACCGGAAACGCCAAGGACTTCTACCTCCCCGGCATGCTGTACACGCTGGGCCTTGCGGTGGCGTACATCGTCACGACCCTGGCCGGTGTGCCCCTGATCGGCCTCATCCTCGGCCCGGTCTTCAAGGAGAACCTCTCCTGGCGCACCCGCAACCCCGGCCGCAAGAAGGCCTATGCCAAGGCGAGTTGGGCCTGGGGTCTGATCCTGCTCGCCAAGTGCGCGATCCTCTTCCCGCTCTACTGGTGGTCCGACACCACCAAGCTCGGCTGGGTCCTGGTCGCCCTGAAGATCCCGCCGTTCCTGCTGGCGGTCTGGCTCACCTGGGTCTTCCTCGCGAAGGCTCCCGCGCCCATCGACGTCTTCGCCGAGATGGAGGCCGAGGAGAAGGCAGAGGAGGAGCGCAAGGCGGCGCTGGCCGCCGAGGGCGGCGAGGCGACCGGGGGACGGCACCGCCGGGAGGCCTAGCCGGCCACGGCACCGCGACTTCGCAGCGGCCCGGGACCCGTCGAGGTCCCGGGCCGTTCGCATGCCCTCAACCCCCTTGCCGCAACGGCAGGTTGTGTACGGTGACGGCACCGACCGCCTGCAGAGGAGCGGGGGTCTTCGAGGTGTGCGGGGCCCGGTGCCGCACCGGTGACCCGAGGGTGCGCAGCGCACCTGCTTTCGAGGCGGCGCCGACGGGCCTCGGCGTGACGGGCTCGTGGTGACGGGGAACCCGGGCCGTCCTGCTGCCGGCGGGGCTCGTGACCCGGTGCGCCCTGGAGGACCGGCGGGAGAGGTGGGCGGCGAGGGAGGGGAACACCTGGGAGCCGAGGTGGTCGGGTACCCGCACCCGGCGGACCTCGCCCGCGCGCTGCCCCACCCCGTGGTGGGGGCATCCCCGGGGCATCCCTGCACCGGCACCAGGAGATCTTCGAGGTGATGTACGGCAGCGCCCTGCCGGCGGTCGGGGAATGGCGGGGCTGAGGCATGCGGGGAGGTGTCGAACCGGGTGATTCCCCAGGAGGACTCCCCGCACCGGCTCGCCTGGTGGCGGTTCGTGCTGCGGCACCGGCGTGAGCGGCGCGCGGCCGACGGTCGGGGCCGGAGTTCGTGGGCGTCCGCACGGGAAGGGCCCGGCGGATCCGATGATCCCCGGGCCCTCGCGCGGCGGCGCACCGGCTAGCTCGAGGTGTCCTCGCGCCGCACCGACAGCAGCTCCTCCAGCTGCTCCTCGCGGGCCTGAGCGGCCACGAAGAGGAGTTCGTCACCCGGCTCCAGGGAGTCCTCCTTGGAGGGGGTCAGCACCCGGGTGCCGCGGATGATCGTGACGAGGGAGGTGTCCTCGGGCCACTGGACGTCGCCCACCTGGGTACCGGCCAGGGCCGACTCCTCGGGCAGGGTCAGCTCGACGAGGTTGGCGTCGCCGTGGCTGAAGCGGAGCAGGCGGACCAGGTCGCCCACGCTCACCGCCTCCTCGACCAGGGCGGACATCAGGCGCGGGGTGGAGACGGCCACGTCCACGCCCCAGGCCTCGTTGAACAGCCACTCGTTCTTCGGGTTGTTGACACGGGCGACGACGCGCGGGACGCCGTACTCCGTCTTGGCGAGCAGCGAGACGACCAGGTTGACCTTGTCGTCGCCGGTCGCGGCGATGACGACGTTGCAGCGCTGCAGCGCCGCCTCGTCCAGGGACGTGATCTCGCAGGCGTCGGCCAGCAGCCACTCCGCCTGGGGCACCCGCTCCACCGAGATGGCGGTCGGGGCCTTGTCGATGAGCAGGACCTCGTGGCCGTTCTCCAGCAGCTCGCTCGCGATCGAGCGGCCGACGGCGCCGGCTCCGGCAATGGCGACCCTCATCAGTGACCGCTCTCCTCTTCCGGGCCCAGGGCGAACGCCGTCTCGACCTTCTCGACGTCGTCCGCCCGCATCATCACATGCACGAGGTCGCCCTCCTGCAGCACCGTCTGCGAGGTCGGCAGGATCGCTTCGCCGAGGCGGGTCAGGAACGCCACGCGGACGCCCGTCTCCTCCTGCAGCTTGCTGATCTTGTGCCCGACCCACTTCGGGGAGGCGTGCACCTCGGCGAGCTGCACCCCGCCGGTGGGGTCGCGCCACAGCGGCTCGGCACCGGAGGGCAGCAGCCGACGCAGCATCTGGTCGGCGGTCCAGCGGACCGTCGCCACGGTGGGGATGCCCAGGCGCTGGTAGACCTCGGCGCGGCGCGGGTCGTAGATACGGGCGGCCACGTTCTCCACGCCGAACATCTCACGGGCCACGCGCGCGGAGATGATGTTGGAGTTGTCACCGCTGGAGACGGCGGCGAAAGCGCCGGCCTCCTCGATGCCGGCCTCGCGCAGGGTGTCCTGGTCGAAGCCGACACCGGTGACCCGGCGGCCACCGAAGCCCGGGCCCAGCCGACGGAAGGCGGTGGGGTCCTGGTCGATCACGGCGACCGTGTGGCCCTGTTGCTCCAGGGTCTGGGCAAGAGCGGAGCCCACTCTTCCGCAGCCCATGATGACGATGTGCACGACCGTCCTTCCGGTGTCCAAAAGTTACTGCTCAGCATCAGGGTCTCAGACCGAGGCCCAAAGCTACACACGGGCGCCGGGGGTGGGCACCCCCCTGCGCCGGTTCTCCATGATCACCCTCCGCGATCATGCGCGTGAGCAGCGTCAGCGATCGGAGTCGGCGATCACCGGGGGCGGGGGCCGGCGAGTGATGCTGCGCACGCTGCACAGGGTCAGGATTCCGAGGCCGAGGAGGGCGACAGTCGCCCCGATCAGCTCCGCGGTGCCGGGCATAGGTCCTCCGAGGTGCGATGACAAGCGGGGTCTGCCATCTAGGCACGGGGAGCGCGCGGACCGCGGAATCCGCAGTTCCGTGCGCCTCTGATTTCACTCGTGAGGCAGATCCCGGGGACCGGGTGGGCGTCTGCCAGTTCGAAGGCCTACCATCCTCTCTCGTGTCCAAACTGACCGACGTGCCCAAACGGATCCTGATCGGGCGCGCACTGCGCAGTGACCGGCTGGGCGAAACGCTCCTGCCGAAGCGCATCGCACTCCCCGTCTTCGCCTCCGACCCGCTGTCCTCCGTCGCCTACGCCCCGGGCGAGGTCCTGCTGGTCCTGTCCGTCGCGGGCGTGTCGGCGTACCACTTCAGCCCGTGGATCGCCGTCGCGGTCGTGGTGCTGATGTTCACGGTCGTCGCCTCTTACCGGCAGAACGTCCACGCCTACCCGAGCGGCGGTGGCGACTACGAGGTCGCCACCACCAACCTGGGCTCCAAGGCCGGGCTGACCGTCGCCAGCGCCCTGCTCGTCGACTACGTCCTCACCGTCGCCGTCTCCATCGCCTCCGGCATCGAGAACCTCGGCTCCGCCGTCCCGTTCGTGGTCCAGCACAAGGTGCTGTGCGCGGTCGCCGTGATCGTCCTGCTCACGCTGATGAACCTGCGCGGCGTGAAGGAGTCCGGCAAGCTCTTCGCGATCCCCACCTACGTCTTCGTGGGCGGCGTCTTCATCATGATCGTGTGGGGCGCCGTCCGGGGCCTGGTCCTCGGCGACACCATGCACGCCCCGACCGCGGACTTCCACATCAAGGCCGAGCACCAGGGTCTTGCGGGCTTCGCGCTCGTCTTCCTCCTGCTGCGCGCCTTCTCCTCCGGCTGTGCCGCGCTGACCGGTGTGGAGGCGATCTCCAACGGTGTCCCGGCCTTCCGCAAGCCCAAGTCGAAGAACGCGGCGACCACGCTCGCGATGATGGGCCTGCTGGCCGTCACCATGTTCTGCGGCATCATCGCCCTCGCCATGTCGACCAAGGTCCGCATGGCCGAGAACCCGGCCACCGACCTGATCCACAACGGGCATCCGCTCGGCTCCGGCTACGTCCAGAACCCGGTGATCTCCCAGGTCGCCGAGGCGGTCTTCGGCAAGGGCAGCTTCCTGTTCGTGGTCCTCGCGGCAGCCACCGCGCTGGTCCTGTTCCTGGCGGCGAACACGGCGTACAACGGCTTCCCGCTGCTCGGCTCGATCCTCGCCCAGGACCGCTACCTCCCGCGCCAGCTGCACACCCGCGGCGATCGCCTCGCCTTCTCCAACGGCATCGTGCTGCTCGCCGGCGCCGCGACCCTGCTGACGTTCATCTACGGCGCCGACTCCACGCGGCTGATCCAGCTGTACATCGTCGGCGTGTTCGTGTCCTTCACGCTCAGCCAGACCGGCATGGTCCGGCACTGGAACCGGCACCTGGCGGTCGAGCAGGACCCGGCGGCGCGCCGCCGAATGATGCGCTCCCGCGCGATCAACGCGTTCGGTGCCTTCTTCACGGGCCTGGTGCTGGTCGTCGTCCTGGTCACGAAGTTCACGCACGGCGCCTGGGTGGCACTGATGGGCATGTGCCTCTTCTACGCGACCATGACCGCGATCCGGAAGCACTACGACGGCGTCGCCGAGGAGCTCTCGGCCCCCGAGGAGCCGGACGACGACATGGTCCGCCCGTCGCGGGTGCACTCGGTGGTGCTGATCTCGAAGATCCACCGGCCGACGCTCCGCGCCCTGGCCTACGCCAAGCTGATGCGCTCGGACACCCTGGAGGCGCTGACGGTCAACGTCGACGCGGCCGAGACCAAGGTGCTGCACGAGGAGTGGGAGCGGCGCGGCATCGACGTACCGCTGAAGGTCCTGGACTCGCCGTACCGCGAGGTCACCCGCCCGGTGATCGAGTACGTCAAGGGCCTGCGCAAGGAGTCGCCGCGCGACGCGGTCTCCGTGATCATCCCCGAGTACGTGGTCGGCCACTGGTACGAGCATCTGCTGCACAACCAGAGCGCCCTGCGCCTGAAGGGCCGCCTGCTGTTCACCCCCGGCGTGATGGTCACCTCGGTGCCGTACCAGCTGGCGTCCTCCGAGGCGGCGAAGGTACGGGCCCGCAAGCGGCAGGACTGGAACGCACCCGGTGCGGTGCGACGCGGTCCGGCGGCGGAGCGGCCGAAGGAGCCGTCGAAGGAGCCGTCGGCGGCCAAGGAGTGAGGCCGGGGTGCTGAGCCCGGGCCGCTGAGCCCGGGGCCCGGCCTGTGGTGAACGGCCGGACGACAGCCACGTAGACTGGTGGGCTGTTGTCCGGCCGTTTCCCGTTCCCGATCTGGAGTCACCCCGCCATGCAGGCAGAACCGAAGAAGTCGCTGGCCGGGGAGGAGTACGAGGTCGAGATCGGCCCCGTCGCCCATGGCGGCCACTGCATCGCGCGCACCGCCGAGGGCCAGGTGCTGTTCGTCCGGCACGCGCTGCCGGGCGAGCGCGTGGTGGCGAAGGTGACCGAGGGCGAGGAAGGAGCCCGCTTCTTGCGCGCGGACGCCGTACGGATCCTGGAGCCCTCCAAGGACCGTGTCGAGGCCCCCTGCCCCTTCGCCGGGCCGGGCCGCTGTGGCGGCTGCGACTGGCAGCACGCCAAGCCGGGCGCCCAGCGTCGCCTCAAGGGCGAGGTGATCGCCGAACAGCTCAAGCGGCTCGCGGGTCTCACGCCCGAGGAGGCCGGCTGGGACGGCACGGTGATGCCGGCCGAGGGCGACAAGCTGCCGGCCGGCCAGGTCCCACAGTGGCGCACGCGCGTCCAGTACGCGGTCGACGCCGAGGGCCACGCGGGTCTGCGCCGCCACCGCTCGCACGAGGTCGAGCGCATAGACCACTGCATGATCGCGGCGGAGGGCGTCAGCGAGCTGGGCATCGAGCGGCGGGACTGGACCGGCATGGAGTCGGTCGAGGCGATCGCGGCGACGGGCTCGCAGGACCGTCAGGTGATCCTGACGCCGCGCCCGGGCGCCCGCCTCCCCCTGGTCGAACTGGACAAGCCGGTGTCGGTCCTCAGGGTCGACGAGAAGTCCGGTGGCGTCCACCGTGTCCACGGCCGCCCCTTCGTCCGTGAGCGCGCGGACGGCCGCACCCACCGCGTCGGCAACGGCGGCTTCTGGCAGGTCCACCCGAAGGCGGCGGACACCCTGGTGACGGCGGTCATGCAGGGCCTCCTCCCGCGCAAGGGCGAGATGGCCCTGGACCTCTACTGCGGAGTGGGCCTGTTCGCGGGGGCGCTGGCCGACCGGCTCGGCGAGAAGGGCGCGGTCCTCGGCATCGAGTCCGGCAAGCGCGCGGTGGAGGACGCGCGCCACAACCTCGCCGACTTCCCGCGGGTGCGCATCGAACAGGGCAAGGTCGAGTCGGTCCTGCCGCGCACCGGCATCACCGAGGTCGACCTGATCGTCCTGGACCCGCCCAGGGCGGGCGCGGGCCGTACGACGGTGGCCCACCTCTGCTCCCTCGGCGCCCGCCGCGTCGCCTACGTCGCCTGCGATCCCGCTGCGCTGGCCCGGGACCTGGCGTACTTCCGCGAGGGCGGGTACCGGGTGCGGACGCTTCGGGCGTTCGATCTGTTTCCGATGACCCACCACGTTGAGTGTGTCGCGATCCTTGAACCGGCCGCGAAGGGCTCCTGACCTGCGGTTTTGTGTGTGCGCATTATGTGCGGTGTGGGCGTTACGGGCGATATCTTGACGCTGAAATGACGCTCGTGACGCTCATTTGACGCTCGTTCTGATGGTGCGTCACCTAACTGATCGTGCAGATCCTACTGGGTGGAAGCGGTGCTCCCGAAGGCTGGCCTTGCGGGAACTTGAACGAAAATCAACCGAGTTTCGGACGGCCGTACTTCGGCGGGCCGGACGTTTCGCGGAGCGGGCGCTCAGTAGGTGGGCCCGTAGGGGTTCCAGTGCCCGAGGAAGGGCTTCAGATCGTCGGCTTGTGGTTCGGGGATGTCGGGCAGTCGGGGCGGTGTGCTCAGTGGGTCGAGGCGCTCGATGGTGGCCGCTGCCCAACTGATCCATGATTCGGCTTCGATCCTGGCCTGGCCCGGAGGCATGGCGTCGACACGCGTGCGTACGGCGCTCACGTACTCCGTCAGTCGGGTGGCGTGGCGCCATGCCGCTTCCTGCGCCTCGAAGTGCCTGACGCGGTACGCCTCGGCGTAGCGGATGCGGGCTTCTTCCATGGCGGCTTCCCAGCGGATGCGCTTCTGGCGCGCTGCTTCGATCTCGTCGAGGCGTCTGTGTTCGGCGGCTTCGCCACGGAGCGTGACCTCTTGGGCGATTTCGGCGAGCTGGTCTTCGAGAGGATGGTTGGGGGCGTCGGCCCATTCGCTCGACCGGTGCGGCTGGCCGCCGCTGAGGACGAAGCGGAGTCGTTCGGACGGGGTGTAGTCGTAGCGGGGGATCCTGATCCAGGAGTTCTTCGTGGTGGCGGCGAGTTCCTTCTCGGTGGCGACGTGCTCGGTCCGGTCCTGCTCCTGTAGGACGAGAAACCCCACGGTCTGGCCCTGTGCGGTGATGGTGAAATGGGGAGACGCGCTGCGGCGGCGATGAGATGGCGGCGCAAAGTCGGTCTGTCCGGCTGAGCTGGAGTGCCCATTGGCCTCGACGGCGGTGACCAGTGCATGAATGAGCCGGAGGGCACGTCCTTGGACGGGCTTGGTCAGGCCCAGCGGCTGGGATTCGGCTTGCATGGCCCGGACCACGGTGTGTGGCCGCGCGAGCCGGGAGGGGACGGGGACGGGTTCGAGGACGGCGAGGCGCCAGGAGGGGATGTCGACGAGCTTGATCTCGTACCCGCCAGGGCACCAGCCCCCGTACAACTCCTTCGTCTCCGGGACCCTTCCGGACCTGCGTGCCGCGGCGACGCGGGACGGCCACTTCTCCAACTCCGGCCCGTTACCGCTCTTGACGATCCGCCCGCCGGCGTCCGCGAGCTCCTGCAACAGCTGCTCCGTGAACGTCACACGAGGTTGTGCGGGAGGGCCTGGCTTACGTGCGGCGGCCGGAGTCTCCTGCGCCCGGGTGGACTGGGGTCGTGGAGCGGCGGCTTGGGCCTTCCTCGGGCGAAACCCACGGGGAGGGTAGGTGCCGTGCGCCAGATAGTGTCGGCCTGCACTCGTAAGGGCTACGCTCCACTGCCTCCCTTCCGGGAGACCGTGACCAGGCCCCGGTTCTGCAGTGCCTGACAGGTGGTCTTGTAGGAGCTGGTCTCCCAGACGCCCGCAGGGCACCCGTCTTCCACCCACTGCAGCACCGACAGTTGCCGTTCATTGACCTGCCGTTCCAATGGCCCGCCTTCAACTCGAGGTTGACGTACGACGGCGGCATGTTGTCAGTTTCGTTACTCAGCGACGGTTGGTTCGAAAAAGTCGCTCGAACGAGCGGGAGTGACGTGGACCGTGTCTAAGTCCGTGCGGTCGGCGTCATCACCGTTGCCGTCAGCTCGGCCTCCCTGACCTGCTGGCGAGTCGGCCATGGCGGCGGTGAACGAAACAAGAGCGGATGGGTTCCCGCCAGTTAGCCGGTTTTGATCAATCAGTGGCTCGCCACTGACGCTGCTGGGCAGTATGCCGTCCTGGGGCATTGTCGGTTGAGGGAACCGGAGGGGGAACATGGCGATCAGAGTGCTGCCGGTGTCTGCGGAACAGTCGGAGCTGCTGGACGCGGTTATCGCTTTGGGTAACCGGTATACGAAGTATCTCGGGCTGCTCACGCCTCCTGCCTACCGTAAGCACGCCGAGGACGGCGGCCTGCTGGTGGCCGTGGATGACGAAGAGGTCGTCGGCTACGCGCTCTTCGGGCTGCCCAAGCGGAGTCTGTATGTGCGGCTGGCTCATTTGTGTGTGGCTGAGGAACACCGAGGTAAGGGTGTCGCTCGTGAGCTGATCGACGCGATCCGCGCGCGGCACGCTCATAGGCTCGGTATCCGTGCCAAGTGCCGGCGCGACTACGGGCTCAGCGGCATGTGGACAGCGCTGGGTTTTGTTCCCAAGGGTGAGAGCCTTGGGCGGGGCAAGGACAAGGAGACGCTGGACACGTGGTGGCTCGATCTGGGACACGAGGATCTGTTCGCCGAGGCCCAGAGTGATGCGCTTCTGGTGGTGACCGTCGATCATGGCGTGTTCGCCGGGCTGCGCGGTGCGGGAACGGAACGCGCCGTTGAGGAGTCCCGTGCTCTCGCGGCAGGATGGCTCGCCGACCTGATCGAGCTCGCGTTCACTCCGCAGCTTCTGCACGATGTGCGTGATGTCGAGGAGCGTGAGGCGCGCAATCATCAGCGTGCGGGGCTTGCCGAGTTGCGGTCACTGTCTCCCGACAGCGCTGCCGTGGCCATCCGCTTGGAGGAGCTGGCCGCGGCAGCGAGGAAGGAGCTGCCTGCTGTTCCCCTCGATGATCGGCAGCGTGCCCGCTTGCGCTACGTGGCCGAGACGTCGTGTGCCGGGCTCCAGGTGCTGGTGACGCGCGATCCCGCACTAGCGGCTCTAGCGGACATCGCCTGGGACGTCGCACGGGTCAAGGTCGTCTCCCCGGCGGTGGTCACGCTGCATGTGGACGAATTGCGCCAGGCCCAGGTGTACCGTCCTGCGGATCTCATGGGCACTGCCTTCTCCGCCGAGGAGATCGCGCCAGGCGGTGAAGGAGAGCTGGTCGCCTTCTTCGACCAGGCCGAGGGCGACCGTGGAACGGGCTTCGCGGAGCGGCTGAAAAGCCTCGCCAATGACGGGGTGCTGTGGCGCAGGGAGTTGCTCCGGGATGGAGAAGGGCACCCGGTGGCCCTTTACGTCTGGGCGATGGACGGCCGCACGTTGAACGTCGCGTTCCTCCGTACGGCGTCGCACCCGCTGGAGGAGACACTTGCACGGCAACTGCTGTTCATGCTCAAGCGCCTTGGCCGGGAGCGAGGGGCGCAGGCGGTCCGTATCACCGATCCGTTCCTGTCTCCGACGGCTATGGCGGCTGCCGGCGCCGACGGCTTCACCGAGGACGAAAGCGGCTTCACCGCGCTTCTGGTCGACGTCTGCGGACCTGCTGAAGCGGTCTCGGAGAAGGCTGCGGAGATCGCGGGGCGGATGAGGCGGTCGACGCCACGGCTGGATGCTCGTGTGTCGCCCGAGATCGCGAGCGTGGCCGAGCGGGTGTGGTGGCCGGCCAAACTGATCGACACGGCCCTTCCCTCCTTCATCGCGCCCATCAAGCCGCGCTGGTCCACGGAGCTCTTCGACGTTCCGGCCATGCTGGTTCCCCGTGACGACGTACTGGGCATCAGCCGCGAGCATGTCTACTACCGCTCGTCCGGACACCGCGGAGAGAGCGTTCCCGCCCGAATCCTGTGGTACGTCAGTGAGGGGACTTCTGGGCAGCAGGGCAAGATGGTCATCGGCTGCTCGCGCCTCGACGAGGTGGTCATCGACGACCCCGACACCCTCTTCTCGCGATTCGAACACCTGGGCGTATATGGTCATGCCGAAGTGCGTGCCGCAGCCGATGTGTCGGGCAAGGCCATGGCGTTGAGGTTTTCGGACACGGAGATCTTTCCCGTACAGGTGACGCATGCACGAGTGACCGCGTTGGCCAAGGGGCTGGGGCTACGGTGGGTACCGCCAATGCAGCTGTCAAAGATCAGCAACGCGCTGTTCCAGGCCATGTACGAAGAGGGGCACCGAAAGACGTGAGTGATCCGGAGCGCGCGATGCTGCTGTCCGTCCACCCTAGGTTCGCCACGGCGATCCTGGCCGGAACAAAGACGGTCGAGGTCCGCCGACAGCGCGTCGCCGTCCTGCCCGGAACTCCAGTACTCCTCTATGCGACCGCGCCCACGATGGCCATCGTGGGCATGGCTCGGATCGCTTCTGTGCAAGTGGCCTCCCCGCGGGAGGTCTGGTCGGCCAGCCGCACGAGTGCCGGGATCAGTCGTCGCGAGTACGACGAGTACATGAGTGGAGCGACTCAGGCCAGCGGTCTGTTGCTCAAGGAACCGATCACCTTCGAGGACCCGGTAACGCTGGCCGCGCTGCGAGCCTCGGGACCGTTCCATCCACCGCAGAGCTACCGGTACTTGACCGGTGAAGATCTTCGGAAGGTTGCTGAGGCGGCACCGGTGACCGGGGCGGCCCTTCAGGGCGCATTGAAGGACCTGACGCCAGCCTAGGCCGAATACACCTGCTCAACATGCGGGAGAGGATGCGCTAACGTCGGGGCGCGCGCCCGCCTCCCTCGCCGACCTGGCCCAGGCCCGGACGGCTTGACCAGCCGAATGTCAACGCCCGCCATCCGAATGGTCGGCCGAGCATCGACCCGGCTACCGCCCGAGCGCTGTTTCTCACCGCCGAGGCGACTGCCGACCCAGGCGGGTCGGGCGAGGGCTACTCACTGGTGCCGTAGGTCGCGTGGTTGAGGTGTGCACCAGACTAGTGCTTGGGAACCATCCTGCTCCACGGTGCACCCCGCTACAGTCGGCCAGATGCAGATGGACCAAACTTCGCAACTGCGAGTGGAGTTGACGAGGTGGCTGACTCAGGTACGCGAGGCCAGCGCACTGGGAACACACGAGTCGGACTGGCGGCCCCTCGCCGGCCTCCCGGCCTGGCCATGCGTGAGGAACTGTGTGTCCGCGCTGGCCCCGCCGGAAAGGCGCGACGACTTGTATGCCGCGGACGGTAGCCTGCGGGATGAAACTCTGCTGTACCTGAGCGGGCTGAGCCGAGTGGCCCACGCCGTCGGCCACGGTGCGGACATCGACGATGATCAGGTGGCGGCGCGCTTCTCTACTTTTTGCACTGCGCCCCGGCCGGCCTCTGAAGACTGGCTGCTCCTTGATGGCCAGGCCCCGGCCGGCACAGACATCCCGCTCGGTGAGTACACCCTCCGCACCCTCCGGCGTGACGAACTGCGACACCTGCGCCCGCCGCTGCACTCTATTACCGGCTCTGTTGAGGAAGCGCCCGCTGCCGAGAACGTTCTGGACGGGGCGCTCGTCCTCCAACGCACGGTCAATGAAAGGGCGTTGGTCAATGGCTACCGCTTCCCTCTGATGGGGATGCACACCCGGCCCGAACTGCTGCACTGGCGACCGCTGCTGACCTTGCTGTTGTGGAGCAGCAACATGCTCCGTATGAACGCCTGGTTCATCGTCGAACGAGAACGCCGAGCAGACCTCCACGCTGGCACCGTGCCCGTGGTCCCCGACATCCACGTCGACGACACGGGTAGGGAGATCGAGTACGAGAGGCGTGACACCGGCCTGTGGCGGGTGACCAAGATGGACCTGCCACGGTTGAACGCATTCGCAACAGCCGTGGACGGGCTGATCAGCACGGTGCTGGCGGGTGCTGATCAGAAGAGCAAGAGAGCCAAGATGCGTGCCAGACGTCTGCAACGAGCAAGCGAGCACCTGGTCCGTGCCGCACACCGGACCTACGGCAACGACTTCGTCTGGGAGGACGATGCCGATGAGGTCACACTTCACTATGTAATCGCCTTGGAGGCGCTCCTGGCGGATGAGGAACAAGCCGATCTCAGCCGCAAGGTGAAACAGCGCGCCGCGGCTCTGTGGATGACCGACAGCCACAGGCTCGCTGTCGCTCAGGTCGTAGGCAGGGCCTATGGGCGCCGCTCGAAGTACGCCCACGGTGACGAAACCGGCGACGCCGACACAAAGGAATTGCACCAGTTGCGGCGCGTAGCCCACAGCACGCTGCTGCGCTGGCTGGTCACAACCGTGTCGACGGGCCCGGATCTCCCGCTGGAACTCGACAAGACCCTGCTGTCCGACGAGCTACGAACAAGCACGGTCACGGCCCCGTTGAGATCGTTCTACGAGGCCACACCGCCGGTGCGACTGCCTGCGGATTTGCTGTCTTCCTGACGCTACGAGGTCGGATCTGACCTTGGGCGGTTCCCAGTCGGCTCCAGACGCATCCGGGCTGGTGCTCATACCGCCAGTCGCGACCTGACTGAAGTCTCGCCGCGACTGGCTGAGTAATGCACATGTGCGGAAGGTGCCCGCCACACCTCCGCGCCGCCGTGATTGCAGGCCATTTGTCGTGGTGGTCTTCTGGTGTGCCCGGTCTGTGTATGACCGAGCAACGGCGGGCTCGGTCGTGGAGGTCAGGAGATGTATTCCTCCATCAGTTCGGCTAGGTGCACGATTGCCGGCCAGGTGGTCGCGATGGTCGTGTGGGCGTGGAGGCGTCGCTGAGCATGGACGTACATGGCCCAGTCGGCCGGGTTGTCGCCGCCTTGGAGGAAGGCGGGCACGATCTCCAGTGAGTTGGGGTTGGAGCAGGTCCAGGTCCGGTTAGCAGTCTGGGCCGGGTCGAGCTTGGTGAGGGTCAGGGGAGTCTGATTCTGATCGGAGCGCGGGTTAATGCCCCAAAAGGCGCGTTCCCCGACTTCGACCAGGCCGGAGAATCGTCCGTGTCGGCTGACAGAGATCAGTTCGTCGGAGTCGTCGCTGGCGCTGACCATCTCCTGGGTGATGCCGAAGGCTCTGGGTACCGCAGAGCGGTCGCCGCGCTCGCGTAGCCGGATGATGCGCAGGCCCGGTTGGTCGCCAGGCTTGCGGCGGACTGGGTCCGCGTTGGGGGCTGTGATGTCGATGCCCGGCAGCACGAGCTGGTCGAAGGTGATGCGGCCGTCCTGTAGCCAGGGCCAGATATTCTTGTCGCTCGTCCGGGCGCGGCGTACGAGCAGCAGGCGGTCGGCGGTGGAGTCCAGCGACAGCGCGTTGGTGAAGAAGTCGGCGAGGGCCGCGCGTGCCGTACGGGGTACGCGTCCGCGTCCGGCCACGAGGGCTTCCGGCAGTGCGGTCAGCGGCATGGGGTGCTCGGCTGGGCTGCCAGCCGTCGTCATGAGCTGTGCCGTGGGTTCCTCGTGGGTGTGCTGACGGATCAGCATAGGTACGAGCATCCGCTCACCGGCCGGGGCAAGCCATACGGTGATCAGCTCGAAGGGGCCGTCCACGCCGGGTGGGGCGGGAAGTTTGGGCAGGTGGCCCGCCTGGCGAAGGGCGTCCCGGAGAGCGGAAGTGGCGCGCTCGATGTCGGTCGTGGAGAAGTCGGTGCCGGGGAAGCGCTTGGCGAGGGTTGCTTTGCTGGGATTGGGGTTCGCTGGCGGGATGGGGCGCAGTCCCTGGACGTTACGGCGGAGGCTTGGGAGCACCTTCTTGAAGAGGGGCTTGGGGTCGCGTAGGCGTGTGCGGGTGAAGTAGGCCGCGCCTTCCATCTCCACGATGCAGGCGATGGGGTGGGCAAGGCGGGGGAATGCACGGGTGATTCGCATGGTGCGTTCGGCCTCGCTGGCTTCGTAGGCGGCCCGCCGCGCCGCTGGGTCCGACTCGGTGGAGCGCGGCAGGCCGGCGGTGAGGTCTTGCGGGTCCCGGCGGTGGAGGGTGAGGTTGATCGGCCCGGTGAAGCTGGTGCGATCCGCTGTTGCGGTGGCGGGGGCCAGGTCGAGTTTGCTGGCGGCGGTCTGCAGGCACTGCCAGGTGCGGTCAGAGGACGCCCAGACTTCGATCTCGTAAGCGGGGGATCCGGGCAGCTGCATGGGCAGGCGCGTCTTCGCACGGGTCCGCGCCTTAGGCGTGGGCGTCAGCGGGACCAGGCCCTTGTCCTCCAGCTGTCGGGCGACCTGAGTGAGGACCTCCATGTGGTCGCGGGGCTGGTAGCCGTGGCCAACGGGATGCTCGTGGGTGGCACGAGTCGGCGGGGCGCCGTCCTGGGCCGGATGGCGGTAGGTCATGCCGGTGCTGTGGACCAGGTGGGCAGCGAAGGGCTGAGCAGCGGCGTTGCCCGGGGCGTTACGCAGCTCGTCGAGGCTGGGTGGCTCGTGGTGGGTGAGGCGGGCGAGGATGCTGGCGACGCCCGGCTGCCAGGTCCAGGAGCTGTCCTGACCGCGTCGGCGGATGGTGACGGAGCTCTGCAGGAGCATGGGACGTTCGCGGCGGTGGATGAAGCCTTCCTTGGCGGAGAGCAGGACGCTGGCGGTGGGGTCCCCGTTTCCGCGGCGGGGGATGTAGTCGACGGCGTTCGTCGCGAAGCGGGTCATACCCAGGTCGACGTGGAGGTGGACTTCGGGGACGCCGGGCACGGTTTCCAGGTGGAAGGTGAGGACGTCCACGCTGGCGCCGGCCGCGCCGTCTTCATCGATGAGGAGCTCGGGTTGGCCGAGGTGCAGGGTGCGGCGGCCGTCGGCTTGGGTAGGGCCGAGGCGGAGATCCCGGTTGTGCCCCAGGAGCCGGAGTTCGGTGGTGGTGAGGTGTTCAGCGACGAGGCTGGGCAGGAGTTCGAAGACATGCGGTGGAGGGTTGGCGGTGCCGTTGGGATGGAGGCCGTGCTGGGCCAGGTCGAGGTCTTCTGGGATCCATTCGAACTGACCGGCTCCTTCAAGACGGCCGTACCAGTCGGCGTCCGGCACGTCGGGCGCGACGTGAGCGGAGGCCCATGCCGACAGCGCGATCAGCAGCAGGTCCGGGTCGATCTTGGTACGCCCGCGGAGCCAGGCTGGATGGCGTGGATCCCAGTGCACTGAGGAGATGTCCGGGTCGATAAGGGTGAGCAGGTCCCTCAGTGACTTGGTCGGCAGGTTGTCGGGCCCATTGCGCGTTCGGCGGCCGGGGCGGGCTTCCCAGGCTGCTTGGAGAAGGTTGAGCATCCCTGGTGGGCAGGTCGCGCGGTAGCCCGTGACGGGCCAGCTGGCCCCGGTGGCGAAGGTGAGCACGGTGGCCTGGGTGGCGCGGTAGGCAGGCATCAGCGGTGACCCCAGTCGATGTTGTCGAGGAGATGGGAGGCCAGGCCCCAGCAGGCGTGGGCGAGCGCGTGGTCTAGGCGTTCTGCCGCGCCGGCGGTCGGGGCTGGATCGGTGAGCCAGCCGTGTAGGAGTTGCTGGGCGGCGACGATCACGCTCGTGCGCGGAGTGTCGGCGGCGGTTTCGTCGAGCGTGGCGGTGCGGGGTGCGAAGGCGGCGTCGCAGAGGTACACCAGCACGGGTTCGTTACCGCGGATGCCGCGGCCGATCGTCTGGTGGAGCGGGACGAGGAAGTTGCCGACGAACGCCGCGTGTTCGACCGGGTCGGTGAGGCGGGAGAACAGCACCGGCTCTCCGACTCGCTGCTGCCAACGGCGGCGCTCGCCGTAGCGGAGTTTGCGCGCGAGGTCGACGGGATCGATCAAGGGGTCGGCCAGTTCAATAGGGTCGCGGAGGCGGCGCATCGCCTCTCGGCTGAGCAGGGAAAGTGGGAAGGTGGCGTCGTCGGCGGGCGGGTGGATGCGGGCCAGGTAGAACACAGCGCCGAGGGCGGCGACGCGGCGGGCGTTGAGGATGTTATGGCCGCGTTGGACGGCTCCTTCGGCAGCAACCAGGATGTCGGCGCCGGAAGCGGCAAACGTGGGCAGGCGGCGCCTTGGGATGCTGTGCCGGGTGGGCGGGTCGTCGTCGCGAATGACGTGCAGGGCCGTGTACGGCGTTTTGTGGTTGATGTAGTCGGCGACGGTCTGGGCGTCGCGAGTGCTCTGCACGGTGAACAGGACTTGCTGACGGTCGGGGGCCAAACGCAGACGGGCTTGCTGGAGCAGGGACTCGCGCGCGCCGGGGGCTGGGTTGCAGATCCAGTCGGCGGCCGTGCACAGGGCGTGGGCGTGGAGGGTGGGGTTGCCGCCGGTGCCCGAGGTGAAGACGGGACGACCGTCGGGGTAGCGCGGCGGCCGGAAGAACATCTTGCTCTCCTTCAGCGCAGCCCTGGCCTTTTCCGGCTCTCGTAGTACCAGGTTCGGGGCGACGTCCAGGTGGAAACGGGGCGAGGCGGGCATCCAGCTGGTGGCGGAGGCAAGGACGACATGTGGCCCCTCGATGCCCTCGACCGTCAGGAGATCATGGAGGTGGTAGAGCAGCCAGCGGCCGACCCCGCGGAGCCACAGGATGCTGAACGATCCGCTGTCACCGCCAGGGTTGGGCTGCCACTGAAGCGCCATCAGGTTCCCGGCAGCCTGTTCGGGCACGAACGGCATCAGGTCACGCGGCGGCTGCCGGCTCCAGAAGTCGTCCCCGTCGCCGATCGGGGAGGAGCTGATGGCGGGCAGCCGTTGGGCGACTTCGAAGAAGGACGTAGTGATCCGCGCGGCCCACACCCCGGCCTGCAGCAGTTGTGCCCACTCCGCCAGCGTGCCTCGGACATCCGCTTCGTCGATGGCGGGCTGGTGGGTGGTGATCCACGCCTCTGCGGCCTCCTGGGCCGAGACACGAGTGTCATGGGCTGCCGTCATCGCCTCGATCAGCTCCGCCCAGTTCGCCGCAGGAGCCTGGAACGGAGCGGAGAGCAGCGAGGCGAAGTGCTCTTCGAAATACTCGTCGACGGCTTTTTCCAGTTCCGCCTTGTCCGTGAAGTCGGTTCGTTCCCCAAGGCCGTGAAGGCTGCGCGCCAGGCGCCGCAGGAGGCTGTACCCGGTGAACGGTCCCTCGGCGATGACAGCTCGCAGGGCATCCGCATCAGGTGCGATGACCAGCCGGTACAGCTCGGTCAGGGCCTGATCGTGCCGACGGAAGTGCTTGTCGCTGGCCGTCACCTCCGGGTCGAGGAGGTCGAGGAACCAGGAGTGCTCAAGCCGCTGTCCGATACGGTCCCCCACCCGGTGACTCCAGCCCCTGCCGGGCTGGGAAAGGATCTCGTGCAGCAGGAACCGGTCGTCGAACTGCTGCTGCACGGTGTCGGCTTCGTCCACGAGCAAGACGGACAGGTGGTGCTGGGCCGCTTCAGCGACGCGGACTTCGATCTGGGACTGCGGCATCCTCGTTGACGCCAGTCCCGCTGCGGTCGTCACCCACACCTGTGCATCGGCAACCATGCGTGCCGCCGTATGCGACGGACACCGGGACAGAAGCGGGCAGTCCCGACGCCCGCTCTCGCCGGCCACGGTGAGCCGGCCTGTGCAGGGTCGCTCCTCACGTGGCAGCGGGGCCCGGTTGGCCCTGCTGGTCAGCCGCAGCTCCTCCAAGTAGCACTGATCGTCGGCGAACGCCGCGGCAGGGTCCAGACCAGTGGGGAAGGTCTTCTCGCCGTCGTGGAGGAGCGAGCGCCAGAACCGGTCCTTATGGACGCCTTCCCGGGTGCGTCCGAAGATGGGTACAGCCGCGATGCCCAGGGCTTGCAGGAAACTGACCTTGGCGAACACGTCGCTGCCGGAGGCAAGGACGAATCCGACCTTGCCGCCGCGATGGGCGACGATGAATGAGATCAGGTCCAGCAGGGTGGACTTACCGCTGTTCATCAGGCCGACCACATGCCACAAGCGGTCGATGGTCATCCGCCACTGCTGGTCGCGGAGATGACCTTCGATGTGGTCGGCCAGCAGGGCTTGCATCTGCTCGAACCGTTTGACGAAGTCCCGGTTTTCGATCTCCGGATGGGCTTCCAGGATCTTGTCGATCTGTTCGGCAGCCCACTGGAAGTCCTCTCGTGTGAGGCGGATGGGCTCCTGGGCCCGGGAGGCCGCTGCGGGCAGCACTGCTGGGACGGGCGCCGGGATGAGCGTCTCGGGGACGCGGATCTGTTCCCTGCTGCCGTCGGCCCGCTCGAAGAAGCACATCGAACCAGGCGGTGCTGGCCGGTATGGGGAGGCCGTCTGGTAGGGGGCGATCTTCTGCAGCGTCTGACGGTAGAGGTCATGTCGGCCCGCGGCGTACGGGGTGGACCGGCGTGTGAATACGGTCGACAACTCCGGCTTGTGGCCGGGCATGTCACAGGGCTCAAAGCCGCGTACCTGGGCCGGGAGCTTCACGTACTGATCGAGCTTCTCCCGCATGGTCCCGGTCTTGGCGAGCGGGCCCATCAGCTCCCGCAGCGTCCGGATCTGCGGGCCCAGGTCCTCATCCAGGCGCATGTATCCGGACAGCACCGGCCACAGCGCGCCGATGCCCCGGCCGGGCAGATGGTCGTCCAGGAACGACAGGCCCACCTCCAGGGCGCAGACTTCCCAGGGCCTCAGGGGGCCGAGCAGGGGGCGCACACTGTCGTCCGCCAATTCCTTGACCAGTGACTTGCTCCAGGCACGGGTGTCCCTCATCGCGTTCCTCCTGTCTGGCGCGCACGGACGGTGACCTGCCGCAGGAACGTCTTCTCGTCGAGGACCTCGACGCCGGAAACTCGGCCCTGCAGTTCGCGTTCGAGATCCGCGCGGTAGCCGGGAGTTCTGAGGCGGTGCATGGGGACTACGATGATGTGCCTCCGCGCTGGAACGCGGGGATCGCAGTGAAAGCCTCGGGCGAGCAGGGCGGGGCTTGAGCAGTCCTTGGCGTCGACGGCCCAGCACTCCGCCTCTGCACCTGGCTCCTTGGCCTTGAACGTCACTGCCATATCCCACGCGTCCAGGCACGGCCAGTCTTCGACGCACAAGCATTCGTGGGCGATTTCTCTCACCTGGTCCAGCAGCCGGCCCTCCAGCAATCCCGGGTCGTGGAAGAACTGGCGGGTTGCCCGGTGCTGTGTCCAATAGCCACCCAGACACGCCACTTCGTAGCGCTCTGCCACCCCCGTGCAGCCAGGAGTCCCACAACCAAGGGCCCTGTCATCCAATGGATTACGGCAGTCGGCACAACGCCGCAGGCGAACCTTCCCCGGCGTCTGGACCGGGTGGTGAACATAGGCGATGCGGACGAACTTCGCGAGGAACGAGTCATGGTCGGAGTCCTCTGCCGGTAGTTCCCTTGCCAGCGTCTGGACCTCGCGGTCGCTGAGCACCGGGTGGTCGATCAGCAAGCGTCGCAGCCGACGGTAGACCTGCTGGACTGCACCGTCGTCCCCACCGTTCATCCGTGCACACAGCATCAGGGCGGCGAAGACCTGATTCTGAACGAGTTCCGCCTCGACGTCAGCGTGCTGGACTAGGTCTGCCGCCTGCTCGGCGAATTCGGACAGGGAATCGCCCTCCAGCAGCACCGCTTCCAGATCGACTTCGGTTAGGGACAGCGGCACAGGCCACAACCCCAGCGGGCGACGGCACCAGTCGAACAGCTCCAAATCGTTGCCAGGCCCATCCAACCCCAGTGCCTGCGCCTTCCACCACAGGCGACCCCGCGCATCACGCCAGGCACGCGGCAATGGCCCCGACCCGTCCGTGCCGCGCGCTGGAACGCCGGCCCGCTGTCGTTCGAGGCGGATTTTCGCCAAGGCGGCACACAGCAGTTCCACTAGCAGGTAATCGTCCTGAGCGGTCGGCGGGTCTCTGTCGTCACCGGGGCTAGCGTCACGCGACGCAGGGACCGCAGCAGCCCCGTGGTCGTCATCTGGGGAGTTACCGTCAACCGATCGCGGCTGCGTATGGCCGTAGGAGGAGGTAGCGTCCTGAGTAACACTCATAGTCGATCGGTATACCGGAACCCACCGACAACGCACGCGTTTCATGTGAACAAGCGTTCATTTACTCGACCATAAATTCGAATCAATGCGTGGTGCTGCGACAATCTCGTGGTGCCGCTACTACGCGCCAGAAATCGAAAGGGAGCGGCTCTCCGCTATGCGGATGGTCATCAAGCCGGTTGCCGCAATACTTGATGCCCTTGCCGTCGTCCGTGGCTTGACCGGGGAGATTGGCGAGGAGATCCCGCTGGTTCTTGTGCCAAGCCGGTCGGTGACTGGCTCCGCCTACGCGATGGTCCCGGGAGCAACCGCCTTGAGGCGGTTGCTCCCGGGACCATGGAGTTGATCAGATCTCGGTGGTGAGGCGCTCCAGTATTTCTGCTGCGCACTGCTCAGCGTTGCGGACGATCTGCCCGCCCCAGTAGGACAGAACCGTCCATCCATCGGCACGCATGGCGTCCCGCTTGGCCTTGTCCGATGCCTGTCGCTCCGGGGTGTGGTGGTGCTTCCAGCCGTCGCAGAAGACGGCGACTTTCTGGTCGGGCCAGGCGAAGTCGGCCACCGTGACGGGGCGAGGCGTTCCATCAGTAGAGCCACGGTCTCCCCAGTTGTACTGGGCGTGGCCGCGAGGTGCTCCGAGGGCCATCAACGCGATGGCCAGACGCCGCTCAATTGCGGACCGCGGGCGGCCGTGGAAGGCGTCCGTGTAGCCGGGCACCCGACGCCCGTCCACTGCCGGAGCATTGGCGAAGCGACGCAAAAAGTCTGCGGCCACATGACGGTCGAGCAGGTCTTCTTCCAACTGGTTGCCGTAGGAGCGCAGGCAGGCGTAGCAGGAGCGCTCGCACGAACAGCCCTCCAGTACTGGGACTAGGGCGGCGGCCACTTCACCGAAGCGGGCGGCGAGCTGGCGCAGATAGCCGGCGCCGCCGGGCACGTCTTCGTACAGAACCGCGAGTCGGAAGGTGGCCTCGTCGCTTTCCGGATCGGGTCGAGGCCAGTCGAAGCCCGCGACTTCGTCGTCGCCAGCCTGGAGCATGACGCGGCAGCCAAGATCCAGGGCGGCGCGGATGCTCGCGAGGAACTCCTCGAGCCGGTCCGGGCGGATGTCGAGTGCCTCTAGGTCGGGGAGGACCTGCAGACAGTCGACGCGGCGGTCGACCTGCAGAATGCTGTATTCGAGCCGCTGGTTACTGCAGATCTTGTCGTGGAACTGCTTGCGGTCTCGTTGAGCGCGGGTCGGGGTGGGGCCCGGGATCGCGTCGAACCACAAGCCGCACCCGGTGCAGATGACGAAGCGCTCGCTGGTGCTCTGGGTTCTGGTAATGCGCCCGCGGTTGAGGACGGTCAGATCCGCGCCGCGCTCCCACTGCAGTACCAGGCCCTCGCGTTCGAAGAGGTAGGTCTCGGCGGTGTTGGGGGCGCCGAGGTGGTGGGTGACTTCGAAGGGAGATCGGGAACGGTGCTCTTCATCGGCGGAGATCCGCTGTCGGCGTGAGGCGCGCATGGCGCGCATCGGCACGCTGAGCTGAGGGCTCAGGTCGTCGCTGTCGCAGGACAGGCAGTGCGCGCTGGTCGGAGCGTTCACGGTGTCGCAGCGGTTGCACAGGTTGATGTGGTCGAGAGCGCCGATGCCGTCGGAGTTGATCAGGTTGGCCCGGCGGAAGTCGACTTGGTCAACGAGCCACTTGTCGCCGCGGGCGTAGACGAGCTGCCCAGGGGCGTAGTCCTTCAGTGCCTGGACGGAGTCCTGGGACAGCTCGGCAGTCTCGCGTTCAAGCGCAAGGCTGGTGGTGTCGGTGGGGAAGGCGTAGGACGGAAGGAAGCCAACGGAGCTGAGGTAGGACAGCACGTACGCGCGGTTGCGGTCGCCGCTGCGCATGGCCTCAAGACTGGCGTTGATGCTGGTGAGTGCGCGGGAGGCTTCCTTGTTTCCCGGCTTGCTGGCGGCCTGCATCCACTCTTCCAGCAGACCCTTTTGGCGGATGCGGTAGGGCTCGACGTGTGCGTTGAGGTCGTCGATCCAGGAGTCGACCACCTCGTATGCCCAGTTTTCGGTGAGCCAGGTCAGGTCGCCCTCGGCGAGGCCGAGGCGGAAGGCGGCGAGGATCTGGGTCGCAATGCGGTCGCGTCTTTCGGCGAGGGCGGTCTTGACTTCGTCTATGCCGTGGAGGTTCCCGTCCGTGTCCTCGGTTACCAGGCCCCGCATCCACTGGGGGAGGTTCTGTCCGCACAGCTCCAGTGCCATGGCTCGGGCGTGGCGTTTGAGCACACGCTGGTTGTCCAGCAGGAACGCCGGCGGGCGGATGGCACCGCGGATCATCTCCACCGGCCGGGCATAGTAGTAGCTGTCGTGGGGCATGCCGCCGGCGAAGGTGACGACGAGCGCGACCCGCTCCTCCCGTCGCCCGGCTCGGCCGGCGCGTTGGGCGTAGTTACTCGGACGCGGGGGCACGTTTCGCAGGATGACGGCGAGGAGCTGGCCCAGGTCCACGCCCAGCTCCAGTGTCATCGTGCAGACCAGCAGGTTGAGATCGCCCTCTTTGAACCGCTCCTCAATCTGCTCGCGGTCCTCCAGCGGCACCTGCCCAGAGTGCTCCTCGGCCTTGATGACCAAGGGCGCATCGCTTGCGGCCAGCAACCGCTCGTGGTCATCGGGGTCGCCATGCCACGGTTCCATGCTGCCCTTGCAGTTGAACGTCGCGCACCTGTTCTGCGGCGAAGGACCAGGCTGCACGGCCCGGCAGGCACGGCACCGGTAAGTGGTCTCGCTGGCGGGCTTGATCTCCACAGCCTGGGGCGGAACCTGCCGTAGCACGACCCGCTGTCGGCCGCTGCCCACCTGGGTGCCCTTCAGCAGCTCGTGCTCGGACAGCACGTCGACGGCCTTGCGTACGCCCCGCTCGATCGCATCGGAGCTGGTCACGCTTGGGAAAGCGGTCCGTACCAGACGTCCGGCCGCGCCCTTGGAGCTCATGGCTAGGGGATTGGCACCCGGCACCCTGATGTTGGTCTCGCCGTAGCCAGTGACGGACTGTCCCAACCCCATGGTGGCGCCAGCCTCGACGAGCTCGGCCTCCGTCTTGGCGTCCAGGCGCTTTTGGAGCAGGTCATGGCCGAGCCCACCGCGGGTGCGCACAAGATCTAGCATGCGGGCCAGAAGCCAGCGAGCCGCGGCGGTGTTCGCGCCCAACGTGTCGGTGAGCGGCTTGAGTGCTTCATCGCTCAGCGCTTCCAGGCCCGGATAACCGATCGTGACCAGCCCGAGGCGCTCCAGGGTCGGTGGCCGGCGCTCATCACTGGCGAGTTCCCCGAGTAGATCCCACTCGCACACGCGCAGAGCCCGACGGCGGGCGTCCTTGCCCGCCGGGTCTTCGTAGAGACCGGAGTCCTGGCCGCGCCGGAAGACGTCCTCGACAAGGCTGTTGAAGCTCGCGGGTGGCTCCTCCTTACGGACGCGGTCAGACACGCTCTCCACGATCAGGCGGCGCACCTGCACGGCCCGGGATCGGTCGCGCAGGTAGCCTGCCTGGAACGCGGTGTCCTGCCGCGAGTCGGCGAAGATCAGCAGGCGTCGTAGCATTTCGTCATCGCTTTGCGCTGCCAGCCCCGTGTGCAGGCTGAACGCGGCAGCAGTGACCGCGGCGGCAGTACGCGCGGTGAACTCCTGCACAGCGCCATGCGAGCGGAGGTACCCGCACACTGGGCATCGCGTGAGCGGCCGATCGGGCTCTGGCACAGCGACAATGACCTCACGGGTCGCGGCGCCGCACCCGAGGCACGTCGCACCGTTGGCGTCCTTGCCGCAGCTCGTGCACCGGCGCGCCGGGTACCAGTTCCGGTCACCGGTCTGAGGAACCTGCAAAGGTTCATCGGCCGTCAGACGGCGGGCCACATAGCGAGCGACCGGACCGTCGGCGTCATCCCGCTCCAGGTCGTAGTCCTGCCCACAGCCCAGGCACACCCCCAAGGGCGTTGTGACCTTGGCGCCACAGCCGTCGTGGCTGCACGTTGTTGCACCGTCCAGCAACAGATGCTCGGATTCCCCGGCACAGCGCACCGGAGTGGGCAGGCTCCGCAGGAACAGGTGAACCTTGGCTTCTAGGACAGGCGGGCCCTCTGGGGTGTGGGTGTCCGCCCCGAGCAGCAGCCAGCCAGCTACTTCGTCTTCTAGTGCTGCCCGGTCTGCGCCCTGCCGCTGCGGCAGACTCGCGAGAAGATCCATCAGCTCATCAACCGTGCTGGGCTCGGACAGGTGCGACCGCAGCAAATCCAGCACCGGACTTGCCTGTGGATCGCCCAGCACGGCCCGCAGCCGTGACGTGTTACCGCCGTCGGCGAGGGCCTGGCGAAGCTGGTCGCGGTCCGGTGCCGGGCCGATCAGGTCCACGTCCGGCTCGGGCTGGGGCACGGCCGTCTCTTCAATGATGCTGTCCACATCGAACGGGGCGGCGAACAAGCTGCTCGCGAACTCGGCGGTGCGCTGCAGGTCGACGGCGTGGTCGCCTCCCGCGCTCACAGTCGCGGACAGGCCAACACAGATCAACCCCTCATCGGCGACATGACCGCGAAGCCGCCGCACAAGGCCGGCGATCTCGGTGCCAAGCGCGCCCTGGTAGGTGTGGATCTCGTCCAAGATCAGATGGCGCAGCACGCCGTTCCGGAAGAGCTCCCGATCCTCCCGGCGCGTCAGGATGTACTCCAGCATGGAGTAGTTGGTAAGCAGGATGTCCGGGGGCATCTCCTGCATACGAGTCCGGTCGTGCGTAGGCGTCGCGCCCGTGTAGACCCCGTAGGTCAGACCCAGCGCCTCGCAGGCCGCCTTGATCCGGTCCTCCTGGTCGTTGACCAGGGCATTCATCGGGTACAGCGCAATCGCCTTCACCCCGGGACGGTGCCTGTTCTCGTAGGCATGCGCGATAACTGGGATGAGAAAGGACTCGGTCTTACCCGAACCGGTACCGGTGGCCACCAACGTGTTCAGGCCCTGTCGGATCCGGGTCACCGCAGTCACCTGATGCGTGAAGAGTCGCTCGACCCGAGGGAAGGCGGTCGTGACCTCAGGCGGCAAGCCGATGCTCGCCGCGAGGTCGGACAACGTAGCATCCAACTGGAAGCGCGGCTGGACAGACAGGTACGGGCCGCGCCACAGCAACGCCTCGTCATCCACCAGCCGCTCCAGGCGGGACCGCAGCCCAGAGTCGGCGATGGGATAGGTGGTCCAGGTGAACCGCCGGTAGTCCTCACGCAACCGATCAGCCAGCTCCAGCGGATTCATCTCTTGCCCCTCCTGCACCCGTTGTTTATCGCCTAGCCACACCGCTGGTGCCCCCAAGCAGGGGGCGCCGCCTGTGACTTGGATCGAGCGTAGTACCGAGCACTGACAACGCGTCCCGCGCGGTCAAGGTCAGCCAGCCAGGCGTGCGAAGTGCTCGCGGACGAGCGCCTTGTAATCCTCGCTGGGGCGAACCGGGCTTCCGTCTGCATCGGCACTCTGCCGGAAGTCAGAAAGGATCAGCTCCAGCTGGGGGGCCGAGAGACCGTACAGATGGGCGACGCGGGCGTCCAGCTCAGCCCGTAGAGCACCCTCCTCTGCCTTTGACAGGGGACCGCAGTCCACCTCGAGCACATCAGCCAACTCTGCGAATTCTTGCGTACGGCATGTAAGCCTTCCGGAGAGCCGCACGACTTCCGCGCCTGGGCCGTGATCGAGAGGAACATCCGCGACGGGGAGACTCGCCATCAGCGTCTTACTGACAGTACTGGATACCTTCCGACGAACCATGAAGTCCATGGTCAGGCTGTTTAGGAGAGCTACCACAAAGACCATCGCTCGCGAATCCAGCACGGTGCGGTATCCGTTAGCTGCATGGTCGAATTCGGAGCGATAAAAGAAGTGCATCTCCGTTAGCGCAGTATCTGGCGGAAGGATGGCGGCAATCAGAGTCCGTTCGTCTCCCGCTCTTGCCTTCCGTCGAACGCAAGGTCGGTAGTGGTCGGCAGGTACCTCAAATACGTCCTTTCGCAAGCCAGGGCTGTTCAATTCTGCTTCCCCCTTCAGGCGGTGCAAGCCCTGAAGGGTTTTCTTCTTTGCTCGCTTTCTGATGCGATTTACCAGGACGTCGTCCCCAACTCCTTCCTTGAGGTGGTAGATGGGCTCTGCGAAGTTGTGGACGTACTGATGTATGTCCTTGCCGTCACGCATGGGGATGCCTGCGCCGTTGACGCTGAAAGCTTTTTCGTCATCCTTCAGATGCAACTCCCGGCCCCACTCAATTCTCCACTGGCCGTTCGGCATGGGGTCTAGGAAAAGCGGTTTACCTGAATAGATGGTGTTGAACAAGTCAAGAAGTGACGGGTCGCGCGTGTCAGGAATTGCAAGATTTTCCGGATCGAGTGCTTCGATCGTGCTGCGTGAGATTTCCAATGTGCGGCGATCGAGATCGAGAAGATGCTCCAGTTTCGATACGTCGCCGGTGAAGCGCAGTGGATCGGTAGAACCCCCCTTGCTGGCCACGAGTAGCAAGAATTGCTCGCTCCTGTGGATCGGGAATAGCCCTTCCGTGTTGTCGCAGAGTACGAACTGGTCGATGGTGCAACGGTCGAGAAGTTCCCGTCGGTGCTCTACAGTTGCAGCGTCCGAAATCACCCCCGAGTCAATTACTAGGCCGATTCGGCCTCCTGGGGCCAGCATTTCCAGCTCGCGCTCCAGGAAAGCTCGATAATAGTTAAATGTGGTGCCGTGTGAATAGAGCATTCGGTAGGATCCCGAGCTCTTGATGAAGGATTTGACCCCAGTGAGGATACGATCTGCCTCCTCTCGGGCTGACGCTACCTCTGGCAGGAGGTCCAGTTCACTCTGACGGTTGAGCTTTTCTTCCTTTTTCTTAAGTAGCGAGTAGGACGGGTCAAAGCGTCCATAAAATTCTGCAGACTTGAAGGTGATTCCCTCCCAGGGAGGGTTGCCCAGCATGGCGTCGAAGCCGGCATCGGGGCGACGTTCCCCTGAGTTGTCAAAGAAGACCTCGGGGAATTCCACTTCCCAGTGGAATGGGCGGACCTTCGATCGCACCTTAGCCGGAATGTGTGCGAGATGGGCATGGAGTGGTTCGCCGCGCTTTAGAGCGCCGTAGGATGCAAGCCACTGTCCGCTATTTCCCTTAAGGTCTTCCGTGTAGAAGAAGGGGGCGACCCACCAGTCGCCAAGGGATCGTAGCCTGGTGAAATCGTCCCCTTCAAGGAGACGCTCAAATCGCTTTTCCTTGGCGCGGACCTGAAGGCGGTCTTCTGATGGGCCAGTTGCGAGAGCCTGACGTACTCGCACGAGGGAAGCAAGGTCGGGTTCCTCAACGGCGAACAATGTGTCTTGAAGGTCATCGACTGCTGAGACCCGCTGAACTCGCCCGCCTTGCGCTGGAGCGGGAACGCCGGACCAACTCCCCAGTTCAGCTCCGATCACTGCATTTCCGCAGCGCAGATGCGCATCCAGGAACGAGAGAGGCTTTCCTGCTGCGGCGGTGGTGAGCCAGAGCGAAACCTTGGCGAGCTCCACCGCCATCGGGTTGAGGTCGACGCCGTAGATGCAGCGTTCGACAATGAGGCGGCGATACGCGGCGCGCTCAGCGTCGTCCAACTTGTGGTCAGGAAGTTCGCCTTCTCGGGCCAAGGCTTCGCCGTAAGCCTCAGTCAACTGGTGCACGGCGGGGACGAGGAAGGCGCCTGACCCCATGGCGGGGTCACAGATCCTCAAGTTGAGGATGTCCTCAGGGGCGGCATCCTGGATCAGGGGGCGCAAGGTCTCGCCAACAACGAAGTGGGCAAGGGGACGGGCGGTGTAGTAGGAGCCGGAGCCCTTGCGCTGACCACTGGCTTCGAAGAGGTAGAAGGTGCCGGGGTCGTATGTCGCTAGGGTTTCGGCGCCCTCGGGTACCTTCTCGGCGTCGAGTACCTGCACGATGGCCGACTGTCCTCGCCCGATGCGGGCTAGGACCTTTGGAGTGTCGGCGATCTGTGGTTCGAAGGAGAGCAGCCCTTCATAGATGCTGCCGAGCTGTTCGACGCCAAGCTCACGGTAGTTGACTGCCCGTCGTCCCAGAGCTGTCTTGCCGGCGGAGCGTTCAGCCTCGGTCCAAGAGAGGGCGTGGATCGCGTCTCTAACGAAGGTGTCACCGACCGTCATGGCCGGGTCATCGAGTAGCGGGCACTTGGCTGGATCGAACAGGCCCCCGTTGAAGCCGGTGATCTGGAGCTCCCCGGCGTCGATCCCGTCACGCAGCAGGGACCATGATGCTTGGAGAGAGTTCCACAGCAGACCGCCGTCTGGTGCCCAGCCCGCCTCGGTGAGGATTTCCTTTCGAAGGGCGCGCAGGGAGTAGCCGCGGTCGTATGAGGGGGTGCCGACTGGCAGGAGGCCGCGGTCCTCGGCGTAGGCGACGAACAACAGCCGGTAGGCGATCTTGAGGGCCTCGGCGAAGAGGTTGCGTGGCTCGGGGATGGGCCGCTGATGTTGCCGCCAGTGGTGGAGGGCGCCATTGGCAATGGCACTGATGGCGGTGCGCACGCCGCCAGAGAGGTTTTCACTGACGGCGGTGGCAGCCTCGGAGCTCGCGTCTTCGACCCGTTTCCACAGGTTTTCGCCTGTGTGGTCGGGAGTGAAAGCTTCGGGCCGCAGTAGGGCCCACAGAACGCGCCATTCGTGGTCATCACCGAGTTCGGCTAGGCCGGCGAGATCCACTGAGAGGTAGCTGGCTTCCCCGCCGAGTCCAGGATCGCGTCTGATCACGCGTAGCTCGCTGCCGTTGCTGAGCAGGACAGCGGGTAGCCGGTGCTCGCGTGCGCACACTTCGCCCTGACGCTGGGGTCGCAGCTTGCCTGCGCGGCGGCCCGTGGGCGAGGCATCCAGGTGCTGCCCCGGTGGGGTGATCAGCACGGAGACGAGATCGGCTGAACCGGGTTGGCCGTCGGGAGCACTGGCGCGGCCGGGGACGGGTTCATCTATGGTCGGGAGGCTGCCGGCAAAGCTCCAGCCAAAGCACGACAGCCAGGTGAGCATGCGCTTGCGGGTTTCCCCCGTAGTGCTGGTCTCGTCGATATCGGCGACCAGGCGCCGCAGCTCACGCTTGGCATGGCGGATGCCATCTGCCGCGTCGTCGGCTCCGACCCGGTCGCGTTGTTCGCGCAGGAAGAGCGCCGGGTCCGAAAGGTAATACGTGGACAGGGTGGTGCCAGCGACGGTGATGTTCAGCATTCGGGCACCTCCACGCACACGATGCAGCCGACTGCTTCACCGGGGGTGACATCGGCGACCTGGTAGCCGCGGCTGAGAGTCTTGCGGCGTCGGCCAAACTCGTCGTCGACGGCGGCTCGGGCTTCTTCGAGGGTGTGGAAGGCACCGTGTCCGGTGTCAGCGAAGAGGCCGAACTGGACACTGTCACCCGTGCTCGTGGCGAAGCGTCTTTCGGCCTCGGCGAGTTCTGCCGCGTGCCAGCGGTCAAGGTCGGCGTGTAGGCGTTGAGATTGGGCGCTCAATTGTTCTCGCATGACTTCGGCGCGGACGGCGATTCGACGAGAGGCTTCTTGCTGCCCGAGGAGGGCGGCGGTGTCGAAACCAGGAGCCAGTTCCTGACGGGCCTTGTCGATGATGTCGAGGCTGCCCGAGGGCGCGGGGCGCTGGCGCAGGCGGCGCAGGTCTGCGGTCGGGTCCTGGCTGGGCGCGGCGGGTGTGCCATCGGCGTTGCGAGGGACGAAGACGGGTACCAGCGGCTCTTCCAGGACACGGCCGTCGTCGGAGGTGATTCGGGCGACGTAGGTGAACAGCCACCCGGCATGGCCCACAGCCACGGGTCGCACGGCGACGCGGTTGGCGGCGCGCTCGTCATAAAGGCGGGTGCGGACGCGCTGCAGGACTGCCCGTACCAGGGGGTGGGCTGGCGTGAGGAAGGCAATTCCGTGGTGCTCAGGCTCAAGGGCGACGGAGCGGCTGAAGGTGGCCTGAAATGCCTCTTGAGGGACGAGCGGATACTGCTTGAGGAGAGGTCCGGGCTCGATGGTCACGATGTCACCGTTGCCCGAAACAGAGCCGCCGCACTGCCTCACCACGGAGGCCACCAGTTGCCGGAACTCGTCGAAGTCCGGTAGGAGCCAGCGGGCCTGTTCGAGGGCGGCCGTGGTCTCGCCCTCGACCTGCTTCTCGTTCTTCATGCTTTGCATAAGCACGAGGGCACCGCTGCGGTCGAGGTAGTCACGGACCTGCTGGACTGCCCGTTCCAGGCGTTGTTCCAGTTCTTCAGCGTCGATGTCTTCCAGGAGACCATCGATCACGTCGCTTCGGCCGGCGACGCCCAGGACGTCGCTGCTGGAGCCGAGCTGCTTGGTGATGGTGGAAAGCTTGTCACGTAGCCGCTGAAGGATTTCCTCGTCACGAGTCTCGGCCAGATAGAGGTAGCTGATCTCGACGACGTGCGGCTGGCCATAGCGGTCGACGCGGCCGTTGCGCTGTTCCAACCGGTTTGGGTTCCATGGCAGTTCGTAGTGAACCACAACGTGGCAGGCGTCCTGCAGGTTGAGCCCTTCGCCAGCGGCATCGGTGGCCAGCAGGATTGCTCCGGGCGTGGCGGAAAACTTCTCCAGCACTTCGCGACGCTTTGCCAGCGGGATGGAGCCGTCGATCCGCAGCAACGGCCCGTGGCCCAGGTTTTTCTCCAGGTAGTCCAGTGTGTCGCGGTACTCGGTGAAGAGGATGACCCTCTCCCCCCGCCGCCCGGCGCGGAAGCCCTCCAGCCAGCCCTGTAGGCGGGTGAGCTTGCTGTCATCGCCGGGGCTGAGAGCCTCGACCATGTCCAGGAGCCTGCCGACCAGGCGCTGCTCCTCGCGCAGATGATCCTCTGGGAGATGAGCGGCCACGCCCTCCAGTGCCAGTTCCTCGGCGGCCCGCAGGTCTGCTTCCGGAAGTGCGGTGTCCCCGCGGTATTGCTGCAGTACGTCCATGCGCTGCCGACCGACATGATCGACCGGCGTGATGCCGAGACTCTCCGCTCGCCGGCGCAGGCTCTGCAAGAGCGCGTAGGGGCTGGACAGGGCGCGCTTGCGCAGCACCTCCAGGGCGAATGCCTGCACGTAATAGGAGTCCGTGCCGCGCAGGGCGTGCAGCGTGCGCTTGCTGTGCCCGCGCAGCCGCTGGTGGATCTCCTTCTCTCGGCTGGTTGGGCGGACCTCGATGGGCTGCGGTGGAAGGCGTCGGCTGATGGGCTGTGGCGGTTCGCCGCGGGTGACGTCGTCCTTGAGTCGACGCACGATGTAGGGCTGGACCAATTCTGGATCCAGCCGCCCGTCATCGGCGGCCAGGTGCGGAGACAGGAGCTGGAGCAGGCTGGCGAAAGACTCCTGGTACCCGTTATGCGGCGTGGCCGACAGCAGGACCAGCTCTCGGCTGTGGTCGGCCAGTGCGCGGGCCAGTCGGCTGCGGTCGGTGGCGCTGGAGCGCCCCTCTCCCGCGTATGCGCGGGCGACGTGATGGGCCTCGTCGATGATCACCACGTCGAACGGGGGCGCGGCATGAATGGCCCCGACGTTGTTCTTCAGGTAGTCGATCGATGACACCGCGTACGGGATGGCGGTCCATGGACTGACCGTGGTCGGATTGTCCCGGCGGACCTCCAGCCACTTCTTGCTATCGACCTTGGCGAAGTCCAGGTTGAAGCGGAAACGCATCTCCTCGACCCACTGGTCTTGGAGTCCTGCCGGGCAGGCGATCAGTACGCGGTCCGCGCGGCCACGGCGGGCCAGCTCCATCAGCAAGAGGCCGGCCTCGATGGTCTTGCCCAGACCGACATCATCCGCCACCAGCAGGCGTACGCGCGGCTGACGCATGCCGACGAGGACGGGCACCAGCTGGTAGGGCTCCACATCGATCCGGCCGTGCTCGACCGCCAGAAGGTCTCCGCGGCCGTGGGCCATAGTGAGGGCCAGCGCGTCATGCAGTTCGTTAAGCAGGACGGCGTTACCTGGCTCGAAGCGTAGCTTGGTCGGCGCCTCCAGGCTGATTGTCGGTTCCTTACTGGCAAGCACCGTCAGATGGCGTGGCCCGGGGCGCTCATCGGCCCGGCGTAGATCAAGGAATGTCTCGCTGCCTGCGCCGCGGACAGCCTCGACCTCCCACACGCGATCTCGGAGCCGTACCCGCATCCCGCGCTCGTACATGACTGACGTGTCTCCCTACCTGCTGATGAGCAGGTAGAAGGCTACCTGGACCTACATCGCAGGGAGACAGATCAGGCAATCAGGTCTCGCGGGGTAGCGCGGCATCATAGTCCCACCCCACAGTGCGGTTCCGGGCCTGGCGAAAGATAGGGGATCTGTGCAGGACGTCCGCGACTGTTGTTGAGGTGGCAGAGTGGCTGCAGCGGCAGAGTGCTGAATGTGGATGAGATATGGAGCAAGGGGCCTAGAACACGCCTGCTCCGTCCACTGAGCTACGGGTCCTGACCTGCGAAGACGGAGTATCTCAGATGCTTGCGAATGTCGCACCTGGGACGTATGTGGGATTTTCCAGCTTCCTGGGACGGTGGGACGCCGGGGGCCCGGACGTAGCACCATCTTCACAGGCCCAGAGCCCCTCGCGGAAACAATCCCGAGCCTGCCTGGCGTTGAGGATCACCGACCCTAGGAGGCGGAGGTGTCGGGCCTGAAGCTGTTCCACACGACGACGAGCGGCGCGACCGAGGTCGCGCCGCGTCTTGCTGAGACCGAGGCAGATGTGCAGGGTCTGGTCGAGACACACATGGAGACGCTTCTGGGCGTCCGGTTTCTGGCGAGCGAGTACAGCACTGGACCTTTCCATGGGGGCAGGATTGATTCGCTCGGCCTGGATGAGAACGGATCACCCGTCGTTGTGGAGTACAAGCGCGGTGTTGACGCCGGCGTCATCAACCAGGGGCTGTTTTACCTGAGCTGGCTCGTGGACCACCGGGCGGAGTTCGAGCACCTGGTCCGCGACCGGCTCGGGGCCAGGGCCGCGGCCCAGGTGCTGTGGAGCAGTCCGAGGCTGATCTGCGTCGCCGGGGACTTCACCCGCTACGACGTGCACGCCGTGCGCGAGCACCGGCGCAGCATCGACCTGGTCCGCTACCGACTCTTCGGCAGGGACCTGCTCGGCCTTGAGACCGTGGCCTCCGTCAGCGGCAGGTCGCCGGCTGCGCGACGGGTGCGCAGGCGGTCGACCGTACTGGCAGTGAAGGGCGGCCCGAGCACGGCGCTGGACGAGCTGGCGCAGGCGCTGGACGAGACACTGCTCGGTCTCGGGGATGGCGTGAACTGCGTTCAGCGTAAGACGTACCGGGCGTATCAGCGTCTGCGGAACTTTGCCTGCGCCTGCCCGCCGCAGAAGACCAAGCTCCTTGTCTACCTCAAGGTCGATCCGAAGGAGGTCGACCTGGTACCCGGCTTCACCCGGGACGTGACGGGGCTCGGTCATCACGGGACGGGTGACCTTGAGGTGCAGCTGCGCACGCTTCGGGACCTTGATCGAGCGCTAGACCTGTTCCATGCCAGCTACGCAGCTGCCTGATGGGCTCACAGGTAGCGCCGACATCAAGGAGCGGCGATCGGGATCGTGATCGCTTCGGTGGTGCCTTCCGACGCTAGCTCGCTAGATTATGTAGGTCGACGGACAGCCATAGTGACCGTTATGTGTTCGTGGCCCGTCCCTAACATCCAGTAAGGCATCGAAAAGTGAGGGTCGGCGGCCGCAATTAGCCTTGCTGATCCCGCCTAGGGGGATTGGGTGCAGGGCCGGGTGATGGAATGCTCGCTTCCACAAGATATGTAAAGTGGATAAGGGTCCCCATGGCTCGCGGAAGCCCCGCAAGTGTCCAAACAGTAAAGAATCCGGCCGTAGCGCAAAAAGCCATACGGATTTCCTGTGCTGCGCATGAGGGTATGGCTGACAGTGCGAGCAGTGACGCCCCCGCGAGAATTCCTAGAAACGTTACGGTGAAAAAGGGCGACAGGTGTCGAGCTATGGGTAGGATTGGATGGCTGGGGTCCGCTTTATCCGCAGCCTTCGCTGTTTTTAGAAACGTGCTATCGCACGCCCGTGTAATCATTGCCAGGGCAGCAATTACAGCCCCGATGATGATCGCTATCAGCGAAGCGGCGACTCGCGCGGCAGAATCCATTTGACTGGGTTCGCTGTGTCCCAGCCAAGCCCCTCCAGCGGCTCCGGCGAGTGATATGAGGAAGCTCCAAGGGTCGGGGCGTACACGCTTTAGAAATTCCCAGGTTGGTGTAGATAGGGCATTGTGGGACCTGGGGCTAGACTCCGGCGGTGACTTCGCGTTGCTCATGCCGAACCGCCCCGCGAAATCCACTCCTCAATCAGCCAGGCGACGGCCAAAATCAAGACCACCGGCGTTAGATCCCCGTAGAGCGCGAGGAGCCTGCTTTGGAATTGAGCCACGTGTGCTTTTGAGTCGTATGATTCGCCTGTCGAGGCGGTGGCCGCTATGTCGATGTGTCCGCCGCTTACGCCTTCATCTAGACTGTCGATTACCTCATGTGGAAGGTTCACTCGCGCGCCGCGAACTGTGAAAGCACCCTCCTCGCCGTGAAATTGAGCCAACTTCTCGATCAGGGGGCGCAGATCCCCTTGCCCTTTGTGTCTGCGAAGCCAAGAATTCGGTAGTCGAAACGTCATGGCGAGGTGGACGACTACCGCAAGTTCTTCAAGGCGTTCAGCGGTCAAGCCTGGGGGAGGTACCAGGTCGACGTTAATTGTTGCATCGGTGACGCCAAGCTCTTCTTTCGCAGCTTGCTGCATAGCACGAGCAACTGAAGTCGCTGTAGCCGTGGGAGATGTCGAGCCCGGCACGAAAAGTGCTATCCATCGACCTTGGTGATCGAGGGCAAACGTCTCTCCCGTGTCGAGTCTATACGTGTGGATGTTGTATAAGTCTCGGGCGTGCTTGGCTTCTTTCAGTGCCTCTTGTGCATCAGCGTCATTCGCTGAGTTGGGGCAGTCCAGACGCCACTGTTCAAGCGTCTTGGTTAGCCCATCGAATGTAGTCCGATGTCTATATGCCTCTATTTTCTCTTCGAAGGCGTGTAGATACTTTTGAGGGCATGAACGAATATTAACTCGTCCCAATGCTACTCGCTCGGTTGATTCGTCCGAGACAGGTTCTAGAGAATTAGGCATGACGGTTTCCACTGAATGGGGAGGTGTGTTGGTCGCTGCCGCTGTTTCTCTGAAGATCGTCCTGTAGCCCTTGCCTGGACATCTACAGCTTGCACCATGGGGGAGGAAAGCGCAGCTCGACGGCTTGATAGCTGCAGGCCCGGCAGTCCGGCTAGCGCGGTTCACCATTACGCGGAATGGTGCGACGTTGCAGACTACTGTGTGGCGGGTCGGCCACTGCATGCCCGTCAGTGGGGTGGTGATCCCAGCAGACTGGTCGCACTGACTGAGCGACGTCCCGGCTTGCTGTGTTTTTGCGTCATTGAGCTGCGGACCTACTCCGTAACGACCGCGAGGAAGCTTCTCCACTGGCGTCGATGGAGGGCGTGGTCATACGGAGGGGGTTCCTTCTGCCGACGGCCGCACCGGTTGGGTCCGGCCGCCGGAAAGGTTCGGTCAGCGTGCGATGCGGCTGGTCGGTGGGGCTGTGGTGGGCGGCGGGCCGGCGCGGGGCGCCGTCCTGGCCGTGCGGCGCGGGGACCAGGTTGTTGGCGTGGACGTGGTGGCGTGGTGCCACCGGGCGCGAATGGCGGTCATTTCGGCGAGGGCGCGGCAGCTGCCGACGACGAGTTGGTAGGGGGTGTTGGCCGGGTCGTCGGTGAACGCCACGATGCGGCGGCCGACGTGGTGGGCCGTGGTAATCACAGACCGGTGCAGTATGCGCTCGCCCAGGTAGAGCGCGGACACGTCCGGTTCGGCAAGGAAGGTGAGCAGGTGCCGATGGTCGTCCGCGGCGCTCAGGGCACCGCGCTGCTGGGCCTCCCATATGACGGTAACGGGGTCGACTGGCACGTCGCGGCGTACAAGTGCGGTGAGGCACTGCCAGAGCGCTGCGTGCAGGGGGTGGGTGAAGTCCTCGGGGGTCAGCCAGCGCATCTGCTCGACTTCGGCCGGGCGTGCCGTGCACGTGGCCAGCAGCAGCCGCTCCTCCTGGGCGGCTTCGCCGCCGTCGTGCAGGGGCGCCGGTGGTGGTGCGGGAGTGCGCGGCAGGGGCCCGGAGTGCGCTGGGAAGGCGGCGGCGATGTCGTCCACGACGGATGCGAGGGTGTCGGCCTCGGCCAGTGCGGCCGGCACGGGATGCGGGAGCGAGGCTTCCCGTGCCGTGTGCACCAGGCGGGCGGCGGCCTTGCGCAGGCGGCGGCGGGCGGATTCGGCCGCGATGATCCGGGCGTACGCGGGGGTGTGCCGGGGGTTGGGACATGCGCTGATGAGTCCGTGCAGGTGTGCGGCGGTCAGTCCGCGTGCCTGCTTGCGGGCAGTGGTGAGCACTTTGCCGAGCCAGACGATGTGCTCGGTGCGCTCGGCCAGGCCAGAGGGTGATTGCGCACGCAGTGCGGCGAACGCGGCGGCGTAGTCGGTGTTGTCGGCCAGGGCGGGGGCGGGCACGGCGCAGATCGCTGCGAACACCGCGGCGTGCGACGCGGTGGAGAACGCTTCTGGGCTGATCCCAGTTACGTCAGCGAGGTGCTGCGGGTCGGACAGGAGGGCGCCAAGTAGAGCCTGCTCGGCGTAGTACACCGGCGGCCACGACGTGATGGTGGCGAGGTCGTCCTCGTCAGGTTGTGGGGTGCGGGGCATCAGGCGGCCAGAGTGAAGTCGTCGGTGTTGAGCGGGACGTTCAGGTGCGGAGCGAGAAGGTGGGCGGCCAGCCGGGGCGGGACGGCGTTGCCGATCTGGGAGAACTGCTGGCCCTTGTTGCCCTGCCAGGGGTAGTCGGCCGGGAAGGACTGCAGGATCCCCGCCTCCCGGGCGGTGATCCGGATCGGCTCCGGCACCGCCAGGCTCTGCCCTTCAGGGAAGTGCAGGGGTACGGGAGCGGCGGGTTCGGCGACCCAGGTGCATTCGTTCGCGCGGTGCCCGAAGAAGAGTGTCCCGGCCGGCTCGTCTGCCCGTCGCACGGTGGCGTTGGCCTGGTTGTTGCTCCGCAAGGACCATGCCCAGCGGTTGGCTTCAGCAGGGCACGGCTGCGTTTCGCGGTCGACCAGCTGGTCGTTGCGGCTGCCGTGTCTGGCGGTCCCGCCCGGGTGTGGGGTCCAGGTGCCGCGAGCGCGGGCGTCGGTGAGGGTCTTGCGGGCCCCAGAGGGGAAGGGTTCGGGGCCGCCTCCTGGTCCGCCCCCGGCGCACACGGTGGGCACCGGGCCGTCGGTCCGGCCCCAGCCCAGGGCTTGGGCCATCGACACCCACCGTGCGCGGCCGGGACCGAACAACGATTCGGGCTCGGCGACCTGGGCGTGTGTGGGCGGCGGCGGCTCGGCGGTACGGACGCGGGAGGCGAGGAGGATCGCACGACGGCGGGTCTGGGGGACGCCGTAGTCGGCCGCGTTCAGGATCCCGGTCCACACGGAGAAACCCCAGGCACGCAGCACCGCGGCGTACTGCTTCCACAGAGGCAGAACGTCGGGCACCTCCTCCATGGCCACCCACTCCAGCTCGCCCACCGCATTCAGGGCGTGCAGGTAGCGCATGGGCTCGGCCGCGAGCAGGGATCGGGGGTCGGCGCACGCGGAGAGCACCTGCTCGCGGGTGTCGCGGCCGGCGGCGAGGTCGGTGACGGCCTGGTGGACGAGGGGCTGGTCGACCAGGCCGAGGCGTTTGCCGGCCATCGACCACGCCTGGCACGGCGGGGAGGCGATCAGCCCGAGCACGCGGCCGGAGAAGATCCATACCGGATAGCGGGCGACATCGGTCTGGATAGTCAACTGCCCGGCGCAGGCTCGCGTTTTGCAGGCCCAGGTGTCCCATTCCAGGCCGATGTCGCGGGCCCCGAGGACGGAGAGGGCGTGGCTCCACCCGCCGGGGCCGGCGAACAGGTCGAGGATGATCCGTCTCACGAGGCCAGGGCGAAGTCGTCCTGCACCAGGTCGGTCTCTCCTCGGCAGGTCCAGGGAGAGCAGCCGTCGACCACCCCGTTCTCCAGTTCCTCCTCCATGGGGGCGCGGTCGTCGAGTTCTTGCTGGCGGGCGGCCCACTCGGCAGCCGTGACGTGGTCGATCGGGGCCTGGTCGAGCGGCACCCGGGAGCGGTGGAGGAACGCCTGCCCGAGCAGCTGGTTGCCGCCGGCGTTCGAGCGGGCGTTGCCCTGGCGGATGGCGGCGTCGAATTCCACGACGTCCTGCCACTCGTCGGGGCTCGTGTCCCGAATGTGCCGCCACTGCGCGTTGCCGTGGAACGGGCAGCCCAGACAGCTGGACTTCGGGGTGTCCGCGAGACCCAGCGAGGTTAGGTAGCGGACGCAGTCGGTGCGCGACCAGCCCAGGTCGATGAGCGGGTGCCGGTTGCGCATGTAGCGGACGTCGGCGTCCTTGGCGCGGTGGAACTCGTCGGTGGAGATACCGACCCACTGCTCGACGAAGACGTCCTTTGGGACGCGCTGCGGGTAGGGGTAGCCGAGGAGTTCCCGGACTTGTCGTTTGATCGGTTTTATCTTGTATTCGCCGGTGCACTGGCGCCGGGTCATGCCCTGCTTGCCGTCCTGGTTGAGGATGTACAGGGGCATGGAGGCGAAGCGGTGACCGGGGTCGAGGGCGTCGCGTCGGATGTTGCCGGAGGAGACGCGCAGGATCGGTATCCCGGCGGGAGCGGCGATCTCCTTCTCCAGCCGGTTGAGGTGCCGGTAGACGGCGTGTGGCTCCCAGCCGGTGTCGGCGAAGATCGCGTAATCGGCCTTCGGGAGATGGCCGTTGGCGGAGAGGGCGAGCATGGCGCTGGACTGGACGCCGGCACCGAGCGATATACAGACGAGCGTGGGCGAGGCGGGAATCTGGGGGCTTCCTTGTGTGAACGAGGCTGCGGCAGGAAGGCAGGCGGTGTGCGCGTGTGGCGCCGTCAGCGGCGTGCGCGGACGGTGGTGGCCGTAGCCGGGGTGGAGACAGGGCGGGCCGCGGACAGGCGGATGTGCAGGGGGGAGCCGATGACCGTGCTGAGGACGGAAAGACCGAGAGATGTCAGGCGGACGCGGTCGCGTAGCGGCCCGCCAGGGAAGAAGGGGGGTGCGGAGGCGGGCTCGCGGGTGACCAGTTCCTGAGTTTCCAGGTGGCGCAGCACGTCGATGCCCACCGACACGGTGTGGCCGTAGCCGCGTTGCTCGTACTGCCCGGTAACGATGACATGGCCACGGGCGACTTCGAGCAAGGCGTCGCGATGGCCGGCGTCCATGCCGGGGACGGTGGTGCTGCTGCGCGCCCGGTCGGGAAGTCTGGCGGCAATATGCGTGGCGGACTCGACGATGGCGGCGGGAGCGAGGGCGGTGAGTTCGCGGGCCAGCCGCAGGTACTGACCGAGCCCGCGACGGGTATCGCGGGGTGCGTGCGCCGCATCGCCCTCGGGCAGAGCTTGCTGGGCGGCGGTGAGGTAGCGGGTGGCCCCGCTGGTCAGGTAGGCGATCTGCTTAAGCCGTACGACGGCGCTGGACACCGGTTCGATGGCAGGCAGGCGCTGCTGCCGGACCGCTGTGATGGAGGCAAGGGCCTCGCGTTCCAGACGCCGGGCGGATGACACGGAAGCCCCCGGCTCATGAGGGGCGCGGCCGGCGAACAGCAGGTCGATCCGGTCGTTGTGCTCGGTGTACAGGTCGGCAAGCGCCAGCAGCCGCTCCACGGGCATCAGCGGCACGGGCGCGTCCACGTCGAACAGGGGCGTGTGGTTGTGGTCGGGTGGTGTCGTCATCACAGGTCGCGGAGGTAGACGGGGTCAGCGCAGACGGGCGGCACGCTGGTCGGGGAGTGGCGCCGGCACGGCGAGCCCGCCGGGCGGCTGTGCGATCTCACAGACAGGCTCGACTCCGGTTCATGACGAGGGATTTCAAGAGCGCCAGGTGTGGTGGACCGCCGGCCTCCGGCCCCGTCGCAAGGGTTCAGGGGGCTTCCCACAAGAGCCGGGCGATGCGGTCGTTGCCGCGGTCGGTCCGGGGCCGGCGGGGGGTGTGCCAGCCGGCCCCGCGCAGGGACGCGCCGCTCTCGCCGTCCTGTGTGTAAGTGATCAACCGCCGGTATCCGAGGGCTTTCGCCGCTCGCCATGCCGCTCCGTACAACAGCGAGTTGGCGTTGCGCGCCCCGTCACTGGCGGTACGGGTCACTTCCAGGGTGGTGCCATCATCGAGGTGGCGGGCGACGGGCCGGCCCACGATCGCCACGGCACGCAGGGTGCCTTCCTCGTCGGCGGCTCCGACGGCGAAGATCTGTCCTAGCGGGGGCGCGTGGTGCCGGTGCCAGGTCCGGACGAAGTCCTTGGCCTCGCGGGAGCGGACCGGCACCAGGTGCAGCCGGGACTCGCTCATGCGGCCTGCCGGTAATCCGACTGGAGCGGGGCGTGTTTGGCGACGGCACGCTCGGTGATCGCCTTCGAGGCGCGGGCCGAGGCGGCGGCCAGTTCGCCGGCATCGGGTTCGGCGTACCAGGGGCGCAGGTCGAGCATCGCGGCGCGCATGCCGGTGGCGAAGACCAGGGCGGTGCCCTTGGGCAGGGCGCGGATCGCGTCGGCCGGCAGGATCCGCTCCTGCCGCATCGACACGGACGTCGATTTTCCGGACTCGGAGGTGGAGGTGGAGGTGGTTTCGACGTCGTGGTCGCCGATCAGCCGGGACAGCTTGTCCGCGAAGTCCGGGTCGTCGATACCGGAGCCGATGACCTTGACGGTCGCGGCCGACCACATCGCGTCCATGCCCGCGTCTCCCCAGACCTTCTGGCCCTGGCGGTAGGACTGCAGGATGGTGATCGGGATGATCCCGCGTGAGCCGAGGTGGGAGTACAGGTCCGGCAGGTCCGAGATCTTGCAGACGTTGGCGGCCTCGTCCAGGATCGCCAGCATCGGCGGGTCGAGCCGGCCGCCGGCGCGCTCGGCCTGAGCTGTGGCGGCCCGCATCACGGAGTCCGCGCACGCGGCGATCAGCGCCGACGCGCCTCCGCCGCCGTCCTTGGACAGCAGGTACAGGGTGTCGGTGGAGGTGACGAACTCGGCGGGCTTGAACTCGGGGACGTTCTTCTGCGGGGTGACCCAGGCGGCGATCTCGCTGTTGAGGAGGGCGGCGGCGTACTGGCGGGCGGTCTCGTAGATGCCGTCGCGGGTCTCGGGCGGGCCTTCCACGGTGCCCTTGAGCTGGGAGGCGACCGCGGTGAAGTTGTGGTCGCGCAGGATGTCGAGCGGGGTGCGGTCGGCGGGGAAGGCCAGCCACTGCATCACGTCGGTGATCGGCCGGTCATCGAGCGCGGCGGCGAGAAGGAGCTGGCTGAGGATGTTGGATCCGGCCTTGGACCAGAAGTCGCCCTGCTGGGAGGCGTCCACGGAGGCGGCGAGGAAGTGGCCGGCGAGGCGGCCGGCGCCGTCCAGGGTCTTGGCGTCGGCGAGGGGGTTCCACCACATCTCGCGGGCGGCGTGCGCGATCTGCTGTGGGTCCATCGACCACACCCGGCCCACCGTGGCGCGGGCGTCGAGGGTGGCGGTGTAGGCGTCGCCGGCCGCCTTGTTCGAGGTCAGCAGGACGGGTCCCGGCGCGTTGAGGATGGACGGGATCGCCAGCGAGGTGGTCTTTCCCGACCGCGGCGCCATGATGGCGACGGCCACGTCCTCGTACCCCATGCGGACCTCGTGCCTGGTGCCCTGGAGGTTGCCGAGGAGGATGCCGGTGTCGCGGGCGTCGATGTGCTTCGCGGTCTTCAGGCTCGGACGCAGTGAGCGCGCCTTGTCGGTGATCGCCTTGGCCATGAGAGGTTCGATGTCCTTCGGCTTGGCCATTCCGGTGATCTTCTTCTTCCTGCCGCCGCCGTTGTTCTTGTGCCGGGCCCACAGCAGTCCGGCCATTGCGCCGAGTGCGAGGAGCACGGTGACGGGGATGATGCGGGCACTGATCAGCAGGGACGTTTTCCCGGCCGTTGGCCAGAGCTTGTCGGGGTGGAGCAGGGCGGTGGTCGGCTGGTACGACGCCCAGGTGTGCCCGGTGAGGCAGGCGGTGATGTTGCCGGACAGCCAGGCGAGGTGGGACAGGGGGACGAGGACGGCGAGGACGCCCATCAGGAGACGGAAGGCGATGTCGTAACCGTCGGAGTTGTTGACGGAGGTAGGAGGCAAAGGGCTACGTGCTTCGGTGCGGGGACAAGGGCATCAGTGGGTGCGGCTGGGACCGGCGGACGGGCGTCGGGGGATGGCGGTTGGTGCTGCCGGGGCCGCGGGTCGGGCGGCGAGTTGGCGGACGCGGTCCTCCAGCGCGGAGGCGACCTGCTGGGCCGGTACTTCCTGGCGGGTGTGGGTGACCAGATCCGGGTTGTGGGTCGGGAGGCTGAGCACCGTGCCGGTGCGTGCTGCCGGGTGCGGGTCGGTGAGCGCGGTGGTGAATGCGGCGATCAGGTGTGCTCGCCGAAGCGGGCCTGCCACACCGGGGGCCGTGCGTCGTCCAGGACGGTGCCGATCCACCAGGTACCTGTCGTCTCGTGGACGTCGATCCGCACGGTGCCGTCGGGTGAGACGAACCGGTGGAGATTGTAGGACGGCGACCACCCGGCGCCCAGGAGCGGTGCCAGGGGGTCGTTGGTTTTGTCCCGGCCGGTGGTGGGATCGATGAGCGCGTCGGTGAAGGCCGCGATGATCTCGACGGGGGTGCGGGCGCCGAAGCTCGCGTACCAGGCGTACCGGTCCTCGGTGGGCGCGTGCTGGAGCGTCCACCACTGGCCGTCGGGGTCCGGTTCCAGCCGCAGGAGGGCCTTATAGTCGGGGCTGGAGAGGATGACTCGCGGCATCAGGGGGTCGTGGCCGTGGCTCCAGCCGCAGGCGCGGTGCAGGGGACGGTGATCCATGCGGGATCACCGCCGCCGGCCAGGTGACGTGGAGCAACGAAGTCGATGTCGACCGTCTGGGAAAGGCCGTCGTGCACCGTCACCTCCGTGCCGCCGCGGTTCGGCCAGTGGCCCGGGCTGGTCGCGTGGTGGGCGGGGGAGCCAGCGGGGACGGCGCGTGCCGGGCAGCGGTGTTGATCTCACTGATCACGTGACCGTGGGTGGCCCAGTCGTCGAGGTAGCTCCAGCACTCGGCGTGGTGCTCGGCAAGGGCGGCGTCGAAGACGTTCGTCCCGGGCTTGCCGTCGGCCGGGAGACTTTCGCGGGTACGGAGCCATTCCTCGTGCAACGTGTTGAGGCGGTCCAGCGCGTCGCGCAGGACGCCGAGTTGGTAGATCCAGCGAGTCTGCGCGGTGCCGGCGGGAACCAGGGACAGTTGCGCGTCGGCGGTGTCCAGCAGGTGCTGGGCGCCTGCGCGCAGGTTCTCGAACGCTGAGGCGGTGTCGGCATCGCGCTGTTGCTGGCGCAGCCCGTAGGCGTGGTCGTCGTACGGCCAGCCGTCGAGGTCGGTGTGCTCGTCGGAGTAGACGTTCCAGGCGTCGAGGATCTTCTTGGCCTCGTGTATGTAGCCGTCGAGGTGGTCCAGGAACCCACGGTGAGCGTGCGGGTGGGAGATAGGGGTGTCCTTTCGCGGGGTCAGCGGCGGGCGGCCGGCCGCGTGGCGGCGGGCGCCGCCGGGGAAGTGCTGGGTTTGCTGTTCTGCCGGCGGGCAGCACGGACCTTGGCACGGATGCTGTTGAGACGGTCCGTGTGTGCCTCGACGATCTGCTCCGGCCTCAGCGGGCTGGGCGTCTGAACGGCGCTGTGGTGGGCGGTGCGGTCGCCCATCCCGCGCTGGAGCGGGGCGGGGTTGACGAGCGCGGTGAGGAAGGCGTTGACCAGGTGGTCGGGCGTGCGGTTGTCGAAGGAGGCGTGCCACAGCCGGGGGCCGTGGCGCCCGCGGTCGGGATCGTGGACCTCCACCTGCCAGGACGGGAGGGAGTCGGAGCGTCGTTCGAGACGGCAGGCAGCGTCCGGTGAGCTGGCCGCGCCGCGTGCGTCCAGGAGCCATCCCGCAGCGGCCACCACATCCAGCGGGCTGCTGTGTTCGGTGGGTGCGGGGGCGACGAGGGCGTCGGTGAAGCCGGCGAGGACCTCGGCGGGCACGAGTTCGCCGAAGGTGGCGGTCCAGCCCGGCTCGGTGTCGGTGGATCCGGCCCACAGCCGCCACCAGGCGAACGTGCTGGACTGCGGGACGAAGTCGAGGCGGTAGCGGTGATCCGGGCTGCTCAGGACGATCTCGGGGCTGAGCGGGTCGGAGGTGCGTTTCCATCCGGCGGAGGCCAGGCCGTGGGTGACATGGCGGGCGTCGCCGGGGCCGGCGAGGTGACGGGGACTGGTGTCGAACGGGATGCGCCAGGCGTGCCTCCTGGCGAATTCTTCGAGCTGCTGTCCGCTCACCGGCACGAGCCGCACCCCACCGTGCGCGTCGGCTCGGAGGAGGCGTACAAGGCGCGCAGGTCGTCGATGACGTAGTGGAGAGTGTGCTGGTCGGTCTGTTCCCAGGCGGCACTGCGCAGTTCCTGGACCAGAAGGTCGACCTTATGGCCCAGCGGGGTGTCCGGGCGGTGGGTCTGCACGATGCGGGCGAGGGCACGCAGGGCGTCGGCGAGCTGGACGGGAAGGCCGGTGTACTCGTCCAGCAACGGCTCGACCAAGGCGAGGGCTTCAGCGGGGTCCGGGTCCTGGCGTAGGTATTCGGTGAGGCGGGAGAGGGTCTCGGTGGCGGCGTGGACGCTGTCCGGGGTGAGGTGGGGCACAGAATTCCTTGGTGGTGCGGGTCAGCGGCGGGCGCGGAATGCGCCGGCACCGGCGTGGGGTCGGGGAGTGGTGCGGGGGCGTGGGCTGCGGACGGAGTTGCGGGCCCAGGTGCCGGCGCGGGCGGCGGTGATGCGGGCCTGCTGCCAGGCGCTGAGCTGGGAGGGCAGGACGGACACGGAGGTGGTCCGGATCTTCGTGCTGTGCGGGACGCGTCCGCGGGGGCGCATGACCGGCTCGGGAGAGGCCATCGCGGTGGAGAAGGCTTGGACGAGGTGCATGGGGGTGCTGGGAGCGAACTGGGCGGTCCAGCCGTTGCCGCGCTCGTCCCGGGCACCCGACCACCACAGGGCGTTGCCGTCACCGTCCTGGCGGAAGTGCATCCACGCCGTACCGTCGGGGCTGGCCGCCGTGTAGTTCCGGCCCTCGAACTGCGTGTGCCAGTGCTGCTCTTGCAGGGGCGCCCACACGTTGGGGGCGTGCGCGGAGCGAGAGCGGGTGAGAGCGTCGGTCAGTCCCGCGACGATCTCCACCGGCGCCTGCCGGCCGATCACCGCCCACCACTCGGCCTGGTTGCCTTGTGCCGCGCTGCGGATGGTCCAGCCGCCGGGCTGGGTGTAGGGGTCGTAGGAGAGGCGGACCGCACGGTCGGGGCTCTCCATGACCAGAGGGCCGCCCATCTTGGACCTGTCCTGCCAGCCTGAGGCACGCAGGAACTCCGAGACGTGACGGATGTCGCCTCCGCCGGCCAGCGCCCGGGGCTCGACGAGGTAGTGCTGCTCGGCCTGCTCGCCCGGCCCCCAGCCCTTCCACTGGGTCTTCCTCACCGGCGCCGCCGGGCGACCAGCGGGGCCGGGGCGGGAGGCTTGCTCGCTGCCAGGCCCGTCCGTGTGCCGAACTGGACGAGAGTGTCCTTGTGTTCGTCCAGGTCCAGGCCGATGCTGTACAGCTCGTTCGCGGCCCGGCCCAGGGACAGCCACACTTCTGCCGGCAGCGCACCGCGTTCGGCCTGGTGCCGGGCAAGGCGGGACCCGGCTTCTACGAGCTGGGTGAAAGCGCCAAGGATGCCGTCATCCGGGTTGACGATGCGCGCGATGACCTGGACGGCTTCGTCGGCAGGCAGCTGGTGCAGATCGTGGGAAAGGTGTGCGAGCCGCTGGGTGATCTCGGCGGTCAGTCGGGCGGTGTTCTGTGTCGGGTGCGGCATGCTCCTCCAGGCGGTAGATCGGGATTACGGGCGGGTGGTCCGGTGGGCTTCACTGAGGGCGGCCTCGGGGCGCGCACCGGCCAGGAGACAGGTGCGGTCGGGCCCTGCCGGTATGCAGGCGCGCAGGTAGCGGCGGAACACGGCGGTCGCCAAGCGGGGGCTGAGGCGCCGGCTCATCGGCGGGGGTGTGCGGGGAGTTACGGGTTCTCCGAGTGGTTGTTTCGGGTGGGGGTGAGGGCGGGCCCCGGCTGGGGCCCGCCGCGTTTACGGGGTACGTCCGGTGGGCGCGGGGCGCCGGGAGGTGGCGGCAGGGCCGCCGGGCGGGTGGGTGGTCTGACGGGAGGTGCCGGATCGGATGTCGTGCAGTGCCTGCTGGTAGGCGGCCTGGTCGAACACCTCGGGTGTGCAGTTGACCTTGTATCCGGCCAGCAGGAGGGTGGGGATGGCGCGGGTCGCCAGGCGCTGCTGCTCGGCGCTGTCGAGGTGTGCGGGGACCTCGTGCCAGATGTAGACGGGCTCCGGGGTGGGGAACTGGTGTCGCTCGAAGCCCAGCTGGTCGAGCTGGTCGAGCAGCTTCGCGGGCGCGCCGGTCGGCGTCTCGACGTAGATGGTGGGATTCAGCCATCTGCGGTAGATCTCGACGTCGGTGCCGTACTCGTCGGCACGGTTGCCCATGACCCTCCCGTTTCAGCGGTTGCGGGATACGGCAGCGACAGGACGCTGTGCTGGGCTGTGCGTCCTCACGGCCTGCCCCGATTGGGCGGGCATGCGGGCGACGTCGTTTCGGACGCGGAAGATCTGGTCGGCGGCCCGCGAGAGCGCATCAGCCACGCTCCCGAGCTGCGCAGCCGGTTCCAGGTTTGCGCCACTGGCGCCGGGCTGCAGGGACCAGAAGCAGGCGACCGCTATGGCCTGCCGGGATGAGCGGCAGAAGTCCCTCGGCGGGTGCGGCGATCTCGGTCAGGAGGGCAGCCCTATCCTCGCCGCTTGAGGCACGAGTGCCCTGTTGGGCCAGCTCAGCGACGTACCGCAGTGCGGCCTCCCGGCCGGCGTCGGGTACGGCGAGGGCATTCAAAGCTGGGTCGAGGTGAACGCTGCATCCGGCGCTCAGCAGGGCGTGCGATGCGGCCCTGGCTTTCCGACGCTGTTCGGCGGCGGGAAGACCATGGGGAAGACGGTGGTACGTGCCGCGGGGGCCGGGGTGATCGAGGAAGCCGGCTCGCTGCAGGAGAGCGGCGGCTTGCTCTGTGCCGCCCAGGGCGACGACCAGTCCGCTTCGCGCGTCCTTGGCGATGGTGACGTACTCCAGGACATCGAAGTCGGGCTCGACCTCGCTCATCGCGTCCGGGCCGCCGACGCCCGGGACGCCGTCGGGGCCGGCGTGGCTACCGGCGCCGTGGCAGTGGGGGCGATCCGGCCGGAGGGGTGCTGGAGTGCGGTGCCAATGCCGTGGGCACGCAGCTGCTGGCCGGTTGCGCGGACGGCACGCGCCTGCGTGTAGGTGTCGTCGCCGGAGAGCCGGTACACGCCGGTCTGCTCGTCCTTGACGAAGCCGTTGGCGGCCAGCACGTTCGCGGCTGTATCCCCGACCGGGGCGGCGGCGAGGCTGCCGTCCGGCTGCCAGGTCAGCACGACCCGGTCCGGCTGCGAGGGCACGATGTCGTCCATGGCGTTGAGGCGGGCGCGGGCCAGGGCGGTGTCGTAGCGGGCGAGCAGGTCACCGGCGACCTGTTCTGCGGCGAGGAAGGGATCGTCGGTCACCGCGATGCCATTGGGCTCGGGCACGCCGCCGTACGCCTCATCGGGCAGGCCGCGCGGTGCAACGGCGGCGATGAGGAAACCGTCGCGCTCGTCGTGCCGGTCGAGAATGACCAGCTGGGCACCGTCCGGACGGGACAGGACGGCCGCCTGGCGCAACGGGTGCGCGGCGAGGGATTCGGCGACGAGGTCCAGATCCCAGACGCGGTCGGCCAGCTCGGCAAGAGCCTCCTCGTCCTTGGCGGGGTGGTGGGTGCTGCGCCAGGTACCGGGGAGTTCACCGGAGAGAACGTCCGCGAAGGAGGCGAGGCGCTCGGGGTCTTCGTGGTGGTGCATGGAGTCCTTGGCGGGGGAGGGGGTGGTGTCAGCGGCGCGGTCCGGCGGCCACGGGCGGGGGGACCGGGATGGCGCGCGGCGGAGGTGGGCAGGCACACATGGCGGACCGTTCGCGTTCGTCGGCAGGGACCTCCTGGGTGCACGCGACGCGGCCGGGGTGCGAGGCATGCCGGTCGGCGAGGTCATTGCGCGTGTGCACCAGGTCGGTGCGGACGACGGCGAGGCGTTCCTCGGCGAGATAGCGCAGCCGTCGCGCGGTGTACGGGGCAGTTGATGCGCCAAGATCGTCGTGGAACTCAGCCGCAGCAGTGAGGACTTGACCGACGGCATCGAGGATGCCGTCGCAGGGGCCAGTCAGCTCGGTCAGGATCTCAGCGACCTCCTCTGTGGTGGTCGCCTGTCGGATCCGGTCGGCGAGCTGGGCCACCGAGGCACCCAGCGGCTCGTACTGGGCGGGGCGGCGGTCGGTGTCGAAGGACGGGTCGCAGTCGACCTGGTAGCTGACCGCCCGCAGCCGGGCCACGGCTTCGGTGGCCAGGCGGTTCTCCTCGTCCTGCGCCAGGCCGGCGGGAGCGCGGTGGTAGGTCTCGTGGAGGCGGTGGACGGGCACGAAGCCGGCCCGTTGAAGCACGCTGTGGGCTTCCGGATCGCCACCGCGGCCAAGCACTTCCTCGGAGTGCGGGTCGCGGCGGATGGTCAGGGCGCGGTCGGCCAGAGGCAAGGGAAGGGTTTCTCCTAAGGTGAGTGCCGGGCACAGGCTCGTGCGGCCGGTACCACTGGCGCTGCAGTCGACCGCTTGAAGCGGGTGGTCAGATGGGCAGCGGCGTCATCGAGGTCCTGCTGGATGCCGTAGAGGCGGCGGGCGATCAGCTCCAGTTGGTGCGCAGTCGCTGGGCCTGTTCCTGGCTGGATAGAGGCGCGGTGCGAGGTGTGCTCGATAAGGCCGCGCACGGTGGCCAGCGGACCGGACCGCTCGTCGGCGAGCTGGGCGAGGACGGTGGCGAGTTGAGCGGAAGCGGTCGGTACGGCCCTGGCCCCCTGCCGGTCGTCGGATGCGGACGTGGTGGTGGTGAGGCGCAGGTCCTGCTTAATGCGGTGGGCCTCAGATGCGAGCCGTTGCAGCAGGTCGGCTGCCAGGCGTGCGGGCCAGAACCGGAACGATGTGTCCCTGGTGGCCTGGGTCCGTGGGCGCGCCAGTGTGGGGGCGCGGCCGGGGCGGCGGAGAGGCAGTCTCACCGGCCGCCCCGGGCATCGGCGATGTGGACCAGTTGGCCGAGGGCCGTGGTGGTGTACCAGCCGCAGTCGATAACAGCGTCGGCGTGGTCGGCGTACTTCGGCATCAGATGATCAGCCATGGCTCGCAGGTAGCTCATGCAGTCCGGGCAGCGGCGCGAGAGGTGCACGAGGTAGCGGGGGTGCGCGGTGATGAACGTCTGCGCTCCGCCGTTGGGATCGCGTAGCCGCCAGCCGTCCTCGTCGGTCGGGGTGTGCCAGGACGAGGCGACGACCTGCATCGCATCCCCCCACAACTCGACCCCCGACACACCCTTGACGACCACGACTTGGTCGCCGGCCTCGAAGTGCCCATGAGTGATGTCCCGATAGGGCGTGAGGGGATCGGGTGTCGGCGCGAAGGCCGGGGTGGATGGCGGGGTCCAGGATGGTGGGAGCATGCGGATTCTTCCACGCTGTGCGTGTGGCGGCGGGAGGATCAATGGTCCGCAGGATCACCGGTTTGGCTAACCGGCGATCTGCGGCTATGTTGCGCCCCGATCCGGAGGCCGGTATGCGCCGTGCTCTGGCGGAAAGTCACTCGCAGTAGACGCTGTCACGTGGGTAGAGCGCCGGGGAGAACGCATGTCGGATCACCTTGGGGGGTAGCAATGCGACGGTCACCGATTTCTGGCAGGGATCGTGGCGACGCTGTTCATCCTGGAGGCCGCAGCATCCGGTGGTCTTAACTGGGCCAGACCCAGAGGTCGTTTTCGCCTGAGTTGCCCGTGTATCCAGTGGATTGTTAGACCGCTGGGTTCTGGTGATCTTACTGCTGAGGGGCGGGTTGATTACTGCTAATCAGGTGGGGTGACAGGCGAGGCTGGAAGTGGCTTGTGCCTGTCTCACGCCAGGGTGCCCGGCCTTCGCTGCCGAGTGCTTCCGTTGTCGCGGCTGTGCGCCGGGGCGAAGTCAGTCCGCGGCGGTACGTGGAGACACCCCGACGTGACGCCCTTATCCGAGTGATCCGTCCGATGTTCGCTGGGAGTTGATCGAGCCGGTGCTGTCGGCCTGGCGCTTCGAATTCCGAAACGATGGGCTGTGGAGCGGACACCATCTCTTGGCCCGACCCGACACCACACGCCAAACGTCACATGCAGTGATGAAACACCGAGAAAAGCGACCTCTTAAGGGGCTTCATCGACGCCGTGGTGGAGGTACCAATCACTGCTGGCTAGCCCGTAGCGCAGGGCTGTATCCCAGGCGTTTGGCCCATGTGTACGGGCGTGCTGCTTAGCGGCCTCATATAGGTGATCGGTCAGGGCGGGTATGCCTCCTTCGCTTCGTATCTGCCGGTGCAGCCACTGGTCCGCAGTCACCACGGACACGCTGAACTCGGCATAGCGGTCAGCCAGTTGGAATGTGTCGAAGTGGTACTCCACGCGGGCACGGAGCTCAGCGTCCCAGTTGGGCAGGGCCTGGATGTGGAACTGCACGGGCCAGCCCGTGATGTCCGCAACGAGATACCGGCCAGTTTCGCCGGGGCGGTCGTAGTAGGGATGCAGGGTGCGCTGGCCAGCGGTGATGCCGATCCGATCGCCTTTCATCTGGTTGCACTTGCCGCAGGCCGGCACCAGGTTGACCGGACAAATTGCGTACAGCGGCAGTGCCTCCTTGGGCAGGTGGTGATCGAGCGAACCGATCTCACTGTTGCCGCACAGGAGGCAGCGCCCGAACGGTGCGCGGGCCTTGAGCTCGTCGTACTTCCTTCTCCCGTCGCGACGCCCCACCAGCCCTGCACTGTAGAGGGTCTTCAGATGTACCCCGTCACGGTCCGGTGTCTTCTTCTCGGCGTCGCGCTCGTAGATGGCAAGTGCGTAGAGCCGGTCCTGCTCGGCGAAGTAGGTGTACTTCTTCTCGGCTGCGGACAGGTCTGCTTCGCGGGCCAGGAGCCGCTTCTTCAGGACGGGGTCCTGCAGGCGTCTGCAGGCGGCGGTCAGTGTGTCTTTCACCGTCATGGCCGGAGGGTCGATCGGAATCATGAGGTGCTTCCCTCCCGGCGGAGGGTGAGGACACGCAGCAGACCGCGGGCTTCGCTGCCCAGGGACTCGAAGTCCGCCACAATGTCCTCGTAGCTCCGCCCCGCGTCAACCTCCCTGGCCAAGGCCGCGTAAAAGCCGGTGGCGGCGGACTCCAGGCCGAATGCCTCGTGCGTGAGTGCGCTGACGTTCTCCCCGTAGGTCTCCATCTGGGGCCGCTCCGCTTTCACCACGTCGCCGTAGCGGCGCAGCGTGTAGACGCACGACCGCGGTACCTCCTGCAGGACGACCGGTGAGTGCGTAGCCACGACCGCCATCCCGTTGACGTCGGACAGGAAGTCCGACAGGGCGCGGATGAACGCCGAGAGCAGGGGTGGCTGAAGGTGGGCTTCGGGCTCGTCCACGAAGACAACCGTGCGCTCGGTCACCTCATGGACTAGCCGTGTCAAGGTCAGCAAAGCGATCTTGTGGCCAGAGCTCATCGGCTCAAAGAGCTGCTTCGCGGCGGCTTCGAACCGGCGGTCAGATCCCTCGGACAACAGCGCTTCGAGGTCGCCTTCGTAGTCGTCCAGAAAGCCGGACTCCGGATACCGGAGCGTAGCCATGATCTGTTCCCAGCGGCTGCGCCGGGCACCGATACGGGCCGTGGCAAGACTGCTGGCGAATTCCTCGGACAGGTCCTCACCCGTCTTCAGGCGCTGCGGATCACTGCCGTCCCGCAGACCGATGTACGCGAACCCCGCAGGCGCGTCCTGGTGGTGAAGTAGTTCATCGAAGGCGCTGAAGGACACCAGCACCACGTTCGGTGTGACCTGGGCAGATCGGGACGTCGTGAGCTGTCTGACCTCGATACTTCCCGAGGCTACCCCGGCAGCCATCGCACGCATCATGCTGGTCTTGCCCACTCCGTTGCGGCCGATCAGTGCGTGTACGTTGCTCGGCGGCAGTGACGCCGGGATGGCACGGAACTGCAACTTGGGCGGTTCATGGCCAGCATCGGGAGGTCGGGGAGGCGTATAGTCCCACTCGAAGGTGACGACCCGCTCTCGGCCTCGAGCGATGAGGTGCAGGCGCTCCAGTTCCGCTCGAGGATGGCGGACGTCCCGCATTAGGGAGTCTCTGAAGACCCGCAGATCCCGCACACGGTCCACAACGTCGTCGCTGTAGTCGTATGCGATGTCTCGCAGGGCAGTCAGCACGCTGACTCTCTCGCCATCCGTCAGCGTGCTGAGCGCCTCGTAGTACCGGTCATCGACGCCCAGGCTAAAGAAGTCCTCGTCGAGAGCAGTGAATCGGCGTGGCAGCCGACTCTCCGTGGCGTTGAACTCACCACGGCCACCTGACCCCATCTCAACGTGCCCGATACGGACACCGCCAACGGTCTGCGAAACACTCCCGCGACGCTTGATGCGCAACTTGTATAGCGTCACGAAGCCGTAGTCGTTCCAGTTGTCCGGCACCAGAAAGGCGCCGTCGAACTCCGCAGGTAGATCCCGTGGCCCTTCCACCACCACGAACTGCATGACGCCCCCTCATCCCCCAGCTCACCCTTGATCACACTGTAATCCAAAGACCGCGACCAGCTACAGAAACCCTGAGTCGGACGACGTGCTGCCCACCCGGTCGGCAAATAAAGGGTCGTTTCTTCCTGGTGTTTCATCACTTATGTGACGTTTGACGTCTGGAGTCGGGTTGCGCCAGGAGATGGTGGTCTCGTTGGTGAGGCGTCGGACCATGAGGCCGGTCATGGCGTGTGGATCAAACGCACAAGGCAGTTCCCCATCATCATGGATGGCGAGTACCGGGCGGGTCGCGCGAGGTCCCCTGCTCACTACTTCGGCGCGGTCAGTTCCTAGCGAAACGGGTTCTCGGTACCACGGTCATGCTCGGTGGCGGCGTCGAGGAGTTCGGGCAGGTCAGTACCGTCAGCGTCGCGCTGATCGATCCACCACCCGGCCCGTGTGACCGTACGGGCTTTCTCCTCCAGATCTGCCCAATCGGCCTCGTCCCAGGGGCCTTCGACAACGAGCGTGGTGTGGGCTGCAGTCATGAGTTGGTGGCGGGAGCGTTCACCCCAGTCCACGGCGCGTTCCGGCCCTTCCAACGGGGGCATGCCGAACTTGGTGGCCCACTCGGCGGCGGCCCGCTGTTCCTCGGCCCGCTTGACGGCAAGCCACTCCTCCTTGGAGGCAGTGTCGTTGCCGCGGGTGGCCTTCCAGCATTCGGTGCAGTCCCGTTCGCCGAGCCAGCGGGCGAACCCGGCCCGCCGGTCGGCGGCGCGGTCGGACAAGTCATGGACGATTTCGTGGCCGCAGGCGTGCTCGACGGTCCACTTCGTATGGACAGCCATAGATCGATCTCCTTGAACGGGTCGTGTGTGAGTGAAGGTGAAAAGGGGCCAGCCCGCCGAATCCGCAGGCGGTCCTACGCTCGGCGGGTGACGGCCGTGCTACGGGGCGGCGCTGGGGGAGGTGTGGTGCTCAGGGCGGGGCGGGGCCGCATCCGCGGTGGTACCGGGGTGCGGTATGGCGGCAGCACGCCGACCGTGGCGGCGAGATCCTTGGCCGCGTCGTGCACCTCGCGGGTGAGGAACGTGAGTTGCCAGCCAAGGGCGTCGAGCTGCTGCCCGCGGACGGTGTCCAGCTGTAAGAGAAGCGGCCCGCCGTATCAAGGAGGCGCTCCAACCGGACCAAGGGACCGGCTTCGTAGCCTTGCTGCGGCGGTGAGCAGGGCCTCGGAGACCTCGCCGGCGGTGCGGGCCTCGATGACCTCTTGGAGCAGCTCCTGCATCGGAAGGTTTCAGCGGCGGGGCGGCCTGCTGGGCGGTGCATCGGCAGTCATGGCCGGCGGCCGTGAGGGCGCGGCCGGCGCCTCCTGGCCGGGTGGGTGAGGGCGAAGACCGGGGTCGAGGTGCACCGGGTAGCGGGCGGCGGTGAGCATGTCCGCTGCCCAGGCCGCGTGCTCGTTCTCCCAGCCCTGGCCGAGGTCGAACGGCAGCCGTATCCAGTGCCCGCGCAGGGCCGGCAGGAAGAGGAACCCGGCTCGGAGCAGGATGTCCCGCGCGAACGCGTCGATGGTGCCGGTGACCTCGACCTCGCCACCCCGTCCGCGGGTGATGCGGATCGTCTCACCGCAGGGTGTCATCGGGAGCGTCCAGCCGACAGGTGAACGGTCGGAGCATAGGTGGGCTTCGGCGGGATGGCTCGCGCGACCGGTGCGGTGGTGGTCGGCGCCGCACGGCGTTGGGGGGAGCGCATGGCCGCGGCCTGTGCGATGCGGGCGCGACGATCCGAGACAGCGTGGCGCCATACCGGGCGCGGTGCGGCGGCCGGTGCGTCCGGATCGAGGCCCATGTCGGCGGACACCGAGTAGCCCTGGGCCCGCAGATCACGGACGGCCTGGCGGGTGCGGCGCGGACCGTCACGGTAGGGCTCGGTGAGGCGGTAGAGCCCGGGACGATCGGGGACGGGCTCGAACTGCTCGCGGGTGAGGAACCAGTGGGCCAGGTGCGCGGGCATTGTGGCGGTGAAGGAGGCGACGAAGCCGTGTTGGGGATGAGTGCCGAAGGCGAAGTGAGTACCAGGGTCCAAGAAGGTGGGTCTCCTTAGGAATCGGGTGCCGGTCAGCGATGGCGTGCCTGGCCGGGCGTGAGCCGGTGGGGCGGCTGGGGAAGGGCAACAGTGGGGCGTGGGCGAGGGGAGGCAGCGCGGGCCTGGCGCAGAAACTGCTGGCTGTAGGCGAGCCAGGTCTCGATGGCCGGCCGGGTCTGTGCTCGGTGCTCGGCGGGAGACAGCGGAACGCCGCTGTTCAGGTCCTCGCGAACCTGCAGCGTGGTGAGGAGCGCGACGGCGAGCTGGTCGAGCACCTCGGCGTCCTGCGGCCACGCGCTGGTCGCTGGACGGCACTGGTCGAGTAGCGCCGGGGCGTGGTCCAGGACGGTGAGGAACTCCCGCCACGCGCTTTCCAGGAACTCGCCGGCGGCCGTGGTGAACACCGGGGGTTCGACGCGCACGGCACCGCCGGGCTGGGTGGCGGCAGGCAACTCATTCCAGGAGCCCCACTCCGACTGGATGAGGTCGAGGGCCTCGGCCACGTGCGCGATCCGGCGCTCGTGGACGGCGCGGTCGTAGGCGGGCAGGTAGCGCTGGCTGATCACCTGCGCGGCGCGGCCGGGGAACGGCGGCACGGTGATGCTGCGGGGAGCGTGCGGATCGTCGAACCCCTCACCGAACGGCTCCGGTGCGAAAGCGCCGACGAGGTAGCCCAGTTGATGACCGGGGCGTTCGACGAGGAGCAAGGTGGTGCCGGAGATGGGGTCGGTGAGAGTGGCGGCGTAGGGGATTCGGTCGGTCTGTACGACGCGGGCGAGTTCGCCGCAGTCCCACAGGTAGGCCACGAGGTCTTCCTGCCACACCGGGTGGGAGTAGATCTCGACCCGGGTGTCCCACTGGCCGGGCAAGCAACGGGCGATGTCCTGGGCGGTATCACCGATGAAGCGCCGGCTGCTGGCCGTCACCTGTATCCCCCGCGCCTCGGCACGCTCGGCCAAGTGGGCCAGGGTGGCTCTGACTGCCGCCTCGTCCGTGTAGGTCAGCTGGTACACCCCGGCCTCGCCCCGGCGAAAACCGGCATCGTTCAACGCGCTTTCCGCGGACTTGTACTGCTCGCCGGTCGCAATGGCGACGACGCCGACATTCCGGCTGTAGGTGAGCGTGATCTGTGCGTCAGCCACGCAGGGCCTCACGGTGCAGGAGCGAGCGCAGGCTGCGGCCGTACTGCCAGGCGTGCTCGCGGGCGGCGCTCTCCAACTGGTCATATCCCGGCTGTGCGGTCATCTGCCCGGGGTGCTTGCGGTAGCGGTAGACCGGAAGTGGCAGCAGGATGCCGGAAGCGAGGCTGGTGATGCCGACAGCCGCCATGTAGTCCTCGCCCTGGACAAGGCCGCCCATCGGGGCCGCGCGCACCAGCTCGGTGCGGGCCAGGATGGTGGTCGGTCCGATCGGAATGGTGTCGGCCGGTGAGCGCCAGTACGTCCATACATCCCCCGCCTCGTGCCGACCGGGCGGCGCCGGGCACCGCCAGAGCGTGGTGGTGCCGTCGGGGTGGAGGTCCTCGCTCCACCCGGCGCACCAGCCCACCCCCGCCTGCTCCAGGGCGCCGAGCCGGGCGGCCATTGCGTGGTCCGGGAACAGGTCGTCGCCGTCCGCCCAGTTCACGTACGGGGTGCGGACGAGGTTGAGGGCGAGGTTTCGGGCGCAGGCGGCGCCGACGGGCCGTGGCACTGCCAGGGTGCGTACGCGCGGATCGCTGGCGAGCGCTGCCGGCAGACGGTCGGGGCCGACGCCGTCGAGGGCGAGGACAGCCTCCCAGGGCACGGTCTGCCGACAGAGACTGCGATGCATGGTGGTCAGGAAGCCGAGGCGGTCCTCGCGTAGGCGGGTGGCGATGACGACCGTGATCAGGGGGGTGGACAGGGTGAGGTCTCCGGTGTGCGGGGGCGAGTGGTTAGCGGCGTGCGGCCGTGCGGGGCCGTGGCGAGGCCGCGGCCCAAGCGGTCCGCGGGGCCCTGCGCGTGGAGGTGGCGAGCGGCGTGGGCGTGGGCGCGGGCCAGTCAGCCGGATGATCGCTGAAGAGGGTGCGGGGATCGGTGTCCCAGCCGATGATCGGACCGGCGTCGGCGTGGGGCACGCTGATCACTTCGATGCCCTCGGAGCGCAGGACATAGCCCCACTGCACGTCCTGGTCGGCGGCGGTTCGTTCCGTGACCGTCATACGGACCGACGGAGAGCCGTCCGGGGTGATGAGGTGGTCGAGGGTGCGGCTGGGCCACTGCTCGCCGCCGGTCAGCGCCGTGACTACCTGTGGTGGCGCGCCGGCGAGGAGGTCGGTGCCCAGCTCGTCCCAGCCGACGGCCACGCCGTCGACGAGGTGTTGGACCATGGCTTCGACGTCGCCTTCGAAGCGGTACTGGAAGGCGGCGAGGAGCAGGGGCAGCTTCGCGCTCGGCTGGCCGTCGAGCTGGACGTAAATGCCGTCATAGCCACTGGTGGTGGGGCGGGCGATGAAGGAACGGGTCGACAGAAGGAGCCTCCAGAGGTTGTGATCAGCGACCCGGGGCCGCACCGGTGGGCGGTGCGCCGGGCGGCGCGGGCGGGAGGCCGGGCTCAGTGCGGCCCGGGAACGGGCGGGGCGGCGGCGGTGTCGGGTCGTACTCGGCGCGCAGGATCGCCAGATCCGCTTGATGGCCGAGGGCCAGCGCCGACAGGCTGTCGCTGGCCGCCCTCATCAGCATCTTGGGCGGTGAGCCCAGCTCCGCTCCGCGGTTCTGGCCCCGCCACCGGGCGGCAGCCACAAGGTACTCACTCACCGCTTCGAGCACGGGTGCAGCGGCATCCAGCAGGCGCTGGGTGACCGCACTGGCCTGCGCGGGAGTCTCGGCGGCGGCAAGGGCATGGAGATAGGGGCCGAGGTCGGGCGCCGGCAGCATCTGCTCGGGCAGCGGGTGCTGGGCCAGGAACGGCTCGGCATCCCGCCTGGCCCACCGCAGCAGGTCGTTGTCCGTGGCGATGCCGTAGCGGGCGGCGGCGGTCTGGTCGCCGTCGCGTCCGACGTTGTCGTACAGCTCGAAGTCGGGATCTCGCAGCGCCGGCTCTTAGAGGGAGAAGTCGGGGACAGTGGGCTTGGCGTCCGTCCGGCGGCAGCCGTAGCCCAGCAGGCTGGAGGGCTTCGGCGTGGCCGGGACGGCGGCGACGTCGGAGCAGGTGAAGGTGTAGGTGAAGGCAGGGGCCGGTGCTTTGAGCCAGGCGCGGTCGAGCTTGTCCGGCACGATCTGAAGCCCCGGGGCGGCCACGGCGTCGTGCTGCGTGTGCGTGTGGGAGAAGATCACGAGCGCACCGGTAGTCGTCTTCAGCGCGTACGCATCAGGGAACTCCGTATCGGTAGAGGAGAAGCGGGTGGTGCCGCGTGTGCCGAACTTGCGGGTCGTCTGGTCGTGGACCTTGGTCTGCCGCCGGGATGCCTCGGTCGGGATGAAGACCTTCTTCCCCGTCTTCTCGCCTCCGGTGGCGAAGTTGTCCGCGATGGCCGTCCGCAACACGCCGACCGGCGCGTCGACCGCGGTGGCGTAGCCGTCCTTGTCGAGGATGATGTTCGGCAGCTGCACGGGGTCGTCGAGGTCGACGGCCGCGACCATCTCCCAGCGCTTGGTCTTCGTGTTCTCGGCTAGGACCAGAAGGCGGGCGTACTGCTTCTTGCTGCCGGATAGGGTCACGGCGGCGAACCACCGCTGTTGCCCTGGCGTGATGCGCGGGATGTAGACATCCGTTGCGTCGAGGTCGTACGACCACGGCCGGTACGGCTCGCGGTCCGACCTCGGCAGGGCCGCCTCCTCCTTGAGGTCGGCGGACGACATCGCGTACAGCGGTCCGTCCTCGACGGTGTCGAGGAGCTTGGTGTCGCCGGTGGCGTTGACCGTGTTGTTGATCTTTGAGTAGTGGGCGATCTGGGCCAGGGCCTCCTGCTTCGCGAGCGCCGGCTCGGCGGCCGGCGTGGGCTGCGCGGTGCGGTGCGGGGTGGCCGCAGTGGCGTCGTGGGCGCCGCTGGAGGAGGAGCAGGCGGACACGGTCAGCGCGACAGCAGCGGCGGTGAGCAGAAGTGTGGTGCGGCGGACAGAAGTGTGCAGGGGAATGGGGAAACTCCGGGGGGATCGTGATTCAGCGGGTGTGGGCTGGCGCGGCCGTCGGCGGTGACGGAGCTGGCCCTATCGATTGGGCGTCCGCGGCAGTGCGCAGGCACTTGGCGGCACGGGCGAGGTGCGCGCGGCTCTCGGCAAGGTGTGCCACGAGTTGCCGGTGCGCGGAGGTCACGGTCCGGTTGCCGACGCGGCCGGAACTTCGATGACTGAGATCGGCGAGAACGCCGAGGCAGTGGACGGCGCCGCCCAAAGCGGCGAGTGCGGCTCCGGCGGGCTCAGCAGCACGCGCGAGGGCGAGCGTGGTGCGGCGTTGGGACGGCGTCACCTGGTGCGCATAACGGGTAGCGGCCCGGTGGCGGAAGGCGCTCTCGCCGGCCAGGTAGCACAGCAGCCGGGCCAGGTGCCGTACCTCATCGTCCAGAATCTCGCCGAGTCCGGGGCCCGGTTGGACCTGGTCAGGAAGCGGGAGCTGGTCGGCCACGGTGTTGATCCGGTCGGCTATGTCGTGCAGCAGCATCCGCTGGTCGGGATCGGACAGCGACGGTGTTCGCACAGGGAGGTCCGGTTCTACCGCCGGGCGGCCGGCTGCCTCGCGCCGGGCGGTGCGCCCAGCGTCGGTGCTGCCGTGCTGATCGGACGGGATGGGGTGGGTGCGGCGTGCCGGAAGTTGACGCCGATGCCTTGGGCGGTGAGCTGCCGGACCGCGCTCTGCAGCAGCAGGGCGCGGGCCCCGGTGCTGTAGGAGGCTGGCAGGACGAACGCCGCCTCGTGCGGGCTGTACTGGAAGCAGCAGGTGTACAGCACGGTGCGGGCCACGGCGGGCACGCTGGCGGACGGGGCGCCCACCACGCCGTCGGGGTACCAGATCAGCGTGAGCGACTCGGTGACCTCAGGCGCGGCGGGTCGGTGCGGTGGCTCCGGCTGACGGAGGGCGCTGCGCCGTACCGCGTTCAGGGCTTCGGCGTAGCGGGGCAGGACACGGCGGGCCACCTGGGCGGCGGCACGGACCGGATCGTCGGGGACGGCGATGCCGTTCGGCTCGTCCATCCCGCGGAAGTGGTGCGGCTTGAACCCGTCGGGCCGTAGCGACGCTACCAGGTACTGGCGGGGGTAGCGGGGGCGCGGTATCACGCAGAGCTGTTCGCCGGCTGGCCCGTCGAGGAAGGCGGTCGGCGGGTCCCAGTCGAGCAGGGCCGAGTGGGTCGGCCCGCAGTCCCAGACCTGGCCTGCGACATGCGGCTGGTCCTGGGGCGGTGGGAATCCGGTGTACCGGCGGTGCCACTGCCCAGGGAGGTGCGCCGCGAGTTCGGTGGCGAAAGTGCTGTGAGTCTGTGATGACAGGTGGCTCCTCCTGGGGGCGGAAGGGGGCGGCCAGGGCAGCAACGTCAGCGGCGGGACCCGGGCGTGTGCCGTGGGGCGGTGGGACCCAGCGAGGTGGTGGCCGTGGGCGCGGTCGCGCGTGTCGGTTCTGCGTTTGCTGTCGGTGGCGCGTAGTGGGCGCGCAGGTTCTCCAGGTCGGCTTGGGCCACCTTGGCCAGGGCGGTTCGGATGCTCAGGGCCGCTTCGCGCAACAGGCGCACCGACTGGGGCGTGTGCCGGTGCTCGGTGCCGGCCCAGAGGGCTACGGCGATGAAGTGGCTGGCGATGTGGTCGAGGATGGGTGCGGTGGCGGCGACCAGCTGGTGGGTGATGGCGCTGACCTCGGCAGGTGTCTTGGCCGCGGGGAGCGCCTGGAGGTACGGCGTCAGGTCCTCTAGAGGGGTGGGCTGGTCCGGCAGCGGGTGGTTGGCTAGGAAGGTCTCGGCGTCGCGGCGGGCCATGCGATAGAGGTCGCAGGGTGGAGCGGGGCCGTCGGACTGTGTGGAGGGGCGTGGCGACAAGGAGTCTCCGGTGCGGTGGGCGAGGCCGTCCAGGGTCAGTGCATGCGGGCGTCGGTGTCGAACAATGCCAACTCGTCACTGTGGAGCAGGTGTTGGACGATGAAGGACCTGCCGGCGACCTTCCACAGGCCACGGCCGCGGTTGAGGTGGGCGATGGCGTCGACTTCGACGGAGGTCAGGCCGAGCAGGGAGGCAGCGGCGTGGAGCTGGTCGGTTTCCTGCCGGTAGATGATGCGGGTGGAGCAGTCGGCGAGGAGGCCCTCGGCGAGCGCCCGGCCCTGTGATCCGGCGTCGCCGGCGGTGAGCAAGTCGCTGAGCCTGTGGATGACCATGAGGTTGGCGATGCCGAGTCCGCGGGAGAGCTTCCACTGGGCCTGCATGCGCTGCAGCAGGCCGACGTGGCGCATCAGGCGCCATGCCTCGTCGTAGACGATCCAGCGCCGGCCGCCGTGCGGGTCGGTCAGGGCGGACTCCATCCAGGCGGAGGCGCAGGTCATGGCGAGGACGAGGGCGGTGTCGTCGCCGGATCCGCCGAGCCGGGACAGGTCGATGGTCAGCATCGGCGCACGCGGGTCGAAGCGGACTGTGGAGGGCGCGTCGAACATCCCGGCGAGGTCGCCGTGGACGAGGCGGCGCATGGCGTGGGCGAGGTCGCGGGCGGCCTCGCCGAGGTGTCCGGACATCGTCCCGGCGGCCTCGTCGAGCTGGGCCGGGTTGTTGAGGGCGGAGGCGACGTCGCCGAGCAGCGGCGTGCGGCCGGTGCCGGCCGCACGGTTGACTGCGGCGTCGAGAGCGACGTCGAGCGCGGTGTGCTCCATGGGCAGCAGGTCCCGGCCCAGGACGGTCCGGGCCAGGGACCCGAGCAGGAGCAGGCGCCGTTTGCGGATCTCGCCTTCCCAGTCGGCCTCGGTGATGCTGTCCGGGCGCGGGGCCGCGTCCAGGGGATTGAGGCGGCCGGGTAGCCCGGGGCCGAGGGCGACGGAGGTGCCGCCCAAAGCCTGGGCGACCGGGGTCCACTCGCCCTTGGGGTCGCAGGGGACGTACACGCGGTAGCCGAAGGCGATGGACCGCAGGGCGAACGACTTCGCGAGCGCGCTCTTGCCCTGGCCGATGACGCCGGCCAGCAGCACGTTCGGGTTGGTGAAGCCCTCCACCTTGCCGTACAGCGCGAACGGGTCGAAGACAAAGGATGCTTCGGCGTGGACATCGCGTCCGATGTAGATGCCCTCCGCGCCGAGCCCCCCTTCGGCGAGGAAGGGATAGGCGCCCGCCGCGATGGCGGTGGTCATGCGGTGGGCGGGCAGCTTCAGCCGGTTTCCTCGGGCGGACGCCCGTCCGGGGCGCCCGCCGGGCGGATAGACGGGTGCAGGCGTGGCGTGCTCGTCCGGTGCCGGGCCGGTGGCCGGATGGGTGGCTGTCTCGGCGCGTGCCTTCGCGGCGGCTTCGGCGAGCTGCCTGCGGGCGGCGCGCCGGGCGGCGCGGTCGGTGCCGTGCGGGGTGAACAGCGGGCTGGCGGAGGCGCGGCGGGCGCGGCGGGCGGGCCGGTGGTTCATCGTGGGCCCTCGATTCGGCGGATGGTGCTCATCGCACGCACGAGGTGGTGTGCGGTGCGCGGTGCAGGTCGGTGGGGGTGGTCTTGCGGCGGACGATGTGCCCGGCGGCGAGGTGGCGCTGGCAGATGGTCAGGAAGGGAGGCCCTTCGGGGAGCTGTCCGGGCTGGCACTCGGCGGAGTCTGCGGACGCGGCCGGCAGAAGGTGGAAGGCCGCGTGGATGTCGGTGGTGGCCTGCCACAGCCGGGTGCGCGCCGCAGCAAGGTGCCGGCCAGCTGCGGGATGCGGGGGCCGTGCCGCCTCGGCCAGCTGGTCGAGGAGCCGGTGCAGTTCTGTGAGGTGGGCGTGAAGGGCGTCGAGGTGCGTCCGGTTCGGGAGGCTCTCGGCTACGGAGCCGCTGAAGACACGCCTGTGATGGCGGATGCCTGCGGTGGCGGCCCGCAGGTAGGGGTGGGAGTCGGTCTCGCGGGAGCGGGGCTGGGGCAATGGGGGGTCCTTGCCGCCGTGGAGGCGGGAGCGGTGGCGCTTAGAGGGTGGTGCGGGCGAGGGGGAGTGCCGCGACGGCGAAGGCGTCGGGCTGCTGATACCAGAGCCTGCGCAGGTCGACGCCTGCGGTGACGGCGGCGGTCTCGATCTGGGCGCAGGCGGCGTCGAGGGCGGCGTCGGTGTCGGCGGTGACGGTGATCAGGCCGGTCAGGGCGACGTCGGCGTGCCCGGCGATCAGCTGGCGCTCGCGGTTTTTGACGTCGGCGTACTCGATGGAGTCCTCCTCGCTGTCGACCTGCCCGCGCCGGGCGCGTTCGGAGGCGTCAGCGATGATCGCGGCCTTCTTTCGCTGGACGTCGCGCAGCGCGGACTCGAGCCGCTGTGGGACGTAGGTGAGGGAGAGGGTGCGGCGCACGCCGGCGGTGAACATCAGGCCGTGCAGGAAGCCTGCGCCCATCTCGGTGCGCGGCCAGTTCTCCACCCAGTAGGTGGCGTGGCGGGCGGAGTCGGTGGCGATGCGGTCGTACTCCTCGACCTGGACGACGGGGCCGGCGGCGGCAGGGTCCGCTTCCGCGCGGCCGGTCGGTGACCACTGCTGGAGCGCGGCGAGTGCCTTGGGGTCGTAGGCGGTGCGCACGACGGCGGCGATCTCACGCGCGGACAGCCACCCGGTGATCACCAGCCCGGCGTTCCGGGCGGCCTGGGCGATCGAGGCGGTGGTCTGTTGCATGACGGTGAACGCGCCGGGCAGTCCGCCGCCGGCCTGGGAGACGAGGCGCTTGGCGGCCTTGAGGTCGAGGGAGATCGCCAAGTAGGTCTCGTGCGGGGCGGCGGCCGGTCCGGCGGAGGCGACCAGGTCTGCGTATACCTGTCCTGCGACCGGTGCTTCGGGCCGGCCGTGCTGGGCCCAGTGCCGGGCCAGGGTGTCACCGGAGTCGGGGACCGTGCGTTCCAGGACCTGCACGGTGGCGACGTGCCCGGTGCGGGCGGTGCCCGCCAGCGCACGCCCCCAGCCGTTGACGTTGTGGTTCTGCGTGGCCGGGTCAAGCAGGGCGAAGGCACGGCTGCTGACGCGGGCGACAGCGGTGAGGGTCTGCTGGTGCGGGTCGTGGACGGCGGCGGCCCCATTGGCGGAGTCGCCGGGGGTGACGACCTTGAGAGAGGCCGCCGTGCCGGGCAGATGAAGGATGCCGTCCTGGCGGGGCCGGGTGACGGGCTGGGCCAGCCACAGGGTCTGTCCGCTGTGGCGGCGCCAGGCGAAGCGCGCGACGATCGGCGCCCAGTCGATCAGCGAGCGTCCCTGCCGGCGAACGGCGACCAGGACGGCCACCGCCGCCCACAGCGGAGTCAGCGTGATGGCGCCCAGCAGCCCGGTGGTCAGGACCGTGACCAGGAGCAGAGCCAGCGCGGCAGAGACGAGGACGAGCTGGTGGAGGGTGAGGCCGAGCAGGATGCCTCGGCGGCTGCGGTGCGGGAACTTGACGGTGGCTGGGGATACGGCGAGGTCGGACAAGGAGGCTGCTCCTGGAGCGAGGGCCCGGGGGCGGGAAGGACCGTGAGCCTTCCCACCCCCAGGGATCGGGCATCGGGCAGGAGATCAGAGACCGGTCGCGGGCGGCGGCGGTGAGGCCGCACCGGTCGGCCCGGAGGTCGTGCCAGCGGTCTGTGTGCCCGCGGCGGGCGGGGCGCCCTGTGGCGGCGGGGTCGTGGCCGGAGGAGCGGACTGCCATCCGCCGCTGTGGCCGGCGGCTGCGGCACCTTGGCCGAATCCGCTCGCACCGGTGTCTGCGCTGGTAGGGCTGCCGCCCATCTGGCCGCTGGTGTCGTCGGCGACGTGGGTCGGCGGCGGCTGGATGGCCTGCTCCAGACCGGACTTGGCGGAACTGCCGCCCGACGGGCCATCGGAGGCACCGCCTTGGGCAGAGTCCTGTCCGTTGCCGGACGAGTGGGAGGCGATGTCGCCGGGGAACCCGTCCTGGCCGGGCACGGTGTCCGGGCCTTGCGGAGCTGCTGCGGCTCCGGCCGCGGCACCGCCGGTTCCAGCGGTGGCCGCCATCGCCGCGGCCTTCCGGCCCGCGCGCTCGGCGTGCTGCCTGGCCAGCTGCGCGCCCGCTCCGCCGGCACGGTGCAACGTCTCTCCGTCGGATCCCTCGGCCGCCCAGTGCACGAACTTGAAGGTGGCGTAAGGGCACAGCAGCACCAGGATCATGACGACGATGCCGGCGAGGACGTCCGCGAGGGCGGCCAGGCCGTCCTTGGCGTCGGTCTTGCCCATGGCGGCGATGCCGAGGACGAAGACGATCGTCATCAGCAGCTTGGAGACGACGAGGGTGGCGGTGGCCTCGATCCAGCCCTTACGCCAGCGGCGGGCGACTTCCCAGCCGCCGCCGGCTCCGGCGAACACGGCGAGGGTGACCATGACCAGGATGCCGACCTTGCGGACCATCATCACGCACCAGTACAGGAAGGCGCCGATGGCGGCTCCGATGCCGGCGAAGACGGCGACGAGCCAGCCGAGCCCGGCAAGTCCTGGCAGTGATGCCACCTTGACCATGCGGCGGACCGCGGAGGCTATGTCCGTGTGCGCGGCCTGGAAGAGGCCGGCGGAGAGGGCGTCGGTGACTTCGATCGCGACGGTGGTCAGGGCGATCGCGGCGAACGCGAAGATCACGCCGGAGGCGGTGCCGGTGAACGCCTGGGTCAGGGCCTGGCCGTCGCGGCGGATCGCGGCACGGACCAGCTGCGCGCAGAAGGTGGCCACGAGCATGACCAGGCCGATGGGCAGGATCGTCTCGTAGTTGTCGCGGAACCATCCCGCGTTCAGGTCGACGCGGGTGGTGGCGTCGACGGCCTTGGACGCCAGGTCGGCTGCGGACGCGGCGAGTTCGCCGGCGCTTTTCGCCATCCAGTCGCCGATGTACTTGCCCGGGTCGGAGGCGAAGTCGATGGCCTCACCGACCGCGCAGACCTTGTCCGCGACGGGGAGATCACAAAACCCCATGAGGACTCCTTTCGGTCAGGGCGCGACGCGCGGGGCGATGGCGACGAGCGAGCAGTCGGCGGAGGGGCGGCACTGCACAGCGAGGGTGATCGAGCGGTCCTCCGCACCCCCGCCGCCCTTGGTCCAGGTGATCGTCTGCTTGCCGGTGACGGTGACCGCGTAGATGTACGCCTTGGTGATCGCGGCCGGGTCCTCGGACAGGGCCTGTTTGAAGGCGGCCGGGTAGTGGCCTTCGCTGATGGTCGCGGTGGCGTGCTGCTTCTGGTCCGCCATCCGCGACCACAGCACCGGGTCCGGTATCTGCGCCGAGACCGACGCCCAGTCGCCGTACTCGCTCTCCTTCGTCATCCACGCCTCCATGCCGGCCAGCTGCTGGGCCTGGCTGGTGGTGCGGGTGTCGTAGGACCAGAGCATCTTCGCGGCGGCCTTGGCGAACTCCACCGGATCGGAGATCCTCGGCGGCCCGGCCACCGGGCCACTGGCGGAGGAGGGCTGGGCCGTCGGGGAGGCGGAGCCGTGCTCGGGCGGTGGGACGGGCGGGACAGCGTGGGGGCGGTTGCCGCGGCCGGTGAAGATGGCCGCTGCGGCAGCCAGGGCGAGCAGGCAGGCCAGGCCGACCCCAATGGCGACGATGCGGCGATTCGGTGCCCAGCCGAGGCCGTATCCGGGGAGACGTTTGAGCATCAGTGGACCTGCGACCCCAGACCGGAGAAGAAGGCCACGATGCCGTTGGCGGCGCCGAGCCCGAGGGCAGCGCCGGCGGAGACGGTGGCGCCCTTCTTGCCGTTGGCCTCGGCCTGGTGGCCACCGGTGTGGTGGCCCCACGCCCAGACCGCGAGGCTGACGGCCAGGGCGCCGACGACCGCGATGATCGCGAACATGTTGATGCTGTTGACGACGTTCTTCAGGACGGTCAGGCCCGGAAGGCCGCCGCCTTTGGGGGAGATGCCGGGATCGTAGGCAAGCTGGACGGCACGGGCAGCGAGGGGTGACACGGGTATGAAGGGCTCCTTGCGTGGACAGGCTCGAAGGCCCTGGCGGGAGTTCAGAAAGAGGGGGGTGCCGAGCGGCGGGAGAGAGGCCGGCGTCAGATGACGCGGCGGGCGGCGAGGACGGCCCAGTCCTTGAGCGGCGTGATCCGTACCGGCTTGCCGGTCCGGGGGGCTTCGATGACCAAGCCCTCGCCGATGTACATGCCGACATGCTCGGGCCGGGCCGCGGTGCCACGGCTGAAGAGCAGGTCACCGGGCTTGAGGGCCTTCGGTGAGACGGCCTTGCCCTCGCCGACCTGGGTGTAGGTGGTGCGGGTGAGGGTGATGCCAGCGTGGGCGTACGCCTGCTGCATCAAGGAGCTGCAGTCGCAGCGGGCCATGGCGTCCGGGCCGTGGGGGTTGGTGCAGGATCCGCCCCACTGGTACATCGTGCCGAGCTGCTGCAGCGCCCAGACGATCGCCTTGCGGGCTCGCGGGTCGGTGCCCTTGGGCATCTTGTAGCCCTTCGGGACGGCGCCCTCGGGGATGGGCCCGTAGGACGTGCCGTCGGCGGTGTCGCAGCCGGTCGCGGGGGCGGGCTTGTCGTCGGTCTTGCCGGCGTCCTTCTCCCCGGAGTCGGGGAAGGTGGCGGCAATCGCCTTCTGCAGCGTGGTCGCCAGCGGTTCCCACTGTGCGTAGGCGTCCGGATAACCGGAGCGCTGCACTGCTTGGGCGGCCTGGGTGACGGTCATCTGCTGCCAGCCGTGGACCTTCAGCAACGCCTTGTAGAACTGCTCGGACGCGTAGACGGGGTCGTGGATCTGCGCGGCGGTGCCCCAGCCCTGGCTGGGCCGCTGCTGGAACAGGCCGAGAGAGTCACGGTCGCCGCCGCCGAGATTGCGCAGCCGGCTCTCCTGCATCGCGGTGGCCAGCGCCACGATCTGACCGCGCTCGGGAACGCCGAGGCTGATGCCGGTGGCGACGATGGTCTGCGCGTTCGGGATCTGCTCGCCGGGCAGGTCCAGGTCCTTGATGTGCACCTTGGACGGATCCGCACCGTCGAGGATCTTGGTGACCTGATCAGCGATCTTGCTGGTGTCCACGTCGGAGAGGCAGTCGAGCGATGAGGTGGTGCTTTGGGCGGCTTCGCTGGAGGTGGCCATCATCACGGCGCCGCCGCCGAGAAGGAGAGGGGAGAGGAAGACGACGCCGATGCCGGCGGCGAGCCCCTTCAACCTGTGGTGCCCACGCGCACATCACTGGTTTCGGGCAGGGGCGGATAACGAGACGTCATGCAGGGGTCCTTCGGGTGCGGTGTCCGGCACGCCGCGCGAGCGCAGGGAACGCGGGAAAGGGAGCGCAGCAGACCGGGGTGGGCGAAATCAGGAGTGGCCGGCCACAGGCGAGTAGCCGCTCGCCGAGCGTGGCCGACAGGTGAGCTAGGTATGCGGGGGCAGCGTGAACCTCCACGAGCCAAAGGGGGAGTGGGCCAGCGTCGGTGTACGCCGGGCGGTTCAAAAACAGTAGGCTCAGATCGGCCGTTGACCAAAAAGTCGGCGTGAGGTGCCGGAATCCGTCCCCTCAGCAGCGCACTTCTTGGTCATCGGCCGAATCACGTCTACAGTTTTTGAACTCCCCCTCGCCCTCCCCAGACCATGGTCATGGGCCTGCTCATGCCCGTTTTCCGGCCAATGGGGCTTGCCGACGCGACGGGCATTCCACGCACGCACTCCCACCCGAATCGGGGTTCCTCTTTGCCTTTTTCCCTGCATCAGGGCGACGCGCTGAGCGTCCTGTCCAAGCTCCCGGACGACTCCGTCGACGCAGTCATCACTGACCCGCCGTACAACTCCGGTGGGCGCACGGCGAAGGAGCGCACCAGCCGCTCCGCCAAGCAGAAGTACACCTCCGCCGACGCCAAGCACAGCCTGGCCGACTTCACCGGCGAGAACATGGACCAGCGCTCTTACGGGTTCTGGCTGACCCAGATCATGACGGAGGCCCACCGCCTCACCAAGACCGGCGGTGCGGCGCTGCTGTTCACCGACTGGCGCCAGCTGCCCATCACGACGGACGCGATCCAAGCGGCCGGCTGGCTGTGGCGCGGCGTCCTGGCCTGGCACAAGCCCCAGGCCAGGCCCCAGAAGGGACGCTTCACCCAGAACTGCGAGTTCATCGTGTGGGCGTCGAAGGGCGCCATCGACGGCTCCCGCAACCCGGTCTACCTGCCGGGCATGTACTCCGCTTCACAGCCGTCGGGCTCCCAGCGGCAGCACATCACGCAAAAGCCCGTCGAGGTCATGCGCGAGTTGGTCAAGATCTGTGCGCCCGGCGGCACAGTCCTCGATTTCTGCGCCGGCTCCGGATCCACCGGCGTGGCCGCCCTGCTCGAAGGCCGGGACTTCATCGGTGTGGAGAAGACCGAACACTACGCGTCCATCGCCGCCGACCGGCTGACGGAAACGATCCGTCAGTCCCTCGGCCAGGACGACGTGGTCCTCACCGCCTGACTCCACCGCCCCGCCACATGCGGATCACCGACCGCCGTATTCGGCCGGTGCACTGCTGGATTGTTCCTGTCCCCATTTCCGCGGCACTCAGGAGGTTGCTTCTCTCATGTCCGAATCCATCGACCCCCCGGCTGACGGAGAACTGGAGCCGGTGCGCATCCCGGACACGCAGCTGGAGGGGATCGAAGCCAGTGTCCGTCGGCTGATGGAACAAACCGCAGAGCAGGCCCGGCAGTTGGATCACCTCGCCTCCGCTCCGCCCGCAGCTTCGCCGTTTGCGGCGTTCGGCATGCCGGGGTTCGGTGGACCACCGGCACCGGCACCGGCACCGGCTGCGCCGGAGCCGCGCCCCATCCTTGAACTGGAGGGCGAGGCATACGAGGACGAACTCGACGCCCTGTCGGACTGGGTCGACGACTTCCTCCTGCCGATCTACGGGGCGGAGGTCACCACGGCGGCGCCCTGGTGCCTGCAATGGCAGGAGCACAGCGACGTCGTCGCCTGGCTGCATGCCCTGTGGCTGGCCTACCAGCAGCACAAGGACCCCGAGGCGGGCCTGGCCGGCATGTTTGTCTGGCACCGCGACTTCCTCACCCACGCCATGGCCGCGATCCGCGCACCCGGCGGCCCCCTGTCCGCCTGCATGACCTCCCCGGACCGTCCCGCGCACCGTCTCCTTCCCGGACCGCCCCCCTCGGCCCGCGCGGAGAAGGAGTCCGCCGAGGCGGAAGCGTCCGGGCCCGGTGAGTACGGGCTGACGTCATGAGCGAGGGGCAGCCGCCGGCTTTCGGCCTGAGCTTCGATCCCCGAGCCTTGAACGACCTGCTCCAGGCGCCATCCGACATCCGCGATCTCACCCTCGCCTATCTGCAGGAAGTGGTGAACGCCGAGCGCTTCGGGCTCCGCCTGACCGGTGACCTGGAGGGCTACCGCAAGCTGTTCGTGGACGCTCGCAAGGACTGGCGGGTCGTCTACGGCATCCGCTCGGCGCCCGAGTCGTCGGCGCACCGGCGGGAGATCCACGTTGTCGCCGTACGGGCGCGAGCGGGTAACGACGTCTACGACGAGGTCGGCCGCCGCCTGGGAATGACCCGCCGACCGCTCAGCGCCCGCACCCACGCGGCACGCGCCCGTTCCCCGCAGCTGGCCACCCGCGGTCCCGTACCCAGGCCGGCACCGCTGCCGTCCGCCATGCCGGGCCTGCCCCGCCCCGCGCAGAGCCCCTCCCCGCTTCACACTCGCTGACCACAAGGAACCGCCTATGCCCCCTGATCCGGCGCCCACGGCTGCCCGCCGCGCTGTGTCCCCGCTCGACCCTCGCATCGAGGCAGCCACCGGCCACGACGTCGACACCCTGTGGGACCACCGCGACCGCGGCATCCTCGACCAGAAGCACACCGAGCTGGTCGACCGGCAGCGGGAACTGGCCCAGGCCGAGACCGGCGTCACGTTCTACCGCACCCTCCTGCACCGGCTGTCCTCCGGGGAGTTCCCCGTCGATGCCGCTTTGTTCGAGCGGATCGACCGCACCGTGGACCAGCTGGACGAGGCCGCCGCATCCCGCGACGCCGCCATGCGGCGGGTGCTCGACGCGCTGGAGCCGATCGAAGCCGCCGCGCGATCAGCACAACGTGGCGGCGAGGCGCAGATCACCGCGGCTGATCAAGCGGCGCTGCTGGCCATCGCCGGCGGCGCCAAGCTCTACGAGCATCTCCTGACCGGCCGGCTGTCGGTGACCACCGCCTCAGGCACCCGCGTCCCCTACGCCGAGCTTCAGCGGCTCCAGTCCGCCGGTCTCGTCGCCCTCGATACCAGCCATCCCGTCCATGCCGGTCAGCCGGTCAGTCTGACCGACGCCGGCCGTGCCGCGCTGACCGCCAACCGCCGTACGACGCAGGCGTCGTTGCCCACGGCGCGACCGGGAGCATGGCCGTCCGCACCGGCACAGCGACGCTGAACTGAAAGACCGAATGCCCACCCACCAACCATCCCCACCCGCCGACCGGGACCGGTCCCATTCCCTGAACTTCCGGGTGGACGACCTTGACGCCGACGAGCAGGTCAGCGCGGCCTTCTTCCGTCTCGTCAGCGTTCACGAGGACATGCTCGTCTCCCTCGCCGAGCACCACAGCGCCGATGGCGCCCGCAGCTTCTATGTCCTGTACGACGGCTCGGCCACCTGGGACCACCCGGGTGTGCCGCAGTACGTAGCTCTCCACCTGCAACGAGACCTGGAGAGAAGCACGTTCAGTTTCGAGCGGGCCACGTTGCCTTTGCCTTCGATGGCGCAGTCCTGGCTCATCCGCCGCGGCTGTCCGCCCGAGTTCCTCACGCTCGATGCCGAACGGGGCACAGCGCCGGCCGACGAGGCGACGCGGGCCTTGGAGCAACGGCTCATGAGGGACGGGGACCACTACGCGCTCGGCTGGTCCCACACCCAGGACGACCCGGACGACTGGGTCACGCTCGCGGTGTTGCGGGCCCTGGACGAGCGCGCCCGCTCCCCATTCCGTGTCGTAGTCGAGGAAGTCGACATCGAGGCGGGAACGCACACACTGCGCGAGGGCGGCTTCGATTCGGTCGAAGGAGCCTTGCAATGGTGCGATGACCGCCTCGGTGGCCTAAGTAAGGCTCTGCGGCTGGTCCGCCCGGTGCCATCACTTTCCCGCCCTGCTCCTGCGCCGAAAACGGCGTCCTCCCGGCCCTCTGGCCGCTCACGCTGAAGCCCCGTTTTCCCGTCGGCGCGGCGAAACATAGCCCATGATCGCCGGTTGGCCAAACCGGCGATTCTCCGGACTCTTATACGGCCGCCGGGAGCACCCCGGGTTCGGCACTCCCCAGCATTCCTTTCCTTCGTATGGAGGTTCTTTCCGCATGCGCGCAACCCGCATTGCCGTATCCGCTGCGATTCTCGGCGCCCTCGCCCTGCCGATCGCGTCGGCGACCACCGCCACGGCCGCCCCGAGCAGCGCCCTGACCTCCCAGTCCTGCAACGACCCCGGTCCGTGGGTCATCGGCACGAAGGCCGTGACCATCCGCTTCAAGGCGTCGGCCAAGTCCACCGCCGTGGGCATCCTGTACCGCGGGCACAAGTTCACCGTCCACAAGACCAGCGGCAACTGGCGCTACATCACGGACCGAACGACGGGTGTGAAGGGCTGGGTGTCCGCCACCTACGTCTACCGCGACGTCCGCATGTGCCTCGACTAAGCCGCGCACGCCAGTAACTCGACTGTATAGCGGCGCTTTTGAGCGTTCGATTCCCTCCCGGATCTGCCAGTTAGAGGATCCCGGTGTCTACCAAGAGGAGTCTCCCGTGTCTGACGCTCCACTCGATGCGATAGACGATGTCGTGGGCGTGCTCACTGAACAGATCGAAATCCGTTTCGGGATGAGCATGGATCAGTTGAAGGCCGCCGTCGCCGCTGCGCCGACCGCCAACTCGCAGGCCACCGACGTGGTCAAGTGGCACGGCCTTCTCCTCGAATCGCAGGCAGCGCTGGAGCGTGCAGAGGACACCCTCGTGGCCGCGCTGGACGGCCAGCCCAGTGAGGTCGACGACCCGACGATGGAGTTGGCCCATCGCGTCAACGCTGCCGTCACCGCCCGCGACGGGCGGGCCATGGTCGTGCGGTGGCTAATCGACCCGGACGCCAGGGGCAAGCAGGACCTGGCCGCCCGGCGGCTGGCCCGCATGCGCGGGCGTCAGGGACCGGCCGTCCCCACCAGCCCCCCGCCGAGGCCGGCGACCACCCAGCAGCAGGGAAGGAGCCTTGCGCGGTGAGCGCCCGGCTCAAGCCCAGCTCCGCGGACGACCGGCTGCACCAGGTCTTCGGCGTCCCGGTCGGCGACCTCTACACGGCAACAGTTCGTCCCGACGCTTCTCCCGCGCTGTGCCGGGCTCTGGAGCTGCGGTCCTTCCTGGCTCTGGCCGAGGCCCGGGTCCGTGACCGCGTACACGCGGCGATGGCCGGGGACCGTGACATGGGCGAGCTGTCCGCCGAGGACCTGCGGATGGACGCGCAGTGGCTGGAGGCGGCGCTCGACGCCCGTGACGGCTACCGGGCCGCGCTGGACGACCTGCTGCGCACCATGCCCCCACCCGGGCAGCGCGCACGGGCTGTCCGCACCGTACAGCCGACCCTCGCCACCGTCTTGCCATCGGCCGCCCCGGCGCCCAAGGGTGCCGGGGCGGCCCAGGCCCGCCGACTGTGAAGGCTTCCGCTTGACCCACCCGACGTCCGCCGAGATAGCCGGACGGATCGAGGACCTCTTCGGCGAACCGCTCGCCGCCCTCACCTCCCATGCCCAGGACCAGCCGCCCGGCATGCTTTCCGCCCTCCTCGGCCTGCACGACACGCTCGCCTTCGCCGAGCGCAGCATCGCCTTCCACCGCGAGCGCCTCGCTCAGCTCATGCACCCCGAGCGGCACATCACCACCCACGAGGTGCCGCACGTACTCGACTGCGCCCGCCGGCTGGCCGAAGCGGTCGCCGTACGAGACGCCCAGGCCGCCACGGCGTCGGCTGTGCTGCAGAGCCTCGTGCGCGTCGAGCCGCCCGAGCCGTCCCTGGCCCCGCCCCCCACCGCAGTGGCCGCGGCCCCCTCGGCTGCGGCCACGAGCGCCGTTCCGAGCCGCTGACCCCGTCACTCATACAGGAGTTCTCCCTTGGCCCTGACCCGTCTGCCTCCCGACACCGATGCCGACATAGCCCGGGTCACCGAGGCACTCGCCATGATCACTCCGCGCTGGAACGTGCGGATCCTGCTCGCCCTGAACGGGCAGTCGCTGCGCTACAGCGAACTCGCGGGCAAGGTGTCCTGGCTGCGCGACGGCCAGCTGCACCCCAAGGTGCGGCAGCTGTGCGAAGCCGGTCTTGTCCAGCGAAACGAGCACACCCCGCGGCAGGTCACCTATGGGCATACCGACCGTGCCACCGCGCTGCTGCCCGTCCTGCCGCTGATCGTCACCTGGGCCGAGCAGTACCTGGAACAACCGGACCAGCCGCTGACCGCGATCGAACAGATCGAGGACAGCTTCACGCTCCTGACCCGGCGGCACGCCGCCGCGATCCTGTGGGCGCTCAAGATCCGGGGAGAAGCCAGCGGCCGGGCTCTGGCCCAGACGGTCATGCCCGGCAGGGACTGGACCAACATCTACCCGCCGCTGCGGCAGCTCGTGGACGACGGTCTCGTCAGAACCGGCGGGATCGGCCAGCCCTACCGCCTGTCCGCCGCCGGCGACGGTCTCGGGCCCGTCCTGGGCGCTCTGTCGGCATGGTCCGCCGGCCAGCCCCTCACCCGGGCCGGACAGCACCCGGTCTGGGGACAGACCAGCGCCGCACCGCAACAGCGGATGTGGCTCAGCAGCCAGGCACGGACTGCCACCCCGGCGACCCCGCCAGCACCCACCAAGACCGATCGGACACCGCCGCCGGCCTGGCAGCGCAACGCCCTGTTCTCCCACGCCACCCCGCCCCGCCCGCTGGCGGCTCTTCCCACTGGAGCACCGCGCCGATGACCACCCTCACCCCAGCCGCCATCCGGCACGCCTGCACGGTGCTGTCCGCGCCCGGCCTGATCCGCCTTGTCACCGAGATCGACGACAACGGCCCCATCCCGCCGCGCAGCCTGACCCGCACCCTCCCTGACCTGCCAATTCCTCAACTGAGGTATTCCGTCGAACAGGCCCGCGCTCTCCGGCTGGTCCACAACCGGCCTGGTGCCGGGCTCAGCCTGACACCGTCCGGATCCGGCCTGGCCGACGTCTACGACGCGATGGCCCGCAGGGCGCGCCACCACGGCCTTCCGGCTCCGGTCTGCGACTTCACCAGCCGCGTCCAGCACACCCTCTCGCTCTACGCCGTGCCTACCGCTCTCACTTCGCAGGAGCCGGTTATCGAGACCGGCGAGAAGCATGCCCACCCGCGTGACCTTCTTACCCAGTGGCTGCACGAGAACCCGCAGCTTGTCCAGGGCGCCGAGCCCGTGCTGGCCGCGTGAGGGCTGGCAGCGCCCGGCAGGCCCGCCACCCCTCCTTGTTCCGCAGCGTCTACCTGCCCCGCTCGGCTGACGGCGCCGCGTTCGCGATGACCACCTACGGCATCCCGCTGATCGTGGTAGCGACGACAAGGTCGGCAACCCTGACGGGCGTCGCGTTCGCGCTGGAGTGGCTGCCCCGCCTGGTGGCGTTCACGGTGGCCGGCTCCCTCGTCGACCGCCACGGCGTCTCCCGTATCTTCCGTACCGCGTGTGTCGGCAGGGCTCTTGCCGTCCTGCTGGCAGCGCTCCTGCTGGCGGCGCCTGACGTCGGGGTGCCGGCGGCAGTCACCGTGATGGCGCTCGCCCCGGTCAGCGGCATCCTCACGGAGTGCAGCTACATCGCTGCGGAAACGGCTGGCGGCGAGGCGAGCCGGACAGCCGGATCGCGGGCGCACCGGGTGCAGTCTGTCCTGCTGGGGATCGACCAGACCGCCATGCTGGCCGGCCCTCTCGTTTCCGGCTTGCTGCTGAAGTACGGCGGGCCGGCGCTCATGCTCAGCACGCTCGCCGCCTTCTCACTGCTCGCCGCCGCGCTGCTTCCGCGCCGGCCGACCGCGCCGAGCCGTTCCCCCGCGAGCAGGAGTGGCGTGCGGGCAGGCTGGGGCACTCTGCGTGACCTTCCGGCCCTGGCCTGGCTGGTGGGCGGCCTGCTCGTCTCCAATACGGCCATCGCCCTGTTGCAGTCGGCGATGCCGGTGATCGTGGTCACCGAGCTGGGCCGCTCCAGCGCCGACGCTGGCCTCATCTGGTCCGCCGCCGCTGTCACCTCCCTGCTCGCCATCGCACTCGCGCGCCGGGCGATCGACCGGTGGGGGCTGTGGCCGGTCGGCGCCACCGCAGCCGCCGTTGCCGCGGCAGCCACCCTCGCGGTCGCCAAGGCCGACACCTACCCCGAATACGTCCTGCTGATCGCCGTCCTGATGGCAGGCGAAGGCGGCCTCACCGTCGTCCTGCGCACCCTGCGCTCCCACCTCATCCCGCCCGAGGTCTTCGGCAGCACCCTGAGCCTGACCATCCTGCTGCTCCTGGTGCCCTTTCCCGCCGCCGGACTGCTCGTCGCGGTCATCCCGCCCGCCCAGATCGGGCACGCCGTCACCGTCACCGCCCTCATGCAGGCCCTCGGCCTCTTCACCGCCTTCGCCCGGCTGCGCACCTTGCGCACCACGCCCGCCTGAACCCCACCCCGAAAGGAACCGCTGCCCGCATGCCCTCCACCGTGCAGGACGGACTGCCCGGCCTCGACTTCCCGTACCGGGACGGACGCACGATCACCGAACAGTTCCGCGCCTTCGACGCCCAGTACCCCTGGATCTACCGGTCTTTGGAACGGCTCGTTGAGGAACGTCTTGCCGCCGGAGCCAAGCGAGTCGGGATGAAGGCGCTGTTCGAGGCCCTGCGCTGGCGCCAGCCAGCAGGGGTCAAGGGCCTGAACAACAACTACACCGCCCTCTACGCGCGCAGGCTGCTCGCCGCCCACCCGGAGTGGGCGTCCGTGATCGAGGTCCGCCGCCGACGCAGCCCGTAAAGCCTCCCTCGGCCCCTTCATCCCCCGTTGATCTCTGAGGAGTTCGTACTTGTCCCACCGTCCTGTCGTCCTGGTCGTCGCCGCCGCCGACATGGAAGCCGAGGCGTACCGCGGCTACTGCCTCCAGTCCGTGGCCGCCGCCTACGACGTCGTCCTGATCACCGGTGAGGAGCCGTCGTGGGAGGTGCCCTATCTCCGTGACTGCGTGGTGGTGCCCGACCCGGCCGACCCGGTACAGCTGTCGGCCGTCGGGCAGGCGCTGGCCGACCGCTACGACCTGGCAGGCGTGTTCACCTGGACCGAGTGGTACCTCGTCCCCGTCGCCCGCCTCGCGCGCCGGCTCGGCCTGCCCACCAACGCCCCCGAGGTCATGCAGGCGTGCCGCAACAAGGCCGTCTCGCGCAGCCTGTTCGCCCAGCACGGGGTCCCGTCGGCCGCCTCGGTGACGGTACGCACCGAGGCCGAGGCCGAGGCGGCGGCCGAGCGGATCGGCTACCCGGTCGTGCTGAAGCCAGCCGCGCATGCGGCCAGCATCGGCGTGATCCGCGCCGACACCCCCGGACAGCTCACGGCCGCGTACGCGTTCGCCAAGAAGGCCGCCGGTCTGGGGCAAGAGAGCACGAGCGTGCTGGTCGAGGAGTATCTCGACGGGCCGGAGGTGTCGGTGGAGTGCGTCACCTACCGGGGCAAGACCACCGTGGTCGCGGTGACCCGCAAGACGGTCAGCGAACCGCCGTACTTCGAGGAACTGGCCCACGTGGTGGACGCCGCCGATCCGCTGCTCGACGTGGTCGCCCCCGCAGCATGCGCCGCGATCCGCGCTCTGCGGATCACCGACGGTGTCAGCCATGTCGAGATGCGCCTGGTCGACGGCCAGCTGAGGCTGGTCGAGGTCAACGGCCGGATCGCCGGCGACATGATCGGCCACCTCGTGCACCTGGCGACCGGCATCGACCTGCCGCGCGCCGCCGCCGACATCGCCTGCGGCCGGGCACCCGATCTCACCCCCAACCGCTCCTCGGCCGCCGCGATCCAGCTGATCTACCCGGACGTCTCCGGCACCCTGCGCCGCGTCTACTTCGATGGCATCTGCCCGCGCTGGCTGGAACGCGTCCACTTCCAGCACCAGGCCGGAGACCCACTCCTCCTCCCGGCCGACGGCGGCACCATGTTCACCGCCCGCATCGGCTACCTGATCACCACCGCCCCCACCGCCGACCTCGCACGAGCACGCGCCGAACAGGCCGCCCGCCGCCTCCACATCGACATCGCGCCCCTCGCGGGCGATGCGTCTGGCACCGGAGGTCGCACCGCGTGAGCCGTCCCACCACCGCTGCCCGCCGCAGCCGGATGCTGCTGACCGGCTACTTCCTCGGCCTGGGCGTGGTGATGGCCATCTGGGGCGCCCGGATGCCCGCCGTCCAGCACGCCGCCCACCTCAGCACCGCCCAGCTGTCCTGGGTCCTGCTCGCCGCCGCCCTCGGCATGGTCGCCGGCCTGCGAACCGGTGGCCGCCTCGCCCGGCCAAAGCGGCTTCCCGTGCTTCTGATGGGCGGCGCTGTCGGCCTCGCCGGGGCTCTCGCCGTGCTGGGCCAGTGCCGCACCCTGGCCTCGCTGCTCGCGGCGGCGCTCGCCTTCGGCATCGCGCACGGCGTCCTGGACGTCGCCGCGAACTCCGCGGCGGTGCGCTGCCAGAACGCCTACGGCTGGCCCATTATGTCCTCCCTGCACGCCGCCTACTCCCTCGGCGCGCTGGCCGCCGCCGCCCTGGCCGCAGCCACCTCCGCGATCAGCCACCACACCCTGTTCCTCGCCACCGGCCTGACGCTGACCGCTGCTGTGCTCGCTGCCGGACCAAGCACCCTCGCCCTGCACGGCACCGATCAACCTCTGACGTCCAACAACGCCGGCTCCGGCGCTGCGCAGGCGACACTGGCGCCCACGAGGCTGTGGCTGCTGGGTGCACTGGCGGCCGCAAGTCTGCTGGGGGAGGGGACGGCAGCCGACTGGGCCGCCGTGCACGCTCACTCCCTGCACGCCACCACGGCCGTCGCAGCGAGCGCGTTCGCCCTCTACAGCGCCGCCATGGCCCTGGGACGGCTGAGCGGCGACCGGCTCACCGCCGTCTTCGGCGCCCCCACCGTGGTCCGTACCGGCGCGCTGCTCGCCGCCACCGGCCTGACGGTCGGTGTCCTGGCCGACAGCGTGCCCGCGGCCCTGGCCGGCTGGACGGTCTTCGGACTCGGCCTGTCCGGCACGGTCCCCTGCCTGATCACCGCTGCCGGGACCGGCGGACCGAAGGCCGTGGCCGCGGTCTCCGTCACCGGCTACCTCGGCCTGCTGGCCGGCCCTGCACTCATCGGTGCCCTCGCCAGCACCACCACCTTGCCCACGGCCCTGCTGCTGCCCGCCCTCCTCGCAGCCGCCATCGCCTTCCTCGCCCACCGCGCCCTGGAGAACACCACCTCTTGACCCGCCACACCGGCCTCGACGCCGTGATCCTCGACTACAACGGCGTCATCGGCCTGCAGCCCACTCGCAGCCAGTGGCTCCGCCTCGCTCGCACCGCGTCCTGGCCCGACGACGACCTCACCGGTTTCCAGCGCGCCTTCTGGAGTGCCCGCGAACCCTACGACGCCGGCCAGCTCAGCGACATGGCGTACTGGGCCCGCGTCCTCGGCTCCCACCCCGGCCCCCGGCTCCTGTGCGAACTCCTCACCGCGGACACCGACATGTGGACCGGAACGGACGAGCACGTCCTGGCCGTCCTTCGCCGCGTCCACCGGACGGGACTGCCGATGGTGCTCCTGTCCAACGCACCCCGCCACCTCAGCGACGTGCTCGACACCCACGACTGGCAGCAGCTGATGACCCAGGCCCTGTACTCGGCCCGGCTGGAGGCGTGCAAGCCCGACCCGTCCGCCTACCACCATGCCCTTGCGGCCACCGGCGCCCGCAACCCGGAGCGCGTGTTGTTCGTAGACGACCGCGCCGACAACTGCCAGGCCGCTCGCAGCCTGGGGCTGACCGCGCTGCACTACACCGGCCGGCCCGCCGTCCTTGAAGCGGCACTGCTCCCCACGGCGTGAACCGCCCCACCTCACCGTCCAGGATCCTGTGCTACCTCACGACGACACCATCGACGGGGACGTCTACGTCTCCCCGCGCTACCTCGCCCGCACCACCGCGATCGGCGATCCCGGCCTCGACCCGCTGCGCAACCTCGGTTGGGAACTCCGCCACGACGATCTGGGCAACGCCTACCTGACCGCGCCCGACAACACGGTCCGCCTCGGCTACCTCCCCGAGGGCGAGGACGACGGCCTGTGGCGCATCAACGCCTACAAAGACCCCTTCGGCCCGCCCGTCTGGGGTGTGTGCTTCAACGACTCCTGCCCGACGGAGTTCGTCACCGCCTTCACCACCACGCTCGCCGAGGCATATCAGCAGGGGCCGGACAGCTACCTGGCCAGACCCCTTTCGGGGGACAAAGACCATGACCCCTTCCTCGCGGTCGCACCACTCATCAACCGGGGCTGGCTCATCGACCGGCCCCGCTGGGGCGTCTTCGCCGTCCAGTCACCCGACAAGCTGGCCGGGCTCGAATACACCACCGGCGACCTCGACCCGGAAACCGAGCTGACCACCCGTGGGGCACGCTGGCAGCTGTGGGCCGGCACCTCCATCGACCGGCCCTACTGGTACGCCACTGCCAGCACGGACACCCCCGTGGCCCTGCTCAAGGCCGTCACCGAGTGCGTCTCCGACCCGGCGCCGCTGCCTCGCTGGCGCGAGGACACCTACAGCTACGTCAAGAGCAAGGCCCAGGTCACCTCCATCGTCCCGCCGAGCCCGCCAGCTCCGACCCCGCTCGATGTCCAGCGTGCCGTCACCCGCCGCCCGACCGCCCGGCCCGCTGCCAGCGTCCCGCGCTGGAGCACCACCAGCCGACCCGGGCTGGCCGGGCCACACCGCTGACACCACCGGGAGACCCACATGGCCATGCACGCCCCCGAGTTCTTCGCCCAACTCGACTTGCCCTTCGCCGACAGTGCCGTTGTCGGCGACACCTACTACGCCACCCCCGTACCCGGGGGACCGCTGCGGCTGCGGATCGACTTCAGCCCCACCCAATGGGCCAACGAGTACGCCGGCCTCCGCCTCGCCACCCTCCACCGGGACCGCGGGCAACTGGACGTCACCGTTCTGCGGTTCGCCGATCACAGGACGTTCGATCACCGCGACTCCACGCGCGGCCTTCAGCCGCACAACTCGGGCTACGGCACGTTCAAGGAGTTCAAGGACCGACCCGACTGGGTGCCGTGGGAAGGCGCCCACACAAACGGCCTGCGCGATGCGATCGAGCAGTACAGCGCTGTGTGGTTCCCCGGTACGTGGCCGGCACCCGCCCTCAGCCGAGCCGCGGGCCGGACGGCGCGGCCGGTCCCGTCGCCGGCGGCTCAACGCAGCGCCGCGAGGGCCCGCTGACCACGAAATTCCCACAGACAGGATCCCTTTCTGTTGCCCGACCCCTTCGAAGACCTCGACCGTGATCAGACGGTGCGCGTTCTGCCCCGCCACCTGGCGGGTCCCGGCTCGGTCGACTTCCGAGCCATCTGGCCCTTCCCCTTTGACGACGACTGGTCCCTGCATCAGCCTTCAAAGGAGGAAGGGGCGGTCGCGTGCAGCCGTGCCTTCGGCTCCGTACCGGCTACGTCCCCGACCCCAACAGGCGGGGCCACATGCAGTGGATCACCGCCGCACACCGCGACCCCTTCGGCCCGGCCACCTGGCAGATCACCTCTGACGCCACCACGCCGGTCGAGCTGCTCGGCGACGTGCACAGCGAACTACTCGACCTGTACCTCGAAGACCGACACAGCGACAAAGATCATTTGTTCCAGTCCCAGACGTCAGCGCAGGAGGCGTACGTCCCGCTGCTCGCCCACGGCTGGAGGCACACGATCAAGACCCACGGCACCCAGACCTTCCTCGCCCCAGATGCCCTGAGCGGGATGCAGCACCAGTACGACAGGACCCCCAGCTCCGACCTCGCGCCGTCCTGGCGGATCTGGGGCGGCCAGCCGGCCAACCCCGACTGGCGCGTGCAGTTCTCACCATCAACCCCCGTCGCGCTGGTCGCAGCGTTCACCGCCTCCCTGCTTTCCACCGAACCGCTAGAGCGCACAGTGAAGGACATCCCCTTCTTCACGCGCCACCACGTCTCCATAGCGACCACAACGGCCAAGCAGAACAAGCCCTTTCCCCCGGTCGCTACGCCGCCTCCGAGACCGGCCATGAGCCGAACCCGCTGACACGCCAGTACCCGCCACCAAGGAGCCCGCTTTTCGTGCACCCCCGTACCGTCCGCGGCACCGTCCGCTCCACTGCCATCGCAGCCGCGGTGGTCGGCACCCTCACCTGGGCACCGGCAGCGACCGCACAGCCCTCCCAGCCGACGCCCTCCAGCACCACCCTCACCGAGACCCCGGCACCCGATGGCGGAAGTGTCACGCTCACCGCGAAGGACCCGGCCGGAGACGTTGTCCAAGGCGCCTCATATCTCCTTCTCGACGCCACCGGCCAGGAGGCTGGGCGCGGCACAACCGACGCACAGGGAACGCTGACCTTTCCCGGCCTCGCCCCGGGCGTCTACCGGCTGAAGGAGACCGCCGCCGGCAGCCCCTTCTACGACGTCGTGGCCGACCAGGACGTGATCGTCACACCCGGCGGCACAACCCGCCTGGCCATCGTCGCCCCGTTCAAGCCCGCCCACGTCCTGCTCCAGGCCAAGGACGACAAGACCGGCAAGCTCCTGCCCGGCGCCACCGTGAACATCGGCAGCGGCGACACAACCCTGCTCACCCTCACCACCGGGCCCAAGGGAACGGCCACCGGTGACCTGCCGGTGAGCAGCCGGAAGGCCGAGTTCTGGATCAAAGAGACCAAGGCTCCCGCCGGATACGACCTCTACACGCGCACCAAGACCTTCACCGCAGGCCCAGGCGACCCGGTCACCGTGAACGTCACCAACTCGAAGCGTTCGACTTCGCCGAACCCCACACCGACCAAGAAGCCCACCCACACCCCGTCCGCACCGGGGGACGAGCCGACCAGCGGAACCTCCGGCGGATCCGGACCCAACCCGGCCACCTCCGGCACACCCGAAACCGCACCTTCGGCCGCCCCGGTGCAGGACGCGACCGATGATCCATCGCCCACGGCCCCGGTCGGTTCTCTGGCCCACACCGGAGCCGACGCCAGCCCGTGGCTCCTGGGCGGCGCGGGACTCCTTGTCGCCGGCGGCACCACCGCCGTCATTGCCGCTCGGCGACGAGCCAGGACCGACAGTGAGGAAACCCCTGCCGACAACTGACCCCAGCTGAGCACAGAGCCCAGTTGCCCCCGGAACCCTCGCGGACCGGGGGCTCTCGGCTGTTCAGCCCACCTGCGGGGCGGTGGCTTACACCAGGCGCCTTGGAAGAGCACCGGAAGTCGGCGCGCTATGGGTTGCTCGGCGCGTTCATCCCTTCAACGAGGAACTCCCGGGCGCCGCGCAGGCAGGTGACCAGCTCGCGTTGGGTCGCGCGGCAGTCGAGGCGGACGTCGAGCCCACCGGGAATCCCGGATTCGCTGCGCCGTCCCGCCCGCAGCCTGGAGATGTCCAGCCCATCGCGGCGGGCGATGAGAACACCGAGGTCGTAACGGCTGACAGACTCGGCCCCCGCAAGATGGCGCACACCGGACGCGTCGGAGAACCCCAGCTCCAGCAGGGCGGCGGCCAGATCGGACACATGTACCGGGCAGCGGACGTCGTCCGTGAACAGCGCCCCGTCCCACCTGCCCGATGCCAGATCATGCACTACCCGGACATGAACAGAGCGTCGGTCGCCGATGATCAGGGAAGTACGGGCGACGACGGCGTCCGGGTACACGAGGCGGACGCCGGTCTCAGCGGCTGCCTTCGCCGCGCCGTACGGGGTGACAGGATCGGGCAACTGGGACTCGTCGTAGTGGACGTTCGCGCCGGAGAACACCGCGTCGCTCGACACATGGATCAGCCGACAGCCGTGCCGGGCGGCGGCCAGCGCGAGCCGCACAGGTCCCTCTGCCGTGACCGCCCAGTCGGCTCCGCCGCTGGTTGCGTTGATGATGACGCACGGTGCCAGGTCAGCAACGACGCTTTCCACGAGCTGTGGACGTCGCAGGTCAAGGGCGTGCCAGCTGGCGTCCGGAACCGAACCCGGCCGGGTCGCGAACGTCGCGGCCGTGACATGACCAGCAGCTCTCGCCTGACGGACCAGCTCGCTGCCGAGGAATCCACTGCCGCCAACGATTAACACCGACATAGGGCGACACCATAGGCAATCCCGTAAGTCTCCAATTGGCCTTCCACAAAAGGCACACGGGGGCAAGTGGGCTGACTGATGAGTGTTGGCCCAAGGTGGCGGTGGAGGGCGGCCCTACGACACGATGCTGCGATGTACGAGGAGCCGTTGGAGGAGTGGGCGAGGCGGCGCGAGGAGCGCCGAAACGCCTCGAAGGGGAAGCTGCGCGCGGCACCGCTCACCTCGGGCCCCCACCGAGGGACGCACGTGGAGCCCAGCGCGCCCAGGGCGATCGAGGAATGGAACGGCGTCCAGTGGGTGACCGTGGGCATCGTCCCGGACCTGGCAGCCGCGAAGGCGTTGCTGTACCCGCCACCGGCGGTGGAGGAGAAGCCTGCTGAATGGGGCCGACCTGCGCTGGGCAGGGGGCGGGGTCGGCACCGCAAACCGTCCCCGGCGGACGAGCGGAATCGGTGAGTCGCCGGGCCGCGCTGTGTGCCCGAGGGGCGCCGCTGCCGTGGGTGACCAGGAGGAGGGCGGGCGGGGTCGTCGCGGTGCCGCTGTGGGGTACGACTGCTGATCGCCGCCCTCGCCCTCATGGTCCGACTCTGATCAGCCCGCACAGCCTGCAATGCAAAAGAAGCCCACCGATCAGCCTTCGGTGAGGCCGTTCGGCTTCGGTTCGACGATCAAACGGACAGTCTTCTGCTCCGACATGCGCTGAAAATCGAACACATGATTGAATCTGGTCATGAGCCCCATCCCCAGCGACCTCGCTCGTGCACAAGAGGAGTGGCGCGCTGTCTACCGCCAGCTCGCCGCGCGACCGCAGACCGCTCAGCGGCGCCAGCTCATCCACCTGTCGGCGCAGGTGCTGTTCCACCCCTACTGGCAGGGCCGGAGGACCGGAGCCTGGGCAGCGTTGCACGGTGCTCGCCATGTCCGAGCTGCCTCCTGACCCGCCCCGCCTTCGGGCGATCCTCGCGTACCTTGACCGGCAGATCGCGGAGAACGACACGGTCGGCAGGTATCTGCGCCTTCAGTACGACGCCGTACGGAAGGCGCTAAATCGCGCCGAGCGGCCGGCGTCGCCGCCGCGGCGCCCGAGCCGCCCTGTGAAGGGCGGCGGCTCACTGCCCGCCTTCCCTCCGGCGCAGGTGAGGACCGGCTACGTAGTGCAGCGGAAGCGCACCCCGAACGGTCCGGAGCCTGCCCTCGTTCACCTCGCAGACTGCTCCATGATCGAGGGCACACCGCACCCGATCAGAGCAGATGAGGCACGAGCCGCGCTTACCGACCCCACTATCGAGCCCTGTGTCTTTTGCAGGCCGGACACCGAGCTGGGTATGGATCTCGCGTGACCATCGCTGTGCGCGCGCCCCCGCAGGGCCGGATATTCGCACTTATGGACGGGGTGCTTCAGCGCATCGACCCGGAAACAGACCGGTCCGTCGCGGCACGCCTGTTGGGTTGTGCACCCGACGAGGTCGGGTACTGCCCGCGCTGCCAGGGGCTGACTCACCGATACGGTCGTAATGCCCGGATCATCTGCCCGGCCTGCCGCGCCGCTGAGCCCACGCCGACGGCTGGTTCTTCGGAGTGACATGGTGCTTCGACCGCCGGTGGAACCGATGCTGGCGCAGGCCCGCGACAGCCTGCCCCCGCCTAGCGCGCTCGCGGGCGAACTCATATTTCAGCCGAAGTTATGGACAGGGTTTGAGATTGTCCGTTGTCCACGACGAAAGCGGGGTCGGGTCCCTCAACATGAGGGACCCGACCCCATCCATGCGTTTCAGCTCTGGCATGCGCACGCCGACGTGGTCTTGGCTTCCGACACGGTGATGCTGGGGCCGACGGAGGTCTCGTCTGAGCAGGGACGACCGCCGGCCGTCACTCGGTGTGCAGGACGCGGGCGATGGTCTGCCGGGCCGCCGCACGCGCTGGCAGCACCGCACCCAGTGCGGCGATCGCCACCCCGGCCAGCACCATCAACGTCATCACCCCTGGGTGCCACACGTCCAGCATCCGAGCAGGAAAGGTGAGTTGGGCCGCGTGCTCGGTGATCGGGATCACCACGTGGTACGCGGCGACTCCGAGCGGCAGTCCCAGGATCCCGCCGACCAGCCCGAGTCCGGCCATGGACACCACCATCATCACCGTGACCTGGCGTGGTGTCATGCCGATGGACTTGAGCATCCCGAGGTCGCGCTGGCGTTCCCGCGCGTTGAGTACGACGGTGTTGAACACGCCCATCGCTGCGACCAGCGTCAGCATCAGGGTCAGTGCGGAGGCGGAGCTGATGACGGTCACGGCGTCCGTGTTCAGCATGGTGTTTTTTGTCGGGTAGAGCCCCGGGTCGGCGGCTTGTACGGCCTTCGTGTAGGCGTTGAAGTCGGCACCGCGGGTGAGGTGCACCCAGTACTGGTTGGCCTGCGCGTCCGGTGCCAAAGCGGTCACCGTCGACCAGTCCGCGCGCATCCAGTCTTCCGGGCCGGCCAGGATCTCCCCGACCAGGGTCACGCGTTCCTGGCGGCCGTCCGCTGCGGTCAGGGTGAAGGAGTCGCCGAACCGTAGCCCCTGTTTGGCAAGGAATCTGCCTGAGGCCACCACTTCGCCGGGTCTACTCGTCCAGCGGCCCCGCGCCAGGCTGTCCGGGGGAGCGGACCGCCCCCCGCGCACGCCCTCGATCACCACTCCTTCGCTCCGGCCGAGGATCCGTACGTTGATGAAGCCCACTGCGGCCACGTCTGCGACATCCGGCACAGAGCACAGGAGTTTCTGCGTTGCGGCGTCGTTGTGACGCGGGGCGGTCTGGTCGAACTTGGTCTGTCCTCGCCAGACGGTCGACTGTGCCGTGCCGTAGTCCTGTTCCGCGTGGCCGTAGGAGACCATGGTGGCCGACAGGCCGGTGGCGAAGGTCACCGTGGCCACGCCGAGCAGGACCGAGGCGACGGTGAGCAGCGCCCGTCCGGGCCGGGCGAAGGGCAGGCCCAGGCCCAGAGTCACCGAGCGCGGCAGCCGCACCCCGCTCAACCACCGCTGCACCGTCGAACTCCGTCCGGCGTGCGGTGCGCTGCCTGCGCTGATGGCGCGTGCCGCGGATAGCCGGTGTGCGCGCAGGGCCGGGATCAGCGCGGCCATCAGTACCGTCAGGGGCATGCCGAGTGCGGCGGTCGCGTACGCCCAGGAGCTGATCGTCGGGTGCACGGTCGCGGTGCCGAGCTTTGCGCCCTGGAAGACCTGGTGCAGCAGCGGCGGCGCGACCACCCCGCCCAGGGCCGTGCCGGCCAGCGCGCCCGCTGTGGCGGGGACGCAGACCATCACCAGGTAGACCGCGACGACCTGATTGGGCGTGAAGCCCAGGGACTTGAGTACGCCGATGTGGCGGAAGCCGGAGACGACGGCGCCGCTGACCACGTTGCCCACGATCAGGACGGCCACCAGTAGGCCGAGGACCCCGAAGGCCAGGAGGAACGGCACGTAGGCGTTGGGGTTGGCCGCGACCTGCGCCTTCAAGGTCAGGTACGACTGATGCGCCACCAGCGACCCGGACGGCAGGCCGGCGCTCACCGCCGAGGTGTCCTCAGTGATCTGACGGGCTGTCGCGGCTCGGTCGAACCGGTAGAGCATCTGGTACGCCGTGGGGTGCAGGGACGTGATCTGCCGCGGAGAGACCCATGCCTGCGCGGTGCCGCTCACGCTGGAGGCGAGGCCCACCACGGTCAGGGGCCGCTGCCCAGGCAGCTGGATCCGCTTGCCGAGCGGCGAGTGCGGCCCGTGGCCCATCCCGGGCGCGTCCGGCAACGCCAGCACGATCTGGCCCGGTCTGGTGGCCCAGTGCCCGGCGAACAGGTCCAGTCGGTCGACGTCGCCACCGGGATCCGGCCGCCCGACGACTGTCAGGGGGCCGGGCGCCGTTCCGGGCATCTGGGACGCCGCGCTTTCCGGCATGTCGATCACGGCTTGCGAAAACGGCCCGGCCGAAGCCCGTACACCCGGACGCTTCGCGGTCCGCTCCAGCTCCGCGCCGGAGACCTTCGCCGCGTCGAAGGTGGCGACGACGTGCGCGCCGTGCACTTGACCGAAGATCCGGTCGAAGGGCCCGGACGCGACGTCGAGCAGGCCGAGGGCGACCACCAGGGCCGTACTGGAAACGAGGACCACTGCCGCGATCACGGAGGTCTGGAGCCGTCGGCGGCGCACGGCCGCGCGGGAGGCCCACCACACCGCGCTCATGCCGACCGCTCCAGGGTCCGCTCGCCGGTGATCCGGCCGTCCGCCATCATCACCAGGCGGCTGGCACAGCGGGTGGCCAGTGTCTGGTCGTGCGTTACCAACAGCAGAGTTTGGCCCAGTTCGTTGAGGTCAATGAGCAGGTCCATCACCTGTTCGCCCGCGTGGCTGTCCAACGCGCCGGTCGGCTCGTCCGCCAGCAGCAGCGCGGGCCGGTTCATCAGCGCGCGGGCCACCGCCGCGCGCTGGCGCTCGCCGCCACTGAGCGCGGCGGGGTAGACGTTCCTGCGGTCGGCGATGCCGAGTTCGTCCAGCAGTTCCAGCGCCCGGCGCCGGGCCTGACGGGTGGGCGTTCCGGTGAGCTGGGCGGCCAGGGCGACGTTGTCGATCGTGGGCAGGTCGTCGATGAGGTTGAAGAACTGGAAGATCATGCCGATCCGGCGGCGCCGGAAGAGCGCCAGCCCGGTCTCGTTCATCGCGCCCAGGTCCTCGCCGTGCACCCGCACCTGGCCGGCGGTCGGCCGGTCAAGGCCGGCGATCATGTTGAGCAGTGTGGACTTGCCGCAGCCGGACGGCCCCATCACCGCGACCGCCTCCCCGGCGCCGATCCCCAGCGACACCCCGTTCAGGGCGACGGTGTCGCCGTACTCCTTGCGCAGGCCGCTCACCCGGACGACGCCCTGCTCGTGAACGGCGGCCGGACCGGGGCCCGCAGTCGTGCCGCTGCTGTCTTCGGTGGTCATGACAGGGACGGTAGGCGGCGTGGGCAGCCCTGAGCGTCAGCCCCTGGAGGTATCCGGCGGCGGCGGTCATCCCGGAGATGTATGGGGTGGACCCGGAGAGGGACGCCCGCTCCTCGGCCAGCTGGCACGATGGACGACGTGTGGAGATCGGAGACGGGCTGGCTGCTCATCGCCCTGGCGACCGTGAGCCTGGCGGCGACCGGGGGCGCCACCCTGCTGCTGGCGCGCGCTCGCCGCCGCTACCGCAAGATTTTGGAGGACCGACGCTGGCTGCTGGAGCGCGAGCGGGAGGCTGCCGCCCGCACGGCGGTGACGGCCGAACGTGCCCGTATCGCACGGGAGTTGCACGACATCGTCAGCCACAAGGTCAGCCTGATGGTCGTGCAGGCGACCGCGGCCCGCGAGGTGCTCGCCGCCCTGCCGGACGCGGCGGAGACCGCGTTGCAAGCCGTGGAGGGTGCCGGACGCGATGCGATGACCGAACTTCGGCACCTGCTGGGCCTGTTGGCGCCGTCGCCGGACGGCGACGACGACCGGACCGGGCACGACGGCGCGGGTGACCCCTCCGCACTCGCCCCCCAGCCGAGCCTGAGCCAACTGGGCACCCTGGTCGACCGGATCGCCTTCGCCGGGCTCCCGGTCGAGGTGCGCATCTCCGGGGAGCCGCGCCCGTTGCCGCCCGGCATCGACGTCACCGCCTACCGGATCGTGCAGGAGGCGCTGACCAACGCGCTCAAGTACGGCGACGGCGGCACGGCGACCGTGATGGTGCGCTATGCGGACCACGGTCTGCGGGTCGAGGTGCTCAACAGCGGACCGAGCGTGCTGTCCGCCGGCCCCGCGAGCATGGGAGCCCGATCCGGCCACCAGCGCCAGAACAACGGAGCGGGACACGGCCTGATCGGTCTCCGCGAGCGCGTCGCCGTCTACGGAGGCCACTTCGACGCCCGACGCCGCGTCGGTGGCGGGTACCGTGTTCGCGCACGCATCCCCCTGGAGCGCCCGTGACCCAGCGCGCCGCCGACCGCCGCATCCCCCAGGCCCCGAACCGGATCCCGAGCACCCAGGAGCCAGGACCGAACCCGAGCAAGGAAACCGTCGCCCCGCGAGTCCTCATCGCCGACGACGAGGAACTCATCCGAACCGGCTTCCGCCTCATCCTCACCTCGCGCGGCATCGAGGTCATCGGCGAGGCCGCAGACGGCGTACAGGCCGTCGCGGAAGCCGAACGGCTACGCCCGGACGTCCTCCTGATGGACATCCGCATGCCCAAACTGGACGGCCTGGAAGCCGCCAAGCGCGTCCTGCGGCTACTCCCGCGCTGTCGGGTGCTCATGCTCACCACGTTCGACCTCGACCGCTACGTCTACGCGGCGCTCGCCGCTGGGGCGAGCGGATTCCTGCTCAAGGACGTCACCGCCGCCCATCTCGCCGCGGCGGTGCGGCTGGTGAACACGGGCGACGCGCTGCTCGCCCCTTCGATCACCCGCCGCCTGGTCGAACGCTACGCGACCACCCACGAGACCGACCAAGCCGAGGCGGCTCACCGCCTCGCCAATGCGGCGACCGTGGACCGCACACCCCCGCTTCACCGCGACCTCGCTCCGCTGACCCCCCGCGAACGCGAGGTGCTGGTCCTCATGGGCCGGGGCCTGTCGAACACCGAACTCGCCGAAGCCCTCACCCTCAGCGAGGCCACCGTGAAGACCCACGTCGCCCGGATCTTCGCCAAGCTCACCCTCCGCGACCGCGCCCAAGCCGTCATCCTCGCCTACGAGACGGGCCTGGTCACCCCCGGTAGCTCCACCGCCGAATGACACCCCTTCCCCAGCACGCAGCACCGACGCCCTCCGATCCTCTTCTCACATCGATCTGCAACCGTCACATCTACGTGGTGCTGCCGTACACGTGTGCTGAGCAAACCGAATGGGTGCAGTTCAGGGCTGTGATGGCGGGGAAGTTCGGCTGCGGGCAGGCAGGGCAACGACGGTGGCGCCTTGACGCAAGGCGTCGTTTTCGAGGGTGAGCTGTCGGATGGCCTCCTCGTAGAGGGCGAGGGTCCGGCGCAGGTCGGTGTTCTCCTTCCGCAGTCGGCGGAGATTCTCCTCGTTCCTCTCGTCGGTTTCTGGCCGGTCCGTGCGCGTCTCGTCCTGGGTTGGTGTCGGGATTCGGGGGCGGAAGTAGGTGTCGAGCAGGTCGGCGTAGTGGCGGTGGAATGTGGCGTGGGGGATCCCGAGGTGCCGCTCGATGGCGGTGACGGTCGGGCGCCGTCCGCTGGCGGACGCCTCTTGAAGGATGGTGTCGATGGCGGCCTTGACGGTGTCGGCGTCGGGCAGAGCACGTTTCATTCGGCGGGCTCCGGATCGTGGCGGGCGAGGAACACGGCCGTGGCACGGTGCTGTTCCTGCAGGCGGTGGCGGATGTACGGGGCGTGGTGGTCGCCGTCGGCCAGGGCTTTCTCCAGCTGGTTGAGGTGATCGGCCAGGGCCTGGAGGTTGGCGGGGGTGAGGGCGGTGTTGCGGCAGGCCAGGGGCTGGCAGTCAGCCATGGCCGGATGTTCGCCAGGGTCGGCGGATGTGCGGCACAGGGCGCGGTCGGGGTTGTAGACGCAGGTGACGAAGGTCCCCGGGTACACATGGGGGTCGTGGCGGGCCACGATGCGGCGCAGACGCGCTTCGTCGGTGACGACCTGCCCGTCGAAGAGGGTGTGGCGGGCGAGCTCAGCGAGCCGGGCTTCGGCCTCGGCGCCGGCCGGTCCGGTCAGCGTCGGCCGGTCGGCGTCGGTGCCCATCTCGACGAGCAGCTGGCCACGGGCGAGGGCCTCTTCGGCTTCGACCTCGTCCCGAAACCCTGAGTCGCTGGTGCCGGCGTAGCCCTCGAACATCTGAATGCGCTGGTGGCGGTATTGCAGGGCTCCCGCGATGGTGCCGCCCGGGCGGCGGGCGATGAACCAGGCCAGGGTCCGCCGGAACTGGCGCGTGGTCAGCCGAGGCAACCGGCCCCGGTGCAGTGGTATCCCATCCGGACGGCCGTGGTCGCTGCAGTAGGCCGTGATCCAGGAGAGGAAGAAGGCGATGTCCTTGTTGGTGGTGTTGCTGTTGGGCACCGGGAACGCCGTGCGGCGCGGGTGGTTGCGGCGGGAGCTGAACGCCGGGGCGAGGAGGTAGGGCTGGTCCTCGGGCTGGAACCGTTCCAGGACAGCGATCGCCCGGGCAGCGGGGGCGGTGACGACCCAGGTGGCCTCCACGCCGTGGACGTCTTCGCCCTTGAAAGCGAGGCTGCGCAGCCGGTGGCGGTAGACGTGCCCGTCCGGGGCCTGCTGGATGCTCAGGCAGCCGCGCTGGAGGTGTTTGATCTCGGAGTCGCGCATGCCGGAGAGGTAGGCGATCACGATCCAGCAGGACACCTGCAGCAGCCGCTCCAGGCGGGCGACGTCGTAGTACGAGATGCGCTCCAGCCATGGCCGGTCATCCAGCCGCCCCTGGGGAGCGTGCGCGAGGGGACAGTCCGTGTCGACTCCGACGTCGCGGGCCACCTCCGCGATCATCTGCCGTGGCCGGGCCTCGTCCAGGCGGTGTACGGGATAGCCCAGCAGCCGGGCGAGGTAGCTGGTGCTGGGGAAAGGCGCCCCGCGACGGCCGGAGGCCAGGCGCGCGGGTGCAGCCGGCAGAGGGTGCCGCCGGCGGCGGAAGTCGTCCAGCAGTTCCGCCAAGGCGGTGGGAAGATCGGGGCCGACGGGCGGCCGGGCGTCGATGGCGTCACGCTCCTCGCGGGCGGCCAGGACGTCGTCGGCAAAGTCGTCGACCCAGCGGATCGCCCAGGTCAGCAGCGGCCCCACGACCTGCTCGGGGATGCGGTCGGTGAGATTCTCTCCGGATGGTCTGCGGTGAGCGCGTGCCCATGCCCACCACAGGGTCCGTCGCAGCGGGTCTTGTCCGAGGTGGTCGGGCAGGACGTTGCGGTAGGCCCACAGCATCCGTACCGCTCGCCGGTGGCATCGGGTCGCGCCGCCGGACAGCCTCCACGTCACGATCTCCCGGTGGTAGTCGTCCAGATCCTCACCATCGATCTCCCGCAAGGCGCGATCTCGCTTGTGGACCCACCACAGGAAGCGCCTGACGCAGGTGTAATAGGTGCGGATGCTATCGATCGCCAAAGGCAGTTCCCCCGGCGGTGTGTCCTGGGCGAGCAGGGCGAGGAACAGGGGCTTGGCGACGTCGACCAGCTGGGGCGGCAGGAGGGTGAAGTCGAGGCGGAGGGTCTTCTGGTCGGCCCGCAGCCATGCTGGCGTCAGCACCCACACGTCCTCGGCGTACCGGGACGTCTCCTCCAGCACAGCATCGTCGCGCAGCGGGCGTCCGGCGAGCACCAGAGTGTCACCGGGTACCGCGGCCGGCCGTGCGGCGGTTTCGAAGGCAGTGGTCACGTCGGCTCCTTCGGGCCGTCCAGCAGGTCGAGCGGCAAGACGGGTTTCACCTGGGCAGCAGCGTCTCGCTGGGCGGGGCTGAAGCGGGGCAGGATGTCGCGGGTGAGCAGCTGCCAGGTCATGCCGTGGCGCGCCGTCCATTGCTCGGCGTCCCGCTGCTGTAGGTCCCCGCGCAGGATGTCGGCCAGGGAGAGGAGGGCGGGCAGGTGGCGCTCCAGCACGACGGCGTTGGAGCAACTGAAGCAGTTCAGGAACGAGCTGTGGCACCGGCCTCCGGCCGGATGATGCTCGATGTCCAGGCACGAGGTGGCCAGCGTGTCGAGCTCTCCGGCTTCGGCCCGGCTCCGTACGGTCGCCGGCACGGCCGTGGGGTCGGCGCCGCCCAGGCGGAGCATGACAGCGCGGGCGTGGTGTTCAGCGTCGGTGATCGCTTCGGTCAGTACCTCGGCAGCCCACTCGGTGATGAACGGATCCGTCCGCAGGTAGTGGGCGAAGGAGGTCTGCGCCGTGTTGGTCAGCCGCGCGGAAGGCAGGTGCCCGCCGACCTGCTTGGCCGTACGGGCTTCGACCGTCTTCTTCATCCGGGTCAGCATCATCTGCAGCGGCGCCCCGTCGTCGCCGACCAGGCCGTGGCCCTTGGCCCACTCGCCGAGCTTCAGCTTGCGGGCCAACTCGGCGTCGAACGGGCCCGTGTGGCCTCCGGTGGCGGCATGCCGGGCACCGCCGCGGCCGCTGCCTGCCCAGATCGACCACACCGAGGAAGTCCCGGAGAACGCCCGGCTGCGAGCCGTCAACCGGTGCACCAGCAGGTAGTAGCTGCCCATCGTCCTCAGCTGCCGGCTGGGATCCGGATCGACACTCCAGTGCACGGTGGTCCGGGAGTTGGCCTTGCCCCGGCGGCGCTTGGTCAGCATCACTGCCACCGCCCGGTCCTCCAACATGCGGTGCTCGGCGGGCAGCTCCTTGAGCGTCTCAGGATTCCGGCCGCTCAGCCCGGCCGCGTAGATCAGCAGCGGGGCAAGATCCTGGTCGACCACGAATAGCTGCCGTGCCTGCGCGTAGCAGGCCGCCGGATACTCGCCCACCGCAAGCCCCCGGTAGTCCACCTGGACCCGGCCTGTACGCGCCATCGCCTCCAGCCGCGCGCCCTGCTCCCGCTCGGCACAGGACAGGGAGTCGGGCTCGTCGAGGAAGCGCCACAGCAGGCCCTCGCCCGCCGCGATCCGGTCGCGGATGGCCACCACGTCCGAACGAGCTGCGGCCATGACGGCCTGGAACTCGCGGTCCGAGTACCCCGGACGAATCTCCTGCTGGGCATCCACCCCGTGCCCGCGCCGTCCGGCGTAGTCTGCCGCCGCCCGGTCCAGTCGGTCCTGACCCGGCAGGGCACGCATGATCCGCAGCAGGTCCTGCAGATCTCTGCGAGCGGACCGCTCCGAGCACGTCTCCCGCCGCGACATCAGATACCGCTCCAAGTGGCGCACCCGCAGATCCTCCACCCGCTGAGGCGGAACGGGAAGATGGTCCAAGAGCAGCAGGAACCGCTTGATCGACTGCCACTGGCCACTCGCCGCGCGTTGCGTCCGGCGTCCGCCACCGGGCCCGATCCGCACCCCCAGCGCATGCGCGAAGGCCCGGTGCAGGCCCGGCAACGGCAACTCCTCAAACCGGAAGACCCGCTCCCGCCCGTCCTCGCCTGTAAACCGCACCACCGGCGCCCCGCCGCCCTGGGGGAACTCCACCGTCGGAGGCGGTTGGTAGAACCCCTCGGGCACGGCCGCCGCACGGCCACGACCCGCTCGCGGCGCACTCCCACTCACGCAGCCACCTCCGACCGCTCCAGCCAGCCCTCATCGCTGAAACCGGCTGGCTCCCACGCTCCCTCGGGCACGAGCTCCAGCCGTGTGCGCATCTTCAGTTCCTGCAAGGTGTGCAGGTAGATCGCCGTGGTGGTCGCCGACCGGTGGCCGAGCCTGATCCGCACCCAGTTCAACGGATCACCGAACACCCGCTGATAGGTCAGCCGCTGCTGTTCATTCATCTCGCCGAGCGACTGCAGATGGCCTCGCCACAACAACTCCAGAGTGATCACTGCGTACGAATGCCGCAGCATGTGCGGTGTCGCCGCCACCCCGACACGCTGAACACGGCATCGCTCGTTGGCATCGACGAAGACCTGCTTCCACCCGGACATCGTCATCGGCAGGCCCCACTGGTTCAGCCACACCATCGCCGGCTCCCACCCACCGTCCTGCGTGGCCACCAGCAGCCGCCGCCGCTCGGCCGCATCCAGCCGGGACACCGGCACCCACCGGCCACCGATCCTCACCCTTGGCCGGGCCGGCTCCTCCACCAACAGCGACCTGCGCGTCGGAGTGTAAAAGCCGCGCGAGCGGCCGTAGTCGAGCATCTCGGCCCGATCCCACTCCATGTAGTCCCGTACATCCCGCAGCACCGACACCGGCCAGTACACCGCCCGCCCCGAGTGCCCCTTGGCGATCGCATGCGGAAGCACCGCACGAGCGTTGACGACCCCAGACCCCGGCGGCGGCAGCTCCGGCAACTCGAACACCGTCAGCGCCGAGTGCTCACACAGCCGCTGCCCCGTGCGAATCATCGAGTCCGCGTACACCGCGTTCCGCGCCGCCCACCTGCCCCGGAACGCCCGTCTCGGCATCTCCTGCGCGTCGAAGCCGTACAGCCCCACGTTGCGCCACAGCTGGTACGACCGCGGCGGCAGCCACTTCACCTCCCGACGCGGGCCCGTGTGCGACGTCTCAGCCGGCACCTGGCGCACTACATCTCTGCCCACCCCATGTCCCCGTGCAGACCAGACGGCAGCAGTGCGCTGGCGGATCGGGTTTGCCCGTACGAGGTCCTGCTCAATCGCCCACAAGTAGAACTGGTTGACCGTGGAGACCTCCCGGTCCCAGCTCGTGTCTTCCAGCCGAGGCCCATGCTCGTCGCGACGGCGCCACCACTCGTACGCCGCCCGATCGTCCACCGTCGCGTACCGCCAGTCGCGCTGTCCCCGTGAGAACCACAAGAAGTCGAAGTAGGTCCGCAGGTCCCGGGCGTGCGCCGCCTGCGTGTTCCACGGAGAGGACACCAGCCACACCGAAAAGTAGCGGTTCAATGCCACGTCGTACTCGCCCGCCGGACTGATCAGGAACGGTTGGCCCTCGGGCACACCCAAGTCGTCCAGTTGCTGATCGAGACCGATGAACAGGGCACTGAACTCCCTCATCAACGAGGTCGCTTCGCACGGCCACGCCTGGTCCCGGCGAGTGAAGTGCACCCGCCATCCGGTGATCGACATGGTGCTGGACGATAGCTCGTGGACAGCTCAACACTGCATAACCGAAGTGGGACGGCTACAGGGCGATCTTGTTTACTCCCTGTCCGTCGCCCGGACCGGTGCTGCTGCAGTCTCGCCGGGGGGCACTCATCCAGGGGCGGTTCCCTGACCTGGTGAGTGCGGCGTCCAGCCTGCCTGACGGCCTGGTCCTTGATGGCGAACTGGTCGTCCTTGCCGGTGAGCGACTTTCGTTCGAGGCCCTCCAGCGACGTGCGGCCTCCAGGGGACTGACCGCTGCCCGGCTTGCCGGGGAGGCCCCGGCCCACTTCGTTGTGTTCGACGCCCTTCAGATCGATGGGCGTGAACTCTTGCGGACGCCGTACGCCGAGCGACGTGCCTGCCTGGAGGCCATGTTCACCGAGCATCGACTGAGTGACCCCTGGAGGCTGTGCCCGGAGACGACTGACGTTGCCCTCGCGCAGGAGTGGTTTACCTCCTGGACCCAGGTTCCCGGCATCGAGGGCCTCGTGATCCGGGGTAGCCAGCAGCGCTACCTCCCCGGAGCTCGAGCGCTCATCAAGGTGCGCCGTCGGGATACGACGGAGGCCATCGTGGGGGCGATCACCGGCACGCCGCGCTGCCCTCAGACATTGTTGCTGGGACGCTTCGATCAGGGCGGGGTCCTGCGTCCTATAGGGCGGAGCACGCCGGTGCGGCCGGACGCCGCCCGGCAACTGGCCGGCCAGCTGACGCTTGCAGGACGGGACCACCCATGGGAAGGCGTGCGGTTCACCACCTCGTGGGGCTCGCGTACCCCACTTGATGTCGTACTGGTCCAGCCCGACTTGGTGGCCGAGATCGTGGTCGACACTTCTCAGGACCGCGGGGCGTGGCGCCACCCGGTTCGTTTCGCCCGGCTGCGCTCGGACGTCACTGCCAGGGACGTACCTCCCTTCGGTGCGGGTGCCATACCGTCCGCAGGATGACCAGGGCCTCCGGGTCCGCAGGTGACGGACCGGCACGTTTCTAGGATCCGCGGATTGGTTAGCAGTGGCGGGCAATTTACCTGCAGTGCTGTCGACGTGCTCAACGCGACAACACCGGGGCTCTCGGCGGTGATGCGCAATCGGTGGCTGTGCGACGTCTTCGGGCGTCACGTTCGGTGAGACGTAACTGACCGGCGGGCTGACCCTGCCACCGCGACCGGCGGCCACACACCGCCGGTGGACTCGTGCACGGTTGTCTTCAGTTGCTCAGGGCGGCCTCAGCGCCGGCGACGGTGTTAAAGACCCGCAGGACCTGATCGGCTCCGGTCATCTTCAAGATCCAACGCAGGGTGCCCGGGACGCAGACCAGGACCAGCACTACTGCTGCCTTCTCCGCCTTGCGGCGGGCTCCCAGTAGCACGTTCAGCCCTGCCGGGTCGCAGAACGACACATCCGTCAGATCCAAGTGGCACTGGCCTGCTGGTGGTCGCCGTGAGTGAGATACGCGATCTCTGTGATCTCGGCGCACGGTGGGCGCACGGTGTCGGCGTGCCGGTATGTGCGGCGGGGCGGTCAAGCAGAGTGTTCGCGCGAGCGTGCCTGCTGGTTTGCCGTCGGCCGGAGCCTCGATGACCAGTAGCGGGGTGGTGGTGGCCGCGTTGAGGATGACGCCGAGTTCCTCGCGGATCTCGCGGACGAGGGCTTGCTCGGCGGTCTCGCCGGGTTCGGGCTTGCCGCCGGCGGGGCGTTAGGTGGGGGGGTCGCCAAGTCCTGGTGAGTTGTGCTGATATGCCGTTTCCCCCCTACGCCGGTTGCCGCTGTGCTGTCATGGAGGGGTGGACACCCTCGTGGCGTTCCGGGCCGAAGCAGGCTCGGCAGACGGTAAGGAGCCGCCGACGCCCCGTCACGAGTGGAGCGTCGGCGGGCCCGGTGGCTGAAGGACCTCAGCGTGAGAAGAGGTCGAGCAGCCAGGTGACCACGGCACGGGCGGTGCCACTGACAGCGGCACCGAGCACGGTCTTCGCCCAGGGCGTCTGTCCCCGGCGGGGCTGGCGGGTACGGGGCCTGCTCATCGTTCTCCTTCCGGCTGGACACGGATGGGTGGTGTCGGCCGACAGGAAGACGATCCAGGAGACGGCACCGGCAGCGGGCTCAGCCGGACGATCCGGCACAACACGAGCGATCCGCCCTGGTCACACGAAGTGCGGCTGCGCGCCGCTCGGGACGATTCTGAACGGGTTCATGGTGGGGGGCCGACATGACGGTATGGGACGAAGCCCGCAAGCAGTTCGCGGGCTGCCTTGCGGAAGTGCACCGCGCGGCGAACAGTCCTTCGTTGGCGGACCTGGCAAAGGCGGGCAAAAAGCAGAGACGTGAAACGGAACTGCACCCCTCCAAGGTCAGCCTCCTTCTCAGGGCCGAGTTCACGGAACCGCCGAAGTGGGACCTGGTCGATCTCTTCGTCAGGACGTGCAAAGCGATCGCATCCCAGCCGATTCTGCGGATCCCTGAGCTCTTCGACGACGAGTTGTGGAAGCGCCGGCATGATGTTCTTGAGCAGGTGTGGCAGCTGGTTCGGGAAGCGGAGACCGGATCCCCCGCGGACCTCCGGCCTTTCCCACCGAAGGATGCGCAGCCGCTGGCGGCGGATCTGCGCGGGCAGCCGAGTCAGCTGCTGCTGGCCCGCCATGAGGTGGTGCCGTTCACCGGCCGGGCAGATGACCTGGCCGCGCTGGCCGGCTGGCGGGACGGCACCGCGCAGGACGGCCAGCCGATCGCCGCCTCGGTCGCGTTGCTGCACGGCTTCGGCGGGCAGGGCAAGACCCGGCTGGCCACCGAACTGGCCCGCCGTACCGCCAAGCTGGGTTGGAAGGTGTGGCAGGCCGTCCGGGCGGACCAGGCCGCTGCCGATACCGGCCGCGGCAGGCGGTCGGCGCTGGCCCGACGCGCGCTGGTGGTGGTCGACTACGCCGAACGCTGGCCCGCCCGCGAGCTGGAGCTGCTGCTGGAGAGACTGGCCGCCCGGCGCGGGGAAACGCTCCGGGTGCTCCTCATCGCCCGATCGACGAGCTGGTGGTCCTACCTGCTCGACGACCTGCGGAAATGGGGCTTCGCGCACACCGAGTACCCGTTGCGGCCTCTTCCCGACGAAGACGTCGACGCCCGGCTCCAGACCTTCACGGTCGCCCGCGAACGCTTCGCCGACGCTCTCGGGCTGCCCGCGGAGGACGCCGCGTCCCTTGCGGTGCCCGGGGACCTGACCCATCCGGCCTACGGACTGACGCTGACCGTGCACATGGCCGCACTGGTGGCCGTGGACGCCCGTATCTGCGGTGACGAACCGCCACGGCAGCCGGGCGCGCTGTCGGCGTACCTGCTGGAGCGTGAGCGCGGCCACTGGTCGAAGCTGGAGCAGCGCAAGCACGCCTGCGCCGCACCTGCGGAGGTCATGGCCCAGGCCGTGTACACCGCGACCCTCACCGGTCCCAGGGACTACCGGGCGGCGATCACCGCCCTGAAGTCCGCCGAGGTGGAGAATTCCGCGTCCCATCCGCAGGTGCTGCGGGAACACGCCGCCTGTTATCCGGCTGACGATCCGAGGACGTACCTGGAACCGCTCTGCCCCGACCGCCTCGGCGAGGACTTCGTTGCCCTCAGCACCCCGGGGCCCGTCGGCAGTCATCTGGCGACCCCCTGGGCCGAGCAGGCGGCGGCTCGTCTCCTCGGTGTCGCCGCGCACACCCCTGCCGGCTCCCCGGCTCCGGAGTGGAGCCGGCACGTCCTCACTCAGCTGATCAACGCCGCCGCCCGCTGGCCCCATCTCGCTGCTGGCGAACTGGCTCCCCTGGTCACCAAGCACCCCGGCCTCATGCTCCGCGCGGGCAACGCCGCCCTGGCCACCCTCGCCCGTATCGAGCAGCTTCCCGTTGAAGCACTGGAGGCCATCGAGGAGGCCGCTCCCTGGCGGGATCCCGACCTCGACGTGGGGATCGCCGACATCACCGTGCGCTTCTGCACGGAGCGGATCGAGTCCGCCTCCGATCCTGCCGTCCGGGCCGCCCTGTACGCGAAGAAGGCCGGGCGGCTGTCCCACTCGGGTCGGCACGAGGAGGCCGTGAAGGCGGCCGAGGAGGCGGTGCGGCTCCACCGTGGCCTGGCAGGCAGCGGCGACGTGGAAGCGGTGGCCGATCTCGCGTGGGCGCTGAACGGCCTGAGCAACGAGCTGCATTACACCGGACGCCACCCGGCCGCGCTGGAATCGGCAGAGGCGGCCGTAGCGCTTTTCACCAAGGTCGTCGCCCAGGGCCATCCCGAGAAGATCGCCAATCTCGCGGTCGCCTTCACCACCCTGTCTCTGCGGCTCGACCAGCAGGGCCGCATCGCCGAGGGTATTGATCTGCTGCAGAGCGCGGTCCGGATCACCCGGTACACGGCCGAGGTGAGTCCTGCGGACTTCCGCCCCGACCTGGCCGGAATGCTGCACAATCTGGGGTGCCAGCTGTCCAGGGTCGACCGGTACCGGGAGGCCGTGGCCGCGGAGTCGGAAGCGGTGTCCCTCTACGAGAAGTTGGTGGAGCAGGCGCCCGAGGCGCACCTGGACCACCTGGCGAACGCACTCGACGGCTTGGCGCTCGCCCTGCGCGGCGAAGGCCGTCACCGGGAGGCTCTGCGGGCAGGTGAGAAGGCGGTCGGCTTTCTGCGCGGCGGTGCCGAGGACAACCCGGGAGCCTTCGGCCCTCCGTTGGCCAACGCCTTGCTGCACCTCGGTGACGGTTTTGGCGAATCGGGTCAGCTGCAGGAAGCCGTACGCTACTGCGGCGAGTCCGTCGACATGTCCCGGGATCTCGCGGCCACGAGCCGGGCCGCCCATCTGCCGCTGCTCGCTCGTTCGGTGATGAATCTGGGTATCTGGCTCGGCAGGTCGGGGTCCCCCCAGGAGGCCGTCCCCCTCTCCGAGGAGGCCGTCGGGCTGTTCCGGGAACTGGTCGAGCGCGGCTGCGAGAACCATCTGCCGGATCTCGCGGACTCGTTGCTGAATCTCAGCCTCACCCTGTCGGAGACGAGCCGGATCGAGGAGTGCGTGGCTGCGGCCCGGGAGGCCGTCGGACTGTACCGCCGGCTGGGCCCGGCCAGGCCCGTCGTGTACCGCCGCAAACTCGCCAGCGCGTTGGTGAACCTGGGGAACGGGCATGCTCGGCGGGACGATCCGGCCGCATCCGTGGAGTGCCTGCGGGAGGCGGTCGATCTGGCCCGCGAGGTGGCCGAGGACGACCGCGTCGCGGGCCTGCCGATCCTGGCCGATGCCCTCACCAACCTCGGGCGCGAGTTCGGCAGGGCGGGACTGCGGGCACCGTCCCTCTCTGCGGCGCGGGAGGCCGTCGGTATCCGGCAGTCCCTGGCGAGGACCGATCCGGCCGTGCATGAGCCGAACCTGGCGGCGGCACTGGTGATCCTCTGCGACGCGCTGAGCGGGGTGGGGCGCTACGAGGAGGCAATCGCACAGGGAACACAGGCCGTCGCCATCCTTCAGCGGCTCTCCCAGGCCGCCCCGACGGCCCACCGACTCCGCCTGGCGCTCTCACTCAGAAGCCTCGGCCGGCCCCTGGCGGCACTGAACCGTCTTGACCGGGCCGTCGAGGTCGGCGAGCAGGGGGTCAACGCCTGGCGGTGCCTGGCGCAGGCTGACGAGGGCCACGAGTTCGATCTGGCGGAGGCGCTGGAAATGCTCGGCCGTCTGCTGACGGCGACCGGCCGGCACAAAGAGACGGTCCGCACCTACGAAGAGGTCGTGGCACTCTGGCGGCGCCTCAGCCACCCTGAGGCCGATCAGCTACTGGCCCTCTCCCTCATCAATCTCACGCAGGCACTGGCCGAGCTGAACCGGCACGAGGACGTCCTCGCCAGGGGGGAGGAGGCGGTCGCCATCCTGCGGCGGCTCGCCCAGGAGGACCCGGCCGCCCACCAGCCGACGCTCGTCATGGGACTGGTCCAGGGACTCGGGCTCCCACTGGCACGGTCGGACCACTGGCAGCTGGCCCAAGGCCACCTGCGGGAGGCTGTCGACCTGCAGCGGCAGCTCGCCCGGGAGGACCCGGCCGCCCACCGGCCCGCCCTTGCGGATCTGCAGCTGGTCACGGTGCGGGTCCGGATCAGTCGGCGGCACGGCCTGCAGGACGCGCTGGCCGCGGCCGAGGAGGCCGTAGAGATCTACGGCACTCTGGCCGCCCGGAGCCCGGCAGCGTTCCGCGCCCCGCTGGACGAGGCGCTGCAGCTGCGGGACCATCTGCGCGCCACTCTCCCCTTCGATGCCGAACGCCTGGAGCAGGGCGAACACTAGCCGCCGAGCCCCTGAGCCGGTTCGGGGACTGAGGGGCGGCGGACGCTCTCTCCGCGGGGGCGTCGGCGCCACGCTCCACCGAACATCCCGCCAGTGCATGGACTCAACGAAGTCCGCCGCTCGCAGCGTTCTTTCGCGGAGAAGATCGGAAGCGGCCCCGCAGAGAGACCGTTACTGAACGTAGTCAGTGCCAACCGAATCGCGGATTTGCTAATCCACTGTTAGCGAAGCGCCTTCATTGCTAACGAAGTCGCGGATCCTAGAACGTTGCAGGCAATCGCAGCAGTTCGCCTGGGGCAGACATGAAAGACCCGCGAAAGACTGGCCAACACTTCCAGCGGCATGTCAACGTAGACGACCTTCCTGGAAAGGGCCAGGTCAGGAAGGTGATGGCGCGTGAAGGCCGACCGCTAGCCGCTTCTCCGAAGTTCCTTCAATGGGAGACGCCGGCCGACATGCTGCCTCGCCGCCGTCCCAGAGGTGCCGGAGCCGCCCGACGCGTGCAGCGCGCCCGAACTCCAGGCTCTGCCTATCGGCTGGCCGCCCATCCCCATGCAAGGAGGCTGTCCGTGCCGTCTACGGAAATGACCGTTGGAGATCTCATCGACCTGCTGTCCGCCTGCGACCGCGACGCCCCGGTCCGGCAGGCGATCAACCCGTTCTTCCCGACGGAGCACCGCCTCGCCCAGGTCGTCCAGTCCCTGGACGCAGCCGGGCAGACGGTCGTCCATCTCGCCGAGGGCAGCGATGAGCACAGCCAGCTCGGTGTCCTGCCGCCCGAGGTAGCCGTGACGCTGGCCTGGCAGTCTCCGGTCCAGCCACCGCGTCGGCCCCGCCGCACGGCTCGCGGCGGCCAGTAGATCCTCATCATCCTGGAGGTGCCCCTGAATCCCGACTTCCCCCTCGACCCCGCCGCACCCGATCGGACCCAGGCCGCGTACTGGGTGGGCCCCCGCCACCTGGCCGGCGACGACGGACGGCTCTACGACACCGTCGCCGACACCCTCACCGGCCTTGGCTGGATGAGCCTGACGATGGTCCGCGGCCGGCAGGAGCCGGACGAGGCACCAAAGGACCGACAGGTCGTACGCAGCACCGTCCTGCACCTCAGCCCCGACACCCTCCGATGGGCCCAGTGGGTTCTGGCGGACGAGCCGTTCCTGCTGGGGGACCTGCCAGTCGCCTGGCAGGTGTCGGCTCGCACGGACACGGCCAGTCCGCTCGCGCAGTGGTCCGCGTACTTCACCCCCGACGTCCCCGGAGAGGCCATCGTCGACTTTCTCGTCGCACTCGACGCACGGCAGCGCCCGGCCGAGAAGTTCGGCGGGACCGAGCTGGTCCTCGACGCCGTCACCACTCACGGCTGGCTCCTCGACATCGACCAGCCCCGTGCGGGAGCGACGGACGCGACCTTCACCTCCCACATCAGCTACGGCACGGTGCCGGCCCTCATTCAGGACGCCGACCCGCGCACCTTGACCGACGACACCGGGACGAGCCTGGACGGGTGGCAGGCATGGGCCGAGCCGGTGCTCGGCGCACGATGCCTGTGGGCGGCGTCGTTCAGCTCCAGCGTCCCGCACGACCTGGTCGCCGCCTTCGCAGGCTCGATCAGCTCCACCACACCGGTCCTGCGCCGGGTGCTCCCCGCGAGCACCGAAGACCGGCTCCTGCGCGCCCCGGCCATCTGACGCCACGCGTCGTGATCCCACAAGGACAGAGAGGAGAAATGAGGTCAGGGCCCTTGTTCGGCATCGACTGGTCGGAGCCCTCAATGGGGCATGTACCTAGCGGCCCTCCGCGTGCTATCGAAAGGCCCGGACACCCCTCGAAGGTGTCCGGGCCTTTTCGCGCACCCGTCACATGTCTTGTGCTCATCAAGAACGCCAGAGATACGAATAAAGCGCCGCACGGGTATGGGTTGGCGCCGTAGGCTGACCTGTTCGCCCAGGAAGGCGCGGGGAGTTGAAAGAATGAGCGAAGCCGAGAACGCGTGGCGGCCAACCGAGCACGGAGCCAACATCGGACACTCGATTGCCGTTATGGCCCACCGGAAGGTGGCTCTGGACGTTCACAGGCTTACCCATGAACGCGATTCCTGCCGGGCCGTCATAGACGCTCCGTATACGGTGATGGCACTGCGCCACGTTTTGCGGGGCGTCGAGATGACACGCACACACGTGAAGACAGAAGCAGCTCGGCAGTTGGTCAGCGACGCCCTTGAGGCATTCGACCGTGCGGTGCCGGGCGGAAAACACGCCCGGGATGTAATCGAGCACTTCGACGAGTACGCCATGGGCGTTGGCAACCTGCAACAGCCCCAGGTGCGCAACTTCAGACAGCGGCAGCCGGACGATCAACTGTCTGAAGAATTCAGGCACCGTCTGGAGTGGGCCGGGACCGGTGACGAACGACGCCCCGTATACGTCGCCGGCCCCTACCGCATCGACATCCTGGCCGCGGAGGACGCCGCATTCCGGTTGATATGCGACACGTACGAGGCCCTACTGCTCGACGAAGGACGGCCTGTCCCACGCGGGTGGGCGTACGAGGTCCAGCGCGGCTCGCTGCGATGTGAATGAAGGGCCATGCGACGGTGCCCCGCCAGGAACGCGCGGGGCGGGACACCGAGCAGTGGGCGTTTCAGCGGCCTGCGGTTGCCTTGGTGAGGGCCTTGTCGAGGTGCCGGTCGACGAGAGCGGGCGAACCGGAAACGACCACGAGGACGTTCCCGTCGCGGATCGCTGTCTGCTTTACCACCCTGTCGTGTCCGCCGGCGGAGAAGGTCAGCAGCTGGCTCCACTGCTCCTCGCCGAAGTGGGGCGATGCCGTCTTCTGGGTGGCGATGTCAATGGCGGAGCCGCCGACGAGGATTTGGTACTCGGGGCACCCGGCCATGGCGTCGAAGACCTCGACCATGCCGTCGGACAGCTTGGCGGGCGTGTCGCTGTACAGCTCCTCCGAGACCTCGGAGTCGCTGTGGCCGGCGTAGGTGAAGGAGGTCTTCGCCTGGCGGGGGAAGTCGAGCGATCCTCCGGTGGCCGCCTCGCCGCCGAGGTCGGAGAGGGCAGGGCAGCCGAGAACGGTGACGTCGTCATGCCGTGCAGGGAGCTCGGCCTTGCGGGTGTAGCCGCTGCCCAGGTCGCTCTCGTCGAGCAGGCGGGCGGTGAGTGCGGCCGACGACAGTGGGGTGCTGTTCACCTCATTGACGGCCGGGCTGCCGAAGGCGGCGGAGGACGACGGTGCAGGAAGTGCCGCGCTGTGGGGCGAGCAGGCGGGCAGGGCGAGCAGGGCAACGGCGGTGATGCCGACGGCGGTGGTGGCGACGCGAACGCGCACGACTTGACCCCTTGGTTCTGGGAGAGGTTGGGCAGTGGGGGCCAGTGGGCCCTGTGGGGTCGTAGGGGTATAGGGGTCAGTGGCCGAGGTGGCGCAGGCAGTCCTCGAACGTGGCGTGCGTGGCATCGACCGGCGCGGAGTTCCGGTTGTACCAGGCCGTGTCCAGGCGAGTCTCCTGTTGCTGGTGACCGGCGCGGCAGCGCAGCCAGATCTGATCTTGGGTGGAGATGATGATCCAGTCCCGGTACGCGCCGCACTCGGCACAGGTGACGACCTCGCCGTCCAGGACGAGGGGCCGCAGCCAGGGCATCATTCGGCCGGCGACCTGGTCGTGGCTCGGGACGCGCAGATCCGGCGGCAGGAAGTCGTCCACCTCGGCCACTGGCTCGGACAGCTGCACGCCAGGCGGTGGCATCGTAGGCGTGGGCAGGGGCATGCGCTGCCACATCTTCCACATCTCCTCGTGCCGGCGCTGCATCTCGATGTCGAACGCATCCGGCTTGCGGCGGCGTATCCGATCAAACACGCTGGCGTCCTCCTGCGTCTCGTCCTGCTCGCGTCATGATCGTCCTCGAAGGCATGTGACCTGTTCAACTCGCAAAGTCCACAGTCACGACCGGCCTCGCCGGGCGGTGGTCCGGCCCTGCGCCGCGCGTCCGGTGCGGCTGGTCAGGCGCTCCGTCCCGCTGTCGGCGGTCACGGCATTGCTGGTGTCGACGGGCAGGTCGGCACTACGGCGCAGGCGCCACACCAGCACGTCGCTGACGGATTCTGCGGTGTCGAGTTCTCTGCGTACGGCGGCATCGGCGAGGAGCACGGTGGCGTTGTGGCCGGCGGCTTCGGCGTCGGCGAGGGTGGCTGCGAGCGCGTACCAGCCGGGCTCGGCCAGGACCTGCTCCGCCAGCTCCGGCACAGCCTCACGCAGCACGGCCGTCTGCCGCTGCAGGAGAGGGTGGCCCAGGCGCCGGCCGCGCTGGTAGAGGGCGCCCAGCGGCTGGGCGGCGGCGGCCTGGTAGGCGGCACGAAGGTGTTCGGCGGCTTGACGGGCGGCGGCGGCCTGCTGAGCGTGGCCCTTCTTCGCGTGCCAGTGCATGGCCGCGGTGACGAGGAAGAACAACATGTCGATCGCCATCGCGGTGGTCGCGCCGTCCTCCCCGCGGCCAAGCGCGGGCCCGCTGAGGACCAGGTCGCGGGCGGCCTGCCGCAGCGCCCGGTCGTGGCCGCGCTCAGCCCGCACGTGCGAACGGGAGGCCCGCTCGAAGGCGACGGCGGCCCCGCGCAGTTGGGTTCGGGTGTGGGCGGCGGAGGTCTTGGCGAGCGCGTCCAGGACCTCGCCGGCCGAGGCGATGTGAGCGGCGGCGACCGCGTCGTCGCCTTCCTCGATGACGATCAGTGCCTGCCATGCCGCGGAGGCAGTGCCGCGGCGCGCGGTGGACGGGGCGCTGGGCGCCGTGCGTGACGGCGCAGCGACTGAACCGCTGGCCTGGTCGTCGGCGGACCAGCGTTCGCGGATGCGGGGCAGCGACAGGTCCGGGGCAAGTTTGGATCCCGAGTAGAAGATGGGCTCGCCGTCCTTGTTGCGGTCGTCGGGCAGCGCGACGGTGTACCCCAGCAGGTCACCGGAGGGCGCGATCCGCCGCCGGATGAGCAGGCCGGCAGCGGCGAGCCGGTCGAAGAACTCCCTCTCGCCGGTGGCTCCGGCCACGGCACGGCGAACGGTTTCACGCAGTTCCTCGCGCGGGGTGCGTTCCCGCTGCTGCCGTTCGGCCTTGTGGCGCTCGGCGCTGGTCGGCCGCTGGGCGGCGGTGCCGTCCCCGGTGTTGAGCCGCTTGAGGCCGTACTCGGCTTCGATCAGACGGGCTTCGGCCTGAGCGCGTCCCGCGTCGTTGTTCAGGCGGGGCCTACGACCGTCCTCCCGGACGAGGGTGGCGATGATGTGGATGTGGTCGTCGGCGTGGCGGATGGCCGCCCAGCGGCAGGCGGCGGCGTCGCCGTCGGGGGCGATGCCGGTGGCCGCGACCATGCGCCGGGCGATCTCGCCCCACTGCTCGTCGGAGAGTACGGGGTCCTCTGGCGCGGCACGCACCGACAGATGCCACACATGCTTGGCCGGGCGACGGCTGGGGGCGAGGGCTTCGACCGGCTGGTCGAGGAGCTTCTGCAACTCGGTGTACGTCGCCTGCGGGTCGCGGCCGGGGTCTGGCGCCAGGCTGTCCCAGGCGGCCACGAGGTGCGGGTCGACGTGTTCCTCGTGCGTGCCCGGCCCGTACAGGTAGTACAGCAGCCCGATGGTGCGTGTCCCGCGCTTGTGGACTCTGGGGATCATGAGACGTGGTTCTCGGTGTCCAGGTAGTGCTGGGTGAAGGTCTCCACCCGCTTGGCGGCGCGGTGGACGGCGTCGAGGACGGCTTGGGTGTGCGGGACGTCGGCGCCGGCGTTGGTGGCCTTGGCCACCTGGTTGAGGTTGTTGCCGATCTGGCCGAGGTGCCGGCGTACGGCGAACAGCTCGGTCAGCACTTCTCGTTCGGTGGCGATCTCGGCAGCGGTGCGGTCGAGGTCACGGGCGGCTTTGAGGGCGGCGTGGGCGAGGAAGCTGGCGACGCTCATGCGGCAGGCGGACGCGGCGCGGACGAGGAGCTGGTACTCGTCGTCGTTCATACGGCAGCTGGGCTGACGCATGCGCTTGTGCTCGTCACGCAGGCGCTCGCGCTGGTGCACGTGTGGCTTCGGCGGCGCGGCGTGCTCGCAGTACGCGGTGTGGCACGTGTGCGGCAGTCCCCCTTCTGGATGTGGTCCGCCCTCGGTCGCATCCTGGTGGACCGGCACCCCCCGGTGCCGGTCCGCTCCCGCCACTCCAGGGGCGGGGGAGGCAAGAGCATTGCTCCCGACGGGAGCAATGCTCTTGCGATAACTTGCTCGCCCCCAGACCGAGTTGGGGTCCCGAGCAGGATCCGGGGTGGCGCTGTTCTCGTTCGGGTTCGTCATCGGCTGTCGGGCCTCGCCGTACGGAGCTGCCGCTGGATGGTGGCGGCCAGATCGAGAACGGAGGCCGGTCCGTGCAGGAGCTGGACCGGCCCGTTCGGCACCTGCTGGACGAGCCACTGGCCGGTCGGGACGGGCACCATGGCGTAGACGAGGTGCCGGCGGACCAGGACGGTGGCCCACGCAGCCGCCTCGGTGGCCATGTGCCGCGACGGAGGGATGGGGTGGGAAACCACGGGATGCCTCTCGGTACGGGGCGGTGGCCCGGGGTGCGCCGGGCCACCAAAGGGGGGCAGGGGGAGTGACCTGCTGGTTTGCAGGGTCAGCCGCACTCGGGGCAGCGTCCGACGTGGCCGCTGAGCGCCCGGGCCATCCGCGCCTTCGTTGAAGCGGCGTACGTCGAGCTGGCCTTCGCCGACGGCTTGCCGGCATGCCGCCTGGAGTGGGCGCTCAGATAGCCGATCTCCCGCTCGTATTCCTCACGGATGGCGGCGAACTGCGGGCAGGTCCTCATGGTGTGGTGCTCCTTGTCGTCGTGTTGCTGTTTGGGCTGCGCAGGGCTGCCAGGACCAGGCTGAGTCGGTCGTTTCGGCCGCCGGGGAGCTTCTCGCGGCGGATGATCTCCCTGAGCTGGACTCGAGTCACGGCCGCGTTGCCGTCCCGTTCCAGCAGCGCGGGCACGTGGGGGCGGATCAGCTCGACCAGATGGTCGATGTCCTGCTCCGGCTCACGCGCCGGACGCTGAGCCTGCGGGCCGCGGGACCGGCTACTGCGCTTGCTCTTCCCCTTTGCCTTGGGGGCCGGCGTCCGGCGCAGGGGAACCTGGTGCCTCCGGTCCCCGGTGGTGTCGGTCACCGTGTCGTTCGGTCCCCGGTCCCCGGTGGTGTCGGTCACCGTGTCGTTCGGTCCCCGGTCCCCGGTGGTGTCGGTCACCGTGTCGTTCGGTCCCCGGTCCCCGGTGGTGTC
>NZ_JBVIEB010000011.1:265022-315877 GCF_055572075.1 Streptomyces sp. NPDC030820
GTCGGTCACCGACTCGTCGGTCCCCGGTCCCCGGTGCCATTCAGGGCGTTGTGCAGGCACTTCATCGACCAGGAGGCCGGTCCCCGAGCGGCTCTCGTGCTCCTCACCGGGCTCCGCGTTCACTGCCTTGGTCCCCGGCTCGTGGGTCCCGTGAATCGAGTCTCGGTCCTCGGTCCCCGCCTCGGTCCCCGCTGCCCGGTCCTTGGTCCCGGGGTGCTGCTTGGCGTTCTCGGTGTCTGGTCCCCGGTGAGGTTGCAGTCCCCGGTCCCCGTTCCGAGTGACGACGATGTGGGGACCGTCGTTGGCCGAGCTGCTCTCGGTGCTAGCGGCGGGGACCGTGGTCGCCATCTCGCCGGAGCGCGGTGGGGACCATGGGGAGGGCAGCGGGACGGTGGCGAGCGCGAGCGCGTGTCGGCGGGCGGCAAGCTGGGCCAGCAGCTCGGCTCGCTGGGCGGGGACGGTGGCGACCGAGGCCCGGCCGATCGCTATCGACAGCCGCCGGGTCAGGCGCCGCCCCCGTCGACTCTGCCGCTGCTCGGCTGTGAGTTCGGCAAGCCGGGTGGCCAGGGCCACGGCGCGGGCGGTGGCGCGGTCACGGGTGATCTGCGCAGCGTCGCGGTCCCGGGCGGCGATGCCAAGTCGGGACAGCAGGCGCTCGCGTGCTTCTCGCCCGAGAGTGGCGATCAGGCCGTGGGAGGCGGCACCAGGGGTGCGCAGGCGCAGCTCGATGCCCATGGCCAGGTGCCAGAGCATCGCCGCCATCACCGGTCCGACGAAGGCGCGGACAGTGCCTCCTACGGGACCGCTCTCGGCGTAAGCGGGGATCACCTGCACTCCGGTGATGAGCCACACCAAGGTGCCCGGCAGTCCAGGAGCGCCCTGGGTGTTCAGGTTCTGCCGGGCCATCAGGGCGGTGGCGAACAGGCCCAGTTCCGCGGCAGCGAACATGCTGGCGCGTTCGGCCGTGCCGGCGATGTTGAGATAGTCGGCGGCGAAGCGCCAGCTGGTGTCGGCGCTGTAGGCGGTGCAGCCGAGCGCGGCCAGGGCGGCGACCACGACCGCGGCATTGCCGAGTCGTTTCTGCGGGTTCTGTGCCCGTCGCCGGAACGCCCAGCCGACCAGAGCCAGGGCTAGCGCGGCGGCGGGGACGCCGAGGGCGAGCAGGTGGGAGAGGTCGGGGCTCGCACCGAGGGACAGGGAAGGGTGGGTCATGCGGCCTTTCCGAGAGGGGCGTGCGCCGAGGCCGGCGCCACCGGGCGGGTGACGGGCTGCTGTCTGGCGGGCCGGGCGGACGTAGGTCGGCTGGTCTTGCCGGGTACGGCCTTCCTCTTTGCGTCCTTGCGCCGAGGTACGCCAAGGGTGCGATCGCGGTCGAAGACCTTGTTGGCCGCCTGCCGCAGCAGGTCCCGGGCGTGCTTGGTGCCGATCTGCAGGGCGACGGCAAGCCGGTCGGGTCGCCATCCGCGGACATAGGCGTGGTCGATGACGACCTGCCGCTCGGCCTCGGTGAGGTGGACGTCGCGGCCGTTGAAGAAGGCGATCACGCGGCTGTAGTCGAGGCGATGGGGCAGTCCCTTGTGCCAGGGTTCGCGTTCTTCAGCGGTCAGCCCGCCCCAGACGCCCTCCTTGAGGTCGTTCTCCAAGGCGTAGTTGAGGCAGTCGCGGCGCACGGGGCACATGGCGCAGAGTTCCTTCGCGTCGGCGATGGCCTCGTAGTCCCGGGGCAGGGGAAAGAAGGTGGCGTCGGCGTCGTCGGGGTCCATGCCGTGGCAGGCGCCGTGGGGCTGCCAGCTGGTGTCGCCGATGCCGCGCAGGCCGGTGGCCGGCGTGGTGTGGGTGGTGATGTGGCGCAAGGTGGTCTCCGGTGTGCTGCCGCGCCGGCCGACAGCAGGTCGGCGTGGGTGGACGCGGCGTCGGGCGCCTGCTGCGGCGCGGGACAGGGGCGCGGCAGCAGGGGCGGGACGGTGGTGTTGCGCGGGTGCACCGGACGGTGCACCGTCGTGCGAGTCGGTCAGGCCAAGGCCGCGTGCTGGGCGGCGGCGAGGTCCAGTCGGCAGTGATGCGGGGTGGCCCGCGGGGCGCTACCGCGTGCGAAACCGTCGGGGTCGACGCGTCGGCGACGGCACGGCTCGCCGACCGGTGCCTCGCACCAATCGCAGCGCACCGAGAGAGCGTCGGGCTGGCCCTGGGCGAGGGCTGCCTCGCGGGCGGCGCGGGCGCGACGGAAGGGCGCGAGGGCAGCCCTGGCCTCCGGCGGAATGCAGGAGCCGACTTCCTTCAGCCGGGCTTCCAGCCTCGGGCTGACACGGCTTGCGGCCAGCTGCCGGTACATCACCGGCTGGGCGGAGCCGGTGGCGACCGCACGGCGGGTGCCGACCAGCTCAGCGGTCCATGCCGCCTGGTCGTCGGGGTCGGCCGACGGGGTGGGGTCGGTGTGCCGGTGCAGGCGGTCGCGCTTGTAGCTCTCCCACGGGCGGGCGATGTCCGCGGGCAGGATCTGGTATGGCGAGACGCGGATGTGGCGGCGGGCGACGACGCAGGCGTCCCAGCCGTGCGGCGTGGCCAGCGGTACCTCGTCCAGCAGCTCGTGCCACTGGGCGAGCTGGTCGCGGGCTTCGCCCTGGTCGGTGCGGATGGTGCGGGGATCGAGTCGGCCGATGTAGGCCAGCAGGGCGGCAGTTTCGCGGCGGTCCATGGGCTACTCCGTTCCGGTCGGCGTCGGCTCGTTGAGGGCGGCGAGGAGAGCGGCGGTGTGGGCCTCGGCGCGGGTCATGCCGCCCGTCGGGGCGTGTCCGTTGCCGGGTATGGCGTAGAGCTTCGGGCGGGCCGGAGCGTGCTCCCGGGCGATCCAGGAGCGCCAGTCGGCAGCCCAGGCAGCGGGCGGTCGGGGGGTGTGCCCGGCGCGGTGGGCGCGCCACTTCGCGTCGGCTGTTCGCAGGCCCTCCTCGCCGAGGCGGTCGAGGTGGCCTTGCTGGCGGGCCCAGGTGTGGCTGGCTGGGTCGACCTGCCAGTCGGCAGCCGAGGTGACGGCAGCACCACTACTGCTGCCATTCCGGTTCAACTTAGGTTCTCTACGGTTCTGTGTGTCGGATTCCGTACCGTGCTGGGGTCGGATTCCGGCACGTCGGGGGGTCGGATTCCGACGCGAGGGGCCGGATTCCGTACCGGCCGGATTCCGGCGGGAGGGGCCAGATTTCGCACCCTTCTTGGGCCAGATCCCGTACCGCCGCAGGCCCTTCTCGGCCTCCTCGTCCAGCTTGGGCACCGGATCGGAGTCGGTCGGTGGGTCGACGTACGCCTCCGGGTCCTCGCGTCGAGCGTCGGCGACCTTCGCAAGCCACGCGGCAGCCCGGGGCAGCCGGTACACCGTGGTCCGTTGCGGGCCCTCCAGGTGCCCCAGCACCCTCAGCTCGCCGCTCTTGTCGAGCGCGACCAGCGCGTCCCTCACTGCCGTCCGGCTGGCGTTCGTTCTCTGCACCAGACTCGTCAGCGAGGCCCAGGCGACGCACCTGTCGTCGGCGACCCGGTCGGCGATCGACAGCAATACCAGCCGCGCGGTGCCCCGGCTGGAGCTGTGCTCCCACACCCACTCGCGTGCGTTGACGCTCATCGGACACCCCCGGCCGCGACGCACGGCCGGCTGTTCACCGACGCCGGGCTGGCGTGCAGCGTGCCCAAGCGATGCGACGCCAGGGCGAGAGTCGATGCCGCGCAGGCCGGATGACGGGGCCTTTTGCGTATGGCGGGAGGCATGGAAGAATCCCCTTTGCAGTGTTGCCACGCTGAAGCGCCCGTCGGAAAGGGATCAGCGTGGTGATGGTGGGCAATCTCCGCCCTCTCTGGCCTAGCCGGGCCGGATCGGGGCGGTACGTGCCGCTACGCGTTCGGCGTCCAGGAGTAGCCGCTCCTGGGCGCCGTCGCTGTATACGGACCTGCGCGAGTCGTTGGGTTCCTGCCCTCCTCCTCACGCTCGATGGGCACCAGGCGGGGTGCCCGGGGGACGACGAACATACGCACCGACCCGTGTCAAGATCCAGAGTTGGCTCTAAAACTCTGTACTTGTTGCAGAGAGTGACGAGGTCGCACGTCCGGTCGACTGGTGGCGATCGACCATGTACTGCTGAGCCGCTGCGGGGCGACTGCCGCGATTACCGGCAGTACTCATAGACACGAAGCCGTAATTCGAGGCGCTAAAATCTGCGCAGAAAATATGAGGTGGTCAATTCCGGCGCTTGTCGTCGCCCTCATAGCACCGAATGGCGAATCAATAACCGTCGCGCTGCGCGTACCGCTATCCGGCTTCGGGTTGTTGTTTCAGTGGGCCGGCTCGACGGATGTTCCGGGTCGTCGTCGACGTCGACAAGCAACCGGCTAAGCGGTGGACACAGACCGAAGGACCCGAGCGTCTTGGACATGATCCTCACTGCGACCCCCTTGTGTCTCATGCCACATTGATGGGCGGAACTGCTGGCCAGAGCGATTTAAGTCAAGCCCGTCCGACCCCGTCAACGGCGATCATTTGTCCAGTTTGTGGGGGTAGGTGGCCAGGGTCTTGCAGTAGTTGGTGCGTACCTACGACGCCGTAACTCACGTATCAGGTAAGGGAAATGCCAGCAGCGGTGCCAACCGAATGTCCGCTAAGAAGTGTGGTCTAGACCGTTCATCGCTCCGCTCAGCGAAAAGCGGCAACGTTTTGCCGATTTGCCGGCCACCTCAAGGAGTGGATCTTGAGGCATGTCCGTTTAGGGCGTGAACGTGCCACCATGTCGCGCCTCATTTGTTCGACGTTGAACCATGTGGCCGCCTTTCGCGGGCGACCCACCCGGTTCAAGATCGTTAAGGATTGCGTATGGTTCTTCCGGGAGGCGAAGGGCGGGTCCAGCGCATTCGCTGCCGCTGGGCCCTTATGTGCGCCCAGAACGTTGCGTCTCCTGAGAGTCAAAGGCAGGATTTTCGTGGTCACGCAGGAACAAAAGCCCAGCGGGAATGACGCTACGGGCGGGCAGATTTCGGAGCGCGACGGCAGCGGACAGCAGTGGCCGGCCACTACATGGGCTTCGGTGCCCTCCTGCGCAGGTGGCGCAAAGCGGCAGGGGTAACGCAGTACCGGACGGCCAGGGCTCTGGGCATGAGTGAGCGCACGTATCGCAAGATCGAACGTGGCGCGACGCCACCCCGGCTGTCCCGCACGCAGTGCGAGGCCCTCTCCGAGCTACTTCGGCTGGACCGCGACGAGCGCCACGCGCTGCTGCTCTACAACGTCGGCTCGATGCTCGTTCCGCCGAGCGGGTCCGGCCAGCCGGAGCTGCAACAGGCTTTGCGTCTGCTCATCGACCGGCAGATGCCCAGCCCCGCGTACTTGTGTGACCAGCACTGGAACATTCTGGCCTTCAACACGGCCATGGCGGAGTGGTGGCCGTGGGTGATGGAGCCGGGCGCGAATCTCATCCGGTGGGCTCTGACGACGCCGGAGGCCCGCGCTCAGTACCAGGACTGGGACAAACACGCCTCGGCGTATGTGAAGATCCTCAAGTTCGCCCAGGCCACCAGGCCGAATGATGCCGAGCTGCGCCGGCTGATCGAGGACGTCAAGAAGGACCCCGACGTGCGGCACGTCTGGGAGACCGAGCACGACATGGGGGAGACCCGCGATGGCCATGTCTTCCGGATGAACGTGCCGACGCTGGACTGGGAGACGATCGAGGTCGTCAGCCACGTCCTCTATCCGGCGTCGATGCCCGACTGTCGCTTCGTCGTGATCACCTGGATCGAAGGCCACGGCGACGACGAGCGCGACGCGCTCGGCGGCGTCCGCGACGCTTGGGCAACCATGACCGCGAACGAAAACGACGTGGCGACGGCACAGCGGCACGCGCAGAACCGTGCGGCCGAGGACGCCGCCACCCGTTGGCGAAGGGAAGCGGCAACCCTCGCGGCCCGCATGGTTGTCGCCACTGCAGAGGAAGCAGCAGCACTAGCGGGGGACAACGGCGTCCCCCTGCCGGCCATCAGCGGGACCGTGGGTTCCGACGTCCACCTGACGCTTGCGCCGGACAAGCGCACCGTGGTCTGGGCCACCGAAGAGACGACCGGTAGTTGGTCCGTCACCCATGTCTCGCCAGCCACCGTTATCGCTCGCGTGCCCAGGCACGCGGTAGAGGGCGCGTGCCTCCTTGAGATGCGTCAGCTGGTGCGCGCTGCGCTGCCGGCCGATCCTGCGGCGGCAAGCGTTCGCATCGGGCAGCTCCTCGACGAGTGCGACACCGAGCAGCGTGTGCTCCGCGATGTCCTGCAGCAGGTTCAGGAAGGCAATGCCGAGTCGCCGAAGAGCTGCATGGCAGGCTGAGGGACCGCGATGGACGGCCTTGCTCAGAGCCGCCCGCCGACAGCATCAGTGGCCCCCATGCCATCCGCCCCCACACACAGGAAGACCTTTCTCGTGAAGAAGTACACCTATGCCCTCCCGTTGCGCTGGGCCGACGCGGACGCGTACGGGCACGTCAATAACGCACTCTTCCCCCGATACATGGAGGAGGCGAGGACCCGGATGTTCCAGGAGATGCTGCCCACCGACGAAACCGGCCGCCGCCAGCACGCATTCGTGGTCAGCCGCTCCATCGTGGACTACCGCGCTCCCCTGTCCTACCGCGAGGAGCCCGTTGACGTGCACGTCAGGGTCGTCACCTGCCGGGGGGCGAGGCTGGAACTAGCCTACGAAATCCGTGACGCGGACCATCTGTATGCCGAAGCCACGACCTTGATGGCCGCGTACAACCTGGAGACCGGCAGGCCGCGACGGATCTCTCAAGCCGAGCTGGACTTCCTCGCTCGCTACACCGAGTCCTGAACCGCTGCGCTGTCTCTGCATGCATGCAGGCCCCGGCTGACGACGTCCAGCCGGGGCCCATGCGTCTCTGGCCGCATCCGTCACTGCCGGGAGAGGCGGTTGAGCACGTCGAGAAGCGGGAGCACGTGGCAGGGCTACGTCAGCGAAGCAGCTCGTCGCCGGAATCCTGTGGCGGAAGGAACTTCGCGGCTTTTCGGGCCAGGACGGCAGTGAAGTATTCACGTGCGTCGGGACGCAGTCGTGCGAGGGCGACCATGCCAGTGATGACAGCGTCGGCCACCTCGTCTTGGACGTCTGTCCACGTGTGGCTGTGCCCTTTTCTCGGGTTGGTGCCCCGGGCTCCGATGACGGCCTGCGCAGCCTCGCCAACCTCTTCCGCGAGCTTGAGCACTTGCAGGGTCCATTGCTCCTCTGGCGCGAGTCCGTTCTCGGCATCGAGACGGCTGAACGTGTCGGCCAGACGCTGGATCGTGTCCCAGTCGTCGGTCAGAGCGCCGCACCTGTGCTGACCGCGGGATTGCGGAGGTAGTGCGGTTCTGCGCATCAGTGCTGGATCGCTGACGAATCCGAGCCCCTCGTACAGAGACCTGGATTCGTCACTGGCGTGCAGTTCGAAAAGGGTGATGTCTTCCTGCTCCAGGTCGTTGAGGAGCGCGGTGAGGGCGGCTTTGGCGTAGCCGCGACGTCGGTACCCGGGCCGGGTGGCCACGGCTTGGATGCGTGCGGCCAGTCCCTTGGGATACCGGGGTGCGGGCAGTACGGGGCTGACGAGTGCCAGGGCGCAGGTGACGAGTCCTCCCTCGGGTGCTTCGACAACGTAGGCCCGGGCATCGCCGTGAGCCTGGAGGCGTTCGGTCAGTTGGTCTCGGCACAGGGCCAGCCAGTCAGGGGTGAGCGGCTGGGAGAGGATCAGCTCGGACCGCAGGCGGGTGATGCCTTCGGCATCGGCGGGCGTGGCACGGCGTGGAGTGGTCACGGGATCGGTCCTGTTGATTCGGCGATGGGTGAGGCGGTAGGGGGTTCACCGGGCGAGGCCCGCCTCAGTCAGGGCTGGGATGACGCGGAGACGGTCGTGTGCGGGTCGGTGATGGGCGAGAAGCGGGCGGGGGCGTGGTCGATGGGGAGGTCCGGGCGCCAGGTTGTGAGGATCTGGGCGCTGCACTCGAACAGGTCCGGCGGCAGGGCATCCAGCGGCCACCAGCGCCAGTCTCCGACACTCTCGCCAGGCTGGTCGGCCGGCTCGCCTTGCCAGTGGGTGACGAGCGCGCCGAAGGTGATGCGGACGACGTCGCCGACCTGGTCGAGGAACATGCCGAGAAGACGGACGTCGGCCGGGTCGGCGCACAGACCGGTCTCCTCGGCGAGTTCGCGCACGACTGCCTCGTGCAGTGACTCGCCCGGCTCCACGGTCCCGCCGGGCAGCTCCCGTGTGCCCAGCCGGTGTCGGCCGAGGAGGAGGCCCTCGGGTCCGAGGAGCACTGCCCCGACGCCGACGGCCGCATGGGCGACGGGTGGCTTCGCGGTGGGGGACGGGCGGTGATCCGGGCCGGCCGGTGGACCTGGAACAGTCGGTAGGAGGCGTGGTTGTTCTTCTCCGGCGCGTCGAGGACGGTGATGCCCTGCACGCGGAACCCGTAGTGCACGAGCAGGTCTCCCCACAACTCGGGTGTGAGCACCCACATGTGCACCGTGAGATCGTCGCCGCCGGCCATGCGCAGGATCTCCGGGCGTGGGGTGACGGTCGAGGCGGGGCCATCGCCGGCGGAGTTGGTGTGCAGCACGGTGAAGTACAGCCGTCCGCCCGGCTTGACAGCGGCCGACAGGGCGGGCAGGAGCCGGTGCGGGTCGATGAAGTGGAAGGTGCTGAGGGAGTAGATCACGTCGTACGGGGCTGTCGTGCCGAGGTACTCGACGGCGTCGGCGTGCACCAGCCGCAGGTCCGGTACATCGGGGTAGCGGGCACGCGCTCGCTCGATCTGGCTGAGGGAAGCATCGACGCCGTCCACCTGCGCTCCGTAGGTGCGGGCCAGGTGGGCGGCGTGCCGACCAGGGCCGCAGCCGATGTCCAGGACCCGCAGGCCCTCGACGTCCCCGAGGAGGGCGTCCCCCGGCCCGCTCGCTGCAGGGCCCCAGCTGATCCGTTCCACTTCCGGCAGGGGAGTGGCGCGCTCCAGGTGGTGCTTTCCATAGGTGTCCCAGGCGAGGCGGGTCTGATGCTCGATGTCCAACACGTCGACCTCCGTGCTCAGTTCAGGGATGGAGTGCATAGCAGCGCAGCACGTCGAGATCGGCGGTGCGTACGACCGACCAGCCCGCGGTGAGGATTTCGGCCTCGGCGGGTGTGATCCCGAGGTGCCTGTACGGATCGTCCTCCTTACGGCGGCCGGCGAGTTCGGTGACGACCCAGAAGGTCCCGCCGGGCGCCAGGACCTGTCGGACGCGGTCGAGGAAGGCCGCCTTGTCGTCGATCCACCGGTAGACCAGGCGGCAGGTGATGACCGCATACGCGGCATCCGGCAGGGCGCTGAGGTCGTCGGAGACGAAGTCCATCAGATGCCAGGCCGGCCCGTCGCCCCGTTGGGTGTTGCGGGCCGCGGCGATGGCGCTGGGCGCGAAATCGATGCCGATGGTGCGGTATCCGAGCTGGTAAAGGTGGCGGGCGAGGGAACCCTCGCCGGTGCCGATGTCGAGTGCCGGGCGTCCGTGGCCCGGTCCGACATGGTCGGCCAGCATCGCTGCCTCGGTGCGGGTGACCTCGCGATACCGGCGTCCGCCGGCCCAGAGCGGCTCCCAGTAGTCGGCGGCGGGCGGCACGGTCGCCCCTCGGCCGCTTTGCGAGCGGGCAGGACAGCAGGGCTCATGGTCTTGGGCGTCGGCAAGGGCTGCAGGCGCTGCTTCGCCGGGAATGACGGGCCAGTCGATCTTGATCCGCGTGTGTTTCTTATGGAACACGTGCAGGCCGTCGGTGTAGGCGCCGGTCGGTCCGGTGGCGTCCTTGGGCTGGACCGTGATGTGCGGGCAGGGTGCGGCGCGGTGGTTGCGCTGCCAGTGCCGGACGTGCTCGGCCATTTCTGTGGCCGCCAGGTGACCGGCCGGTCCGTAGCCGTGGATGACGAACTCGTATAGACCTTCGCCGTTTTCGCCGTCTCCGATCCGCTCGTGTGCCAGACGGGCGAGTGACCTCCCACGCACCATGGCCGCGCCGGGCCAGTGCGGGGGTGGGGGACTGACGAGGCCGGTGTCGTGGTCCGGGTCGACGGACAGGCGGCAGAAGCCGGGGAGAGCCCCGGCCAGATAGAGGGTGAGGGAGTCGAAGGGTTCCTCACCCCCGACGGTGACGTGCGTACGGACCGTTGAGGGCGCCATACCGAAGGCCGGGGCCAGCTGGTCGACGGGCATGGGCGTTCCGTCCTCGAAGGCAAGGCGGATGCCGCAGCCTGGGATGGTGCGTAGATTCGGTTCCCATGCGCCGGCGCCCTGCATGGGGACGAAGCCGCACACGGTGAGCGGCTCCTCACTGACGAGCGCACCGTCGCGTTTCGTGAACCCAATGGACCAAACGTACTGGTGGAGGCGTAGCGGGGCGACGAGGCGTCCGCCCTCCGCGACCATGGTGATCCACGGCAGATCCCAGGTGTCGACCGTGACGATCACCGCGTCGAATCCGCCTTCGGGGACGGCATCGGCGGGCAGATACTCGGCGTCCGCGGTCAGGACACGGACACGGTCGTATCCGGCGGCGGCGAGGAAGCGGGCGGCGCGGTCGGTGACGCCTGGGTCGATGTCGACGGTGGTGACCTGGCCGGTCCGGCCGACCAGTTCGGCGATCAAGGCGGCGTTGTAACCGCCAGAGCCGACCTCCAGGACACGGTCGTCCGGCTGGATGCGGGCCGCTTCGAGCATCACGGCCTGCAGCCATGGTGCGCTGACGGAGCTGCTGATCCGGCCGTCGGGCGTGTGACGGGTGGGGATGATGTCATCGGCGTACGCGGTCTGCACGGGCACGTCCGGTGCGAAAGCATGGCGGGGAACCCTGCGCAGGGCGGCCTCGACACTGGCGGTGCGGACGTGGCCGGCCGCGAGGAGCTGATCGACGAGCCGGTGCCGCAGTGCACTGGGATCGTGTTCCTGCGCGGTAGTGGGGGGAGCCGTCACCCTGGGGCCTTTCGAACGGGTCATGCGGGATCTGCGACGGTGGGGGAGCCGGGGCGGGGGATGGTGCCCGCGGGGGCGTACTGGGCGGCTTGCGCGTCGAACATCGAGGCGTAGCGCCCTTGGGCGGCCATGAGTTCGTCGTGGCTGCCGTGCTCGACGAGGCGTCCGTGGTGCAGGACGTAGATGCGGTCGGCGTGGCGGACGCCGGACATGCGGTGGGTGACCAGGACGACGGCCCGGTTCGGGGCGGCGAGCCGGCGGATGCGGTCGAAGGCGGCGATCTCCGCTTCCGGGTCGAGGGCGGAGGTGGGCTCGTCCACGATGAGCACGCCGTCGGCATCCGAGGTGGCGCTGCGCCAGTGGGTCCGGGCGAGCCCGATCTTCTGCCACTCGCCGCCGGACAGTTCGCTCGCGCCGCGGAACATCCGGGCCAGCAGGGTGCGCAGCCCGTCGGGAAGCTTTGCGATGACGGGACCGGCACCCGCGTAGTCCACCGAAGGCTGCAGGTGCTCGGGATCGGCCGGCCGGGCGGGCCGGCCGATCCGGATGTTCAACGCCGCTGTCACGGGCCAACGTTGGAAGTCCTGGGTGAGCAGTGAGACGCGGTCGAATACCTCGCAGCGGTCCAGGGAAGCGATGTCCGCTTCTCCCCACCACACGGTCCCGCTCTGCGGCAGCAACAGGCCCGACAACACCTTCATCAGAGTGCTCTTGCCGGAGCCGTTCTCGCCGACCACGGCGGTGACCGAGCCCATGGGCAGCGTGAGGGAGACCTCGTCCAGGGCGGGGACTTCCCGGTCCGGGTAGCGGTAGCTCACTTTTTCCAGAACGACCTGCCTCACCCGTGCCGGGACGGGCTCACCCCCGCTGGGGATGGTGCGCCGTGCCGCCTCGTCCAGGAACCGGGCGTGGTCGCGGACGTAGAGGGACTCCTCGTGCAACTGGTTCACATTCATCACCAGCGCGCCCAGGCTCGCCGAGCCGGACCGGACGGCGATGACGGCGGTCCCGGCCACGGCCAGACTCATGTGCCCGCTCATGATCAGCCAGAACATGGCCGCGTACGTCGCCGCCATGGCGAGTCCGGACAGCGCGGCGGCCACCCACTCGGTGACGGCTTTGCCGGTGGCCAGCCGCTCCTGCTCGGCCTCGGCGCTCTCGGCCATCCGCTCGTAGCGGCTGAGCAGGAACGGCCCGACGGCATGGATGCGCACCTCCTGTGCGGCGGTGCGCTCGGTGAGCAGGTTGCCGATGAGGCGGCTGGCCCGCACATGCTCGACCCAGCTCATCACCGACACGTACCGTTCCTGCGCCACCCGCATCGCGCCCCAGCCGCGCGGCGCCGCGATGAGAATCAGCATCGGCAGGAGGACCGGGTGGAGGATGGTGAGCACGCCGGCCGTGGAGATCAGGGAGATGGTCCCGTTCAGCGCGGCCACGCAGGCACTGATCATGCGGCGGGCGGATCCGGCGCCGTACTGGGCGACGTCGATCAACCGCCGGAACTCCGGGTCCTCGATGGCCTCCAGTTCGACCGACGCGGCGGCGGCCAGGTACTGGGTCGTCGCGATCCGCTCCACCAGCGGCTCCAGCCGGCCCGCCCGCGAGGTGGACCATCCGGCCAGGCCCGAGTTGACCACGGCTGCTCCGGCGGCGGCGAGCAGTCCGGGCAGAACCGCGTGCAGCCGCTGCCCGGGGGTGCCGGAGCCGAGCAGCGCGTGCATGACGGCGTTGACCGCGAGCAGCCCGATGGCTGCGGCGAGACCCTGCGCGACCTCGCTGATCGCGACCGTGAGCAGCGCGCGGCGGTCTGCCTGCCACGCCATCCGCAAGGTCGCCCCGACCAGCCTGGGCATGGAGCGCAGAGCCGACATCATCGTCAAGTCCAGCCGGGCACGCTCGTGTTCCGACCAACCCAAGTCGTAGCGCAGAGGACCGCCGAAGAGTTCCTCCTCGGCGTCGGAGACCTCCGGCTCCGCCATCCGCACGCGTCCGAAGAACCTCTTCACCGCGCGCCTCCTGGCCCCGGCCGGCTCAGCGACCGGAGAGCCGGCGTCGGCAGCCACCGCGCCATGGTGGCGACCGTGATCATCCGCACAGGGGCCACGCCGCTGGACTCGTCGCGGTACGAGTACCCATCCCCTCGTGCCACGTTATGAGGAGTCGCATGTGTTGGTGTTCTGGCCGAAGTCAACGTGGTCCCCCTTGACGGTTGTGCGGCTGGTTCGTGTGGCTCAACGAGCCGGCCGGAATTTCGAACACATGTGTTTCGGTCGTGTTGGTAACCCTGGGATTCAGCGTGCGCCGGAGCTTGCGGGTGGCATCGACCCTTGCGGCCCCTGGGTCAGGGGTCGGAGCGGCGGTGGCCAAAACGCCGAGCATGCTGCTGCGGCGCCGGGGACGGGCGCGGTCTCGTCGAAGCGTGTGAGCAGAGCGCCGGATCATCCAGGGAGCGGCGGTCGACCGCGGTCATCAGGAGAAGCGGGCGATCGCCCGCCCGGTGTGAGTCCGCAACAAGGTGCCGGCCCTCGCGAGGTCCTCGGGAGTGTCGACCGCCAACCCATCGTCCGCGACGCCGAGCATCCGTACGTCGTGGCCATGCTCGATGAAGCGCAGCATCTCCACGCCTTCGGTACGTTCCAGCGGCCCCTGAGGGAGACGCCGGAACGTGTCGAGGGCCGTTCGGGTGAAGCCGTAGAGACCGAGCTGACGCAGGTACCTCGGCCGGTCACCGCGCGGGTAGGGGATCGGCTGCCGGGAGAACATGAGGGCGTTGTGCTCGGCGTCGACGACGACCTTGACGACGTTGTGGTCCAGGACGGCACCGGCGTCGTCCAGCTCCGTGTATGCGTTCACTGCCAGGGCTCTGGGTGCCAGGTGCTCCATGGCTTGGGAGACAGCGTCAATCGCGGTGGGGGAGATGAACGGCTCGTCCCCCTGGACGTTGATGTAGGCGTCTGCGGGCAGGCGTTCTGCGCACTCCGCGACGCGGTCCGTGCCGGTGAGGTGTTCTCCGGTCCGCATGCACTCGATGCCCAGGCGGTGGCACACCTCCTCGATGCGCTCGTCATCGGTGGCGACCACCACCCCGTCGAGGCGCTCTGCCTCCAGGCAGCGCTGGTGGACGTGCCACAGCAGCGGCTTGTCCCCGAGCTGCGCAAGGGGCTTTCCTGGAAATCGGGAGGCTCCCCAGCGGCACGGGATAACCGCTATGTGGTGGCGGCGCGCGGTGCTCGGCGGTGCGGCGGTGGTGGCTGCCACGGCGTACTCCCGTCGGTGAGTGTCAGGAATGGGTGGGGCGGGGGAGGAGGGCCAGCTTGGCGCGGACAGTCGGCGAGGCAGAGTCCTCGAAGGACCGCCACTCGTATCCGCTGGCCTCTTCGGTTTGAAGCGTCACGGCGTGTTCGGCCCGGAGGAGGAAGGCCCAGCGGAAGTCGACGTGCTGGTGTGCCGGCTCGCCCTTCGCGGGGTTCGCGGCGATGTCGTGTACGTCGATGTCCAGCGGCACGGTCTCAAAGCCGGGGAGGGGGACGACGGCATCGCGAGGAATGCCGGCTTCCTCGCCGAGTTCACGAAGGGCGGCACCGGGAAGGTCTTTGTCCCCTGGCTCGTTGTGGCCACCGGGCGCGAGAGCCTTGCCCGTGGCGTTGTGCTGAATGTGGAGCACCCGGTCGCTGCTGTCGATGACGATGGCGCTGCACGTGACGTGCGTGGGAAAGGTCTTGCGGCTGGTCGGATCGTCCCCGCCGGCAAGGGCGACGAAGAGCGCAGCCAGGGCGTCCCGCTCGGACGGGTGGCGGGTGAGGTACCCCTCAACGGTGGCACGGATGTGGTCGGGTGAAGGCGGCATGGAATCACCTGTCGAAGTAGTCGAACCAGATCCTGGCGATGGCCTGGCGGTCGGGTGCGGGCATTTCATGGAGACCGGACTGGAAGCGGCCGTGGCTGAGGGCCGCGGTGGCGGCGAGTATCTCGGCCTGAACGAGATGGATGTATGAGCCGACGGCGGCGCCGTGCACGAAGTTGACGGCGCCGCCGTCAGCGAGGACGTAGAAGTAGTGGCCCGTGATCTCGTAGCGCGTCAGATGCTCGCTGACCGGGGTGCGCTTGTAGAGGCCATGGAGGCTGCCGAGTTCAAGTTCGTCCTCTGAGGACGTTACCGAGGCGAGGTACGCCCCGTTGCGCAGGGCGGAGAAATCGCCCTGGCGGAGGGCGAGGTTGCCGGTGGCACACAGGACGAGTTCCGCCTCCCGCAGCGCCTCAGCCGTCGACGCGCTCGTACGGAAGCCATGGGAATGCGCCTGCACTCTCTTGACTGGATCGGTGTCGTGGACGGTGACGCGTAGGTCTTGGGCGCGCAGCGTCTGAGCGATGGCCCGGCCGACCTTGCCGAACCCGATGACGCAGGCATTTCGGCTGGTCAGGATGTCGCCGCGGGCGCGTACGAGGGCGTCGGTCGAGAAGACGATGGACCGGCCCACTAGGTGGTCCTCGCAGTCCTTCAGCGGGGAGCGGGCCACCGAGACGACCGGGCAGGGCAGGCGGTCGAGTGCCGCGTACCGCTGGTGTCCGTTCTCGGTGTCCTCGACGACGCCGAGGACGCGACCGGAGAACTTCTCTACCAGGGTGTCGAGGCACGGCGCGAAGTAGCCGCCGATGTCTATCAGGATGACGTTCCGGCCGCCTGCTGTGTCCTCCAGGTACTCCAACGCCCAGGTCGAGTCGGCAAACAGTTCCCGGTTCAGGTCATGGATGGTGAAGGCACGTCGGACCTTCTCCAGCGTCGGCTGGTCGACGGACCTGGGCTTGGGCAGTACAGCACCGACCGTGGACGTCGCGGCCATCGCGCGGAGGAACGCAGGCCGCTCGGAGAGCAGGTGCGTGATGATCAGCGTGGTGACGTGCTCGCCAGCGGGGAACCGTGTTGTGATCTGCCGGAAGAAGGCTTCCAGTCGGGCCCTTTCAGGACTCTCCACTGCAACTCCTCCTGGTGTCCCGCTGGTTATGCCGCGCGGCCGTACGCGGCGGTCTCGGCGGCCAGCGCCTGCATGTGGGCTCGCATGCCGTTGTGAAGGTCGACCTGGGGCTGCCAGCCCAAGACCTCATGGGCGCGGCCGGGGTCGGCGCGGGTGGTGAGGACGTCGCCGCTGCGGGGGTTTTCCTGGTGAACCTGGATCTCGCGACCGGAGAGGCTGTTCGCAATGTTGATCACTTCCAGCAGTGAGGCGCTCGAACCACCCCCGACGTTGATCACTCCGCTGGCGGTCGGGATCGTGGCCGCGGCGATGGTGGCGGCGACTGCGTCGTCGATGTACGTGAAGTCCCTGCGCTGGTGACCGTCTCCGTACAGACGCAGTGACTGGCCGGTCAGGGCGGCCGTGAGGGCGCGGTGCGTGAACATGTCGGGACGCTGCCGGGGGCCGTAAACGGTGAAGTACCGCAGAGCGACGACGCTGGTGGGGCAATGGGCCTGGGCGGAGTGCGCGAGGCAGAGCTGCTCCTCGGCGAGTTTCGTGACCGCGTACGGGGATGCCGGCTGTGGCCGGTCGGTTTCTACGCTCGGACCGCCCTCGGTGGGGCCGTAGACGCTGGAGGACGAGGCCACCACCAGCCGGGGAACACCCATACGGGTGACGGCGTCCATGACGCGGTGGGTGGCGAGGATGTTGGAGGCGACGTACTCGCTGAACTTCGGCCCCCAGGAGGGGCGTACCCCGGGGATGCCGGCCAGGTGAAAGACGGCGTTCGCGTCCACGAGCAGCGGCTCGATCGCGCAGTTGAGGAGGTCAGCGGTGACGTGCATGTACCCCGGGAGCCTCTGCAGGGCGGCCAGGTTGGCTGCGGCCGTGGGGTCGGTGGCAGGGTCACGACGGTCGACGCCGATGACGACGGCGCCGGCCTGGACGAGGGCCTGCGCGAGGTGGGAGCCGATAAAGCCGGCGTCGCCGGTCACCACAGCCCGGCGGGGCACGGTGGTGGTCATGTGGGATGCGTGCTGTGACACGGAGTTCTCCAGGAATCCGAGGAGGGTTGTGGTTCAGGCGAGCCGGGCGAGAACGGTGCGGCCGTGGCTGCTGAGGGCGAGATCGTCCTGCTCGTGTCCGCGGACCAGGGCGGTGACGGCCTCGATCGCACCGAAGGACTCCAGCAGTCGCTGTTCGGTGTCGTTCAGCGGCGTTCCGTATCCGGCGAAGAAAGCCGTGCGTAGGTGGGGAGCGGCCTGCCAGCGGCGGAATTCCAGCCGGGCGAAGTCGCGGATGCGGGCGTCCCGGCGCATGTGCTCGAAGTCGCACATTCCGAAGGCGTCCCCAAGGAGCCAGTTCCGCGGCTGGTAGTCGAGGTGGCACACCGCGCTGTCCATGAGCGTGTTCGCCAAGACGTCCGCGCTGTGGCTCATGCGGTCGCGTTCGGCCGTGGAGATGAGGCCGGCCCCATCTGCACGGGCGATCCAGTCGCGTAGCCGCTGGGCGAGTTCCGTGCCGACGGCGCCGGTACGCGGTACCGAGGTGGCGTGGTGCAGCTTGCCCAGGACGCGCCCGGCCTCGTAGTGAGCCTGTTCCTCCTCCGGCGACCCGGGGGCGACCGCATCCGCCCGTACGCCGCGCACCGCGGTGAGCAGCAGGGTGCATGTTCTGTCCTGTCGGCCCACCACTCGGGGGACGTGCCCGATCAGGTGAGCTCCCCAGGCGAGATAGGCATGGAGTTCTCGGATGTATCGGTCGCGTTCGCTGTGCTGCTTGGCGAAGAACTCATTGCCGTCGGCGTCGACAAGACGCAGGACTCGGGGCGGGAGAGTCGGATCGTGCACGATCCGGACCGCTCCCAGCGCGCCGCGTGCCAGGCTCAGCCGCGGATCATCGGACAGCGTGATCACGCGACAGCCTCCTGCGATAAGGCGGCCAGGTGCTCGGTGTCGTTGTGGCGGTCGAGCATCCACCGTCTCTGCCCAAGCCGGTTGAGGTGGTGTTGCCACCGGGTGATGGACCCGTGAGAGACCGTGAACCCGGCCGGAGATCCGAGCGGGATTCCCAGGAGCAGCGTGTGGGCGACGATCACGGTCTCGCCGTGCGCGGCGAACAGGATGCGCTCACCCTCGTGATGGGCGATGAGTTCCCGTAGGAGGCGGCCTGCCCGCTCCAGGTAGCCGTTCCACGTGTCGGATCCAGCAGCCCACGGCCTGTCCGGGTGGGCGTGCGGCCCGCCGTCGGCGGCGGTTTTCACCTCGGCCCAGGGTCTGCCGTCGGCGGCACCGTGGACCGGACCGTCGAGGCGGTCGTCGGTGAACATGGGGAGGTTGAGGGCCTGGCTGATGATCTCGCCGGTCTGGCGCAGGCGGAGGCGCGGGCCGGCGTATAGGGCGTCGAACGGCTTGTTGTGGTGCTCGGTGGCGAGGCGAAGCGCGACTCGTTCGGTCTGGGCGTATCCGCGGTTGGTAAGTCCGGTGCAGGTGCGCGGGCCGCCTACCAGGCCGTCGACGTTGCACTGGGCTTCGCCGTGGCGGACGAAGACGAGTTCGGTGGTGATCATGCGGATCCTCGGGGGCAGGGTCGGGGCGACCAGCTGTAGCGGTAGCCGTTGCGCCCGGCGTACGGAGCGGTCAGCACGGCGTGCAGGGCGAGGAAGTCGTCGAGCCGCTCGCGATCCGTGATGCCAAGATCGGGGTCGTGGCGTACGGCGGCCTCGTTGTAGGCGCGCAGGGCCGAGTCAATGGTTGGAGCCGGCAAAGGCCCGTACGTCAGGACCAGCGTCGCGATCAGTTTCGCCAGGTCGTAACCCATCGGCGCCAGCGTCAGATCGTCGGTGTCGACCGTGTAGATCTCGCCGGCCTCGGTGATGATGAAGTTTCGCGGGTTGCTGTCCTTGTAGAAGGCGGTCGGCCCCTCGGCGGTCTTCTCCAGCAGCGTCAGCAATGCGTGCAATGCCCCGCGGTCCGGCAGGTACCCCTGTTCCAGCCTTCTTCGCAGGGCAGCCTGCCGGGGACCGATGTAGTCGCCGAACGCGATGCCGTCACGGAAACGGTGGGGCCTGTTGAGCGCGGCCGGCCGGAGGTCGGTGGTCCAGGCGGCCCCGTGGACATCGCCCAGCAACCCAGCCAGGGCCGGCAGGTCCGCGGTCCGGGCAGGACGGCCGTCGATCCACTCGTATGTCAGGCTCGTCGGCCCCACCACCGTCAGCGCCGGAAGCCGCAGCGGCGGTGCGTGCTCGACGAGCCAGGCGTGATGGCGGGCTGCCGAGGCCACCCGGCCGGGGGTCTCGTAGTGCTTGGTGAACTGGCGAACGCTCATGACCGTCCTCCCCCTGACTGGGCCACCACGAAGGTGACGAGGGACTTGGTGGTGAGGGGCCGGTCCGGCAGGAACTCATGCAGTGTTGCCGCGAGCGCGCCAGGATTGCCGTAAAGGCCCGGGGCGAGGTCGTACTTCGGGTTGGTGGCCAGGTACTCCGCCACGTGGTCGTGTCCGTCGAAGGTGAAGCGGTGTTCCTCGTGCTCCACAGCGAGTACGTCGAGCGACACGGCGGCCAGGTGGGCGAGGTTGTCGCTGTGCGCCGAGATGTACAGGCTCTCGTGCTGCTCGGCCCGCGGGTCGAGGCCGGCGGCAGCGACCAGCTGGTCCATCTCCCGGTAGCTGTCGAGCCCCTTCGTGACGAGCACGGCCAGCCCTCCCGGAGCCAGCACCCGCTTCATCTCCGCGACCACCGTCTGAGGCTGCGGTGAGTGGTAAAGGCAGAAGGCTGCGACAGCGACGTCGAATGACTGGGCAGGAAGCGGCAGTTGGTGGAAGTTGCCCATGAGGAAGCTGACTGGGACGTCGGGGAGCCGTTGAGCGCGGTGTAGGGCCTGTTCGATCAAGGCCGGAGCCGCGTCGAGACCGAGTACCCGCTGCGGCCGGAGTTGCTGGGCCAGGGCCAGACTGCTTGTACCGCGACCACAGCCGACGTCCAAGACCAGGGCGAGCTTGTCTACCCGCTCGTGGTGGGCGCGCACCAGGCGCACGATCGTGTCTGGTACCGGGCGTCCGGAGGTTTTCGCCCGCATCAGGGCATTGGACCGGCCGGCCAGCCGCGAGGCGTGCCCATACAGCTCCGCTTGCCGCGCGGGGTCCAGGAAGGGGTTGGCGCCGCTCATGCCGCACCCTCCCCTCGGGGGCGCGGAGCGCTCAGCGGTGCTCGGCGGCGACCTTGCGCAGCCAGCGGTGCGTCTGTCGCCGGTTGCGCAGCAGTACCACCTCGGCACGGCCCGAGGCGAATTCCTCGATCTTGGCCATGACGCGCGGGCGCATCTTGCGGCGGTACGTCGCCACGTACTTGATCACGCCCCAGTGGATGCGGTTGTGCACCCCGTTGCCCTTGTGCCCTGCCCCGTGCCGGACCTGACGGGAGAAGATCCCGTACAGCGCGGCCACGGTCGAGACGTCCATGAGGACCACCGTGTCGCAGGCTTCGAGCCGGATCTGCAAGGTGGAGTTGTAGTTGCCGTCGATCACCCACTTCGGCTGCGCGACCAGGTCCCGCTGCAGGGCGGCGAACTTCTCCATGGGCAGCGCGTTCCACGCGTCGTCGTAGAACGCGGCGTCCAGGTGCGTGACCGGGGCGTCGAGGATCCTGCCCAGCTCGCGTGCCAGGTAGGACTTGCCGCTGCCTCCGCAGCCGACGATGGCGACCTTCTTCATGGTGCTCCAGCGTAGAGGCGCTCGGGTGCCCGGTCGGACCGGCCGGTCGGACACGTTCGGATGATCCAGGTGCCATGGTCTGGGAAGTCAGCTGCATCACGCCGCTCCCCGCTCCACATTTACGGGGCTGGCGGCCGTGTCCAGTACGGCTTCCAACGCGTCTACCTGCCGACTCAGGCGGAACAGGCCCAGGCGGTCCAGGCAGGTCGCGATCAGGTCCGCGTGCTGCTGGGAGCCGGCGATCCGCTGGAGGTGGGCGAGCCGCTCGATCACCTCGCTGCCGGAGCTGACGATCAGTTCCTTGGGCACGAAGCGGTCCGCGTGCAGGATGTCGGCAGGGGTGAGCGGCAGGCAGCCGGCGAGGACGGCCTCGAAGATCCGCTGCGTCATCTGCCCGACGACGGCGTATCGCTCCGGCAGCATCAGCACGGTTGCCAGAGACCTGCCATACACGGCGTGGACCGCCTCGAAGGGCAGCCTGCCGAGGAACCGGACGTGCGGCCAGCGATCGGTCTTGGTCCACTTGCCCCCGACCAGGTGATCGAAGCGGGTGGCGGCCGACGCGAAGAAGCGGTCGAAATGCTCGTCGCGGTCGTACTGGTTGCCGACGTACCCGAGGACGAGATCCCTGGGCTTCTTGGCGAGCACGATCGGATCCGCCTCGTCGAGGAGACGGTCGTCGACCGGGAAGAGCAGGCGGTGGGCGCCCGCCGTAGGTTCGAGAGCGGCCTCGCACACAGTGGTCTGGCGGATACGCCGCCACACGCTGTCCGGCCGGAGCTGGCGGTCCTTATCCCAGATCACGGTCGGGGTTCCGAGCCGAACTGTGTACCAGGTGACCAGCTCTGTCTGGCGGTGCAGGTCGCAGGTGTGCCCCTCGGTGCCGCACGGGGTGGTGTTGCGCCCGTCGATTGCCCAGCGCCACTCCAGGAACAGGACGTCGATGTCCGGGGTGCCGCTGTGGAAGGCGTAGGCGTTGCCGAGGTCGTCGCCGGCCTCGATCAGGTCGCGGTCGGCCTGTAGGAAGACGATCTCGTGGCCGCGGCCGAGGAGGGCGTCGATCAGGGGGCGGCGGTGGCTGCGGCCCCCGTCCGGGGTGTCGGTGATTCCGTTGCCGAGGAATCCCCAGAAGCTGTATCCGATCTTCACTTTGTGATCCACCGACCTTCCAGCAGAAGGGCGTCCAGTCCGGAGTTGGCCAGGCAGTCCAGCGCCATCTCCGGTGTTCCGCAGATCGGCTTGCCCTTGACGTTGAGGGAGGTGTTGATCAGCACCGGCACCCCTGTACGGCGGGCGAAGGCGCTCAGCACGTCGTGCATGAACGCGTTCTGCGACCGGGTGACGGTCTGGAGGCGGGAGGTGCCGTTGGCGTGCACGATGGCCGGCACGCGCTCGCGCGCCTCGTCGGTTACGCCGGACGCCATCGACATGTACGGCGCCTCTTGGCCGAGGGTGAAGAACTCCGCGGCGCGTTCGGCCAGGACCATGGGGGCGAATGGGCGGAACGGCTCCCGGAACTTCACGGTGGCGTTCAGGCGCTCGACGACCCCGGGCTCCAATGGAGAGGCGAGGATCGAGCGATTCCCAAGGGCGCGGGGGCCGGCTTCGACTCGTCCCTGGAAGAGCCCGACGATCATGCCGTGGGCAAGCTGGTCGGCGAGGAACTCGGCGGACTCCACGCCCAGCGTCTTCTGCTGGAGCCCGGGCCATGGCGTGAGGTCAAGGGCCTGGTGCTGGTACGACGGGCCGAGATAGCAGGCCCGGGCGACGCCGGACACGGGCCGCCGGCTGCGGCTGCCGGTGTGTGCGGCGATGGCGGCCCCGATCGCGGTGCCGGCGTCGCCCGGGGCGGGCGGGACGAAGACTTCGTCGAAAATTCCGGCCTCGATGATCCGTCCGATGCTCACGCAGTTCGTGGCGACTCCACCGCCGACACACAGGCGGCGCGATCTGGTGATCGTCCGGGCCCTGCGGGCCAGATGCAGCATCACCTGCTCGGTGCGCTCCTGGAGGGCGGCGGCCAAATCCCGGTGGACGTCCTGGATCGGCTCGCTCGGGTGGCGCTCGGGGCACGTCTCGTCCATGAAGCGGCGAGAGGTCCTCGGGTAGCCCGAGGTCAGCACGCGCGGCGGGAAGTAGGCGGGGTCGACCGAGAAGCCCGTGGGAGTTGTGCGCAGGGCCCGGGCAAAAAGTGGGCGGAACCGCTCCGGATCGCCGAGGGCGGCGAGCGCCATCACGGTGCCCTCCTCGTCACCACGGCGCCACCCGAGGTGCTCGGTGACCGCGCCGTACACATAGCCCAGGGAGGCAGGGTCGTTGATCGCCTCCAGGGTGCGGGTGGAAGGGTGGAGCGCGTTGTGTCCACAGGCGATGGTGGTGGTCTGCCGTTCGCCGAGGCTGTCCACGATGAGCACGGCGGACTCGTTCCACCCTGAGGCGGCGAAGGCCGTCAGCTGGTGAGCCCGGTGGTGCAAGACAGGGATGACGCCAGCGGAGGGGAACCGCCGGCCGAGGGCGCGGGTTCGCAGATGGGTGCGCAGCGCCACCTTGGCGAAGCCGTGAGCCCTCGGCAGCGCCCGCTCACGCGTCGTCGGCGACAGAGACAGGCGCAGGGCTGCCGGGGACTCGGCCAGGTAGTGGGCGGGCTGGAAGTTGTAGGCGACGGCGTCGACGTCGGCCGCGGTGAGCCGGGCCTCGTCGAGCAGCCACTCGACTGCGTGGCCGGGGTAGTCCTTGGTGTGTTTGTGCTGGGAGAGGCGCTCCTCCTCCACGAAGCCGATCAGCTCCCCGTCTACCAGCAGGGCAGCGGAGGAGTCGTGCGTGAAGGAACACAGCCCGAGGATGACCGAGGGCGCGCGGTCCATGGTGGCCATCACCGCGTCCCCGCCGTCTCGCGCGCGGTCGAGGCGCCGGCATGGCGATTCAGCTCGCCGTACCAGGCGATGAGCGCCTCGCCCAGCGGCCCGTCGATCTTGTCGGCGACCCGCCACGCCTGCTCACGCGCGCCGTCCTTCCATAGGCGGTAGCTGCGCAGTGTCTCGGCCATCGTGTCCCAGCCCGGGTGGCCGGTCACGTCCCGGGCCTCGACCTGGTCGAGCAGATCGTCGAAGCCCCGCCACGGTGTGGTGAGGTCCGGCATGACGGGGCTCGCGGTCACCGCGGTCAGCTCTTCCGCCTGGTCGAGATGGTTCTCGTAGATGTGCAGTGATCCCACGTGGTGGTGGAACTCGCCCAGATCGGCGCCGAGCCAGCCCGCGACCAGCTCATGCAGCACGGTGTAGAAGAACAGGTCGTACGGCATGCCGATCCACACGTCCTGACCACGCATGGTCGTCGACATGTGCAGGCGGCCGGTGCGCAGGTGGAAGCCGAAGCCCAGTGTGCAGGGCACGTCCTTGTGCCCGGCGGCGTCCTGGGCCGGGTCGTAGAGCTGGATCAGGGCCCGGCGGGAGTCGGGGTCCTCTTTGAGGATCTCGACGACGCGGCTCAGCTGATCCACTTTCCCGGCCCACTTCCGCATCCGCGGCCCGTACGCGCCCCGCAGGACACCGTCGTCGGCGTACTGCCGCAGGCGTGCGTTGTAATCGAAGATCCACGGGGCGTCCGAACCGGAGAGGTGCCACACGGTCTCCGCCACGGCGAACGCGGGGTTGATGACGCGTGCCGGCGGCGTGTACAGCAGTCGAGCCCGCGGCTGCGTCAGCCGCATGTGGACGTCTCGCACCTCACGGGTCGCCATGCCGCGAGGGCTGACCCTCTCGCCGCTCTTGGCCAGGGCGACAGCGCCGACGAAGAGTTCGGCGACGCTGTCGGCGGTCAGGTGTGTCATCGGACAGGTACTCCTTCGCCCTGCGGCCGTCCGGACTCGGCGGCGCGGGCATCGTGGTTGATGTGGTGGGAGTGCATGGCATGGCCGCCCGAGCGGCGGGTGATGAGGCATGCGACTTGGGCTGCGCTGTCACCGCGCCACCGGCACACCGCGTCCGTCGCCACCCGGTCGGGAGGCGGGTGCGGACCGCGCAGTGCGACGAGAGCGTCGGCGATGTCATCGGCGGTGCTGCACCGCCGTGCAAGGCCGTGGTCGGAGAGTCCGAGCGTGCGCTCGCCGGGCGAACCCAGTTCGAGCACCGGCACGCCCATCAGCGCGGCTTCGATGCCGCACGTCGAATAGGCGCTTGCCAGGGCGTCGGCACCGGCGAGGCAGCCACGAGCGCCGACCCGGGGATCGGCCACGGCCACGAGCGGCCGACCGTGCCGTTCGAGCAGGGGGGCGAAGACGTCGATGCTCTGCGCCGGGTGCGGCGCGATGACGAGGCCCCAGTCGCTGCCGGCCTGCCACAGACCGTCCAGCAGCAGGTCGGCCTGGGCCTTGAGCCGGTCAGGACCGAAGGGCTGGCAGGCCCACACCGCGATACGGGCAGGACTGCGACGCGGGCCGTGGGCCAGCAAATGTTCCAGGTAGCGCCGCTGGGTATCGCGGCCGAGGCCAGCGAGTACATCGAAGCGGGGCTGGCCCAGGACATGGACTTCGGCGTCAGGGTGGCGCACCCACTCCTTTGCGAGGGGGAGGTCCCGCTCACCCATGACCACGATGTCGCGGCTGTGCAGCGCGGGCCATGCGACCGACTCAGCCGTCCAGGCCCCGTGCTGGACGTGCACCGTGTTCACCCCATGGCGCTCTGCCACATGTACAGCCAGCGCACCCAGCGGGCTGGTGTCGTTGCTGACCAGGACGGTATGCGGCCGTACGGCGGCGAGAACGCCGTCCAACCATGTCTCCGCCCGGACCACGGATCGCCAAGACGGCTGGGTGCACCCGCCGCTCGTCTCCAGAAGTACGGACACGAGGCGGAGCAATCGGGCCAGTCGGAGCTCGTGCTCGTCGACTCGAACGACGGGGCCGTCATCCTGCGGCCTCAGCCCGTCCACGGTGCCGGAGAGGTCGAAGAGACTGGGCGGAGGCGAGCACAGGTTCACCCCCGCGACGCCCGAAGCCGGGCACCGCTCCGCCGGGTCGGTCGCCAAGTCCACCACGAGGCTGGGGCGCCCGTTCCTGGCCAGCTCCTCCAGCACTGGCAGCAGAGTGGCCGCGTGACGGGACGACCACGACAACGCCACCACCTCGCTCACTGGAAGCTCCGAGGGCGCCGAGCTCGGCACCGATGCGGCCGCCAGGGCAGGAGGGAGGTTGCGTAACTGCGCGGATCGGAGGGGATTGTGAAGGGCTGCGGCTCCGAGCAGGTAGGCAATGCCCGACCAGGTGACCGTGTACGCCCGGTACTCGCGGGAGCTGCTCGACCGCAGCCCGACGAGTCCTTCGTAGGGCGCGAGTCTCAGCGGACCTGGGGCCTTGGCGAACGGCTCCCACGCGCTGAGCGCCGCCAGCTTACGTACGACCTGTGCCACCAGGCGCCGCGCCGGCACGTGCTGGACGTACAGCCACCCCGCGCCACCCGGAGTCCTCGCGAGGTCGGCGCCGTACGCTTCGAGGGCCTCCATCACATGGTTGACCCGTGCTTCAGCATCGCGTGGGTCGAAGGGCAGGGCCTCCAGTTCGGACGTGGCGATCCGGTCGGACTTCATGGTCGCGAGCGCGCCCTCGCCGACCAGCGCCCACAGGGGCTTGCCATCGGAGTCGGTGCGGGCGATGCCCAAGGCGCTGCGCTTGGTCGGCCTCATACCAGGCTCCCTTCAAGGATCGGCCCGGTGTCCATGAGCCGCAGCAGGTCCTTCGGCGATTCGGCGACGACGGGGGCCGGGGAGCTCGGGGTGCCGTAGCCCCAGCCCGCGTGCACATACGAGACGCCGGCGCGACGGGCTGCCTCCTGGTCGACCGCCATGTCTCCGACGTACAGGGCATCGGCCGGGTCGGCGCTCAGGTCGATCAGGGCGAGCAGGATCGGGTCTGGCGCGGGTTTCCCCCGCCCTATCCCGTTCGGCGTGCGCACCGTGGCGAAAGGGACTCCGAGCTGAGCCAGGAGAGGGGTGGCTCGCGCCAACGGCTTGGACGTGACAATCCCCAGCCGCCAGTCGGCAGCGGCGAAGGCATGGAGGACCTCCGCGACGCCGTCGAACTGTCGGGCGAGGTGAGAAGCGGCCGTTGACGCCTTGGCGTAGGTCTGATGGATCGACTCGGCTTCAGCGAGCCCGAGCTGCTGCATGATGTCGGAGAACGGGCGGCCCAAGTGGCGTTCGTACTCCCCGAACGGCACGTCGAGGCCGTGGTCCTCACAGACCTGGCGCCACGCGCGCTTCATGACCGGGCGGGTGTCGACGAGCACGCCGTCTAGGTCCAGCAGCAGCACCCGTACGGCTTCGGTGTCGAGGCCCAGCCTCGTTCCGCCGGAGGTGGGCGCGGGTAAGGACGTAAGCCGGGATGACATCAGGGATCTCCAAGGGAAGGGGTTAGGAGGTGAAGGGCGACTCGGTGCGCCTCACGAGAGCGATCACTCTCTTGCCGCGTCCGTCTTCCTTGGGGCAGGCAGCCCAGGCGTCGGCTGCTGCCGACACGAGGTGTAGGCCCCGTCCACTGGTGGCATAGAGCGAGGCGATCTGAGGCACTGGGGGCTCAGGGGAGTTGTCTTCGACCTCGATCCCCACAACACCTGCCTGCAGGGCTAACGTCAGCGTGATCTCTTCGACGGGCTCGCCTTCCCCTCTGGATGGAAGGCTCAGGTCCACGCCCGGAGTTCGGCCGTGCCGCTCGGCGTTGGTGGTGAGCTCGCTGACGATCAGTACAGCCTGGTCCAGAAGGTCTTCCACCCCCCACGCCATCAGCGCCTCCCGGGTGAAGGACCGCGCCTTGCCCGGAGCCCTGTCGTTGGCGGCGAGCGTCAGGGTCTTCTTCTGTTCGGGAGCGCTGATCACACTCCCCAGACTTTCGATTCGGTCCATGCTCGCCTTCTCACAACTGGTGCTTGAGCCCGCGGAGGACTCGATCGGCGGTCTTGTCGGAGTGGTCGAAGCGGCGGAGGTTTTGCACGAGCACGGCCACCGGCGGGGGGTGGTCGAGGTGCCGTACGCCAGACGTCGGAGCGGGAGCGCGCCCGTCGCCCGGCACAGTCCGGGTGGCGGTGCCAGTCGTGTGGCTGGTCTTCACCGGTTTCCTCCCGGGCAAAGGCAGTTGGTGGTTTCGTTGACCACGAGCGAACCGTGGATCACATCGCGGCGGTATCTCCCGGCGGCTGTCGGGGCCGTCAAACCCGTCAAAGATCGTTTTGGTGAACCGAGGTAGACGATGGCGCGCGAGCGGAACGTGAAGCTGGCCGACGCGATCGCGGAAACAGGCTGGTCGCAGCAGAAAGTGGCGGCTGCCTTCGTGAGGGTCGCGGCTGAGGTAGGAGCAAAGGAACTGCTGGGTACCAGCCGCTCCCACATCGCCATGTGGGTGGCGGGAACGCAGCCCTCGGGCAGAGCGCCCCTTATCTTGTGCGAGACGTTGTCCCGGCGACTGCAACGCCCCATCACACCAGCTGAGATCGGGTTCTCCGTGCCGGGCGCGGGTGCAGTGGCGGCATCGGAGTGGCACGTCGATACGCTGACTGCGCTGGTAGACCTTGGGAGAAGCGACGTGGATCTCGAACGCCGCCGATTGCTGGCCGGCGCCGCCTACTCGGTGGGTGGCCTGGTTCTGCCTGGACAGCAGTGGTGGGATGAGGCTCCCCAACGGGCAAAGTCCCGCCCCGCCGCGACGAGCCGCAGGGTCGGGGCCGCCGAAGTCAGCGCTGTGCGTGAGATGACAGAGTTCTTCTCTCGAAGAGACCAGCGACACGGCGGCATGGATGGCCGCACGGCCCTCTACCAGTACCTCGTCGACGACGTTGCCAGGTACGTCGGAGGGGTATTCACCAGCGACGACACTCGTCGCGCCCTCCTCGCCGCTGCCTCCGAGTCGGTGTACGTCGCCGGCTGGATGAGCTTCGACGCCTCTCACCATGAGGCCGCACGGCGCTACTTCACGCTGGCGCTGAAGCTCGCGGCGGAAGCCGACGACGCTCCCCTCGCCGGCCACATCCTGCGGGCGATGGCTCACCAGGCAACGGATCTCGGCCACCCACGGGCTGCCGTCGACCTCGCCACGGCTTCCGTGGAGCGTAAGCGGTACACCCTCGCGACGCCTCGCGAGCGGGCACTGCTCGGAGTGGTGCAGGCACGCAGTCTTGCTGCCAACGGACAGAAGCGGGCCGCGATCGCAGCGCTTCTCCGCGCCGAGGACGACCTGGCTGCGGCTGACGTCGGTGACGAGGATCCGAGTCGGGTGTGGTTCTTCCAGCGGGCTTCCCTGGCCCACGAGACCGCCCGCACCCTGTGGACGCTCGGCGATCTCGACGGAGCGCTCCAAGAATTCAACAACAGCGTGCTGACCAGGAAGGCCGACACCTTCAGCCGGACCCACGCGGTGACGTTGGGCTACATGGGCACTGTGCAGGCCCGCAAGGGGAACGTGGAGGCCGCGTGCCACACATGGGCACAGGCCCTGGACGCGATGGAGGGCGTCCAGTCGGGCAGAGCACGTGAGGCAGCCGTGAACATGCGCCGGGTGCTCTCCCCTTTCCGCAATCGGGGAATCAGCGTGGCGGCGGAGATCGACGAGCGCGCCAAGGCCGTACTCGAACGAGTAGCCTGACGGCGCCATGGTGGTGAAGGCGGGCATGCTGTGGCTGACCGCCTTGCCGTGCCGCGAGCGGAGAAGGGGGAACCCGTGTCCACAAAGTCCATCGAGGTGCCGGTGATCGCCGAGGTGGTCGGGGGCCACAAGGGGCGCCTCGACGACTTCAAGGGCGGTGTGGAGTCGATCATTCGGCTGCGCCCGGAGTACCCGGAGGAAACCCTGCAGGGGATCGAGGAGTTCTCTCACCTCCAGGTCACCTGGTTCTTCAACTTCGGCTCTCCTGAGGACGTTGCCCTCCACGCGCGCAGCCCGCGGGACAACCCGGACTGGCCGGCGACGGGAACCTTCGTGCACCACAACCATCGGCGTCCGGCTCGCCTGGCGACCTCGTTCCCGCGGTTGCTCCGCGTTGACGGACGGGATCTGCATGTGACGGACCTCGACGCTGACGACGGCACACTGGTGGTGGATTTGGTGGCGGTCTTCAAGGAGTTCCTGCCGCGCGGCCCCGTCACCCAGCCCGCCTGGCCCGGCGAGATGCTGAAGGACTACTGGAGGCACGCCGCCGAGCGCTGACTCGAGGCATCTTCCGTAACCGAGGCTGGCGGCCGGCCGGGACGTAGCCGCCCGAGCGGGCGCCAACCACGGTCGCGCAGGGCTGTACCGGCAGGCACTCATCACTCGGTGCCTCCGGCGGCGACGGCTGCGGCGCTTTCGCCTGGGGGAGCCGTCTGTTCACCACGGATCAGCAGCAGATGGACGCCGGTTTCGATCAGCTGACTGCGCCGTTCAGCCGCTATGAGCTTGGGGCCGAGGTGCGACGGGGTGGGAAGTACCACCCCATAGGACCGAGTGGCCGTGAGGGCATCGAGCATGCCCACGAACGCGGACGGCGTGGAAGAGCAACGCTCCATGTAGACGCCGGCCAGTGTCAGCTCGTGACGACGGCAGTAGTCGCTGATCGCTATCGTCAGGGCCAGCTGACGAGCACGCGAGACCCGCACCAGGCGCAGGTAGCCGAACACGAGCGGACCGGTGACGTGCCGCTGTTCGGTGAGGGGTTCCAAGATCATGACCGTCCATCAGGCCGTCTTCGGAGGGGCACTTCGAGCCTGATGGCGGCCGGGCGGTCGGGGAATCCACGGCCGTCCCACTTCTGTCCCACTTCCGTCCACCTGGCGCGACTCAGCGTGCTTCGATGGCGACGGAAAGGAGTGGCACGTGGCGACCGTTCATGAATGGACCGGCCTGGAGGCACTTGCCCTCCGGAAGGCTCTCCGCTTGAGCGTGCGCGCCTTCGCCGAAAGACTGGGCGTCTCGGTCAATACCGTCAGTAACTGGGAAAAGTTTCTGGCCAAGCGGCGACCCAATACGGAGAGCCAGGCCATCTTGGATACAGCGCTGGCCCAGGCGAACGCGCAGACACACGTGCGTTTCGAAACAGAGCTCGCCAAACTCGCCGAGGGGGACACCCCTCCGGAAACGACCGGGCGTGTCACCATTCCCCGCCCACGAGCTTGGGACTACGAGACGTGGGCCGACGACCTGGAGCGCGCAGTGGTGGCCCTTGCCCGCCAGAACTTTCCCTTCGCAGAATCACTTCTGCACCGCTGGACCTCTCGCTACAAAGCCTCGGAGCTGGATGAACGGGGCTTGTCCCTGCTGGCACGTTCCACCGCGCTGCACGGAGACCTGATGCGAGACCAGGGGGCCGTCGTAGGCCCACTCTCGGCCCAGCGCGCATACGCCAACGCTCGTTCGCTCTACATGCAGTTGGCGATCCCGCGCCGCGTAGCTCAGCTCGATCTCTCCCTAGCCGTCGTCACGGAGATGGTCGGCGAACTTGAGACAGCGGCGCGCCAGTACGAGGACCTGGCAGCCGACGATCGACTGTCCCCTCGTGACCGTGCCCGCGCTCGTCTGTGGGTGGGCACGGCTCTGAGCAAGGACGGCAACCACGACTATGCGGTCAGCGTGATGGAAACAGCGGTCCATGTCTTCGAGGACCTCGCCGAACAGGAGGACTGGTCGGTCGCGCAACAGAAGCTGGCCCTCGCTCACCGCGGTTCCGGAAACCTCGATGCCGCCCTGCGCCTCATCGACCTTGCACGCAGTACGGGCGTCACGGAATCGCCCATGCAGCGGGTACGCCTGGACACCGCATATGGCCACATCCTGCTCTCCGATCCCGCCACCCTGGATGATGGGCTACACGTCCTCGATGACGCTGCCAGGGAGGCGGCCCAGTATGGGCTGAGCCACCAGCTCCGCAGCATCACGGACATCCGGAGGACGGCCGACGGGGCAGCCCGCCCCACACGACGGTGACCAGGGAGATAAGCAAGTGACCGACAACCAGCCGGCCATCACCGAGGAGCAGATCAGCAAGGCCAAGCTGGTCTGGGACTTCCACCAGATGCATCACGACGTGGGCCCCGTCGATGTCGCGATCGGGCTCGGCAGTCACGACCTCGGCGTGGCCGCCTTCAGCGCCGAGCTGTACCGCGCCGGCCTGTTCCCCACTCTTGTGTTCACCGGCGGCAACAGCCCGACCACAGCCAAGGTGTTCCCCCGTGGGGAAGCCGTGCACTTCCGCGAGCACGCCCTCGCCCTAGGTGTGCCGGATAGCGCAATCCTCGTGGAGCCGAACGCCGGCAACACCGGCCAGAACATCACCCTGTCCCGCGAGGTCCTCGCATCCGCCGGCATCACGCCGAAGTCCGTGCTGCTTGTCTCCAAGCCCTACATGGAGCGCCGCTCCTTCGCCACCGCCCGCAAACTCTGGCCCCAGGTCGAGGTGACCTGCGCCTCGGAGCCCATGGAGTTCGACGATTACCTCAAGAGCATCGGCGACGAGAAGCTCGTCATCGACATGCTCGTCGGCGACCTCCAGCGCGTTATCGAGTACCCGAAGCTCGGGTTCGCCATCGAGCAGCATGTCCCGGAGGATGTACATGCCGCGTACGAGTCCCTTATCCGCGCCGGATTCACCAGCAGACTCATCGCCTCATGACCTCCTTGCGCCCGGTGGGCTGTGCGCGATCCACCAGCCGAACTACCTGCCGCGACTGAACACTCTGGCCAAGCTGTTCGCGGCGGATTACTGGATCGTGCTCGACGACGTCCAGTTCGCCCGCCGCGACTACCAGCACCGTGCCCGGCTGGCCAGCATGTCCCACCCAAGCCGGCGTCAATGGCTTTCGATCCCTACCCACCCTCCTCATGGTCGGTCGACCCTCATCCGGGATGCTCTTCTGGTCGACCCGGAACGCTCACGTCGACGAGTCATGCACATGCTCGCGCAGCACTACGGCAGCTCCACTGACTGGCCGCTCTTCCGGCAGGAACTGGACTCCGTGCTCGACGAGTTCTGGCGAACGGACAAGACTGCTGATGTGGCCGAGGCATCCACGCGGATGCTCCTCGAACTGATGGGGTGGAAGGGCCGCATCCTGTACAGCAGTCGTTTGCCCGCCCGCTCTGAGCGGTCGCAGCGACTCGCCGACCTGGCAGCGGTAACCCAGGCCCGGAGCTACATCTGCGGTACCGGCGGTACACGCTACCTCTGTGTGGTCCCCTTCACCGCTCACGGGATAAGCGTGGTTCCCTTCCGTACGCCTGCATCTGGGGTGTGGGATGACGGGCACGAGCTAAGCGCCGTGCACCCCTTCATGACCTACGGCATCCGGGCCGTAACCAAGGAAGTGCGTGCCGTTGCCTCCCTGCATCGCTTCGCCGATTAGCACGCAAACTATTTGCATGAGGTCGGTGACAAGACGGGCTGCGACGGTCCTACTCCCTCGGGCGGTCAATCTACGGCCGGGCGGTCATTTTGCCCGTACTGGGGAAAATCGTAGCCAGCGGCGAGAACACCCCAGAAAGGGTCCGCAGCCCGACCTGGTAAGTGCATCCGGGCATAAAGGGGCCTGCGGCTTTCAGTATTCGCTCATGGCAGACGCGAAAGCACGCCCAAAGACTGGAACGCCACGCGGGGCTATGTCAATCTACATGTCTCGAAAGTATGTGGGCAGGTGAATGGCCCACCGATTACGAGGCGAGGAGATTCTTCTTAGACGTGCTAGCCCATGTCATTTTGGTTGACCATCCAGTCCACCTCTCCTTTTGTTGCCTACCGCTTGGATTACGCCCAAGAGGTCCCGGCGCCGGGGCGTCTCAGTGGCCATCTCTTTGTGTGGTGAGATAGCTAGCTGGCCAATTCGGGAAAGATCTAGTGCAGCACGAGTATCGCCTTCTTCCTCTGAATCCCGGCCGTTGGGTAAGGATCTCGGATCGACAGGCCGAGTCACCGCAGCTCAGGCCGGCGGCGAGGGTCATGTTGTTTGGGGAAGGTTCAGCGGCGCTGCGAACACAGCTAGTGGTCAAAGTGCCGTGAGTGCCAGCCGATGGTCGGCTTCTTGCCCGGCACGACCGGAACATAGACCACGATCGCCGGTTAGCCAAACCGGCGATCGTGGCGACCATTGAGGGTGTTCGCGGTCGGCTTTGCTTGGCGGTGGAGCCGCAGCGAACGCAGGACAGCGCTTGGGCCTGAGAGGAGAGCGAGAGCGTCGCTGGCCTGTGACCTTCTGGCATCAACAGCACGCCTCCGCTGAGGGGTGGCAATGCCTCTTCCTGCTCAACAGGCCAGCTGAACCGATGCGTCGGCTCCTTTCGCATCCCACTATCAAGGACTCACCATGCCTGCCCGTCTGCTGTCCATTCCCGCTGTCGCCGCCGCCTTGGACGTCGATCGCCGCACTGTCTACCGCTTCATTGCGGCCGGGGAACTTCCGATCGTCGACCTGCGCACCGGAACGGGCCGCTCGCGGGTCCGTGTCCCCGCATCCGGCTTGGAGGAGTTCATTACCAGCAGATCAGTCCCTTCCCCGCGCGCCCGCCGCTGACCTTCGCTGTCAGCCTGGTCCTTACCGTCCCTGGAACAAAGGAGTAGTGCCGCGTACCTGCGCAAGTTGAAGTCCGGCAAGTGGCAGGCGACCGTACGCAACCGGACAGGAGACCGGTTCAGTGAGTCATTCCCTCTCAAGGCTCAGGCGCGAGCTTGGGGCATTGAGATGGAAACCCAGTTCGCCCGCGGAGGCATGCGCGATCCGAGGGCCGGCGAAATGGCGTTCCGTGAGTGGCACGACCGTTGGTGGAGCGCCCGCGTGGTCGAGCGCCACACCATGCGAGGCGACGCTTCCTGCATCAAGAACCACGTCATGCCCTACTGGGCGGACTGGGAGATGCACGCCATCACCCGAATGGACGTCCAGAGTTGGATCCGCTCCCTGGTCGAAAAGGGCGCGGGTGCTGCCGCGATCAAGCGGGCCTACAACCTGACGTCCTCGATCATGCGCGCGGCCGTCGACGACGACGTGATCACGGTGAGTCCTTGCCGCAGCATCGACCTGCCCAAGATCGCAGTTAAACCGCCGCAGTGGTTCACACTCGATCAGGCGCAGAGCGTCCTGGACGAACTGCCGTCCCCCTGGCGGACGATGTGCCTGCTCGGCTTCTACACTGGGCTGCGCTGGGGTGAACTTTCCGGCCTTCACCGACACCGCATCGACCAGCGTCGCTCGCGACTGTTCGTGGTGGAGGTCAACACTAAGAGCGGCATCAAGGAGTACCCGAAGAGTTCCAAGAGCCGCCGGGAAGTTCCGCTGCCACCCCATGTCCTGGAGGCACTTGAGCGCCACATCTACGGGCTAGACCGTGATGCGGTGGTATTTACCACCATCACCAAGGGCAGGGCCGGACGACTCCTCGATGACGGCAACTGGCGGAGGCAGACCTGGTGGCCGGCTGTAGAAGGCGCCTACTACTTTGACGGCGACGGTGAGCAGCAGCTCGTCCCGCACTACCCGCCGCACTCCATGCGTCACACCTGCGCCTCGTGGCTGGTGCAGCAGGGGGTCTCGCTCTATGAGGTCCAGCACCTCCTCGGCCATGAAAGCTTCCAGACCACGCAGCGCTACGCCCACCTGCAGCCGGACGCTCACAAGGCAGTCCTGGGAGCCTGGGAGCGAATGGAAGCCCCGCTCACTGTAGCTGCATGAACGTTCCTCCACCCCTGTCCCTGCCGGACAGGGGTGGAGGCGTTTGAAAGTAGGCCAGGCCCGGATCGCGGCGGGGTGTAGATGCGGTGATGAACCGACAGTTCCTGGCGCCGTGCTACTCGCGGAGTCATCTATGCTCGCGCCCAGTTGGAATGACGAGTTCGCTTCAGGGGCGGGGAGCCGCATGGCCGACGAGATCAAGTACGAGTACAAGGTCGTGCAGACCCTTCGGGGCACCGACGGTTTGGTCATCTCGAAGATGCAGAAGGACGGCTGGGAGCTCGTGGAACAGCTCCCAGGCCGGCTGCGCACCACCCTTAAATTCCGTCGGCCGAAGAGGCCGCTACCGTGGCGTCTGATCGGGGCGGGGGCTGCAGTCCTCGTGGTCTTGGCCGCCATCATCGTCACTGGCGTTGCGCTCGGCGACGGAGCCGAGGAGAAGGACGCGTCAGCCAGCTCGACGGCCATCGGCGAAAAGCCTTCCACTACGCCCCCCGCAGATGAGCCGACTGCCGCTGAGATGATCACGGCGCAAAACGATCGCGAGTTCGCAGCGTTGCTGAAGGCGGACCCGTGCAGCGAAGCGAGCGCGAACTTCGCAAGCAAGCATGAGGGGCAGACGATCGCGTTCGACGGGTCAATCAGGCACATGGCGTCCTATGGGGGTGATCAGACCCGCTACGACTTCCTTCTCGGCCCAGGCGACAAGGGACCGCAGACGACGGACGGCCCGAACTTTAAGTACGAGGACGTCAACACCGGCGACCTGCACCTGGCTGGTCAGCAGGCCCCTGCAACCGTTGCAGTTGGCGATAAGTTCCGCTTCGTCGCGGAGGTGATCGAGTTCAACACGGTCCAGTGCGTCTTCCGCCTCGCCCCGGTCTCGACGGAGGCCCGGTAGCCGAAATGGGGAACCCTCCCATCAGGGAGGGACTGCGCGAAGGAGCGGCACCTCCATCCCGCCATCCATGCCGGAAATTTGCACGTAGCCAGATTGTCAGACCGCAGCGCCATCATTGGCCCATGCCAACATCCAGCCCTGCCCGACGGCTCGCCGATCACGTTCAACATCTACTCGGCAGCGGTCCGTTTCCCCAGCCCGGCGGATGGACCCACATGGGTGCTGTCATCTGCGACGTCAGCTTCCAGCCCCGGTGCAACTACGAGAGGACTCTCCGACAGCGGCTCCTCCATCTGCAGTTGAGTTGGCCTGATGCAAGAACGGTCGGCGGCTTCCAGCGTCGGCTCGCCACGGAGGACCTTGCCGTGGCCATGAAGTTCAACCACGCCCAGAAGGTCGCGACGGCCCACGCCATCACCGACCTCCTCGCTGCCCATGGGGTCGATACCCGCGAGGACCTCCACGCGTGGCTCGATCATCAGGACAATCGCGCCGCTCTGCGCACGGTGAAGGGGGTGGGGCCGAAGAGCATCGACTACATCGGCAATCTCGTTGGCCGTTCGCATGTGGCCGTTGATGTACATCTGCGCGCCTTCGCCGTGGATGCTGGCGTTCCGGACCTCCCATACGACCAGTTGCGCGCTGTGTATGAGGAAGCCGCCGCGCTTCTCGGGCACGACAAGGCCGGACTGGAACACGCCGTTTGGCGGCACAGGTCGAACGGCGCGTAGCCACCCAGCGCGCCACGTCAAACCGGAGCAGGCGGCGGCCGTGCCCGTTTGGTGTCGAGACGGCTTCAGGCAGCGGAGGGGTGGTGCGCGATCAGTGCTCGCGCGAGATGTTCGGCGACTTCATCGGCTCCGGTCTGCAGGGCCGCCAGGGTGACGGACTCGTCTGGTTCGGTACGCAGGGCGAATGACCTGCCGAAGCCGACGAGACTGGCTGTGCGCCGTGACTGACGTGGGTCGAAGGTATCGATGCTGGTCATGGCGGGCTCCGACACGCCAGCAGCCACCACGATGCGGTCCTGCCTGATGATGTTCAACGCGCCGACGAACTTGAGCAGTTCGGCGATCTGCTTGGGCAGGTCATTGGGATCGAGGATCGGCCCCATACTGTCCTGGGGGAGCAGAGCCCGGGTGGAGAGCTGGCCCGTCTTGTACAGGCGGACCTCCACGAGCTGGCCCGGACGGGGCGTTTCCCACGAACGGGGGCGGCTGGCCGGGATGGAGACGGCCATATGGTCCTGCGACCGGGAAGAGCTGAGAGGGACATCGTCCTCGACCATACCGGTGAGGCGCACACGGCCCGGGAGCGAGTGGCCGAGCGCCTCCAGCTCCCTTGCCGAGTAACCAGCAGAGTCCAGCGGTAGGACGTGCAACTCCAAAAGGGTGGTCACGCCGGCGGTCTGCAGACCGCCTGTACCCTCCTCGAGCGTCCATTGCAGGGTGGGTGGCTGGGCCAGCTTGGCGTAGGCCAGGGGGGACGGGCCTGACTCCAGCTCGCGGATCTTCCCGGCGACCTTAGGGAGCAGGTCCGCGGCCGTGCGGAAGCTGTCGCGGAATACGCCGGTGGCGTACGCCTCCACTACGCGTACGAACTCGTGCTGGCTGGGCTCGAAGGTCACGTCCAGCTTGCGATAGACGAGGCGGGGCATACCTGCTTGCTGGGCTGCTACCCACTCGTCATGGGTTGCTGACTTCCCTGTCTCGGGGAACACGTGGCCGTAGTTCGGGCCTAGGAGGAAGAGGCACGCGTCGGCGGTCGACAGAGCTTTCAGGCAGGCTTCCCGGCTCGGCGTGGTCTGAGCTGAGAAGTCCTCGAACCGGACCGGGGTGTGACCGAGAGCGCGGACCAGCCCGTCAAGGGCGTCACGCTCCTCCTCCAGACCCTTGCGGGCACTGCTGATGAAGATCCTCACGCTACGGTGTCTCCACTGCTGAGGGTTCTGCTGTGAGGCGAACCGGGTGGCTGGTGCCGGCATTCAACTGGGGGTTTGATGGCCGAGACGTCGGAAGAGGCGATACGCGCATATTGGAAGGAGCACCGCGAGCAACTGCGGCAGTGTGAGACCCAGCGCTCCACATTGACGAACCTCCTGCTCATCGTCACGGCTGCCCTGAGCGGTCTGATCGTCCAGCAGAAGTTCACGCTGAACGTCATGCCTTTGTGCCTCTTCGTCGCGGCGACTGGAGTCTACGGGGCTGTGGCGGTGGCCAAGTACTACGAGCGGGCCTCCTACCACCTCACCCAGGCACGGGCGTTGACCCGAGACCTCGCGGACCGGGGCGTGCTGGGGTCCGATGAAGGGCTCGCCCGAGCACGCGCGGCACACTACCGCGAGTTTCCCCGGCTGCACCGCATCCGGCTTCACCGCCTGTGGGTAGGGCTGCACCTTGCTATAGCCCTGTACGGGCTCTCCCTCCTTCTCGTCTGTGTGATTGTCGCCTGACGACTCAGGGAGAAGGAGCACAACACACGTGCGGCGATCTGGTGCGGTCAATTGCCGCCTGAGCAGAGGCTGTCACGCTACCTGCCTGGATCCTGTGGTCCCCCCGCTCCTTCGCGGCACCGCCAGGTTGTCGGAGTTTCTTGTTGACGACGAGTTAGGAGCGCCCTGTTCCCGGAGCAGCGTCGCCGTGGAATGGCAGAATTCGTGAAACCGGATCGGCCGGAGGTGGGCGTCGCCTAGAGCCGGTCCCGCACCCGGCGCAGCCGCGCCAGGTCGCTCAGCCTGGCCCTGCCGCTACTCGGGCGGGCCGTACGTGATCTCCAGCGAATGCTCCTCCAGGCTGCGGAGCGTCAGCTGGTCGCCCCGGGCCTCATTGAGCAGGAAGAGCTCCCGGGTCCGACACTCCTCGCACAGCCTGACGACAGCGAACGGCCAGAGGTCGACCGGAGCCCCGTAAGGGGCACTGTCCACGTAGATGCGATCGGGCCGAAGTGGCTGGGTGCTCGACCGCTCGAACGGTTCCCAGCTCGGATGGCTGCCCCTCAGCCGGAGCCCGACTATCCGGTACGAGCCCTCGTCGAGGTACTCGCACCGCTCCACCCAGTCCCAGTGCGTCCCAGAGAGCCAGCTGACCGCACTGATCGCCCGCACGATGTGCGGTTCCAGCCGCTCGACGTCCTCCGCCAGCTGATGGCTGGCGCGGACGCCGTGCGCGTGGTGCGAGGTGTTCCTGAAATCCTTGATGTGGCCCAGTAGCGCGCGTGCGTTTCCCCGGTCGCGCACGGTGGCGAGCTGTTGGATGCGGGGCTCGATTCCCTCGGCCTCCAGCCGATCGAGGATCCAGAGCCAGGTGCCGAAGGTGGCGCCGGTCCGGTATTGCTTGCGCAGGTTCAGGGAGAAGCCGTTCGATGCGGCGAGCTCGGTGAGCGCCAGCACACCTAGCACCCGGGCCAGGCCCTCGCCCAGCTTGAGCAGTCCGTCCTTCCGCTCCGCCGGGTGTGTGCTGACCCGGTACCGACGGGACAGCGCGGCGGCGTGGTACGGAAAGCTCCACTCGGCGCGCGAGATTGGGTCGTCCAGCGGGCGCACGAGTTCGCCGATCAGGCCGGCCTCGTGGGCGGCGGCCCTGATCTCGTTCCGAACCCCCTGGACGTCCCGTTCGCCGCTGCCGAAGACGTTGGGCAAGATTCCCGACATCGTGGTCCGCAGTGCGCGCCGCCCCTCCTGCACTGTCTCCAGGAGGCTCTCCACCTCGCTGTCGGTCACCAGGTCGACGGGGACGTGCGTGTCCAGCAGATCACGAGCGCTGGGGTACTGACCGTTGTCCTTGCGGGAGTTTAACCACTCGCAGAGCGCCTGGCCGCTGCCTCGGAGCGGCTGCAGCACGAAGAGCGAGGTCGCCGCCTCGCCGAAGCCCTGCGGCAGCAGGCGCCAGTTCCCCGGCCGTCCGACGAGCATGCCGCCCGAGCACAGGGTCAGCGCCCCCCCATCCTCCGGCGCGTCCGGGAGCTCAACGGCCGAGTCCGCCTCGTGGAGGTCCTGGGCGCGCAGGTGCTTGGGCCGGTCGGCGCCGTCCTCCTGCTCCTCGCCGCGCTGCGGCGGGTGGACCCGCGTGGTCTCCAACCTGGCCAGGTTACGCAGCAGTTCGAACTCGCCGTCCAGTTCCGGCCGGTAGAAGAGCGCGGATGGGATCTCGCAACCCACCCGCGTCCTGCTGTCGTCGATCCAGGCATCCGGAGCGGTCGGGTGCACTTCGCGTCGGAGGTAGTCCATCGGATCCACCTGCAGCGGCAGGTGGACGAACTCGCGCAGCTCGGGATCCGGCTCGTACGCCTCGCCGATCCGCTGCGGCTCTCCGTCGCCATCGCGTACGCCGACGGCCTTGCGGACCGCCGCCTCGAAGACCTTCCCGCGCGGCCAGCTCACGCCGACCGAGGTGACCGCCCGGCGTAGCGCTGTGACGGCCTCCTGGCCCCTCGTCCACGTCGAGCCGACCAGCGGACGCAGGGCGGCCACCAGGGCAGCGGGATCATGGGTCTTCTGGATCACGCGCGATTCGGCGAGCCGAGTCAGGACCTCCTCGGACAGCTCGTACCTGAGCCGCAGCGGTTGATCGATCGTGACGCGCTGGTACATCAGTTCGTGGGTGGAGACGACGCGGACCCGGTCGTCCGGCTGCTGGGCGGGGTCGGCGGATATGGTTTCCAGGTAGAGCCCGGTGATCTCGGCGATCTGATCCGACGTGATGTATTTGCGCTTAGAGCCGATGGAGCGGCGCATCCGCTGCCACTGGTCCTGAGCGTTCAGCAGCAGCACCTGGCCCCTGCGCTGTGCCGGCTTGCGGTTGCTGAGGACCCACAGGTAGGTGCTGATGCCGGTGTTGTAGAAGAGGTGGTCGGGCAGCGCGACCACGGCCTCGAGCCAGTCGTTCTCCACGATCCACCGCCGGATGTCCGATTCGCCGGACCCCGCACCTCCGACGTACATCGGGGAGCCGTTGAAGATGACCGCGATTCGGCTGCCGCCCTCGCCCGAGGCGCTCACCGGCTTCATCTTCGCCAGCATGTGCTGGAGGAAGAGCAGTGAGCCGTCGTTGATCCGGGGAAGACCGGCTCCGAAGCGGCCCGCGAAACCGAGCTGCTCGTGCTCCGACCGGACCGCGTACTCGCTCTTCTTCCAGTCGACGCCGAACGGCGGATTGGCGACGAGGTAGTCGAAGGCGGTTCCCTGGTGCCCGTCCTCGGCGAAGACGTTCCCGAAGGCGATCGTCGAGGCCCGGCGACCACTGGTCATCATGGTGGCACGGGAGATCGCCCATGACTCCCGGTTGATCTCCTGGCCGTACAGCGTGACGTCCGCCTGGGGGTTCATCAACGCGATGTACGAGGCAGCCTCGGTCAGCAGGCCGGCCGTCCCGCAGGTCGGATCCAGGATGGTGCGGACGGCATGCGGCGATGTCAGGAGGTCCGAGTCGGCGGAGACGAGGAAGCCGGCCATCAGGTGGGCGACGTCTCGGGGGGTGTAGTGCTCCCCGCTCGCCTCGTTGCCGCTCTCCGCGAACCGCCTGACGAGCTCCTCGAAGAGGCTCTCCATGTGGTCGTCGGTGATCATCTGCCCCAGGTCGATCGAGACGAACTGCGCGACGACGCGGTACAGGAGTCGGGCCTGGTGCAGGCGGTTGACGGTCCGCTCGAACTCGAAGCCGTCCAGCAGTTCCCTGACGTTCCGGGAGTACCCGTCGACATGGGCCAGGAGTAACCGGTCGGCGTGATCCGGCTCGCTGAGCACGCTCTCCATGGAGAACCGGCTGGAGTTGTAGAAGGGCCAACCCGAGGCGGCCGTCAGGCGCTGCTCACGCTCCTGCTCACCGTCGGTGCGCTCGGCCTCGTCGAGCACCGCCTGCCGGCTCGGGGCCAGCAGGCAGTCCAGCCGGCGCAGCACCGTGAATGGCAGGATCACCCGCCCGTACTCGGAAGACTTGAAGTCGCCGCGCAGTAGGTCGGCCACCGACCAGACGAGCTTGGACAGATGCCCGGTGCCGTCACTCATGCTGTCCTCCGCAGGCCGGTGCCCTCCATGGGACTGATCATCCCATGGCGGTGGCCGGGTCGGCCCACGAACGACGACGCCGAGGACGAGCAGGAGGGCGAACACGCCGACCATGCCGTACTGGACGAGGCTGCCGAGGATCGTGCCGACATCGGGTCCGCCGCTCGCCTCTTCGGCTGCGGCCAGGAGCGCGATTAGGTCAGGGGTCTAGGGGAGCTCCTTGCGTGGGTGTGCGCAGGAAGATCCGGCGTGGGTCTGGGCATGCGAAAGGCCCCGGCCTGGGGACCGGGGCTTCGGGGGAGAAGATCAATCCAGATCGACAGTTTCGGTGCCCAGGAACTGCTCAATCTTCATGCGGAAGGTCTTCTCTGAGGGCACTGCACCATCGAAAAACGTTGAGACCTGGAACGCGGCCAAATCATCAGCATGCTTGACGTCGACCCCAGAGGCTTCAAGCTCATCCCGAGTGGCCAGCTTCAAATAGCACATGGGGCAACGCAGGGCAATGACCGTGAAGTGGGGGGTCTCCTCCGTGCCCTGGTTCACTGAGAGAACGTGGGCTGCGCTCCTACAAGCTGGACACGGCTCGCGGATCGCGATCTCAACGCCGTTCTCCGCGAAGCGCACCCCGAAGCCGCCCAGCTCCAACTGCTCGACTGCAAGACGGTCCTGAAGATGTTCAGGAAGGTCCGAGAACCGATCGTCATACCGGTGTTTCGCCTGCCTGATTCTGACCTGCACGTTCCGATAGATCTCGCCGCGCTTGTTGTCCACGGCCATGCGGGCAGCGGTCGTCCACCGGCCCCAGAAGGCGTCCAGCGGGCCTCCGAGGTCCCCGAGCAGCGTTTCGACGGTCTTGGCGAGGATCGGCAGGAAGTCCTTGGCGTCCTCTTCGCTCCCCGTGTGGGCAACGCCATTCCGCACATCGATCAGCATGTCCAGCTCCTTGTCCAGAGCCAGGACCTCCAGCGTTCGTAGACGAGATATCGCCTCTGACGCCCCAATCGTGCGGACTTTCTTCGCCTTTCGGTGACCGCCCATGTGGAACAGCATGTCCACGCTGGCGTTGCCCCTGATCTCCACGATGTAGACCGGATTCTTCGAAACCAAGACGGCCTTGGCGAGGCGCTCCACGGCCACACCGGCGTGCAGCGCGAACTCGTCGTACTCCTCGCGCCCGTGGTCCTCCATGGCCCGGTGCGCGGCCTTCTTGGCACCCTCGCAGAAGCTCTCGAACGAGAGCGAATCGTCCATGAAGGGACGGTATCCACCCCTGTAGTACAGGGCGATGGAATTTAAGAAGACGCGGCCCCGACTCTGGGAGCCGGGGCCTTCGACGTGACGATCAGCCTGTCCTGGTCTCGCCGATCACGAGGCGTGCCTGTTCCTCCGGGGTGAGGGTGGGACCGTGGGATACGGACACCGTGGTGGTCAGTCCGGGGGTGTTGACCTTCCGCAGGGCGGCCATCTCGTCCGGACCGTGCACCTCGAAGTTGCACAGGTAGCAGCCGAAACCATTCGCGGTGAACGTCGTCTCCGTGGCCGTATGGCCAATCGGCTCGAAGGTGAGGAGGCCCTGACCGCCACAGGCCGGGCAGTTGCCGCCCGAGGTCTTCAGGACGAGCAGGTCTCCGTCCCTGACCTCCATCGGCTTGGCGAACCACTCCTCCTTGCGGGGCTGGGGTGCCTTGAGAGCGCCTTCCTTTACCTCCGCCGGGAGACCCACGAACCGGTCCTCGAACGCGTGCCGGGCCTGGACCATCCGGAGCTGAACCTCGCGGAAGACCTGGTCCTCCTGCTCGTTCACAGCGTTCTTGACCGGGTCCGTCCACCGTTCCCAGAACTCGACCAGCGGCTTGCTGAGCTCGTCAAGCAGCGTCTCGATCGTCCGGGCGAGTGGAGTGATCATCCCCTTGGCCAGGGTGCTGTCCGATGCAGCATGGGCTGCGCCGTTGCGTATCTCGATCAGCAAGTCGAGATCGGTATCGGCCTTGAGCACACCGATCTTTCGGAGTCGCCTGATGGCCTCCGTGGCCCCGACAGTGCGGACTTTCTCCTCGTCCAACTGAACATGTCCGCCGAGATGCATGACCATGTCCGCACTGTTATTACGGATCTCCGCGACGTAGACCGGATTCTTCGCGGCGAGGGCCGCCTTGGCGAGCTTCTCGACCGCGACACCGGCGTGGAGCGCGAACTCGTCGTACTCCGGGCGGCCATGGTCGTCCATGGCCTTGTGGGCGGCCTTCTTGGCGCCCTGGTAAAAGCTCTCAGACGAGAGCGAATCGTCCATGTCGGGACGGTAGCGGCACCTGTGCCACACCCGCGACGGGTTACGTGCGGTCCATCTAAGCTGACGGCTGCCCCACCTGAATCGGCAGAGTGGGCGGGCAGGCGATGGCCGCCATTTGGGCTGCTGGCAGCGGCTTCAGCGGTGGCCACGTCAGCGTGGCGCCGACAGGCCACAGCGGATGGAACATGGGATGAGGGTCGAAGGGCGCGAGAACCTGATCGTCACTGAGGGACCCGGCCCGGACCAGCTGAATCAACAACCAGCCGATCCTCAGTGTCGAGATATACGTCGGGTTCGCGGTAGGGTCTGGCCCGCTGTACTGAGGGCAAACGAATTCCACCATGGCTGAACCCTCGTCGTTCTCCCAGGGCTCCATGGCACCGATTCTGGCGATCATGAAGCGACTAGGCTCACGATCGTGATAGAAGGCGGCACAGTCCTTCAGTGGCAGCATCTCCAACCTGGGATGCTTGTTCTGGCCTGAGAACATGAACATGGTCTTTAGGGACCAAGAGGCCAGCGCCCTCTGGTCCTCTGGGGTCAGCGTGACCGCTCGTCCGTTGATCAAGTCGGGCAGGAACGGACGCACCTCGTTTTCGAGTCTGTTCATCCATCCGTTGTTGCAGGATGCACAAACGATCTTGACTGTGGCGTCGAGAGCCGAGGCGACGTGTTGGACCCGGGTTGATTCTGTCTCTCTGATGTGGAGGGCCTGAGAGCCGCCGGGCGGCAACGCAGACTTGAGCCACCTGGGGAGTGTGTGCTCCTTCGTCAGCGGAGTGGCGCCACAGAAGACACAGGTACGAGCCATGCCGAGGACCGTACCGCCGCCTGTAGTACAGGGCGATGGATTTTAAAGACCCGGCCCCAGGGCGAACCACACCCAGGAACTCCCCAGGGCCGGGGGTGGGGGGCAAACCTCGGGAGAGCTGGCCGGCTCGGTGAGCTCGGGCACGAGCTGGGCGTCTCCGTTGGCGTCGCCACTGTCGTCGGTCGTTCCTCGGCAACCGTCGATCAGCCGACGGGACGTCAGCCGTCATTCTCTCTCAGTGAAGCCGCTCCACCTGTCGAGACCTCATATCTGCAACGTGCTCCGCACCAGACATAAACGCCAGACCTGATGAAGCACTGCTCGCTGAATTCCACCCGTTCCCTCTCGTCCGCCGCAGCTGGCGCGTTCGGGCGCGGGCGGCCTGTCCCGAAGCGCGAGTAGAAACTTTCTGGCGTGACGCTCGTTTGACGCTCCGAGTTCCCGTACGCGGGACAGCGGGGGGATAGACTGCCTCTGACCTGGGCTTTTTCGTGACCCGTCCAGGTCGATCCCTTTCCGATGACGCATCATGTGGAGTGCGTGGCGATTCTCGAGCCTGCTGCAAAGGGGATCTGACCCGCGCTTTCTTCTGGTTTCGCAGGTGGGCGACTCGGAGCCAAGCGCGGCTCAGTGGTGCTGGCGTTCGCACTGACCACCGCCCTCCTCCTGCGCCACCACTCGGTGTGGCTCGCCCTGGCGGGTGGCGACGGCAACCTGGAGCGGGCAGCGACGACCCCGGAACCGAAGGAGCTCGTGCGTAGTGCACCTCAGGCCCGCTGCGCCGGGCGGTCAGCGGCTGGACGCGTCTACACCTCGATGTGTGAGCCCATGATGACGGTGCGGTCGCGGGGAAGGCCGAAGTACTCGGCGGCGTCGGCCGTGATGTAGGAGGTGGCGATGAACAGGCGCTTGCGCCAGGGCGCCATCGTCGGTGTCTTTCCGCGCCGCAGCTCGATCTTCGACAGGAAGTAGGACGCCTGGTCGAGGTGCAGCGGCCCTTCGGTCTGGGCCGGGTCGAGCATGGCGAGGGTGCCGGGCACGTCCGGTGTCTCCATGTAGCCGAACCGTGCGGTGACATGGATGATCCCGTCGTCGGCGTAGCCGAGGTCGTCGACGACGATCCGCTGGTCGGCCGGGACTCGGGGCACGGGTTCGGTCGCCAGGGAGAGGATCACGACCTGGTCGTGGCGCACGTGGTTGTGCTCGACGTTGGCCCGCTGAGATCAGGAGAGTCCCGAGGCCCGGAGAACCGCCCGCAGCGCCTCGTCGTCGATGAGGTGGCCCAGCCGTTCCAGAACGTCGGTTCCCTGACGCAAGGTGCCGCGTTCCAGGGAGCGGCGGACGCCCGTGTCGAGTTCGTGCCAGAGCAGGGGGTTGGCGGTGAGGACGCGGGGGTCGAGTTCCAGGCGGTGGCCGTGGATGTCCCGCAGGACCAGGTGGGAGGAGACGCCGTCGTACTGCCGTACGGAGGTCAGCGCGTCCGTGCGGACCAGGTGCCGGCGCCAGGGGGTGCGGACCGCGAGCCAGCCGGGGCCCGCGCTGACCCGCTGGGGGAGCAGGACGGCGCACACCCCGGCCGACAGGGTGACCCAGAGCAGGGCGCGCAGAGGCGTCAGGCTTCCCGCGTCCCAGTCGACCAGGAGGCACAGGGCGCAGAACAGCAGGGCGCAGCTCGCCGCGAGCCGGGCGCTGCCACGCCAGTGGCGGTCGCCGGCCGAGCCTGGCGGTCCGCTCCGTCGCATGACGCCGACGCTAAAGCGGCTGTACGCGGGACGGCGACCGCTGCTTACGCGGTCCTAGCGCCGTACCGGCGAATCTTGACGGAATCCTGACGCCCCTCACCGGAGCCGGTCCTCAACCAGTGTGGACGCGAGGGCGCCTGGCCCGGTTCGGTTCCGCCTCGCGCAGGACCTCGCGCGTGACCGGGGCGACCTCGCCCTGGCCGAAGAGGAAGAAGCGGAGGAAGTTGGCGAAGGGGTTGCCCTCGGTCCACTCGAAGTAGATGTGCGGGGTGCAGCCCGTCATGTCCCGGACGTGGAGGAGGAGCGCGGCGAGGGCGTTGGGGATGGAGGAGGACTCCACCGTCAGCACGCGGTAGCGGTTGTGCAGGACCTCGCCACGTACGGTGAGGCCGGCCTCGAACTCGGACGGGTCGGTGACCGTGACCTCGACGAAGACGAAGTCCTCCTGCTCCGGCATGTCGTTGTCGGCGCGGATCTGCTCGACCTTGTCGCGGTACTCGGCCTTGTCCCGCACTCCGGGCTCGTTGGCGATGAACCGGATCTTGCGGCTGGACATGTCACGGATGAATCGTTCCGCCATGTCGTCCAGTTCGACGTGCGTGACGCGCAGCTCGAAGGCGCGGGCCAGCCGGGAAGCCAGGGAGATGAGGATGATGCCGACGATGAAACAGGCACCGATCTTCACACCGTCCGGGCGCTCGATGACATTGGCGACGGTGACGTAGAGCAGGACGGCCGAGACGACCGCGAAGCCGATGGTCCAGCCGCGCTGGGCGGCCCTGCGGGCGGCGATCGTCACCGCGATCGCCGCGGAGGACATCAGGACCAGCACACCGGTGGCGTAGGCGCCGCCCTGCGCGTCGACGTCGGCGTCGAAGATCCAGGTCACCAGGAAGGCGACCAGGGTGAAGACGATCACCATCGGGCGGACCGCCCGCGCCCAGTGCGGGGCCATGCCGTAGCGCGGCAGATAGCGCGGCATCAGGTTGAGCAGGCCGGCCATCGCGGAGGCGCCGGCGAACCACAGGATGGCGATCGTCGAGAGGTCGTAGACCGTGCCGAAGGCGTTGCCCAGGTACTCGTGGGCGAGATAGGCGAGGGCTCGGCCGTTGGCCTGGCCGCCCGTCTTGAACTCGTTCGCCGGGATCAGCACCGTGGTGATGAAGGCAGTGGCGATGAGGAACACGCTCATGATCAGCGCGGCGGCCGTGAGCAGCTTCTTGGTGTCCCGGATCCGGCCGGTCGGCTTCTCCTCGGTGTCGTCCGGGTCGCCCTGGACGTGCGGCATGACGGCGACGCCGGTCTCGAAGCCGGACAGACCGAGGGCGAGCTTGGGGAAGACCAGCAGGGACACGCCGATCATGGCGAAGACGTTGCCGTGCTGGGTGGTCAGGGCGCCGGTCCAGTCGGTGACCACATGCCCGGCGGTCAGCACGTGCCACAGCCCGACCACCACGACCACGGCGTTCAGGGCGAGATAGACCACCACCAGGGCGACCGCGACGCCGATCGCCTCCAAGAAGCCCTTGAGGAACACCGCACCCAGCAGAGCCACCAGCAGCAGCGTGATCAGCATCTGCTGGCCGTGCAGCACGTTCGTCAGGTGCGGGTTCTCGATCAGGTGGGTGGAGGCGTCGGCGGCCGACAGGGTGATGGTGATCAGGAAGTCGGTGGCGGCGAAGCCCAGCAGCGTGAGCACGAACAGCTTGCCCTTCCAGAAGGACAGCAGCCGCTCCAGCATGGCGATGGAACCCTCGCCGTGCGGGCTCTCCTCCGCCACTCTGCGATAGACGGGCAGGGCGCCGGCGAGAGTGACGACCACGAGGACCAGGGTGGCGATCGGGGAGAGCAGACCGGCCGCCAGTGCCGCGATGCCCGGCTGGTAGCCGAGGGTGGAGAAGTAGTCGACACCGGTCAGGCACATCACCCGGTACCAGCGCTGACCCTGGTGCGGGGGCTCGGGCTCGGCGTGCGGGCCGGTGTGGCCGCCGTGCTTGCCCATGTCGGACAGGCCCTCCAGCATCCAGGCGCGCAGTCGGCCGGTATGCGGAGGGTGTTCGGTGGTGGCCATGGACGTTGCTCTCCTGATGTGCGGCTCAGCGTGGGGTTCCGGCCATCACACGGACGGCGGCACCAGCGTATGCAAGGAGTGACGCATGGGCCCACATGGATGTCCGCTTAACGCGTCAAGACCGCGTTAAGGCCGAGCGCGTCGCGTGCTGCGCCTTCAGGGCCGGACACCCAGCGTCATGTCGTACGACGTTTCCCTGCCGCCCGGCAGCCAGGTGATGCGGACCCGAAGGCTGCTCGCGTCCGTCGTCGTACTCGTTGCCGAGACGGCCTTCGAGGATCGGCAGGGTGAGGAGCGGGGGCTTCCTGGGCACAGGAGTCTCCTCTTTTCCGGGTGATCGCTAGGCACTGAGTCGATGGTGTGACACCGGGCTCCCCGCCGCGTATTGGACGTACTCGCGGACGAGGCGGAAACCGGCGTTCCAGGCCAGGAGGCGGCTGGCGCGGTTGTGTAGGGAGCAGTTCCAGCTGGGTGTGTGGCCGCGGGCGGTGATTTCGCCAACTCGCCCTCCGCGGGGGCCCGCAGGCCGTACCGGTTCTTGGCGAGGACGACGACGGAGCGGCCCTCCAGTGTCTCGTCGGCCAGCGACGACAGCTGGGCCGCGTCGGCGAGCTGCCGCTCGTCGATCCCGGGCAGGGGTACGAAGGCGGCGGCTTCCCGGTTGCGGCGCCGATCGTCGTCGGGATGAGCGTGACGAGGAGTGCGACCAGCACGGTCGTGGACTGGGCGGCGCCCGCGTACTCGCCCATCGGCTGCAAGGCGACCACGACCAGGACGAAGATGATCGTGAGGGAGGCGAGCAGGATGTTCAGCGCTATCTCGTTCGGGGTCTTCTGCCGGGAGGCTCCTTCGACCAGTGCGATCATCCGGTCCAGGAAGCTGTGCCCGGGGCGAGCGCTGACTCGTACGACGATCCGGTCGGACAGGACCGTGGTGCCGCCCGTGACCCCGCTGCGGTCCCCGCCCGACTCCCGGATCACCGGCGCGGACTCACCGGTCACCGCGGACTCGTCGACGGCGGCGACCCCGTCGATCACGTCACCGTCGGCGGGGATCATCTCGCCCGCCTCGACCACCACGACGTCCAGCCGCTTCAGTTCGGTGGCGGCGACGGCCTCCGTGCGGGCGGCGGCGGGATTCGTGCCGTAGCTCCAGTGCTCCGGCCGCAGCGCCACCGTGTCCGTACGCGCCCTGCGCAGCGACTCGGCCTGTGCCTTGCCGCGGCCCTCGGCGACCGCCTCGGCGAGGTTGGCGAAGACCACCGTCAGCCACAGCCACAGGCTGATGACCCAGGTGAAGACGGCGGGATGCAGCAGCGCCGACAGCGTGGTCAGGACCGTCCCGACGGACACCACGAACAGGACCGGGTTCCGGACCAGGGTGCGCGGGTGCAGTTTGCGCAGTGCCTCGGGGAACGAGCGGACAAGCTGGACGGGTTCGAACAGCCCGCTCGGTGCGCGGCGTCTGCGCCGTCTCTCGGGTCCGGGCCGGGCCGCGCGCTCGGGACGGGACGGGGGAGTCTGCTCGGGGGCAGCGGGAAGCATGGACACCTTCGTGTCTTGTCGGGGAATCGGACAGAGGCGGGCGGTCCCGGGGGGGGGGGGGGGGGGGGGAGGGGAGGGAGGGGGACAGATGAAAGGGAGGGGGGGGAGGAGAGAAGGTCTCCGCGGGGGAGTGTCTCCCTTGGAACACA
>NZ_JBVIEB010000011.1:315887-327324 GCF_055572075.1 Streptomyces sp. NPDC030820
CTACTTTGAGGGGAGGAGGGGGGGCTTTGGCTGGGAAGAAGAGAGGAGTTTCCCCTTTTTTTTTTTTTGGGGGGAATCACGGGTGGGGGGTTCCCCCTCTTCCCCCCCCCCCCCCCCCCCCCCCCACGGCGGCGCACGGACGCCGGCGATGAGGCGACGGCAAGGCGTCCTGCGCGGGCGCGTGCCCCCTTGGACACGCACCGGGCCGCCTTCGCGTCACCGCGGAGTGGGGACTCCGCCCGTCGTGCGGGTCCACTGACGTCCGTGGACCCAGCGGCGGCCGACAGCGAATCTAATCCCGCTCGCCGCTCCGACCGGCGTAGCGGACACAGAATTTGCGGCACTCATACGGCGCCGCGCTGGCGCCGTCAAAGTGCCGTCAAACAAAGCTGATTCGCCATCAGGGAGCCGTCAAGACGAGCCATGGGTGGCCGAATCCGGTCGCAGACTGATCACCAACGGGGGACGGGTGACCGTCCGTGGCGGTGACGTTGGAGGGACCGTGACTCTCGCGGCCGGATCAGCGCAGGGTCCTCGGACCGAGCAAGGGGCACTGCCACGGACTGTGGTCGCCCAGCCCGGGGGCAGTCCCGGACCGCGAAGACGAGGGTATTCGCGGACGGCCGGACCAGGTCCGGGGCTGCGCCCGGGGCAGCGCCTGCGGCGGCAGGCCGTGGCCGCGCGGGCCGGTCTGCGCCGCCGCTTCTGGGCCACCGTGCCTGCGCGGCTGCGCCTTCTGCGCGCGGCCACGCTCCTGCTCGCCACCACAGTGACGGCGCTGCTGACCGTCGCCGGGCTGGCTGCGAACGGCACCTGGGACAGCGTGTCCGAGCGGGACGCCCCGCGCACCACCAGCGCCGCCGACCTCAACCTCGCACTGAACGACATGGACGCGCAGGCCGCCAACGTCCTGCTGTCGGGCGGCGACGCCGGAAAGGGCCGCCTGCAGACCCCGTACGACAAGGCGGTCGGCTTCTACGGCAGCTCTCGGCGCGAGATCGGCCACGACCTGCGGACCCTCGCCGTCGCGGCCCAGGGCGACCGGTCGGACGAGAAGACGGTGGAGAACCTGACCGACGACTTCGCCGAGTACCAGGAGCTGATAGGGCGAGCCCTGGAGAACGACGGGCACCGGGGCGGAAAGGCGGCAGCGCTGGTGGACTACCGCAGGGCGACCGACCTGCTGCAGGGCAAGCTGTTGCCCGAGTCCCGCACGCTGGTCTCCGCCAACGACCGCGCCTTCGACGCCGAGTACGGCGCCGCCCGCTCCACGCTCTCCGCGCAGCTCGCCGCCACCGCCGCGCTGGGCGTGCCGCTGCTGGCCGCCCTCGGCATCCTCCAGTGGTACCTGAGCCGGCGCTTCCACCGGATCCTGAACCCGCCCCTCCTCGCCGCGACCGCCTGCGCCCTGCTCGCGGTGGTCCTCGGCACGCAGATGCTCACCTCGTCGTCCGCGAACCTGCGCGGCGCCCGCCGCGACGCCTTCGACTCCGTCGTCGCCCTCTCCCGCGCCCGGGCCATCGCCTACGACGCCAACGCCGACGAGAGCCGGTACCTCCTCGACCCCCGTCGCCGCGACCAGTACGCGGAATCGTTCCTCGCCAAGTCGCAGCAGCTGTACGGCATCCGGGGCGCGACCCTGGACACGTACGACGACGGGTTGTCCACCAGCTGGCAGGCGTACCGGACCGACCGCCACGACCTGCGCTTCACCGGCGAGTTCCGGCGCGAGCTGGACAACATCACCTTCCCCGGGGAACGTGCCGCGGCCGAGCAGACCGTGGAGACGTACGCCGTCTACCAGCGCGACGACCGCAGGATCCGCGCGCTGCTGGCGGCCGGGAAGGAACGCGAGGCGGTGGAGTTCTGCATGGACTGGAAGCCGGACACCTCCAACGCGCACTTCGGCGCGTGGATGGCCGCCCTGGACAAGGTGACGGACATCAACCGGGCTCACTTCGCCTCCTCGGTGCGGGACGGCCGCTCGGCGGTGAGCGGCCTGCTTCCCTGGGCGGGTGGCCTGCTGCTCGCGGCGATGGTGCTCACCGTGCTGGGGCTGCGGCCACGGCTGGCGGAGTTCCGTTAGGCATCCGCCAGCCGCGCCTCTTCCAGATCCAGGGACCGCTGGAGCCGACGGCGGGTGGTGTCGCTGATGCGGTGCGTGTCGTAGAGGTGCTGCAGTTCTTCGGACTCCACAGCGATCAGGTCGCGGCGCAGCTGGCGGTAGACGAGGTCGGCGGACTCGGTGGCTGCAGCGGTGCCGTTGTGCTCGGCGAGGCGGTCGCGGGCGTCGTCCAGGCGGGCGTTCAGGCCGCGGCGCAGCCGGTCCAGGACGACCTCCGGTACGACCTCCAGCTCCGCGAGCTCCTCCAGGCGGGCCAGGCCGGCGTGGGCGAGGTGGGAGCGGGCCTCGACCTCCTCGCGTTCGGTGTGGGCGGGCTCCAGGGCGATGCGGGAGGCGCGGACGACCCAGGCGAGGGTGAACCCCTGGACGACCAGCGTCACGACCACCACGGACGTGGTCAGGACGAGGACCAGGGGGCGGTCCGCCAGAGCGGTGCCGTCCTTTGCGACCTCGGGTATGGACAGGGCCGCGGCCAGCGGCATCACCCCGCGCGTACCCGCCCAGGTCAGCACCACCGGCACCCGCCAGTTCGTCCGGCCGATCCCGCCCTTGCGCTGCACGACGGCCGACAGGGGAGCGAGCCACAGCAGGCGTACGGCGATGAGGGTGGCGGCGACGGCGAGGGCGTACAGCGGCCAGGACCGGTCGCCGTCGGCCAGGGCCCGCACCTGCGCGGGCAGCGCCAGACCGATCAGCGAGAAGACCACGCTCTCCAGCAGGAACACCACCGTGCCGTACACGGCGTGCAGCTGAAGGCGTATGCGGGCGTTCGTGAGCCGGTCGCCGCGCCCGCCCAGCACCACCCCGGCGACTACGCAGGACGTCACTCCGGAGGTGTGCGCGGCCTCTGCCAGCAGGTAGGCGGCGTACGGGGTGACCAGGGCGATCACCGTCTCCAGCACCGGTTCCTCGGTACGGCGCCGGATCAGCGCCACCACACCGGCCACGGCCGCCCCGATCACCGTGCCGCCACCGGCCAGCAGCAGGAACTCACCGCCTGCCGCTCCCCAGTTCGCCGCCGCCGATGCCACCGCGATGCCCGCCGCCACCCGGACCAGCACCAGAGAGGTCGCGTCGTTGAACAGACTCTCCGCCTGGACCAGGACCTGCACCTTGGGCGGCAGGGCGAGGCGCCGGCCGAGCGCGGTCACGGCGACCGGGTCGGTGCTGGCCAGGATCGCGCCCAGCACGAACGCCATCTGCCACGACAGGGGAGTCACCAGCGCGGCCACCGCGCCGACGGCGGCTGCCGAGGCCAGCACGAGCCCTATCGCGAGGATCCCGACCGGTTTCCACACCGCCCGCAGCTCCCGCCAGGGCATGTCCTCCGCGCTCGCGTACAGCAGCGGGGGCAGCACGACCAGCCCGATGATCTCGGGGCTGATCTCGATCTGGGAGGTGCCCGGCAGCAGTGCCACCGCGAGACCGGCGACCACCAGGAGCGAGGGGGCGGGCATCCGCCAGCGGCGCGCGAAGGTCGCCACCACGGTGGCCAGAATGACCAAGGCGAGAACCGTACCGACGCTCCGCATGCCGTCCCCCTGGGACTGAGAAGGGGAACCACCCTGGCTCCCCTGCCGACCAGACTTCCCGGCACACCGCGGTCACCCTATCGGCCCAGGTCACGTCAAGACAGCGTCAATGTCCTCGGAGTAGGCGCCAAGGATTCGCTAACACGCGTCCCACCCGGCCCGTGGAAGGGCTTCCTTAGGAGGCAGTCCCCCTCGATCACAGGGGAGTTGAGCCAGTGAGCGGAGCGCGTCGGCGGCGATGAGTGACGTACGGCCCGGACGACTGAAGGTCTACCTCGGGGCGGCCCCGGGGGTCGGCAAGACCTACCGGATGCTCGACGAGGGACGGCGCCGTGCCTCGCGCGGGGCGGACGTGGTGGTGGGCTTCGTGGAGTGCCATGGGCGCCCGCACACGGAGGCCATGATCGACGGCCTCGAGGTCGTCCCGCGCACGTCCTGCACCTATCGCGGCGGGGGCTTCCAGGAGATGGACCTGGCCGCGGTACTGGCGCGCCGCCCGCAGGTCGCGATCGTGGACGAGTTCGCCCACAGCAACGTCCCCGGTGACGGCCGCAACCCCAAGCGGTGGCAGGACATCGAGGAACTCCTCGCCGCCGGCATCGACGTGATCACCGCGGTGAACATCCAGCACCTCGAATCCCTCAACGACGTGGTCGAGAAGATCACCCACGTTCCGCAGCAGGAGACGGTGCCCGACGAGGTCGTACGCCGCGCCTGGCAGATCGAGCTGGTGGACATGCCGCCCGAGGGGCTGCGCCGCCGGATGGCGCACGGCAACATCTACGCCCCGGAGAAGATCGACGCGGCCCTCGCCAACTACTTCCGGCCCGGCAACCTGACCGCGCTGCGGCAGCTGGCCCTGCTGTGGGTGGCCGACCGGGTGGACGAGGCGCTCCAGGAGTACCGCTCGCAGCACGGCATCGGCGGGGTGTGGGAGACCAGGGAGCGGGTCGTCGTCGCTCTGACCGGCGGCCCCGAGGGCGACACGCTCATCCGGCGGGCCGCGCGGATCGCCGCCCGGTCGGCCGGCGGCGACCTGCTCGCCGTGCACGTGGCCCGCAGCGACGGCCTGGCCGGCGGCGTCTCGGCCGCCTCCCTCGCTCGGCAGCGCAGGCTGGTGGAGGACCTCGGCGGCAGCTACCACTCCGTCGTCGGCGACGACGTGGCCACCAGCCTCGTGGAGTTCGCCCGCGCCGAGAACGCCACCCAGCTCGTCCTCGGCACCAGCCGCCGCGGTCGCCTGCAGCGTTTCCTGACCGGACCCGGCACCGGCGAGACCGTGACCGAGCTGTCCGGCGACATCGACGTCCACCGCGTCACCCACGAACGGGCCGGGCGCGGCACCCTCCTGCCGTCCCGGCGCCGCACGCTCTCCACCGCCCGGCTGGTCGCCGGACCGGTGGCCGGGCTCGTCCTGCCGATGCTGCTCACCGCCGTGCTGGCGCAGGTGCGCGGGGCGCTGGACCTGACCAGTGAGGCGCTGCTGTTGCTGCTCGCGGTCGTGGGCGTTGCCTGCATAGGCGGGGTCGCGTCGGCGGTGATCGCGTCGGTGACGGCGTCCCTGCTCCTGAACTACTGGTTCATCCCGCCCATCGGCCGATTCACGCTCAGTGACCCGAACGCGCTGCTCGCCCTCGCCGTGTTCGCGGTCGTCGCGGCCACCGTGGCCGGGGTCGTCGACCGCTCGCTGCGGCTGTCCCGGCGCTCGGCCCGTGCGACCGCTGAAGCCGAGACCATGTCGTCCCTCGCCGGGACGATCGTGCGGGGCGAGGCGACGATTCCGGCTCTGCTGGAGCGGACGCGGGAGACCTTCGGCATGGAGTCGGCGGAGCTGGCGGACGAGCCGCCGGATGCCGAGGCGGCCACATCGGTGCCGGCCGGTCCGGGGGCGTACCTGGTGCTGCGGGGCCGCACCCTCTCCTCCTCCGAGCGGCGGGTGCTGGCCGCGTTCGCCGCGCACGTCGGCTCGGCGGTGGAGCGGGCCCGGCTGGCCGAGGCGGCGGCGGAGGTGGAGCCGGTGAAGGCCGCCGACCGGCTGCGCACGGCGCTGCTGCGGGCCGTCGGCCACGACCTGCGTACCCCGCTCGCCGCGGGCTGGGCCGCCGTCACCTCCCTGCGCAGCCAGGACGTCGAGTTCACACCGGAAGACCGCGACGAACTCCTCGCCACCGCCGACGAGTCCATGGCCAAGCTCAACCGCCTCGTGGAGAACCTCCTCGACCTCAGCCGCCTGGAGGTCGGCGCCCTCACCCTCAACCTGCGCCCGACCTCCCTGGACGAGGTCCTGCCCATGGCACTCGCCGACATTCCCGGGGTCGAGACGGTGGACGTGGAGGAGATCCCGGCGGTGCTCGCCGACCCGCCGCTGCTGGAGCGCGTGATCGCCAACCTCGCCTCCAACGCTGCCCGCCACACCCCGCCGGGGCAGAAGGTACTGGTTACCGCCAGTGTCCTGGCGGGACGCGTTGAGTTGCGCGTGGTCGACCGGGGCCCCGGACTCCCGCAGACCGGCCGGGAACGGATCTTCGAACCCTTCCAGCGGCTCGGCGACACCGACAACACCACCGGACTCGGCCTCGGCCTGGCGCTGGCCCGCGGCCTGACCGAGGCGATGAACGGCACCCTCACCCCCGAGGACACCCCCGGCGGCGGCCTGACAATGGTCGTGTCGCTGCCGTTCGCGGAGCAGCCCGTGGGGGCCGAACCCACCGAGCAGAGTGCAGGAGGTGCGCGATGAGCACGCATGCAGGCACATGGAGGCTGCACCGCCCACACACCCCGGCCCGCGCCTGGCCACTGCGGGACCGGCTCGCGCTGACCGTGGGACTGGCCGCCCCGTTTCTGGCGGCCTTCGTCCTGGTCCCGTTCCGCACCAGCCTGTCGCATACGAACGCGGCCCTCATCCTCGTCGTGGTCGTGGTCGCGGTGTCCGCGCTGGGCAGCCGTGCGGCGGGCGTGGTCGCGGCCCTGTCGGCGGCGGCCTGGTTCGACTTCTTCCTCACCCGGCCGTACGAGACCTTCGACATCAACGCCACGGCGGACATCGAGACCGCGGTGCTGTTGCTGGTCGTCGGAGTGATCGTCTCCCAGCTCGCGGCCCGCGCCCGCCGGCTGGAGGTCATGACGGTGACGGACGCCGCCCACCTGGCGCGCATCCACCGCACGGCCGACCTCGCCCAGTCCGCCAACTCGGCCGACACCGTGGTCGACCACGTCCGTACCGAGCTGACCGACCTGCTCGGCCTGCGCGCCTGCCGCTTCGAGTACGGCAGCCTCCTGGGACGGCCCCCGCGCCTGGAGACGGACGGCAGCGTGACCGTCGGCCGGCGCACGTGGAATCCCGATACGGACGGCTGGCCCGAGGGCGAGATCGAACTGCGCGCCTACGGCAACGGCCACTACCTCGGCCGCTTCATGCTCACCCCCGGCCCCGGCGCCGTACCCCCGCTCCAGGCCCGGCTGGTCGCGGTGACGCTGGCCGACCAGACGGGGGCGGCACTGGACACGTCGGGACCGGCACAGAGGTGAGGAAGCCCCGGCGGATTCCCTGACGCGATCTTGACGCCGGCACGGCCGCCCGGTGGAACGGCACCGCGCCACAGGTCGTTCCTTGACGGTGTGACGTCAACTCTCCATCTCCACCGGGAACTTGGCCAGCGCTCCCAGCACATGGTGATCTGCGGCGATGACGGACTCGCGCACCGGCTCGCCCTCGAACTGGACGCGGTGTGCGGCGAGGTCGTCACCGTGGTGGTGCCCAGCCGGGACGACGAGTACGGCGCCGAGATCGCCGCGCTGCACGCCGACCCGCGCTCGCCGGTCGAACTGCACGTCTCCGCGCGCCCCGACGAGCGGACCCTGCGGGCCGCAGGGGTCGAGCGGGCCGCCGCGCTCGCCCTCACCTACCGCGACGACCAGGTCAACATGACCGCCGCGCTGCTGGCCCGCACCCTCAACCCGTCGATACGGCTGGTGGTGCGGATGTTCCACCGCGAGCGGGGGCGGCACCTGGAGCGGCTGCTGGACCGCGCCGCCGGCCTGTCCGGGGAGGCGGCACAGGACACCTCCACCACTGTCCTGTCGGACGCCGACACCGCCGTACCGGAACTCGTGGCGGCAGCCGCCGTCGGCCACGGTCACACCCTCCAGGTCGAGGGCAAGGTCTTCCGGGGGGTGGTACGCCCGGCCGGGGCACCGGCGCAGGCCACCGACCTTGCCACGCTCGCCGTCCTGTCCGGCGCCCACCAGGACGACCCGGCGAGCCAGGACAGCCCGGAGACACCTGGGGAGGACGGCACCCAGCTGCTGCCGGACACCCAGACCGCCTACCACCGCCAGTTCACGCACGGCCGGCTGATGCTGGAGGAGGTCACCCACCACCACGCACCCGAACCGGGCCACCGCAGCCGCCGTGGCCGTGTCGGCGCGTGGCTGCGGGCGCGGCCGGCACACCTGCCGTGGAAGGTGTTCCTCTCCCGTGAGGTCACCGCCGTCTTCGGCGCGCTCGGGGCCATGGTGCTCGCCCTGGCCGGCGCCACGGCGCTGTTCGCAGACGAGCACCCTTGGTGGAAGAACCTCTACCTGCCGATGCTGGACATCTTCACCATGGGCGACCCGGCCACGAACGAGTCGGTCGCCCGGCGCATCCTCCAACTCGTCGCCGGTTTCGTCGGCCTGGCCGTGCTGCCGCTCGTCGTGGCCGCCACGCTGAACGCCACCGAAGCCTTCCGCGCCGCCTCCGCGACCCACCCGCCCGACGAGGACACGACCGGCCACATCGTCCTCGTCGGCCTCGGCAAGATCGGTACCCGGGTGCTCGCCCGGCTGCGCACCACCGACCACCGGGTCGTGGTGATCGAACGCGACCCGCACGCGCGCGGTGTCGCGCTCGCCCGCGAACTCGGCGTGCCGTTGATCCTCCAGGACGCCACCACCCCCGGCGTGCTCGACCTCGCCCGGATCCGGCACAGCCGCTCGCTGCTCGTCCTCACCCGTGACGACGGCCAGAACCTGGACATCGTCATGGCCGCCCGAGAGACCAACCCGGCGGTGCGCGTGGTCATGCGGCTCTACGACGACGACTTCGCGGCCACCGTCCAGCGCACCCTGCGCGCCTCGTACCCGGACGCCCTCACCCGCAGCCGAAGCGTTTCCGCGCTGGCCGCACCGTCCTTCGCCGCCGCCATGATGGGCCGCCATGTGCTGGGCGTCATGCCGGTGGAGCGGGGCTCGCTGCTGTTCACCTGCGTGGACGTGGCCGGTCACCCGGAGCTGGAGGGGCGCTCGGTGCACGAGGCGTTCCGGGAGAACGAGTGGCGGGTGCTCGCCGTCGGAACCGCCGGCCCGGCGACGGACCCGTCCTCCATGGACACGCTCACCGGACTCCGCTTCGACCGGCGGTCCGGCTTCGACTGGCGCCCTGCGCAGGGGCGGGTGCTGCGGGCCGGCGACCGCGTGGTGCTCGCGACCACTCGGCGAGGGCTGGACATCCTGATGACGGGCGTGCAGCCGCATCCCTCGGACCGACGGGACTGAGCAATCGCCGTAAGCGTCACTCCAGTCCGGATGCCTTGAACACGGCCGGCGCGGTCTCACGGTCCACGCGGGCCGAGAGACGCCGCACAGCGGTCTGACAGCACAGCAGCAGACCGTCGGCCGCCGCCTTCCGGGCGCCCGTCTCGAATCGGCGCCACAGATCGGGGTTGTTCACCAGAACGTCTGGATCGATCGCGAGGCGCGCGCCGAACGCGTCGCGCAGCAGGAGCCGTTGGGAGACGCCCTCCAGACAGCGCACGGACACCAGCAGGTCGGTCCGGATCCGGCGCTCGCGCAGCAGCCACCGTGCGGCCAGCCAGTCCTCACCAGCCGTGACCCGGGCGGGCAGCAGCACCAGGAACAGCAGCAGAGCGAGCGACAGCCACAACAGGCCCCGCCAGAGCGTGAACCGGCCCGACCCCCAGTCGATGAACAGGAGCGGGGTGAACAGCGCCCCGGCGCGTCGTGCACCGCGGCCCCGGACGATTCTGCGCCAGCGCAGGCCGGTGACCTGTGCGCCTTCTCGCGGCGTCCCATACCGGTGACGGTAGAGGCGCGGAGGACGGGAACCACGCGTTGAGGACCGTGCCCAGCTGCACGCCTTGGAGCGAGCCTGGGCCGCGTGGGACCCGGGCGTGCCCCTTGTGCGGCTTTCCTGCGAGAGGCGCAGCCTGGGCCGTCCCATCGCCGCGCACGTCCGTGAGGTGGCCGCGGCCGAGCCCGGCACCCGGGTCACCGTGCTGATCCCGGAGACCGAGCCGGAGCGGCTGTGGCAGCGGGTGCTGCAGAACCAGCGGGGTGCGGTCGTCGCGCATGCCGTGCGGCGGGAGACCGACGCGGTGATCTGCCGTCTGCGCTTCCGGCTGCTCTGAAGAGAAACGCCCTGTTACTGGCTGGTAGGGCTCGGTGGCCGTAAGAGTCCCGTCAAAGCCGTGGGCGGGGCCGTAAGAGGGCCGTCAACGACTGTCCAGATCCGGCCAGGGAGGCGGTTTCCTCTAACCGTCCATGTTCCACCCCCGAACCTCTTCAGGAGTTCACGATGGCCGATCTGGCCTTCGTCGTCACCGTGCTCGCGGGCTTTGCGCTGGTGGCTCTCGTCGCCCGGGGGGTGACGAAGCTGTGACCGTCGAGAACGTCGTCGGCCTGGTCGTGGCCGTCGCCCTGCTGGGCTATCTCGTCCTCGCCCTGATCTTCCCGGAGAGGTTCTGAGAACAGACATGAGTCCAGAAGCCGCAGGCCTCCTCCAGTTGCTCGCCCTCATAGGCGCACTGGCGCTCGCCTACGTCCCCCTTGGCAACTACATGGCCAAGGTCTACTCCTCGAAGAAGCACCTGCGGGTGGAGAAGTGGATCTACCGGGCCATCGGTGCCAACCCCGACGCCGAGATGACCTGGCCCGCGTACCTGCGCGGTGTACTGGCCTTCTCCGCCGTCAGCGTCCTCTTCCTGTACCTGCTGCAGCGGCTGCAGGGCGTGCTGCCCGGTTCGATGGGCTTCTCCTCGGTGAACCCGGCGCAGTCGTTCAACACGGCTGTCTCGTTCGTGACGAACACCAACTGGCAGTCGTACTACGGCGAGCAGACGATGGGGCACGTCGTGCAGACCGCCGGTCTGGCCGTGCAGAACTTCGTCTCCGCCGCGGTCGGTATCGCCGTCGCGGTGGCGCTGGTACGTGGCTTCGCCCGCTCGCGCACCGGTGAGCTGGGCAACTTCTGGAGCGACCTGGTCCGTGGCACGCTGCGCATCCTGGTGCCGGGTGCCGCGATCGCGGCGATCGTGCTGGTGGCGTGCGGTGCCATCCAGAACTTCTCCGGCATTCACGAGGTCGGTCAGTTCATGGGCGGCTCGCAGCAGTGGAACGGCGGTGCGGTCGCCTCGCAGGAGGCCATCAAGGAGTTCGGTACGAACGGCGGTGGTTACTTCAACGCCAACAGCGCCCACCCCTTCGAGAACCCGACGCCTTTCACCAACCTCTTCGAGATCTTCCTGATCCTGGTGATCCCCTTCTCGCTGACCCGCACCTTCGGCGTGATGGTCGGCAACGTGAAGCAGGGGTACGCGATCCTCGCCACGATGGTCACCATCTGGCTGGGCTTCACCGTCCTGATGATGTGGACCGAGTTCGCCCACCACGGCGCCGCGCTCCAGGCGGCGGGCGGTGCGATGGAGGGCAAGGAGGTCCGCTTCGGCGTCGGCGGCTCCTCGATCTTCGCGGTGACGACCACGCTCACCTCGACCGGAGCGGT
>NZ_JBVIEB010000012.1:0-227412 GCF_055572075.1 Streptomyces sp. NPDC030820
ACCTGGACTCGGAGAAGTACCAGCTCAAGCCGCGGGACTGGGCGGCGGCCGAGCGTGCGGGCCGTACCATCGCGCCCCTCATCACCAGGCTCAACACCATCCGACGGCAGCACCCCGCGCTACAGCGCCTACGGAACCTCCGCTTCCACCAGACTGACAACGATGCCGTGCTCGCCTACAGCAAGAGCACGGGTACCGACACGGTCATCGTGGTCGTCAATCTCGATCCGCACCACACCCAGGAGGCCTCGGTCTCGTTGGACATGCCGCAGCTCGGCCTGGACTGGAACTCCGCCCTGTCCGTGCACGACGAACTGACGGGCGAGACGTACCACTGGGGCAGGACCAACTACGTGCGCCTGACGCCCGGCAGCGCGCCGGCGCATGTGCTCCACGTCGGGCAGTCGACGCCCCAGAACGAAGGGCCCGCGGCCTCATGACCGTCAACGAACCCGTACCCGACACCTTCGAGGACACGCCGGTCAAGGACCGGGATCCGGAGTGGTTCAAACGGGCCGTCTTCTACGAGGTCCTGGTCCGCTCCTTCCAGGACAGCAACGGCGACGGCATCGGCGACCTGAAGGGTCTGACCGCCAAGCTCGACTATCTGCAGTGGCTCGGCGTGGACTGCCTGTGGCTGCCGCCGTTCTTCAAGTCACCGCTCCGGGACGGCGGTTACGACGTCTCCGACTACACCGCCGTACTGCCCGAGTTCGGTGACCTCGCCGACTTCGTGGAGTTCGTGGACGCCGCCCACCAGCGCGGCATGCGCGTGATCATCGACTTCGTCATGAACCACACCAGCGACCAGCACCCATGGTTCCAGGAGTCGAGGCGGGACCCGGACGGTCCGTACGGCGACTACTACATGTGGGCCGACGACGACAAGCAGTACGAGGACGCCCGGATCATCTTCGTCGACACCGAGGCCTCCAACTGGACCTTCGACCCGGTGCGCGGCCAGTACTACTTCCACCGCTTCTTCTCCCACCAGCCCGACCTCAACTACGAGAACCCGGCGGTGCAGGAGGAGATCCTGGCGGCCCTCAGGTTCTGGCTGGACCTCGGGATCGACGGCTACCGGCTCGACGCGGTCCCCTACCTCTACGCCGAGGAGGGCACCAACTGCGAGAACCTGCCGGCGACCCACGAGTTCCTGAAGCGGGTCCGCCGCGAGATCGACGCGATGTACCCGGACACCGTGCTGCTGGCGGAGGCCAACCAGTGGCCGGAGGACGTCGTCGACTACTTCGGGGACTATCAGTCCGGTGGCGACGAGTGTCACATGGCGTTCCACTTCCCGGTCATGCCGCGCATCTTCATGGCCGTACGACGTGAATCCCGCTATCCGGTCTCGGAAATCCTCGCCAAGACCCCGGCCATCCCGACCGGCTGCCAGTGGGGCATCTTCCTGCGCAACCACGACGAGCTGACCCTCGAAATGGTCACCGACGAAGAGCGCGACTACATGTGGGCCGAGTACGCGAAAGACCCGCGGATGCGCGCCAACATCGGGATCCGCCGCCGCCTCGCGCCTCTCCTCGACAACGACCGCAACCAGATCGAGCTCTTCACCGCGCTGCTGCTCGCGCTGCCCGGCTCGCCGATCCTCTACTACGGCGACGAGATCGGCATGGGCGACAACATCTGGCTCGGCGACCGCGACGCCGTCCGCACCCCCATGCAGTGGACCCCCGACCGCAACGCCGGCTTCTCGACCAGCGATCCGGGACGCCTGTACCTGCCGACGATCATGGACCCGGTCTACGGCTACCAGGTCACCAACGTCGAGGCGTCGATGTCGTCGCCCTCCTCGCTGCTGCACTGGACCCGGCGCATGATCGAGATCCGCAAGCAGAACCCCGCCTTCGGTCTCGGCTCGTTCACCGAACTGCAGTCCTCCAACCCGGCGGTCCTGGCGTTCCTGCGCGAGTACGGCGACGACCTGGTGCTGTGCGTCAACAACTTCTCCCGCTTCGCCCAGCCCACCGAGCTCGATCTGCGGGCCTACGACGGCCGGCACCCGGTCGAGCTGATCGGCGGGGTGCGTTTCCCCGCCATCGGTGAACTTCCCTACCTGCTGACGCTGCAAGGCCACGGCTTCTACTGGTTCCGGCTCACCCGAGTCGCATCCCGCATCGGCCGCCGTCGCTGAACGACCGGCGCCGAGGAAAGGACGCGTCACCATGCCGAAGACCATCACCGACCGACCGAGAACCGCGGTCGGCCTCGACGGGCCGCTGGTCTCGTTGGGCGAGCTGCTGCGCCAATGGCTGCCGAGGCAACGCTGGTTCGCGGGCAAGGACCGGCCCGTCACCGATCTGACAGCGCTCTCCTTGACCGAGCTGTTCCCGGGATGTCTGCATCTGCTGGTGCACGCCTCGCACGCGCCCGTGCCCGCACCGGGCGGCACTCCCCCGCCCGGTGACTGCTACCAACTGCTGCTCGGCCTGCGCGAACACCTCAACCCACGACTGGAGCGGGCCTATATCGGGCGGGCCGAACAGGGCCCGTTCGCCGGGCTCGCGGTGTACGACGCGCTGCACGACCCGCGCTCGGCCAACCTGCTGCTGGAGCGGCTGCGGCAGCCCGGCACGGCCGGCCCGCTGCGGTTCGAGGCCGACCCGGCCGCCCACCTGCCCGGCGGTCTGCCGCCGCGCCTGCTGGACGCCGAGCAGTCCAACTCGTCGATCGTGTACGGCGACGCGTACATCCTGAAGGTCTTCCGCCGGATCCAGCCGGGGGTCAACCCGGATCTGGAGGTGACGGCCGCGCTGGCCGCACAGGGGTGCACCCGGGTACCGGCACCGGTGGCCTGGTTCGGTACGACCGCGCCGCAGCCGGCCACGCTCGGCGTGCTGCAGCCCTTCCTGCCGGACGCGACCGACGGCTGGACGCTGGCGCTGCGCGCACTCGCCGCCGGCGACGACTTCACCGCCGAGGCCCGGGCACTGGGCCGGGCCATGGCCGAGGTGCACCTCGCGCTGGCCGAGGCGTTCCCGCCGGCCGGGCCGAGCGAGAACGGCCATACGGCCGAGGCGATGTGCGCACGGCTGGACGCGGCCGCGCACGCCGTGCCCGGGCTGCTGCCCTTCGTGCCGGGGCTGCGGGCGGCGTTCGGGGCGCTCGCCACCTGTGACTCCGGGCCGCCCGCGCAGCGCATCCACGGGGATCTGCACCTCGGGCAGGTGCTGCAGGCCGGCCGCGACTGGTTCGTCATCGACTTCGAGGGCGAGCCGTCCCGGCCGCTCGCCGAGCGGCAGGTCCCGCAGTCCCCGGTGCGGGACGTGGCGGGGATGCTGCGCTCCTTCGACTACGCGGCCCGGCAGCGCCGCCCCTGGCGACCCGAATGGGCGCGCCGCTGCCGGGAGGCGTTCTGCGCGGGCTACGCGGCCCGCGCCGGCTGGGATCCACGCAAGAAGCACGCGCTGCTGCGCGCGCACGAGACGGACAGGGCGGTCTACGAGGTGCTGTACGAGGCGAGACACCGGCCGGACTGGCTGCCGGTACCGATGGCGGCGATCAAGCGGCTCGCCGTGTGGGGAGGATGACGTCATGGCTCTGCGCGACACCTCGCTCCCGGAGGCCGCCGGCCGCGCGCCGGCCGCGGCCCTGCCCCTGGACGCGGCCGATCGCGGCCGGCTGCTGGGCGGCGCCCACCACGATCCGCACGCCCTGCTCGGCGCTCATCCGGTGCCGGGCGGCACGTTGTTCCGGGCCCTGCGCCCGAACGCGCGCGCGGTGAGCGTCGTGGTCGACGGGATGCGCAACCCCCTTCGCTCGGAGGGCGACGGTCTCTTCGCGGCCGTCCTGCCCTACCCGGAGATCCCGTCGTACACGCTGCTGGTCACCTACGACGACACCGAGCAGGAGGTGCACGACCCGTACCGCTTCCTGCCCGCCCTGGGCGAGCTGGACCTGCATCTGATCCGGGAGGGCCGGCACGAGCAGCTGTGGCAGGCGCTCGGTGCCCAGCCGATGACGCACCAGGGCGTGACCGGCACCCGCTTCACCGTGTGGGCGCCCAACGCCCAAGGAGTGCGGGTGGCCGGGGACTTCACGTACTGGGACGGCACGCAGTACCCGATGCGGTCGCTGGGCGCGTCCGGTGTGTGGGAGCTGTTCCTGCCCGGGATCGGCGAGGGCGCCCGCTACAAGTTCGAGATCACGTCGCGTTACGGCCATCGGTTCCTCAAGGCCGACCCGATGGCGCGGTGCACGGAGGCGCCGCCGGACACGGCGTCGGTCGTCGCGGTCTCGCGGTACGAGTGGGGCGACGCGCAGTGGATGGCCCACCGGGGCGACACGCCCGTGCACCAGGCGCCGTTCTCGGTGTACGAGGTCCATCTGCCGTCCTGGCGGCCCGGACTGACGTACCGACAGCTGGCCGAGGAACTCCCCGCCTACGTCAAGGACATGGGCTTCACGCATGTCGAGCTGATGCCGGTCGCCGGGCATCCGTTCAGCGGCTCCTGGGGCTACCAGGTCACCTCGTACTACGCGCCGACGCCCCGCCTCGGCTCCCCGGACGACTTCAGGTACCTGGTGGACTCGCTGCACCGGGCCGGCCTCGGGGTGATCATGGACTGGGTGCCGGCGCACTTCCCCAAGGACGACTGGGCGCTGGCCCGGTTCGACGGGGATCCGCTGTACGAGCCCGGGAACGCGACGCGCGCCGAGCACCCGGACTGGGGGACGTACGAGTTCGACTACGGCCGCACGGAAGTGCGCAACTTCCTGGTGGCCAACGCGGTGTACTGGTGCCAGGAGTTCCACATCGACGGTCTGCGGGTGGACGCCGTCGCCTCGATGCTCTACCTCGACTACTCGCGGGACTCCGGCCAGTGGGAGCCGAATGTGTTCGGCGGGCGGGAGGACCTGGACGCGGTCGCCTTCCTGCAGGAGATGAACGCCACCGTCTACCGGCGTTGCCCGGGCGTGGTGACCATCGCGGAGGAGTCCACCGCCTGGGACGGGGTGACCCGGCCGACGGACAGCGGCGGGCTCGGCTTCGGGCTGAAGTGGAACATGGGCTGGATGCACGACTCGCTGCAGTACGTCCAGAAGGAGCCGGTGCACCGCAAGTACCACCACAACGAGATGACCTTCTCGATGGTGTACGCCTACAGCGAGAACTACGTGCTGCCGATCTCCCACGACGAGGTGGTGCACGGCAAGCAGGCGCTGGTGTCGAAGATGCCCGGCGACTGGTGGCAGCGGCGGGCCACCCACCGCGCCTATCTGGGCTTCATGTGGGCCCATCCGGGCAAGCAGCTGTTGTTCATGGGGCAGGAGTTCGCCCAGGGTGCGGAGTGGTCGGAGGGCCACGGCCCCGAGTGGTGGCTGCTCGGCGACGACTACCACTCGGCCGGGGACCACCGGGGCGTGCAGGATCTGGTGCGGGACCTGAACACCGCGTACCGGGCGACGCCGGCGCTGTGGCAGCGGGACTCCGATCCGGGCGGGTTCCGGTGGGTGCTGTGCGACGCGGCGGACGACAACGTCTTCGCGTTCCTGCGCTTCGCCGCCGACGGCTCCCCCCTGCTCGCGGTGTCGAACTTCTCCCCGGTGGTGCGGCACGACTACCGGCTGTGGGTCCCCGACGAGATCCCCGCCTGGCAGGAGGAGCTGAACACCGACGACGTCCGCTACGGCGGCAGCGGGGTCGGCGACAAGGGGCTGCTGAAGCCCGAGGACGGGTTCCTGAAGCTCACACTGCCGCCGCTCGCCACGGTCTGGCTGGCACCGGAGCACTGAAAACCACAGGTGTCGGCGGCCCGCCCAGGGGCAGTCGGGGGGCGTAGAACCTCGACTGCCCGTCATGGCATGGACACGGAAGGTGGCACCACGTGCGCACCGTGGGAGTGGAGGAGGAACTCCTTCTGGTCGACCCGGACAGCGGCGAACCGAAGGCGCTGGCGGCGGCCGTCCTCGCCCGGGTCGCCCATGACGATCCGGGGCAGGACGTCTTCGAGAAGGAGCTGTTCCGGCAGATGCTGGAGTTCGCCACGCATCCACAGGTGAACATGGCGGACCTCGGCGAGGAGATCGTGCGCTGCCGCAAGGAGGCGGCGCGGCACGCCGGGGAGCTCGGCTGCGCGGTCGCGGCGCTGGCCACCTCCCCCCTGCCGGTCAGCCCCTCCCTCAGCGTGAACGAGCGCTACGAGTGGCTGGCCGAGCACTACGGCATACCGACCTGGGAGCAGCTGGTGTGCGGCTGCCATGTGCATGTGTGCGTGGAGTCCGACGACGAGGGCATCGCCGTCCTCGACCGGATCCGCCCATGGCTCCCGGTACTGCGCGCGATCAGTGCGAACTCGCCGTTCTGGCAGGGACGGGACACGAGCTACGCCAGCTATCGCAGCCAGGTGTGGAACCGCTGGCCGTCGGCCGGCCCGACCGAGCCGTTCGCGTCGGCCGAGCGGTATCACCGGCGGGTGGCGGACATGGTGGCCACCGGTGCCGTACTGGACACGCGGATGGTCTACTTCGACGCACGGCTGTCCGCCCGCTACCCCACCGTGGAGATCCGGGTGGCGGACGTGTGTCTCGGTGCGGACACCGCCATGCTGATCGCGACGCTGACCCGAGCGCTCGTGGAGACGGCCGCGCGGGACTGGCGGGCGGGCCGGCCGGCGCCCGGCCACAGCGTGAGCCTGCTGCGGCTCGCCGACTGGCAGGCCGCCCGGTTCGGGCTGGAGGAGAACCTGCTCGACCCGGCGGCCATGCGGCCCGAACCCGCCCCGCAGGTGCTGCGGTCGCTGCTGACGTACACCCAGGACGCGCTCACCGCCGCCGGCGACGCGGACCGAGCCGAACAGGGCGTCGCGGAGCTGCTGCGGCGCGGCAACGGGGCGCGCGAGCAGCGCCGACTGCTGGAGCACGGCGGCGGCCTGCGGGAGGTCGTCACCGAATGCGTCCGGCGTACCCAGGGCTGACCGCCCGTGGTCAGACGATCAGCACCAGGGCGTACGCCAGGAAGAACAGCGCGACGAGGGCGACGAGCACGAGGATCAGCGTCAGCGGCGCCTTGGCCCAGCCCCGGGGCGGATTGTGCGTCTCGCGGGGCCCGGCCTCGGGCATGCTGCTCTCGGCGGGCGGTGTCTCGCCGGGCGGTACCGAGCCACCCGGCTCCAGCCCGGTGGTCCGCTCGGGTTCCGGATCAGGGTTCACATGACTCATGTCTGCCGAGTCCCCAGGACACGCCAACATCATCAGTCGATCACGACTTCCCCGTTCCCGGCACCGAACGCGGTTACCTGGGCTACATTCGAGCACCGCCGACACTGAGCCGATCGGCGGTGACCCTCTGTACATCCAGGAGCAGCGCATGCGCGACGTCGCCCTCGCTCCCGCCGTTGCCCCGCCGCTCACCGGCGGCCTCGCCGACAGCGTCTTCGACACCGCGGAGCGCAGTCCCACCCTGCCGGTACTCGCCCATCGCGCGGATTCCGCCGCCACCGTGTGGCAGGAGGTGACGGCCGTCGAGCTGCGCGACGAGGTGGTCGACCTGGCCAAGGGGCTGATCGCCGCCGGGATCTCCCCCGGCCACCGGGTGGCCCTGATGTCCCGCACCCGCTACGAGTGGACCGTGTTCAGCCATGCGCTGTGGGCCGTGGGCGCCGAGGTCGTGCCCATCCATCCGACCTCCTCAAGGGACCAGGTCGAGTGGATCCTGCGGGACGCCGGGTGTGTGGCCGTGGTCGTGGAGGACGAGCAGGGCGTCATGACCGTCGGCACGGTGTGCACCGGGCTGCCGCGGCTGGCCCACGTCTGGCAGCTGGACGCGGGCGCACTGTCCGAACTCGTCGAGCAGGGCACGGTCGTGCCGGACACCACGGTGGAGTCGCTGCGCCGGATCGTGCTGCCGGACGCCACGGCGGCGGTCGTCTACACCTCCGGCACCTCGGGCCGTCCCCAGGGCTGCGCGCTGAGCCATCGCGGCCTCGCCTACCCCTGCGACACACTGCTGGCCGGCTGGCGGCACACTGCGGCCCCGCCGGGCGAACAGCCCTCCGTTCTGGCCTATCTGCCGTTCTCGCACGTGTACGGCCTCATGATCATGCTGATGTGCGTGCGCGGCGGCGTCCTGATGGCGCACGAGCCGGAGCTGACCGAGGCATCGCTCGCCTCGGCGCTGACCACGTTCCGGCCGACGTATCTGTACGGCGTGCCGTCGGTGTTCGAGAAGCTCTACAAGAAGTTCCTGCAGGCGGCCGAAAAGGCGGGCCGGGGCGCCCTGTTCGAGCGGGCCGCGCAGACCGCGCGGGACTTCGCCCAGGCACTGGAGCGGCACCGGCTGGGCACCGGGCCGGGGCCCGGCTTCGAGCTGAGGCTGCAGCACGCCCTGTACGAGCGGACGGTGTACCGCAGGCTGCGCGCGGCCCTCGGCGGGCGGGTGGTGCGCGGCACCTCCGGCGGTTCCTCGCTCAGCCGCGAACTGAGCCTGTTCTACGAGGGCATCGGGGTGTTCGTCCACGACGGGTACGGCCTCACCGAGTCCTCCGGCGGGATCACCATGCAGCCGCTCGGCCGGGAGAAGTCCGGTACGGTCGGCCGGCCGCTGCCGGGCACCGAGGTCCAGGTGGCCGACGACGGGGAGATCCTGGTGCGCGGCCCGTCGGTGTTCCAGGGCTATGTCGGCGACGAGCCGGCGACACGGGCCGCGCTGCGCGGCGGCTGGCTGGCCACCGGGGACATCGGGCAGCTGGACTCCGAGGGCTATCTGACGATCACCGGGCGCAAGAAGGACGTCATCGTCACCAGTGGCGGCAAGAGCGTCGCTCCGGCGCCCCTGGAGCAGCGGCTGCGCATGCATCCGCTGGTCCACCAGGCGGTCGTGATCGGCGACGACCGGCCCTGTGTCGGCGCCCTGATCACCCTGGACCCGGACTTCCTCGCGCACTGGCGGGTCTCCCTGGCACTCCCGGGCGACAGTCCGGGCCGGGAGAGCCGTGAGGAGAACGCGCTGCGGGAGGAGATCGCGCGGGCCGTCGCCTCCGCCAACAGCACCGTCTCCCGCGCGGAGTCCATCCGGGTCTACCGGGTGCTCCCGGAGCCGTTCGCACCGCACAACGGACTGCTCACCCCGTCGATGAAGCTGCGCCGGGACGTGATCGTGCGGCACTACGCCGCCGAGATCGACGCGATGTACCAGGCGCGGTCCCGGGCGGCACGTCTCCCGCAGGAGCCGGCGGACTGGGACGAGCCGGACGACGTCTTCCGCTGACGCCGTCCGCCGGGTCGGGGCATCCGCAGGAGTGATGAGCCGAGGTGGACGGATATCCCGCCCGGCTGCGGGAACTCGCAGGCGTGGGATGAGATCAGCACCGACAGCCGTCCTGGCCGGGGGATCACCGCCACGCCCCCGACCGCCCAGGACCGGGGATTGCGAGATGGCGACGCAGCCACGTGGGGACGACACACCGCACTCGGAGGACGGGTACGAGCGCACCTTCTCCTTCGCCGGTGAACTGTGCAACGTCACGGAGGCCCGGCTCGCGGCGGAGGACTTCCTCTGCGCGCTCGCCACGCAGGCGCCGCCCGCCGCGCCCGAGTACTGGGACGACATACTGCTGGTGGTGACGGAGCTGGCCGCGAACGTGATCCAGTACGCGCCCGGGCCGTTCGGTCTGCGGATGCGCCGCACCTTCGACGGTGTGCATGTGACGATGCGCGACACGAGCACCACCAAGCCGGAACCGCGGCCCTTCCATCCGCGCACGGGCGGCGGCGGCATCGGCTGGCATCTGGTGCACACGCTGTGCACGCAGGTCAGCGTCGTCGTCGACGACGAGGGCAAGGACATCCACGTGTTCCTGCCGTGGTGACCGCGGCAGGTGTACGACGTGTATCTGTGCGACAACCGGTTACTCCAGCCACAGCGGGGGCATGCTGGTGCCCACGCGTTCGTCTGCCTGCCGCACCCGGCTGGCGGAACGGCTCGGGGCACGGTGGGATCAAGGGTGGTGCGCACCGATCCAGGGCAGGCGAACGGCGTCGAGTCGGACCGCCTGGAGCCGCAGAAAGGGATGAACACCGTGACACGACCCAGGATCCTGGTGGTTGGCGCAGGCTTCGCCGGAGTCGCGTGCGTCCGCCGCCTGGAGCGGAAACTCGCCCCCGCCGAGGCCGACGTCACCCTGGTGACGCCGTACTCCTACCAGCTGTATCTGCCCCTGCTGCCCCAGGTCGCCTCCGGCGTGCTCACGCCGCAGTCGATCGCCCTGAGCCTGCGCCGCAGCAAGAAGTACCGCACCCGGATCATCCCGGGTGGCGCGATCGGCGTGGACCTGAGGTCCAAGGTGTGCGTCGTCCGCACCATCACCGACAAGACCGTCAACGAGCCCTACGACTACATCGTGCTGGCACCCGGCAGCGTGACCCGTACCTTCGACATCCCGGGGCTGACCGAGCACGCCTTCGGGTTGAAGACCCTGGCCGAGGCCGCCTACCTCCGCGATCACGTCATCTCGCAGCTCGACCTCGCGGACGCCAGCGACGACCCGGCGGAGCGGGCGGCGCGACTGCAGTTCGTGGTGGTCGGCGGCGGATACGCCGGCACGGAGACCGCCGCCTGTCTGCAACGGCTGACGCACGCCGCCGTACAGCGGTACCCGCGGCTGGATCCCGGCCTGATCAGGTGGCATCTGATCGACATCGCGCCCAAGCTGATGCCGGAGCTGGGCGAGAAGCTCGGCCGCAGCGCGCAGGAGATCCTCGGCCGGCGCGGCATCGAGGTGTCGCTGGGCGTGTCGATCGACAAGGCCGGCGCGGAGGAGGTCACCTTCACCGACGGCCGGGTGGTGCCGACGCACACGCTGATCTGGACGGCCGGCGTGGTCGCCAGCCCGCTGATCGCCACGCTCGGCGCGGAGACGGTCCGCGGCCGGCTGGCGGTGACGGCCGAGATGTGCCTCCCGGGTCATGACGGCGTGTTCGCGCTCGGGGACGCGGCCGCCGTGCCCGACGAGGCCAAGGGAGAGCCGGGCGCGGTCTGCCCGCCCACCGCGCAGCACGCCATGCGCCAGGGCAAGAAGGTCGCCGACAACGTCATCGCGACCCTGCGGGGGCAGCCGCTGACGCCGTATGTGCACCACGATCTGGGTCTGGTCGTCGACCTCGGCGGCAAGGACGCCGTGTCCAAGCCGCTCGGCATCGAACTGCGCGGGGTGCCGGCCCAGGCGGTGGCCCGCGGTTACCACTGGGCGGCGCTACGCACCAATGTCGCCAAGACCCGGGTGATGACCAACTGGCTGCTGAACGCGGTCGCCGGCGACGATTTCGTCCGCACCGGCTTCCAGGCCCGCAAGCCGGCCCGGCTGAAGGACTTCGAGTTCACCGACGCGTATCTGTCACCGGAGCAGGTACGGGCCCGGGTGGAGGGCACGGGCGCCGGCAGCGCCTGATGTGCCGCTGATCGCCGAGGACCGCCGATCACAGGCAGCTCAGGCCGCCGTGCGATGCTGGGTCGGAGATCGATTTCCGGCACGGGAGAGAGCGCGGCGGCGTGAGCACAGCGGGACGACCTGGGCGGGTACGCATGCGGGACCGGCTCGCGGCGTCCGATCCCGGGCTGCTCCGGCTCATCGCGGGACTGCGCACCGTCACCGCGATCGCGCTCACCCTCGCCGTGCTGGCCGCCCTGCGGGTGCCGGTGCCCCACCTGGTCGCCGGTGCCATGGCGGCGATGGTGTCGACCTTCGCCATCCGGGAGAAGCAGCGCTCGGCGCAGGCCGTGACGCTCGCGCTCGGCCTGCCGGTGGCACTGGCGTCGGTGTCGCTGGGCGCACTGCTGAACCAGTGGGTCGTCGTCGGGGACCTGTTCTTCGTCGTCCTCATCTTCTGTGCCGTCTACAGCCGCCGGTTCGGCGACCGCGGCACGGCGCTCGGCCTGATCGGCTTTCAGATCTACTTCCTCTCCCTGTTCGTGCACGCGACCACCGCGGCGCTGCCCGTGCTGTACGGGGTCATCTGCGTGGCCTTCGCGTGCAGCGCCACCGCGCGCTTCGTGCTGCTGCCGCAGACCCCGGCGGGCACCCTGGACCGGCTGCGGCGGGCGTTCCGCGCCCGGCTCGCGCAGCTGATCGCCGTCCAGACCGAGTTGCTGGATGCCGGACCGGACGACGTGGACAAGGTCCTGGACGGTCTGCGCACCGCCACCGCGCGGCTGCACGAGACGGCGCTGCTGATCCAGGGGCGGCTGGAGGACGGCACCTCCGACGCGGCGGCGGCGCGGCTGCTGCAGCGCCGGGTCGCGGACGCCGAGATCGCCTCCGAGCGGCTCGGGCTGCTGCTGCTCACCGCGCGCAGCGCCGAGCGGACCGACACCCTCACCCTGCATCTGCCGGGCGCCGTGCTGCCCTCCGGAGGGGAGCTGCCGGTGCGGGACGAGGCCACGGCGGCGCTGCGCCGTGATCTGCAGGCGCTGCGGCTGCTGATGCTGCGGCCGGTCGGCGAGGCGCGGGGCACCGCGCTCGCCCAGGTGCGCAACCGGCTGCTCGGCTACCGCGAGGAGGAGAACCTGCCGAAGGCCTCGCCGGCCGTGCAGGACGTCTTCCGTGGGCTCGGCGAGGCCGCCCGGGCCTCGCTGGGTCTGCGGGTCGCGCTGGACGGGCCGCAGGACGAGTCCGACGACACTCCGGCGACGACCCGCTCGCGCGAGGAGCTGGACGCGGAGGACGCCGCGATCGAGGCGGGCGAGGAGGCCGAGGCGGAGGAGCCGGGACCGAGCGGTCTGATGCGGCCCACGACACGGGCCGCGGTCCAGGTGGGCGTCGGCTCCGCGCTGGCCATCGCGGGCGGCGAGCTGCTGTCCGGCCGGCGCTGGTACTGGGCGGTGCTGACCTGCTGGATCGTGTTCATCAACACCGCCTCGACCGGCGAGATCCTGGTGAAGGGCTACCGGCGGCTGCTGGGTACGGTCCTCGGCGTGGTGGCCGGCATCGTGCTCGCCGGTCTGGTCGGGCACCACACATGGACGGCGTTCGGCCTGGTGCTGGTGTTCATCTTCGCGATGTTCTACAGCGCGCCCCTGTCGTACACGCTGATGTCGTTCTTCGTGACGGCGATGCTGGGGCTGCTGTACACGCTGCTGAACACCTACAGCATGGCGGTGCTGGTGCTGCGGGTGGAGGAGACGGCGCTCGGCGCGGCCTGCGGGGTGATCGCGGCGGCGGTGGTGCTGCCGATCCGCACCGACCGCCGTACCAACGAACTGCTCGTGACGGTCCTGGACCGGCTCGCCGATGTCACCCGGGCCGCCGTGGACCAGCTGAGCGGCGGGGCGGGCGCCGATCTGGTGGAGCAGGCACGCGATCTGGACCAGGCGCTGGCCGACCTGCGCGCGGCCACCCAGCCGCTGACCCATCCGATCACCCCGCTGCGCTCCCGCCGGGACACCGCCCGGTACGTGGTGGCGCTGCTGGAGACCTGTGCCTACCACGCGCGCTCGCTCGCGGCCACGGCCGAGCTGCTGCCGACGCATCCGTCGATCGCGGCGGATCCCCGGCTGCGCGGGACGTGCGGGAGGATCGTGCACAACATCGAGGCGATCGCCGCGCATGTCGCCGACCCGCGTGCCACGGCGGAGATCGAGACCGGCCCCAGCATCGCCTCGATGCTGGAGCCGGGAACTCTGCGCACCCCGCGCTACGGCCGGGTCACCGACCGGGTGCTGCGCCATCTGCAGCGGCTGGACGAGGCGGTCTCGGGCCTGGCCCGGCCGCTGGGCCTCACCACCGGCGCGGACCGGCCGAAAAAGTGACGGTTCGTCGCCCGTGCCTTCATGCCGGGTCCGTCCCGCACGCGCGTCGGCCCATGGCCTCGTCACGGACGCGGGCGCAGCTGCGGCTGATCAGCCGGGAGACGTGCATCTGGGAGATGCCGAGCCGGTCGGCGATCCGGCTCTGCGTCATGTCCTCGAAGAACCGCATGTAGAGGATGGCCCGTTCCCGTTCGGGCAGCCGGCGCAGTCCCTCCTTGGCGGCCTCGCGGTCGACCACGACGTCGTACGAGGTGTCCGTCGCGCCGAGGGTGTCGGCGAGGCTGTAGCCGTCGTCTCCGGTGGACAGTTCGGCGTCCAGGGACAGGGTGCTGAAGCTCTCCAGGGCCTCCATGCCCGCGCCGACCTCCTCCTCGGTGAGACCGGTGTGGGCGGCCATGGCGGCGACGGTGGGTTCGGCGCTGCCCGGGTGCTGGGTGAGCTCGCGCCGGGCCACGCGCACCCGGTTGCGCAGTTCCTGCACCCGGCGCGGCACCCTCAGGGCCCACATCCGGTCCCGGAAGTGCCGCTTGACCTCGCCGGTGATGGTCGGCACGGCGTAGCTCTCGAACGCCCCGCGGGACGGGTCGAACCGGTCGATGGCCTTGACCAGCCCGAGCGCGGCCACCTGCCGCAGGTCCTCGACGGACTCGCCCCGGTCGCGGAAGCGGCCGGCGATCCGGTGGGCCATGGGCAGCCAGGCGGTGACGAGTTCGTCGCGTACGCCGTCCCGCTCGGGGCCGTCGTCCAGCTGCGCCAGCCGGGCGAACAGCGCCGCGGTGTCGGGGGCGTCGTCATGGGGCCGCCGCGTGGGAGCGGCAGCGGCGGAGTCCGTGGTGGTTGTGCCGGGACGGCTTGTCGGCATGTCGGTCAGCATGCGGATTCGCTCCTGAACGTGGTTTCAGGGCACGCGGCCGAAAGGGGTTCTGGGGCCGGGCCCGAACGGTGGTGTCAGGGTTCGCCGCGGGTCGCTCGCCCGGTCCGACGGGAGGGGGATCCGGGCAGTCGTACGGTTCCCACGGGGCGCGCGCCTCCGGTCCGAAGCACGAGACTCCGCCTGCCCCTCGCTCCGGGGAGCAAACACGCCGGACGTGAACCTTCCGCATGGTTTCAGCGCAGCGGTACGACGGCCGTGATGCGCTTGCCGCCGCAGGGCAGCTGCGCGACCCGGATGTCCCGGGACAGGCGGCAGACGATGGGCCAGCCCCGGCCGCCGAGCCGGGTGGGGACAGGCTCGTCGACGGGCGGGGCGGCCACCGGCAGCTCGTCACTGCGGTCGCTCACCGACACCCGTACGCCGCGGGAGTCCACATCGACGTCGAAGCCGGTGATGCCACCGCCGTGCAGGATGGCGTTGGTGGTGAGCTCGGAGGTGACCAGCAGGGCGTCCTCCATGGCCGTGTGAGCGCAGGGGATGGCGCGGGCCCGGCACCGTTCGGCCACCACGCGTTCCACGGTTCTGCGGGCTTCGGCCGGCCGGCACGGCATACGGCGGCGCGGTTCCCGCAGCGTCGCGCGGCAGCTGGTCCGGTGCTTGTCGCGCATCCCTTCCTCCTTCAGGCGATGCCCGGACGGATACCCGGTTTGCGGGCTTCCTCCTGTCCGCCTCACCCCTTCCGAAGCCGTCAAACACCGCCGGTGCCCGTGTCATCACCGCGGCCATGCGGGTACCAGACCGGTATGACCGATGTCGTGGACGCGGACGAATTGCTGCGGCGCATCCAGCGCGGCCGGGAGCACGCGGCTGCGGAGGAGCGGGCCTGGCGGGAACGCGCGCGGAACCTGACGGCGACGGATCCGGACGGCGCCCGGGAGGCGACGGCCCGCGCGTGGGCGTTCGAGGCGGTGGCGCGGGTGCTGGAGGAGGTCGTCTGCCCGGGTGGACCGCGGGACACCACGGAAGGCGTGAAACAGGTCACGTGACCTGCTACCGGTTGGTAGAACACCCGCCGGATGGTTTATCGTTCATACATACGTGATGCCGGAGGTGACCGGAACCGTCCTTCCTCCCTCCATGGCGTCACCGCAGACGGCCCTGGCTGGCCTCCCCCGTCCAGCCAGGGCTTCTTGCTGTCCGGAAACCGGCGCGGGACCGGGCGCGCAGCGAGGAAATCCAGGTCCTTCGAGGTGCCCGGAGGGGCGGCAGCGGCTGAAATGGGCTTAGGGAAAGCACCCCCGAACCCCCTCGGCGAGGAGCCCCGCGCCATGACCAAAGCGATAAAACTGCTGACCGCCCTACCCCATGCGCAGCGCGAGCGCCTGATGGAACTGGCCAAGGAGGTCTCGTTCCCGGAGGACACCCGCATCTTCGAGGCGGGCGGCACCGCCGACCGGTTCTGGGTGATCCGTTCCGGCGCGGTCCACCTCGACCAGCAGGTCACCTCGCGGCAGCGGGTCACCGTCGCCTCGCTCGGCGCGGGCGACATGCTCGGCTGGTCCTGGCTGTTCCCGCCGTACCAGTGGGACTTCGGCGCGGTGGCCTTCAGCAACGTACGGGCCTACGAGTTCGACGGGCCCTCGGTGCTCGCGCTGTGCGTGGAGGACCCGCTGCTCGGGCTCTCGCTGGTGCGGACGGTGGCCGAGGTCCTCGCCCACCGTCTGGAGACGACCAGGGGCAAGCTGATGGACCAGTACATGACCAGGGGGCGCGGCGGCCTGGTGTGACTCAGATCCGGTAGCGGCGCAGCGCCGGTACGGCGGCGGCCAGGGCCAGCATCACCACGACCACCAGCGCTCCACCGCCCGCCACCGCGGCGCGCGGGCCGAAGGCCGAGCCGGCCGTGCCGTGCAGTACGTCGGCCAGGCGCGGCCCGCCCGCGACGACCACCGTGAACACGCCCTGCATCCGGCCACGCATCTCGTCGGTCGCGGCCGACAGCAGGATCGCGCCGCGGAACACCATCGAGACCATGTCGGCGACCCCGGCCGCGGCGAGGAAGGCCAGGGCCACCCAGAGATTGCGGCTCAGCCCGAACCCTGCGACGGCCACGCCCCAGCCGACGACCGCCCCGATGACCATCCAGCCGTGCCGGCGGGCCCGTGAGAACACCCCGGAGAACAGACCGCCGAGCACCGCGCCGACCGGGATGCCGGCGAACAGCACACCGAGCGCGAGCCCCTCGCCGTAGGAGTGGTACGTCTGCGCCGCGAGCTGCGGGAACAGGGCGCGCGGCATGCCGAGGACCATGGCGACGATGTCGGCGAGGAAGGACAGCAGCAGCACCTTGTGCCCGGAGATGTACCGGAACCCGGCGGCTATCTGGCGCACCCCGGCCCGGCGGGCGGTGGCCTCGCCGAGCGGGGGCAGCGCGGGCAGCCGGAAGACGGCCCACACGGTCACGCACAGGGCCACGGCGTCGATGAGGTACAACTCGGGCAGCCCGATGACCGGGATCAGCACACCGGCGAGCAGCGGCCCCGCGACCATGCCGGTCTGCATCACCGTGGAGCCGAGCGCGCCCGCGGCGGGCAGTTGCTCGGCCGGGACCAGCCGGGCGATGGAGGCGTTGCGGGCCGGGGAGTTGAGGCCGAACAACGCCTGCTGGCAGGCGAGCAGCACCATGAGGACGGCGACGGAGTCCGTCCCGGTGACGGCCTGTGCCCAGAACAGCAGCGAGGTGACCGCGATACCGGTGTTGGTGACCAGCAGCAGCTTGCGGCGGTCCACGGTGTCGGCGACCGCGCCGCCCCACAGCGCGAACGCCACCATCGGCACGAGACCGGCCAGGCTCGCGTAGCCGACCCATGCCGAGGAGTGCGTGACGTCGTAGACCTGCTTGGGCACGGCGACGGCGGTGAGCTGGCTGCCGACGGCGGTGACGATGGTCGACGTCCACAGGCGCCGGTAGGCCGGGATGCTCAGCGGACGGGTGTCCATCGCCCAGCGGCGCCAGCCGCGCCGGGGTGGAGCCGCGGCGTCCGGAGCGGCCTCGGATTCGGTGGTGCTGCTGCTCTCGCTGGTGTCCACGGGTGTCCTGTTGCCGATAGAGGTTGCTCGCTACATCTGTTCGATTCGAGAGCCTAACTATCTGGACCGATCCTGTGCACGCCGAACGGGTGCCGCGCGGCATCCGGCGTCAGGATCCGGCCATGAGTGTCGCCCCCAGCGCCAGCATGGTGACGGCGACCAGGCCGTCCAGGACCCGCCACGCCGCCGGACGGGCCAGGAAGCGGCCGAGCAGCCGGGCGCCGAAGCCGAGCGCGGCGAACCAGCACAGGCTGGCGAGCGCGGCGCCGAGCCCGAAGGTCCAGCGCAGCGCGCCCCGGTCGGCGGCGAGGGAGCCGAGCAGGAACACTGTGTCCAGGTAGACGTGCGGGTTCAGCCAGGTCATCGCCAGACAGGTGACCACCGCCCGGCGCCGGGAGCCCGCGGCCTCCCCCTCGGTGCTCAGCCCGGCCGAGCCCGGTCTGAGCACCCGGCGGGCGGCGAGGAGCCCGTAGCAGAGCAGGAAGAGACCGCCGACGATCCCGACCGCCCGGACCGCGCCCGGCCACGCCACCACGACCGCCCCGACCCCGCCGACGCCCAGCGCGATGAGCACCGCGTCGGACAAGGCGCAGATGCCCACCACGGCGAGGACCGCGTCGCGGCGCACCCCCTGCCGCAGGACGAAGGCGTTCTGGGCGCCGATGGCGACGATCAGGGAGAGGCCGGTGCCGAATCCGGCGGCCGCGGCGGTCAGGGCGTGGTGCATGCCTCGAACCTAGGAAGCCCTTCCCCACAAGTACAGCTAAAGATTCTTAAGTACCCTTAGAAGTTGTGATGACCCAGCTTCCCCTGGAGCACGTGCGGACCCTGCTCGCCGTGGTGGACGAGGGCACCTTCGACGCCGCCGCGGCCGCCCTGCACGTGACCCCGTCGGCGGTCAGCCAGCGGGTCAAGGCGCTCGAACAGCGCACCGGCCGGGTGCTGCTGCAGCGCACCAAGCCGGTGCGGCCGACGGAGTCCGGCGCGGTGCTGGTGCGGTACGCCCGGCAGCTCGCCCGGCTGGAACGGGACGCCTGGGGTGAACTCGGGCTGAGCGGTGCCGGGGAGCCGACGCGGGTGTCGGTGGCGGTGAACGCGGACTCGCTGGCGACCTGGTTCCTGCCGGCGCTGACCCGGGTGGCGGGGCTCTGCTTCGAACTGCACCGGGAGGACGAGGACCACACGGCGGCACTGCTGCGCGAGGGTCTGGTGATGGCGGCGGTGACCACCGCCGCCGATCCAGTGCCCGGCTGCACGGTCCGGCCGCTCGGCCGGATGCGGTATCTGCCGGTCGCCGCACCGGAGTTCACCACGACCCACCTGGGCGGGCGGCCGCTGCCGGAGGCACTGCCCGAGGCCCCCGTCGTGGTCTTCGACCGCAAGGACGACTTCCAGGACGCCTTCGTGCGCCGGCTGGACCGCGGCTCCGCCGGCCCGCTCAGGCACCTCGTGCCCACCTCGGAGGGCTTCCTGGACGCGGTCGCCGCCGGGCTCGGCTGGGGCATGGTGCCGGAGGTCCAGGCGGGTCCGCTGCTGGAGGAGGACCGGCTGGTGCTCCTCGCGCCCGAGGAATGGATGGACGTCACGCTGTACTGGCAGCAGTGGAAGCTGGACTCCCCCGCGCTGGCCGCGCTCGCCGAGGCGGTGACAGCGACGGCGGCCGAGGCACTGCGCCGCTGACGGCCACGCACGTTCGTCCGGTTACGTTTTATCCGTTTCGCACCGGCGGAAGGGCGCCGCGGAGTACGGTGGTCGGGCGGTGGCGCGGCGAACGGCGGTCCCGGCCGGTTCCCGCCCCCAACTCCGCGCCCCCGGTGCCTGGTCGGGTACGGGTGCCCACGGCCCGGTGGCCCGTCCGCCCCCGTTCCCCGGCCCGTCGAACGCGTACGGCTCGCCCCGGACCGTAGGCGCGCCCGTGGCCGGATCGCGGTCGTCGCGCGATCCCCCCGCCGCACACACCGTTTCACACCGCCCCGACCGGTCACCCGAACCCGCAGTACGCATTCGGCAGGCACGGACGACTTCGATCGGATCCAGGAGACTTCCATGGACAACTGGCGCGACCATGCCGCGTGCCGTCACGAGGATCCCGACCTGTTCTTCCCCATCGGCACCACCGGTCCGGCGCATGTGCAGACCCAGCACGCCAAGGCGGTCTGCGGCCGGTGCCCCGTCCGGGAGGAGTGCCTGGACTGGGCGCTGGCAACCGGCCAGGGCATCGGCATCTGGGGCGGGACGACCGAGCCGGAGCGCCGGGACCTGCACCGCCACGCCCGCTCCCGGCCGCGCTTCCGCTGACCCCGGCGCCCACGGTCCGGGCCTCAGCGACCGCTGCGGCGCAGGGTCCCCCACGCCCGTTCCTGCCGGGCCACCTCCTCCTTCGCCGCGTCGATCACCTCGTCCGCGATCCAGCACAGCGGCTCGGCATCGGTGACGAGCGGCTCGTTGTCTGGGCCCCGGCCGGTCTCCCGGCCCCGCAGGACCCAGGGACGTACACCGGGGCCCTTGTCGTGCGGCAGGTGCGCATAGTCGTAGAGACGGCGCGCCACCCACAGCTCCACCGACCGGTCCGCCCACCAGCTTTCGATGTCGAGCGGACTCGCGGACAGCCCGGGCATGGGTACGCCGGTGAGGTCGTCGGTGCTGGAGACCTCGACGAGGTCGGTGCCGGGCCCCTGGGACCAGCGGACGTACAGCCCCTGCTGCTCGCCCACCAGGCGGGCCAGCTCGGCGAGCGTGGACACGACCGGCAGGTCCTCCGGTGCGCTCATGGCCTGATCTCCCTCGACTGCGCCGCGCGACCGGAGTACCCCTGGTGCGCGCGGGGAATCGGAGGCGATCAGGTGTGGTCCGCGGGTGGGTCGGCCGCGGGCAGCCGCAGGGTGAAGACCGCGCCCCGGCCAGGCCGGCTCGCGGCCTCGGCCGTGCCGTTGTGGGCGGCGAGCAGGTGGCGCACGATCGGCAGGCCCAGGCCGCTGCCGCCGGTGCGGCGGCTGCGGGACTTCTCGGCGCGCCAGAACCGGTCGAAGACGTGCGGCAGGTCCTCGGGCGCGATCCCCGTGCCGGTGTCGGTGACGGTCAGCACGACGTCGGCGCCGTCACGGCGGGCGGCGAGCGTGACCGTGCCGTCGGCCGGGGTGTGCCGAAGCGCGTTGGAGACCAGGTTCCCGAGGGCCTGACGCATTCGCACCGGGTCGGCGTCGAGCCAGGCGGTGGCGTCGGCCTCGGTGCGCAGGGCGACCCCGGCGGCTCTGCCTGCGACCCGGTGGGCGGCGGCCACCTGGTCCAGCAGCTCGCCGGCCCGCAGGGGCTCGCGGTGCAGCCGCAGGGTGCCGGCGTCGGCGGCGGCGAGGTCCTGCAGGTCGTCGATGATCCGCTGAAGGACGAGCGCCTCCTCGTGCAGCGAGTCCAGCAGCGGCGGGTCGGGCTCGACGACTCCGTCGCGGACGACCTCCAGCCAGCCGCGGATGTTGGTGAGCGGGCTGCGCAGTTCGTGCGCTATGTCGCTGACCATCGCCTTGCGCTGGGCCTCCAGGCGCGCCCGGCGCTCGGTCAGGTCGTTGAAGGCCTCGGCGAGGATGCCGGTCTCGTCCCGGGTGGTCACCGGGACCCGTACGTGCAGGTCGGGTGGCTGCTGGGCGGCCTCGGTCAGCGCGCGCAGCGGCCGTACCAGCCGAGTGGCGACGAGGGCGGTCACGGCGACGGTGACGGCCAGGACCAGTCCGGCGGCGCCGATCACCTTGGCCTTGTTGGCCGGGGACATGTCGAAGCGGGAGGGGTTCTGGTCGCCGATGCCGAGGAACAGGTCGGCCACCGGGGCGACATAGGGCTCCAGTTGGGTACGCCGGGCGGTCAGCATGCAGTGCTGGGCCGCCCGCGCCGTCGCCGCCTTGCCCGCCCTGGCGTACTTGGCGACCAAGTAGCCGCCGCCGAAGGGGTCCTTGCCGCTGGGGTCGTAGGTGAGGAAGAGCCGGCCGCCGAGGTCCAGGCCGGCCTGTTTCAGACAGGGCCGGGCGAGGTCGGTGAGGTCGGCCAGGGCCTTGTGTTCCGTCGGCGTGGGCGTGTTGAGCTGTCCGTCCTCGCACACCGCCGCGCCGTAGCCGGCCGGGTCGGTGCCGTCCGGGAGGGTGACGACGGGCCGCCCGCCCACCGTGCGGACGACGCCGGGCTGGAGGCCGTAACGCTCGTAGCACTGCCTGCGCTTGGCGGCCAGCGCGTCCAGCTTCGCGCGTTCCTTCGCCGGGAGCCGGTAGGGGCCGACCACGCGCGGGTCGATGCCGCTGAGCTGGGCGCCGGTCTCGCTGTAGGTGTCGGTGCGCAGCGGGTCGACGGTGGCGGCGGGCCGGGGCGGCAGCGGGGTGCCGCGGGGCGCGGAGTCGGCGACGAGGGTGCGGTCGGCGGTGGTGAGCGCGATCCGGCGTCCGGTCTCGGCGGCCAACTGCCGGACCGTACGGCGGACGTCCGTCCAGTCGGAGTGGGTGGCCGCGTATCCGCTGAGCCGGGCCAGGATGCGGTTGTCGGCCGCGAGGTCCTGGCCCTGCTCCTCCTTCAGTGCGCTGGTGGTGGTGGTCACCGCGAGCCAGGCGGTGGCGGCCACCGAACAGACCGCGATCAGGGCGGAGACGGACAGCAGCCGGACGAGAAGCCGCTTGCGCAGCGGGATCCGACGCTTCACGGCGGCTTTCCGGCCGGCGCCGCCCTCCCCACGCGGGACGGACGTCCCCGACCGGCCCCGGAGCCGCCGACACCTCACGGGCACCCCCGCGCGCCTCGGACCTGCCGTCGCCTCACAGGGACCGCCGCCCTTCTCGAAACTGCCGGCGCCTCAAGGACGCCCCCCAACCGGCTGGCACCCGCCGACACCTCCCACCCGACTCGGCACCGCCGCACCACACAGCCATCCCCACCCGACTCGGCACCGCCGCACCACACAGCCATCCCCACCCTGCTCGGCACCGCAACGCCACACAGGCGCCTCCCGCCCCGCTTGGCACCGCTTCGCCACGGGCACCTCGCCCCCACTCCGCACCGACACGCACACACAGACACCGCCACCGACCTCGGGTCCCGCCGCCACGCAGGCACTCCCACCAACCTCATCACCGCCCGCACCCCGCAGCCACCCCCACCAACCTCGGCACCCCCGCTTCACGGCCGGGTGCCGCTCAGCTTGTAGCCGACGCCGAACACGGTCAGGAGCCGCACCGGCCGACGCGGGTCGGGCTCGATCTTGCGGCGCAGGTTCATGATGTGCACGTCGACGGCCCGCTCGGTCGAGGCCCGGTCGAAGCCGCGGGTGCACTGCAGCAACTGCCGCCGGGTGAACACCCGTTCCGGCTCCGCGGCCATGGCCAGCAGGATCTGGAACTCGGCGGGCGTGCAGTCCACGGTCGCGCCGTCGCAACGCACCTCGTGCCGTACGGGATCGACGCTGATCCCGGCGGCCCGGACCACGGGGTCGTCGTCCCGGGTGCCGACGCCGCGCCCGCTGCGCCTGAGCACCGTACGGATGCGGGCCATCAGCTCGCGCGGGCTGTACGGCTTGGTCATGTAGTCGTCGGCGCCCAGTCCGAGGCCGAGCAGCAGATCGTCCTCGGCGGAGCGGGCGGTGAGCATGACGACCGGTATCTCCGGGGCCGCGCCGCCGCGCAGCGCCCGGCACACGCCGAAGCCGTCGAGGACCGGGAGCATCAGGTCCAGGACGACGAGGTCGGGCCGGAGACTGCGGGCCGCCTCCAGCGCGGCGGCCCCGTCGTGCACCACCGTGGCGGTGTGTCCCTCGGCCAGCAGGGAGCGGCGGATCAGTTCGGCCTGCTTCTCGTCGTCCTCGGCGACCAGTACATGTGCGCACACGAGTTCGGATCCTAGGCGGCTCAGGCGGCGAGCCAGTCGGCGTACCCCATGACGACGACCGGATGCCGGTGCGGGTCGAGGGTGCGCAGCAGTTCCTTCATATGGGCCTTGGCGAGGCTGACACAGCCGTGGGTGGGGCCGCCGTGGTCGACGTGCAGCCATACTCCTCCGCCGCGCTTGGGGCCGAGCGGCCGGGTCCAGTCCAGCGGGGAGGTGCCGGGCTCGCGGTTGTAGTCGATCGCGATGACGTAGTCGAAGCAGCCTTCGAGCGGTTCGCCCTCGAAGCCGGTGCCGGGCGAGTGGAAGCCGCCGGAGTGGTGGTAGGGCAGCTTGCTGCCGGGGTCCGGGAGCAGGCCGCCGGCGTCGGAGAGGGCGTAGACGCCGAGCGGGGAGCGCAGGTCGCCCAGCACGTGGTAGGCGCTCCAGCCGCGCAGGGCGTTGTGCCCGGGCCAGGCGGGGCCGGACTGCCAGCCGGCGGCGGTGCGCTCGTGCAGGACGACCGTGCAGAGCGGGGAGTCCTTGCCGCGCCCGGTGACGACGACGGCCTGCTCGCAGCGCTGGGGTATCGCCGCCGACCTGGCCGGGCCGAGACCCGGTATGCCCTGGCGCGCCTGCTCCGCCTGGACCGCGGTGGTGGGCGTGGCGGTGGGTGCCGGGCGGGTGGGGGGTGTCGCGCGCTCGGTCGCCTCGGCTCCACCGCCGCAGCCGGTGAGCAGCAGCGGGGAGGCGAGAACGGCGACGGCGGTTCTGCGATGGATCATGGTGTCGACCCTGGCCGACACTTGTTTGGAACCGGTCAGGGTTCAGGCGCTGTTCGGCTTGCCCTTCGTGAACAGCCAGGTGCGCAGCAGCCCGCCCAGACGCTTCCCCGAGATCCGCTCCGCCAGCTGTGTGAACTGTGCCGTCGTACCGTGGCCGTCGCGGTGCCCTGCCGTCCAGGCGCGCAGGATCCGGAAGAAGTCCCGGTCGCCGACGGCCTCGCGCAGTTCGTGCAGGGTCATGGCGCCGCGGGCGTACACGGGCGTGTCGAAGATGTTCTTCCCGCTGCCCGGGTCGCCGGGCGCAAAGGCCCACAGGTGGTCGCTCGCCGGGCGGGCGTAGAGGGCGTCGAAGGTCTTCTGAGCGCTGTCGCCGCCGTGCTGCTCGGTGTACAGCCACTCGGCGTAGGTGGCGAAGCCCTCGTTGAGCCAGATGTCCTGCCAGGCCGTCAGCGAGACGGAGTCGCCGAACCACTGGTGGGCGTTCTCGTGGACGAGGGTGCCGATGTCGGGCGCGGAGTCGTAGAGCGGCCGGGTCTGGGTCTCCAGGGCGTAGCCGACGCCCGGGGCGTGGTCGACGATCGACCCGGCGGAGCGGAACGGGTACGGCCCGAACAGCTTGCTCTCCCAGGCGAGTACGGACGGCAGCTGCTTCAGCACCGGTGCGGCCGCGCTCGCCTCGCGCGGATCGACGGCGTTGTACACGTGCATGCCGTCGGGGGTGGTGTACTGCTCGACCTTGAACTTTCCGATGGTGACGGTGGCCAGGTAGGCGGCCGTCGGCTCGGTCTCGCGCCAGCGGAAGGTCGTACGGCCGTGCTCGGTGCGCTGTCCGAGCAGCACGCCGCCCGCGACGGCCGTGCGCCCCTCAGGGACGGTGACGGTGATGTCGTACGACGACTTGTCCTTGGGGTGGCTGTTGGCCGGGAACCAGGTCATCGCGCCCTGTGGCTCGCCGGCGACGAAGGCGCCGTCGTCGGTGGGAATCCAGCCGTCCGCGCTGCCGTCGGGGTCGGTGACCGGCTTCGGGGTGCCGTCGTAGGTGACGGTGACCTGGAAGTCCCCGCCCGCGGGCAGGGTGTGGCGTGGCGTGACGAGGAGTTCCTGGCCGTCGCGCCGGAACACCGCGGGCGTTCCGTCCACGGTGACGCCGGTGACCTTCAGGCCCTTCAGGTCGAGGTCGAAGCGGCTGAGGTGCTGGGTGGCGCGGGCGGCGAGGACGGCCCTGCCGTCGAGATGCCGGGAGGTGGTGTCGTATCGGAGCGTGAGGTCGTAGTGCCGGACGTGGAAGCCGCCGTTGCCGCTGAGCGGGAAGTAGGGGTCGCCCGCACCGGGGGCACCGGCCGTGCCCGGCGCCGTGGGTCCGGCGGCGCCGACGAGTGCCGCGAGGGCGACGGGGACGGCGACGAGGACCGCGGTACGGCGTCGGAGGTGCTGTCTGCTGGGTGGCGTCACATGCGGCTCCTGGAGGAAGTGCCGGGTGATACAGGCTAGGGGTGGCGAGCCCCCGATTTACGCCTGGTTCAGGTCAACTCGCCCCGCGTCGCAACCCGGTGGCCGGGGCAGCCGCAGTACGCTCGCGGCACCGACCGCGACCCGAGAGAGGCCCGACCGTGAGCGTGCGTGTGCGCCGCATCTACGACCCGCCCGAGGCCGAGGACGGCCTGCGCGTCCTGGTCGACCGGCTGTGGCCGCGCGGCCTGGCCAAGGACGCGGCCCAGGTGGACGAGTGGCCGAAGGCGCTCACGCCGTCCAACGAACTGCGCAAGTGGTACCACGGGGGCGGCTCCTACGAGGAGTTCAGGGGCCGCTACGAGGCGGAGCTCGACGCTCCGGAGGCCGCCGGGCTCCTCGACGGCCTGCGCAAGGCGGCCCGCAGCAAGCGCGTGACCCTGCTGACCGCGTCCAGGACGCCGGAGCAGAGCCACGCGCAGGTCCTGCTGGAGCTGCTGAGGGGCTGAGGTCAGCCGGTGTGCCCGGCCGCGTGCCGGCCCGCGGCCCGGCCGGAGAACAGGCAGCCGCCGAGGAAGGTGCCCTCCAGCGCGTTGTAGCCGTGCACACCGCCGCCGCCGAAGCCGGCCACCTCGCCGGCCGCGTACAGTCCCTCGATCGGCGTGCCGTCGGCTGCCAGGGCGCGGGAGTCGAGGTCGGTCTGGATGCCGCCGAGGGTCTTGCGGGTGAGCACGTGCAGCCGGACGCCGATGAGGGGGCCCGCGGCCGGGTCGAGGATGCGGTGCGGGGTGGCGACCCGGCCGAGCCGGTCCCCGATGTAGCGGCGGGCGTTGCGGATGCCCTGGACCTGGGAGTCCTTGCTGTAGGGGTTGGCCATCTGCAGGTCCCGGGCCTCGATCTGGCGGCGCACCTCGGCCGCGTCCAGCAGCGGCTTGTCGGTCAGCGCGTTCATCTTCCCGACCAGTTGCTCCAGGTTGCCCGCGGTCACGAAGTCCACGCCCTTGTCGAGGAAGGCCTTGACCGGTGCGGGCGCGCTCTTGCCGACCAGCCGGTCGCGCAGGACGGCCCGGCGGTCCTTGGCGGTGATGTCGGGGTTCTGTTCGGAGCCGGAGAGCGCGAACTCCTTCTCGATGATCTTCCGGGTGAGGATGAACCAGGAGTGGTCGTATCCGGCGATGTCCTCGGTGGTGCGCAGGTACTTGAGAGTGCTGAGGGTGTCGTAGCCCGGCAGACAGGGGTCGGGCAGCCGGCGGCCGAGGGCGTCCAGCCAGATGGAGGACGGGCCGGGCAGGATGCGGATGCCGTGGCCGGGCCAGATCGGGTCCCAGTTCTGCAGGCCCTCGGTGTAGTGCCACATGCGGTCCCGGTTGACCAGCCGGACGCCGGCCTCGGCGCTGATGTCGAGCATCCGGCCGTCGACGTAGGCGGGAACGCCGGTGACCATCTCGGCCGGCGGGGTGCCCAGCCGGGCGGGCCAGTGGCGGCGGACGATGTCGTGGTCGGCGCCGATGCCGCCGGTGGTGACGACGACCGCCTGGGCGGTGAGTTCGAAGTCGCCGGCACGGTCGCGGTTGGAGGCGACTCCGCGCGGCGAGCGGTCCTCGGCCAGGACGGTGCCGCGCACCCCGCGCGCGGTGCCGTCCGCTATGACCAGCTCGTCGACCCGGTGGCGGTGGTGGAAGGTCAGCAGTCCGTCCCGGGCGGCCTGGCGGGCGTACTTCACGAACGGCTCGACCACGCCGGTGCCGGTGCCCCAGGCGATGTGGAAGCGGGGTACCGAGTTGCCGTGCCCTGCGGCCCTGAGGTCGCCGCGCTCGGCCCAGCCGACGGTCGGCAGCAGCTCGATGCCGTGCCCCTTGAGCCAGGACCGCTTCTCGCCGGCCGCGAACTCGACATAGGCGCGGGCCCAGCGCACCGCCCAGGAGTCCTCGTCGTCGAGCCGGTCGAACTGGGCGCTGCCCTGCCAGTCGTTCCAGGCGAGGTCGAAGGAGTCCTTGATGCCGAGGCGGCGCTGCTCGGGCGAGCCGACGAGGAAGAGCCCGCCGAAGGACCAGAACGCCTGTCCGCCGAGGTTGTTCGCGTTCTCCTGGTCGACCAGGGCCACCCTGCGGCCCCGGCTGGTGAGTTCATGCGCCGCGACCAGGCCGGCGAGGCCCGCTCCGACGACGATGACGTCCGCGTCCATCGTGACTGTGTCCTTCCTGACGATCCTCATGCGGGGGTCGTGCGGGGTGGTGCGGGGGCGGGGCTGCCGTCCGTGAGCAGGGCGGTGACCAGCTGTTTGAGCCAGGCCCGGGCGGCCTCGACGTCCTTGTCCAGCAGGAGCTGGACGGTGACGCCGTCGTACGCGGCGACCACCGCGTGCGCGGCGCCGTCCACGTCACCGAGCACGGCGGGCAGTTCGGTGTGGCCGCGGGCTTGGAAGAGCCGGTCGGCGACCGCCTCGCGGAGCCGGGCGCGGTGGTCGAGGAGGGCCCGGGCGATCTCGGGGTCGCGGGCGGCGTGCACCAGGAAGTCGGTCTTGACCAGCAGCCAGTCCACGTCGAGCAGCAGTACCTCGGTGACCCGGTCCACGGCCGTCGGCACGTCGAGTCCGGGCCCGTCCTGGGCGAGCGCCTCGGCCACCTGGGAGGCGATGAGCTCGGCGCGCTCCTGGTAGAGCGCGAAGAACAGCTCGTCCAGCGTGGCGAAGTTCGAGTAGAAGGCGCCCCGGCTGAAGCCCGCCGCCTCGCAGACCTCCTCGATGGAGACCCGCCCGAAGCCCTTGGCCGCGAACACCTCGAACGCGGCCTGAAGCAGCCGGGCCCGGGTGTGGACCCGGCGCCGGGTGACGCGCTTGGCCGTCTCCTCCATGGCAGCCACCTCCCAAGTTCGATACGTGAATGTATCGGATACACCGATGTATCGAAAGGCTTGTGCAGCGGCAAGGCTCCACGCCAATCAAGGGAACATATTTTCGATTAGGGGTACGCTGGGCTCATGTCCACGCACCTCCAGGGCTCCCTGTTCGACCAGACCGACGAGCTGCGGCTCGGACCGCTCGACGGGCTGCGCCGGACCGAGCTGGGCGCCGGCGCCTGGATCGACGTCCTGCCGGGCTGGCTGAGCGGGGCCGACGCCCTGTTCGAGAAGCTGGCGGCGGACGTGCCATGGCGCGCGGAGCGCCGCAGGATGTACGACAACATGGTGGCCGTGCCGCGCCTGCTGGCCTTCTACGCGGCGCACGACCCGCTCCCCCATCCGGTGCTGGACGAGGCCCGTGACGCCCTGTCCCGGCACTACGCCGAGGAGCTGGGCGAGCCCTTCACGACCGCCGGGCTGTGCTTCTACCGGGACGGCCGGGACAGCGTGGCCTGGCACGGGGACCGGATCGGGCGGGGTGCCCGCGAGGACACCATGGTCGCGATTCTCTCGGTGGGCGCGCCCCGGGACCTGCTGCTGCGTCCGGCGGGCGGAGGCGGCGCGACGCTGCGGCGAGGGCTCGGCCACGGCGACCTGATCGTGATGGGCGGCTCCTGCCAGCGGACCTGGGAACACTGCGTACCGAAGACCGCCCGGGCCGCGGGCCCGCGCATCAGCATCCAGTTCCGGCCGCACGGCGTGCAGTGACGCGCCCCGCCGGTGCGCGGCACCGACACATCTGGTTGGCTGTCCCGGACGGTCAGCCGCACAGGGTTCGGGGAGATCATGCGGGCAGAGGTACACCAAGTCGCCGACGGCATCCATCTGGTGCACGGCAACCACGTCAACTGGGTGATCCTGAAGGACGGGGACGCCGTCACCCTGGTGGACACCGGCTATCCGGGAGACCGCCAGGGACTCCTCGAATCCCTCGCCGAGGTGGGCAGTTCACCGGAGGCGGTCGCCGCCGTGCTGATCACCCACGCGCACAACGACCATCTGGGTTCGGCCGAGTACCTGCGCACCACCCACGGCACCCCCGTGTACCTGCACCCGGCCGAAGTGCCGCACGCGCGACGGGAGTTCCTGCAGCAGGCCTCCATCGGCGACGTGGTGCGCAATGCCTGGCGGCCGGGCGTCCTGCCCTGGGCGGCCCATGTGATCCGCGTCGGCGGCACCGACCACAACCCGGTCACCGCTCCCGAGCCGTTCCCCGGCGAGGGCCCGCTGGACCTGCCCGGCCGCCCCGTGCCCGTGCACACCCCGGGCCACACCGACGGCCACTGCGTCTACCACCTCCCCGAGGCGGGCATCGTCATCTCCGGCGACGCCCTGGTCAGCGGCCATGCGACCTCGCGGGTCAAGGGACCGCAGATACTGCTCGACTTCTTCCACCACGAGCGGGCCGGGGTCGTGGCCTCCCTCGAGACGATCGGCGCGCTGGACGGCGACACCCTGCTGCCGGGCCACGGGCCGGTCCACCGGGGTTCGGTGCGCGCGGCGGCCGAGCAGGCCCGGGACCGGGCCTCCTAGAACACTCGCACGGGGCCTTAGGGTTCGTGCCATGGCCTTGCAGATCAGTGCCACGAACCCGGAGCACCCCGCGCTCCTGCTCGCCCTGCCCTGGGACGTGCCCCTGGAGGAGTGGCCCGAGGAGTACCTCGTGCCGCTCCCGAGGGGCATCTCCCGGCACGTCGTGCGGTACGCGCACGCCGGCGACGAGGTGATCGCCGTCAAGGAGCTCGCCCAGCGCCCCGCGCTGCGCGAGTACGAGCTGCTGCGCGACCTGGACCGGCTCGGTATCCCCGCCGTCGACCCCCTGGCCGTGGTCACCGGCCGCACCGACCGCTCGGGCGCCCCGCTGGAGCCGGTGCTGATCACCCGGCATCTGCGCGGCTCGATGCCGTACCGCTCGATGTTCGAGACGACCATGCGCCCGGCCACCATGCACCGGCTGATGGACGCCCTCGCCGTACTGCTGGTCCGCCTCCATCTGGCCGGGTTCGCCTGGGGCGACTGCTCGCTGTCCAACACCCTCTTCCGGCGGGACGCGGGCGCCTACGCCGCCTATCTGGTCGACGCCGAGACCGGCGACCTGCACTCGCGGCTGAGCCCCGGGCAGCGGGAGTACGACCTGGATCTGGCCCGGGTGAACATCAGCGGAGAGCTGCTGGACCTCGAGGCGTCCGGTGCGCTGCACCCGTCCGTCGACCCGGTCGAGTTCGGGCACGAGATCTGCACCCGGTACCAGGGCCTGTGGCAGGAGCTGACCCGCACCTCGGTGTACCCGGCGGGCAAGTACCACTACATCGAACGCCGGATCCGCCGTCTGAACGACCTCGGCTTCGACGTGGCCGAGATGCAGATCGAGCACTCCTCGAACGGCGACACCGTCACCTTCGTGCCGAAGGTCGTCGACGCCGGCCATCACCAGCGTCAGCTGCTGCGGCTGACCGGCCTGGACGCCGAGGAGAACCAGGCGCGGCGGCTGCTGAACGACCTGGAGAGCTGGATGGCCACCCAGGACGACTACGCCCCGGGCGACCCCCTCGCCGCCCGCCCGGAGGTGCTGGCCCACCGCTGGGTGCGGGATGTGTTCCGGCCCACCGTGCGGGCCGTACCGGTTCGGCTGCGCGGCTCGATGGACCCGGCCGAGATCTACCACGAACTCCTGGAACACCGCTGGTACCTGTCCGAGCGCGCCCAGCACGACATAGGCCTCGACACGGCCGTCGAGGACTACATCGAGAACGTCCTGCCCAAGGCGCGGACCGGTCTGGAGCCGACCGAGGCCGGGTAGCTCACCCGTGCGGGACCACGGCGACCGGACACTCGGCGTGGTGCAGCATCCCGTGGGCGACCGAGCCGATCCGGCCGCCCACGGCCGTACGGTGCGCACGGCGCCCGACGACCATCAGCTGGGCTCGATCGGCCACCGACAGCAGCACCTGGCCCGCGCTGCCCATCTCGACGTGCTCGGCCACGGGCACCTCCGGGAACCGCTCCCGCCAGGGCCCGAGCGCCTCGGTCAGCGCCTGCCGCTCATAGGGTTCGAGGCCGCCCGCGTCGTCGAGGAGCCTGAGCGAGCCGGGGCTGTAGGCGAAGACCGGCGGCAGGGTCCACGCCCGGACGGCCCGGACGGCCGCGCCGCGGGCCGCCGCCGTCTCGAACGCGAACCGCAGGGTGGCCGCGCTGTCCTCCGGGTCGCCGTGCTGGCCGACGACGACGTCCCGCCCGGCGGCCTCGGCGGCCGGCTGGTCCCCGGCGCGCACCAGGACCACCGGCCGGGTCGCCTCGGCGATCACCTGCCGGCCGACCGAGCCCAGCAGGAAACCGAGGACGGGCCCCTGCCCCCGCGAGCCCAGCACCAGCATCTCCGCCTCCGCCGCGGCACGGGCCAGCGCGTGCACGGGCTCGCCCTCGACCACGTCGACGCCCACCTCCAGCTCCGGATGCCGCTCGGCGACGGCCCGCACGGCCTCCGCCACCCCTTTCGACACCCATCGCTGCTGGGTGCTCCGGTCGGCGGTGGCGAGCGACTCGGCGTACCGCCAGGCGTGCACCACCCGCAGGGGCAGCCCACGGCGTACGGCCTCCCGACCCGCCCAGTTCAGCGCGGCCAGGCTCTCCTCGGTGCCGTCCACCCCTGCCGTGATCGGGCATGTCATGCGTGGGCCTCCTCGTCGTCGCCGCTCTCGTGCTGCTGGTGCCCACTATCGGGCACCGCCGCGCGCACGCACGACGATCTCCTCCACGAGCCGTCGGGCGATCCCCCGGGCTGGCACTGCCCGATGTATCCCAGGGCGAACCGGGGCCATCGAACATACGATGGCTGCGAACCGGTGCGGTGGTCCCCACGACATCGCCCCGTGGAACCGACGCTCGGGGTGGGAGACGTATGGCACAGGCCGCCGACGCAGCGCGAACCGTCATCCTGACCGTGGACGACGACCCGGGGGTCTCCCGTGCCGTCGCCCGCGACCTGCGGCGGCGCTACGGCGAGTCGTACCGGATCGTGCGCGCGGAGTCCGGCGAGTCCGCGCTCCAGGCCCTGCGCGAGCTGAAGCTGCGCGGCGACCTGGTGGCGGTGATCCTGGCCGACTACCGCATGCCGCAGATGAACGGCATCGAGTTCCTGGAACTGGCACTGGACGTGTACCCGGGTGCGCGCCGGGTGCTGCTGACCGCGTACGCGGACACCAACGCGGCGATCGACGCGATCAACGTGGTCGATCTGGACCACTATCTGCTCAAGCCCTGGGACCCGCCGGAGGAGAAGCTCTACCCGGTCCTGGACGACCTGCTGCAGGCCTGGCGCAGCAGCGCCTACCGGCCCGTGCCCAGCACCAAGGTCGTCGGGCACCGCTGGTCGGCGCGGTCGTCGGACGTGCGCGAGTTCCTCGCCCGCAACCAGGTGCCGTACCGCTGGTACTCGGTGGAGGAGCCCGAGGGGCAGCGGCTGCTGGCGGCCGCCGGGCAGGACGGGCGGCGGCTGCCGCTGGTGATCACGCCGGACGGCACCGCACTGGTCGAGCCCGAGGCGCCGGAGCTGGCCGCGCGGGTGGGGCTGGCGACCACGCCGACGGCCGACTTCTACGACCTGATCGTGATCGGCGGCGGGCCGGCCGGGCTCGGTGCGGCCGTGTACGGGGCCTCCGAGGGGCTCAGGACCGTGCTGGTGGAGCGGTCGGCGACCGGCGGGCAGGCCGGGCAGAGCTCCCGGATCGAGAACTACCTGGGCTTCCCCGACGGCGTCTCCGGCGCCCAGCTCACCGACCGGGCGCGCCGGCAGGCGGCCAAGTTCGGCGCGGAGATCCTCGCCGCCCGCGAGGTGACCGGACTGGAGGTCAACGGCGCCGCGCGGGTCGTACGGTTCGCGGACGGCACGGCGATCGCCGCGCACAGCGTGATCCTCGCGACCGGCGTGCAGTACCGGCAGCTGGAGGCCGCCGGCTGCATGGATCTGACCGGCTGCGGGGTGTTCTACGGTTCGGCGCTGACCGAGGCCGCCTCCTGCCAGGGGCAGGACATCTACATCGTGGGCGGCGCCAACTCGGCGGGCCAGGCCGCGATGTATCTGTCCCGGGGCGCGAAGTCGGTGACGCTGCTGGTGCGCGGCCCCGATCTGTCGGCCTCGATGTCGCACTACCTGATCCAGCAGATCAACGAGGCGCCGAACATCTCCGTGCGCCCGCACACGGCGGTGGACGCGGCGCACGGCACCGACCACCTGGAGCAGCTGACGCTGCGTGACACCGTGACCGGGGAGAGCGAACGGGTCGACGCGCAGTGGATGTTCGTGTTCATCGGTGCCGCCCCGCTGACCGACTGGCTGGGCGACGCGGTGCTGCGCGACGAGCGCGGGTTCATCCTGGCCGGGCCCGATCTGACGGCCGACGGGCGGCCGCCGGCCGGCTGGGAGCTGGACCGGCCGCCCTACCACCTGGAGACCAGCGTGCCCGGCGTGTTCGTGGCGGGAGACGCCCGTGCCGAGTCCGCCAAGCGGGTCGCGTCCGCCGTCGGCGAGGGAGCCATGGCCGTGATGCTCGTCCACCGGTATCTGGAACAGTCATGAACGATCTGGAGCAGACATGAGCGGGCAGATCATGCCGTGCAATCCCAAGGAGATCGGCTCGCTGTTCCTCTTCGAGAAGCTGAGTCCCGAACAACTGGGCCGGTTGTGCGCCGAGGGGCGGATCGAGCTGTTCCAGCCGGGCCCGGTGTACACCGAGGGCGACCCGGCCACCTGCTTCTTCGTGATGATCGAGGGCACGGCCGTGCTCTCCCGCCGGGTCGGCGGCGACGATGTGGAGGTCTCCCGCACCTCGCAGCGCGGGGTGTACGCGGGCGCGATGCAGGCCTACCTCGGCGACCGGGTGCGGCAGGCCTACAACAACTCGATGCGGGTGACGGAGCCGTCGCGGTTCTTCGTGCTGCCGGCGGACATCTTCGCGGACGTCATGACCGAGTGGTTCCCGATGGCCGTGCATCTGCTGGAGGGTCTGTTCTTCGGGGCGAAGCGCACCCAGGCGGCGGTCGGGCAGCAGGAGAGGCTGCTGGCGCTGGGTTCGCTGTCGGCGGGGCTCACGCACGAGCTGAACAACCCCGCGGCGGCGGCCGTACGGGCGACGGCCACGCTCCGCGAACGGGTCGCGAAGATGCGGCGCAAGCTCGCCGTGATCGCCGAAGGCCCCTTCTCCCGTGACGCGTTGGCGAGCCTGATCGAGATCCAGGAGCGCACCGCCGAACGGGTCGCCAAGGCTCCCGTGCTCAGTCCGCTGGAGACCGCCGACCGGGAGGACCTGCTCAGCGACTGGCTGGACGACCACGGCATCGACTTCGGCTGGCAGGTGGCGCCCACCTTCGTGCAGGCCGGCCTCGACGTCGACTGGTTGGAGCAGGTCGCGGCGGCGGTGGACGAGGAGATCCTGGCCGGCGCGATCGGCTGGCTCAACTACACCATCGAGACCGAGCTGTTGATGAACGAGATCGAGGACTCCACCACCCGGATCTCGCATCTCGTGGACGCGGCCAAGCAGTACTCACAGCTGGACCGGGCGCCCTACCGCGTGGTGGACGTGCACGAACTCCTCGACAGCACCCTGCTGATGCTGTCCGGCAAGATCGGCCCCGGTATCGAGGTCGTGAAGGAGTACGACCGCACGCTCCCGCCGGTGCCCGCCTATCCGGCGGAGCTGAACCAGGTGTGGACCAACCTGATCGACAACGCGGTGTCGGCCATCGACAGCGCAGGCGGCACGGGCATGTTGACCGTGCGGACCGCGCTCGACCATGAGCGGCTGCTGGTGGAGTTCCGGGACACCGGGCCCGGTGTCCCGCCCGAGATCAAGGACCGGATCTTCGACCCGTTCTTCACCACCAAGCCGGTCGGCCAGGGCACCGGGCTGGGCCTGGACATCTCCTGGCGGATCGTCGTCAACAAGCACCACGGCAGCCTGCGTGTGGAGTCGGTGCCCGGCGACACCCGCTTCCAGGTGCTGCTGCCGCTGACCGCCGAGACGCCGGCGGAGGAAGTGGAGGAAATCGCATGAGCACTGTCGACGGAGTCGCCCCGGGCGTCCCGCCCAGCGGCCCGGGATGCGTGGAGTGCGAGGAGGCCGGCGGCTGGTGGTTCCATCTGCGCCGGTGCGCGCAGTGCGGGCACATCGGCTGCTGCGACGACTCCCCCGCGAAGCATGCCACCGCGCATTACCACGCCACGGGGCATCCGGTGATCCGGAGCTACGAGCCGGGCGAGGAGTGGTTCTGGGACTACGCGACGGACGAGATGTACACCTCGGGTCCGGAGCTGGCCCCGCCCGTCAGCCATCCCGCCGATCAGCCTGTGCCGGGCCCGGCGGGGCGGGTTCCGGCGAACTGGGCGGAGACGCTGAGGGGTTGAGTGCCGGTGAGCGGGTGCAGTCGAGGCTGCCGAGGTCGACGGCGTCGGCCAGCGCCCGCATGCCCTTGTCGTCGGGGTGGAGGTGGTCACCGTCGTCGAGGAACGGCAGCAGCCGTGCGGAGTCGTGCGGGCTGCGCAGGGCGCGGTCGAAGTCGGTGACCGCGTCGAACTCCCCGCTGGTCCGGATGAACCGGTTCACTTCCCGGCGTACGGCCTCGGCGGCCGGGTCCCATTCGGGCCGGCCCTCGAAGGGGCCGATGGTGGCGGCGACCACGCACTTCCCCGCCGCGTGCACCCGCTCGGCGAGCTTCCGGTACCCGGCGATCAGGTCCTGCGCGGTGACGCCGGTATGCGCCTTGAGGTCGTTCACCCCCTCGAAGAGGAAGACGGTGCGCACTCCGGGCAGGGACAGCACGTCCCGGTCCAGCCGGTGCAGCGCGCTCCGCCCGGCGCCGTCGGCGAGTACCTGGTTGCCCGAGATGCCTGCGTCGGCGACGCCCTGGACTGCGGCGTGGGCTGTGTTCAGGCGCCGCGCCAGGTAGTCGGGCCAGCGGCGGTCCAGGTCCACGGTGGAGTGCCAGCCGTCGGTGAGGGAGTCGCCGAGCGCGACCACGGCCCCGCCGGCGCCGCGGGACGGACGTACGGACACGGCGTCGAGGTACCACCAGGACCCGGTGGTCTGCGTCCAGTCGGTGCCGCTCTCCTCGGCGGTGTGGTCGCCCTGGCCGGTGTAGGAGGTCTGCATCGCCAGCCAGTGACCGGTCGCCGGTCCTGCCGGGGCCGGAGTGTGCAGGCTGACCACCAGATCCGTGCCGGGGCGCAGCCGGCCGGGCAGCGGGTCGCTCCAGGCGGTGGCACCGGCCGGCACGATGACCGTACCGGCGCGGCCGAAGGTCAGCCGGCGGTTGCTGCCCGGCCGCAGGGCGGCTCCCTCGCTGCGCACCCCGGCGTAGACGCTGTCGACGGTCAGCGGCCGGTCGCCGAAGGCGTTGCTCAGACGGACGCGCAGATCCTCGCCGCCGACGCTGGTGTGCACGATCAGGCGGTAGTCCTGTCCGGCGGTGCCCTCGCCCAGGCGGTCGGCGCTCGCCGCCCAGGTGACGACCCCGGAGGCCCGCTCGGCGGACGCGGGCAGAGCGGCCGCCCGGCCGGGCGCGGACTGGCAGACGACGGCCGTGAGCAGGACGGCGGCGACGCGGCCGACGCGGCCGAACCGGCCGGTCATCGCGCGGGGTCCCGGAGTGTGACGGACCCGCCGGGTCGCATGCGGACCGTCCGGGACGGACCTGCGTATCCCACGCAGGTCATGGTCCCGCCGCCGCCGCGGATGCGCACCTCGGTGGGTTCCCCGTCCCGCCGGTGCAGGTCGGCGACGGGCCCCGGAGCGGCCCCGGCCCCCGGTCGTCGGGCCGTCCCCCGCCCGGGCTGACGTGCCCCGAGGGTGTCCGGGGACATCGGGGACATCCGTCCGCTCCTCCGGCCGGAGGCGGTTCGCGCGCATCCCGGACATGCGGATGCCCCGCGCGAGGCGGGGCATCCGGTGGTGCTGCGGCCGCGTCAGTGACGGGCGGCCGGCGTGTTGGCGGCGGTGACGTTGACCGCGGCCCACGCCTTGTCCACCGTCTTGTACTCGGTGCTGTTCGCGCCGTACAGGTCCTGGGCCGCCTTCAGCGTCGCGACGCGCGCGTCGTGGAAGGAGGTCGTGGAGACCATGTAGCGGGTGAGCGCACGGTAGAAGATCGCGGTGGCCTTGGCGCGGCCGATGCCCTTGACCGTGGAGTGGTCGTAGGTCGGCGAGTAGTACTTGACCCCGTTGATCGTCTTGCTGCCGCTGCCCTCCGCCAGGAGGTAGTAGGCGTGCGAGGAGACACCGGAACCGGCGTGCACCTCGGTGTAGTAGGTGTCCGGCGACCAGTAGTCGATCGTGCCCTCGAGCTTGTCGAGCGACGGGTGGTCGAGACGGCGCAGGAACTTCTGTGCGAGGCCCAGCTTCTCGCCGATCAGGTAGTCCGGCGTGTCCTTCTTGTTGTTGGTGAAGAACTCGACGTTGGAGCCGAAGATATCCGCGAGCGACTCGTTCAGCGCGCCGGGCTCACCGTACTGGTTGCCGTCGGAGTCGACGTACGTCGGCTCCAGCTTCGCGGTCGCGTCCACCACACCGTGGGTCAGCTCGTGGCCGGTGACGTCGAGGACGACGAGCGGCTTCTTGAAGGTCTGGCCGTCACCGTCGCCGTACAGCATGCAGTTGCAGGTCGGGTCCCAGAAGGCGTTGGCGACCTTCTTGCCCCAGTGGACCATGCCCTGGGCGGCCTTGCTGTTGTTGGCTATGCCCTTGCGGCCGAAGGTCTTCTTGTAGAAGTCCAGGGTCTGGGTGATGCCGTACTGGGCGTCGGCGGCGGCGCTGGCACGGTTGCTGGTCGTGCCGTTGCCCCACACGTTGGTCGTGCTGGTGAACTTCGTGCCCGCGCTGAACTTCTCCGTGTACGAGCCCTTGGCGTCCCGCGTCTCGGTGCCGTACCGGCTCGGGTCCTTGAGCTGGTAGTGGCCGCGCGAGGTCGCCGTGGTGGTCAGGCCGACGCTGCCCACGAAGAGGGTCTTGCCGGTTCCCTTGGCGGCCGACGGGTAGGTCGTGGCGCCCAAGGAGCCGGAGCCGAGCAGGCCGGCCTCCGGGGAGGCGGAGCCGATGCCGGTGGCCGGGTCGACGGTCTCGCCGTGCTTGCGCAGGCTCTCCAGCAGCTTCGGCGACAGGAACTCGTCGCTGTCGGGCGTGTTGCTGCGCACCTTGCCGGTGACGGCGTCGATGACGACGGTGTTGGTGCCGTTCTGGTCGGCGACGGTCACCTGGTAGGCGAGGGCGGAGGAGCCGCCGCGCGCGTCGACGACCAGCTGGGCGGTGCCCGCGTCGCCCTTGGCGGCCTGGGCGGCCTTGGCGGCGGCCTGGTCCGCGGTCAGCTTGGCCTTGGTGGTGGCCGGCTCGACGGCGTGGCCGGCGGCGCGGGTCACGCCGGCGTACGCCAGCTTGTGGTCGAGGTGGACGATGAGGTCGCCGCCGAGCACGGGCATGCCGTCGTGCGTGCGCACGAAGCGGACGTGCCGGGCGCCCTCGGGGTCGATCATCACGTCCTGCGCGTGCAGTTCGTCGCCCTGGGAGACGCCGGTCGCCGTGGCGTGGGCAAAGGCCGCGGTGCGCGCCGCCTCAACCACCGCGGTGGCGTTCGTGGTGGCGGACGCCGAGGACCGCTCCACCCCCGTGGAGGGACCCGCGAAAGCCGTACCTGCCAGGCCCGTGGCAGCGGTCGTCACCGCGATGGCGACGGCGACACTGCGTATGTGCGGTCTACGCAAGGATCAGGGTTCCTTCGTTTCGAAGGCAGCCGGGATCACCAACCGCCTTGAGACATGACGCGGTTCGCGTCACGGGGGCTGGTCGGGCCCCAGGGCGTAACCCTTACGGATCAGTCATGTCCACGTAAAGGCGGAATGATCGATTTCGCGACCTTCTATGGCAATCCTTTACGAATGCATGCCACAGAGTGATCACCGGCTGACCAACTGTGTGTCGGCTGTGGAGACGTGGACTCAATCCCCTAGGTTCCAAAGCCGGAATGTGACCGATGTCGCATCACACCTCGTACCGGTTCGTATCGCTGAAAGCGGGTGACGGATGGTCAGGGCAACGGTGGGGCGGGGCGCGGTCCTCGGAGCGGTCGCGCTGTCGCTCCTCGCGCTCCCGGCGCGGGCCGCGACCGGAGAGCCGGCCGCCCGGGCGGCCGCGGTTGCCCGGGCGGCCCTGCCGGCACCCGACACCGCCGGCCTCGCCGCGGTACTGCGGTCCGCGGTGGACCGGGGCGCGCCGGGCGCCCTGGCCCGCATCGACGACCACGGCCGGACGTACGAGGCGACGAGCGGAGTCGCCGACCTGAGCACGCGACGGGCCATCAGCGCCGCCGACCGCTTCCGTGTCGGCAGCGTCACCAAGACCTTCTCGGCCGTCGTCCTGCTCCAGCTCGCCGACGAACACCGGCTGGCGCTCGACGCGCCGGTCAACCGCTATCTGCCCAAGCTGCTGCCGGACGACCGCATCACGGTCCGCCACGTGCTCGGTCACCGCAGCGGACTGTACGACTACACCGACGACCTGTTCGCCGACACCGTGTCCGGCTTCGAGGCGGTGCGGAACAAGGTCTTCACCTACCGTCAGCTGGTCGGCCTCGCCCTGAAGAAGCCCCGCACCAACGCGCCGGGCGCCGCGTACTCCTACTCCAACACCAATTTCGTGGTGGCGGGCATGCTCATCGGGAAGCTCACCGGGCACTCGCTGCGAACCGAGTACGAGAACCGCATCTTCAAGCCGCTGCGGCTGCGGGACACCTTCTACGTGCATCCCGAGACGGGCATCCCGGGCCGGTACGCCCGCGGATACCTCACCCCGGACAAGGCCGGCGACCCGCTGGTGGACTCCACCGAGCAGACGGTGTCATGGGCGCAGAGCGCGGGGGCGATCATCTCCAGTGCGCGGGATCTCGACGCGTTCTACGGCGCGCTGCTCGGGGGCAGGCTGCTGTCCTCGGCACGGCTGCAGGAGATGGAACGCTTCACTCCGGTCAACAGCACGACGGCGTACGGGCTGGGGCTGCGGCGGCGCGCCCTGTCGTGCGGGATCTCGGTGTACGGGCACACGGGGGTGGTGCAGGGGTACTCCACATACGCCTTCGCCACGAAGGACGGAAAGCGGAGTCTCACGGCCTTCGCCAACACCTCCAACAACGCGAAGGTCTCGGATGCGCTGGCGAAGGCATTGGATGCGGCGTTCTGCGAGAAGAAGGCAGCCAAGGGGTGGTGGAGCAGGCACCTTCCGTGATCTTGGCGGAACGACACCCTCCGGGACACCATGCCCCGCATGAAGGGTGATCTCTTTTCCAGTGCGCACGTGGTGCAGCCGGCCGTGGAGCCGGGCATGTCCGTCGAGAACGCCAAGTGCATCAGGTACGCCGTGAACGGCGAGATGTACGCCCGCCAGGGCGCGATGGTCGCCTATCGCGGCAGCCTCAAGTTCGAGCGCAAGGGCCAGGGCGTCGGCGGCATGCTGAAGCGTGCCGTCACCGGTGAGGGGCTGCCCCTGATGGCGGTGCGCGGGCAGGGCGAGGCCTGGTTCGCGCACGAGGCGCAGAACTGTTTCATCGTCGAGGTCGAGCCCGGCGACCAGTTCACGGTCAACGGCCGCAACGTGCTGTGTTTCGACGCCTCGCTGTCGTACGACATCAAGACGGTGAAGGGATCGGGCATCGCCGGCGGCGGCCTGTTCAACAGCGTCTTCAGCGGACAGGGCCGGCTCGGTCTGGTCTGCGACGGAAACCCGCTGGTCATCCCGGTCTCCGCGCACTCCCCGGTGTACGTCGACACGGACGCGGTGGTCGGCTGGACCGCGCACCTGGAGACCTCACTGCACCGCTCCCAGTCCATCGGCTCGATGCTGCGCGGCGGTTCCGGCGAAGCCGTGCAGCTCATGCTCCAGGGCGAGGGGTTCGTCGTGGTGCGCCCGAGCGAGCTGACCCCGCAGAAGGCCCAGCAGCACTGAACCTTCACAGGGTGATCCGCGTCGCACGGGCAACCCCCTTCGCCGTACCCGCGTCTTGATCGGCAACAGACCGACACGTCCCGGTCCCCGCGGCCGGGGCGCTTTCCCGAGACGCTATACACGCGACGTATACACGTGATGTATACGCGTCGTGTATAGAAAGGCATGCATGTACGGCAAGGCTTTCGCACCCGAGTACCAGGGCGCCCTGACCACCCTGTCCGTGAACTCCTCGCTCGTCGATGTGCTGGCGGAGGGCACCGAGAAGCTGCGCGAGGCCGAGCGGTCCGGGCACTCCGCCGAGGCGGCCCGCTGCGGGCTCGCCGTCGCCGAGGCGCACCGGCGGCTCGGCCACACGGCAGACGCGGACCGGGCCTGGAAGGCGAGTTACCGTGCCGCCCGCGCGGCCGGCGACACCGCCGCGATGGCGTGGGCGCTGTGGAGCGGCGGCACCCTCGCCCGCCAGCGCGGGGCCTTCCCGCTGGCCTGGCGGCTGCTGGGACTCGCGGCCGAACTCGGCGAGCGGGGCGGCGACATCGTCGTCCGCGGCTACTCGCTGGCCGGTCTCGCGGAGACCGGGCGCATCCAGGGCGACTACGCGGCCGTAGGGCGCCTGCACGAGCAACTGCTGGCCGAGGCGCGCAGGCGCGGGGAGGCCCGGCACACGGTGTGGGCGCTGGAGGGCATCGCACAGATGCACCGCAACACCGGCGACCACGACCGGGCGTACGCGCTGTTCGAGGAGGCCGCGGAGATAGCCGAGCGGGCGGAGGACCGGCGCGGGCACGCCTGGGCGCTGCGCGGACTCGCCGACATCCTCTCGGTGCGCGACAAGGACACCGAACGGGCACTGGAGCTGCTGTCCCGTGCCGAGACCTCCTGCCGGGCGATGAACCTCTCCAGCGCGCTCGCCTACAACCACAAGATGCGCGGCAACGTCCTGTACCGGGCCGGCCGTTACACCGAGGCGCGGGACATGTACGAGCTGGCGCTGGAGGAGTTCCGAGCGATGAGCGAGCCGCGCGGCGAGGCGCTGGCCCGGCTGGGCCTGGCCAAGTCGCTGGCGCAGCTGGGCCGGGACCGGTCCGCGACGGCGGCCGAACTCGCCTACCTGGCCAGGATGTTGGAGCGGAGTGGGCTGAAGCACGCCCGGGAGATGGTGGCCCGGGCCCAGGAGGAGTTCGGTCTCGACGCGGAGGGCGCCCGGTGACCGCCGTACAAGCTCCGCCTTCCGCCCCCGAGGTGCTCGGCCGCTGCCGGGAGTTGGTTCAGCCGGCGCTTCGGGAAGCGGTCGGGCGGCTGCATCCGTGGGTGGCCGAGATGGCCGGGTACTCCTTCGGCTGGTGCGAGGTCGGCGGGGCACCCGCCGCCGCGCCGGGCGGCAAGGGCGTACGGCAGGCGCTGGCGGTGCTCGGCGCCGAGTCGGCGGGCGCCGACGGAGGGGCCGGCGTGCCGGCCGCGGTCGCCGTGGAGCTGGTGCACGCCTTCTCACTGCTGCACGACGACATCATGGACGGCGACGCGACCCGGCGCCGCCGCCCCGCCGTGTGGAAGGCGTACGGCACGGGCCCCGCGGTACTGGCCGGCGACGCCCTGTTCGCGCTGGCGGTGGAGACCCTCGCGGCCGTGCCGCAGGGCGCCGGCGCCGTACGGCTGCTGTCGGCGGCCCTCGCCGACCTGGTGCGCGGGCAGGCCGACGACCTGCTGTTCGCCACCCGGCCCTGGACCGGCCCGGAGCGGGTCACGCCCGAGGAGTACCGGTCGATGGCGGAGGGGAAGACCGGCGCGCTGCTGGGCTGTGCCGCCGCGCTGGGCGCCGTGCTCGGCGGGGCGGGCGAGGCCACGGCCGGCGCGCTGGACCGGGCCGGACGGCATCTCGGTGTCGCCTTCCAGCTGGTCGACGACGTGCTGGGCATCTGGGGCGACCCGGCCGTCACCGGCAAGCCCGTGGGCGGCGATCTGCGGCAGCGCAAGAAGACGTACCCGGTGCTGGCCGCACTCGGTTCCCCGGCGGCCCGTGGGTTGCCCGAACTGCTCGACGCGCCGGGACGGGCAGGGCAGGCCGCCGCGCTGATCGAGGCGGCGGGTGGGCGTACGGCGGCGCTGACCGAGGCCCGCGCGCACACGGCAGCCGCCCGGGCGCTGCTCGCGCAGGCACCGCTCGCCACCGAAGCCGCCGGACAGCTCATCCGACTCCTCGACCACCTGACGGACCGCGAGCTGTGACCCCACCCGGCCTCCGCAGCCCACCCACTGCTCGACTCGCCACAACGGGCCGTGCAGCACCGTTGGCCGCGGCGGCCGCCGGGGGCCGGCTCCGGCTGCTGGGCCTCCTGGTGGGCCGCGAGTCGTAAGCGGGCTGCGAAACCGTGTTGACCTCGGGAGTCCGCACGGGTCAGGGTGCGAACGGCGCGGCCCACACCCCCGCGCCGGAAGGGTGAAGCACCTTGATCGGCATCAAGGAGATCGAAGCCGAGGCGGAGCGGATCGCCGGGCATGTCGTGCGGACGCCGACCGTGCCGAGTCCGGGCCTGACCGAGCTGCTCGGCGTCCCGGTCACCGCCAAACTCGAACTGCTCCAGCGCACCGGTTCGTTCAAGGCACGCGGGGCGACGGCGAAGCTGCTGTCGCTGAGCGAGGCCGAGCGGGCGGCGGGCGTCGTCGCGGTCAGCGGCGGCAACCACGGGATCGCCCTCGCGGTGATGGCCGCGGCCCTCGACGTGAAGGCGACCGTGGTCATGCCCCGTACCGCGCCCGAGCGTTCCGTCGCGCTCGCCGAGCAGGCGGGTGCGCAGGTGCGGCTGACCGACGGCATGGACAGCGCCTTCGCGCTGGTGACGCGGCTCAGGGACGAGGGGCTGACCCTGGTCCACCCGTTCGACGATCCGGTGGTGATCGCCGGACAGGGCACGGTCGGGCTGGAGTTGGCCGAGGACGCGGAGGACGGCCTGACGGACGTGGTGGTCAGCATCGGCGGCGGTGGGCTGATCGCCGGGGTCGCCGCGGCCCTCGCCGCCCGGCGTCCAGGGGTCCGCGTCTGGGGTGTGGAGACCGAGGGCGCCGAGGCCGTGTCCGGCGCGCTGAAGGCGGGCGGACCGCTGCCGGTGCCCCTGTCGTCGCTGGTCACCACGCTCAGCGCGCCCTCCGCGTCCCAGCTGACGTACGACCATGTGTCGGCGCTGGTGGAGGAGGTGCTGGTGGTGCCGGACCGGGACGCGGTGCAGGGATCGCTGGACCTCGCCGACCACGCCAAGGTGTGGGCCGAGCCGGCCGCGGGCTGTCTGCTGCCGGCGGCCCGCCAGGTCGTGGCCCGGGTCGGCGACGGCGCCCGGCTCGGACTCGTGGTGTGCGGCGGCAATACGACACCACGGGAACTGACCGGCTGGGCCGCGCGGTTCGGACTGCTGTGAGCCAGGGCCGCACCCGGGAATTTACCCTCGGTTACCCGCAGGTCGAACGACCCCCGGGTGCGGCCATCCCAAACTCGAAAGCCCTTTCGAAGAATTGAATGAAAGGCAGGAACGGCACCGGACTCGCGGATTCTTTGAACGCACCCCCGCACGCCCCGCGTACCTCTGTGAGACACGCAACAGGGGTTTCAGCGAGGGATGACCATGACCAAGGCGCACGTCTCCGCACACGAGCTGGTCGCCGGACGGTACCGGCTCCTGGAGGTCTTCGCCCGTGAGACGAACCGCCTGTGGTGGCACGCCGAGGACGTGGCGGCGGAGCAGCCCCGGCTGGTCGCCCAGACCAGCCTGCCGGAACCCTCCGCCGACGACACCGCGCGCCGGGTCACGGCCCGTGTCATCCGGACTTCCGAGACGATGCGGCTGCTGTGCCCCGGCCAGGTCGCCACGGTCGTGGACGCCGTGGTGGAGGCCGGCACCCTGTGGACGGTCATCGAGTGGATCGACGGCACGCCGCTCGTCGAACTCCTCGATCGCGAGGGCGCCTTCAACGTCGCGCGGGCGGCCCGGATCGGCGTGGAACTGCTCGATGTGCTGCAGGCCGCGCACGAGGAGGGCATCACCCACGGCGAGTTGAGCCCCGGCCAGGTCTTCGTACGGGACAGCGGGCCGGTCGTCGTCACCGGGTTCGGGCTGGCCGGCGCGACCCTGGTGCCACGGCTCACGGCACCGTCGTACGCCTCGCCCGAGCAGGCCCGCGACGAGCGGATCGGACCGGCCGCCGACCTGTGGGCGCTGGGGGCGCTGCTGTACACGATGGCGGAGGGCCGGCCGCCGTTCCGCGACCGCGGCCGGCCCGACGCGACCCTGAAGGCCGTGGACCGGCTGCCGCTGCGCACCCCGCTGCGGACGGGCCCGCTCACCCAGGCGGTGCAGGGGCTGCTGCGGAAGAACTGCCGGGAGCGGCTGACCCGGCCGGTGGTCCGGGAGGCTCTGGTCCGGACCCTCGACGAGGACGCCGACGCCGACCGGGAGCCGGCCCCCGTGCCCCGGCTGCGCCGCGCGTACGCGGGTGTCCGCCTCGCCGGGCGGGAGCCGGGCAGATGGCTCCTGGCGGCCGGTACCGCGCTGGCCGTGGTCACCGTGGCCGCTGCCGTCCTGGCCGCGACCCACAAGTCGCCGGACGCCGGCAACGCGCAGGCACCGGCCCACCCCACCACCTCGGCCGGCCGGCACACCGCGGGCACCGCGCCCTCCTCACCGGTCCCGGCGCCGAGTGCCTCGCCCGCCCTGCCGGCCGGCTACCACCGCTACACCGCCCCCGAGGGCTTCTCCGTCGCCCTGCCGGACGGCTGGCAGCGGCTGACCACCTCCCGCGTCACCGGCGCCTACCGCGTCACCTTCGGCCGGGACGGCACCTCCCCCACCCTCGCCGTCACGCACAGCGAGCACGTCGGCCCGGATCCCGTGGCCGTGTGGCGGGAGGACGTCGAGCCCGGTCTCGAGCGGCTTCCCGGTTACCACGGCGTCGGCACCGTCCGGGCCACGACGTACCAGGGATACAAGGCCGCCGACCTCGAGTGGCTGGCGGGGACGGGAGACGCGCGGGTGCACACCTTCGGGCGGGGCTTTCTGACGGGCGGCGGCGACGGCTTCTCGCTGCGCTTCACGACCCCGGCCGCGACCTGGGGTGACGCCGCGAACCGGCTGGCGCTGAGGACGTTCCTGCAGACGTTCCGGGTGCCGGAGCACTGACCGGTGCCCGTGCCTCGTTTTCGAGCGGCCACCTCGGGGACTCGCCACGTATGGTGCAAATCGGATACACGATGATGACCGAGCAGGCAGGGCCCAGGGACCTTGTGGACCACGTCGTCCGGGCCGAGGAGACCGGGTTCGACTTCTCGGTGATCTCCGACCACTACTTTCCCTGGCTGCCCTCGCAGGGCCACTCCCCGTACGCGTGGAGCGTGCTCGGGGCCGCCGCCCAGGCCACCTCGCGGATTCCGCTGATGACCTATGTGACCTGTCCCATCCTCCGCTACCACCCGGCGATCGTGGCGCAGCAGGCGGCCACCGTGCAGTTGCTGTCCGAGGGCAGGTTCCGGCTCGGGCTGGGCGCCGGCGAGAACCTGAACGAGCATGTGGTGGGCGGCGGCTGGCCTCCGGTGGACGTGCGCCACGAGATGCTGGAGGAGGCCGTGGGGATCATCCGCGCGCTGTTCGAGGGCGGCCATGTCACCCACCACGGGCCGCACTACGACGTGGAGTCGGCCCGGCTGTGGGATCTGCCGGACGAGCCCCCGCCGATCGGCATCGCCGTCTCCGGCGACCAGTCCTGCACACTCGCCGGACACCTCGCCGACCTGGTCATCGCGACCGAACCGAAGCCGGGACTGCTGGAGGCCTTCGACCGGCACGGCGGCAGCGGCAAACCCCGGGTCGGCCAGCTGCCGGTGTGCTACGGCCCCGACCGGGACACGGCGGTCAAGCGAGCCCACTCCCAGTTCCGCTGGTTCGGGCTGGGCTGGAAGGTGAACGCCGAACTGCCGCACCCGGACTCCTTCGAGTCCGCGACCCGGTTCGTGGACGAGGACGACGTCGCCGCCGCCATCCCGTGCGGCGACGACCCGGACGCCTTCGTGGCGGCCGTACGGCCGTACGCCGAGGCCGGGTTCGGCGAGATCGCCCTCGTGCAGATCGGCGGCGACGCGCAAGTGGAGTATCTGGACTGGTCGGCGAAGACACTGCTGCCCGCGCTGCGGGAGGCCTTCGGCTGACGCACGGAGACGGCGCCGTTACGAGTGAGCGCGAGGTGCTCAGCCGTACCTCGCCGCTCAGCCGCGTCCACGAGCGTCGGCTCCAGGTGCTGGAGGGGACTGCCCCGGCCCGGGGTGGTCGGTGGCCGACCCGGTCGTGTGCCGGTGCCGGGCCCACAGCGGCAGGCCGTACCAGCAGATCAGGTACCACAGGACGACGGCCGCCAGCAGATACGGCACATAGCCGCCCTGCGTGGCCACCCGGAGGATCAGCAGCAGGGCGGACGCCATCGTCGCGAGGAGCAGGAGCAGGCCCACGAAGGTCATCCGGGCCGCCAGCCGCACGGTCTGCGGCTTGATCCGGCGGCCGGACACCAGCCGGTGCAGCGACACCGGGCCGATCAGGGCGCCGGTCGCGCAGGCGCCCAGGACGACGGTCACGATGTAGATGACCTGGTCGGCGGGGGACAGCGTCGCGTACTTCGGCTGGAAGACGACGGTCAGCAGGAAGCCGAACAGGATCTGCACGCCGGTCTGGGCGACGCGGACCTCCTGGATGAGCTCGACCCACATCCGGTCGGCCCGCTCCTCCTCGGTCTCGTGCCGCCCCCTGCGCGGCCCTTCCTCCTTCATGGGCTTGCGTGTAACCGCCCGGCCGTCCGTTCAAACGACGGGTGACACGGCCACTACCAGCGGTGCTCGACCTGGTCCTTGATCCGCCGATCGTACAGCTCCCGGATCGCGGTGAACGTCTCCTCGGGCAGCGGTGGCAGCTTGGCGGCGGCCGCGTTCGCCCGGGCCTGCTCCGGGTTACGGGCGCCCGGGATGACCGTGGTCACGCCGTCCTGCTCGGTGATCCAGCGCAGCGCCAGCTGGGCCGGGGTGTACCCCTCGGGGGCGAGCGCGGCGAACTCGGCGGCGGCCTCGACACCGCTCTCGTAGTCGACGCCGGAGAAGGTCTCGCCCTGGTCGAAGGCCTCGCCGTGCCGGTTGAAGGTGCGGTGGTCGTTGGCGGCGAACACCGTGTCCTTGGTGTACTTGCCGGACAGCAGGCCGGAGGCGAGGGGCACCCGCGCGATGATGCCGACGCCGGCCTCCCGGGCGGCGGGGAGCACCTCGTACAGGGGCTTCATACGGAACGGGTTGAGGATGATCTGCACGCTCGCCACGTTCGGCCGGGCGATCGCGGTCAGCGCCTCGGCGCAGGTCTCCACGCTCACCCCGTACGCCGCCACGCGCTCCTCCTCGACCAGGGTGTCCAGGGCGTCGAACACCGCGTCGGAGGAGCAGACGGGCGTCGGCGGGCAGTGCAGCTGAACCAGGTCGATGCGGTCGACGCCGAGGTTGCGGCGGGAGCGGTCGTTCCAGGCACGGAAGTTGTCCAGGACGTAGTTCTCGGGGATCTGCTCGACCCGGCGGCCCATCTTGGTCGCCACCAGGACATGCAGATCGGGCCGGCCGCGCAGGAAGGAGGAGATGGTCTCCTCGCTGCGTCCGTCGCCGTACACGTCGGCCGTGTCGAAGAAGGTGACGCCCGCCTCGGCCGCGGCCTCGAGGACGGACAGCGCCTCCTTGTCGTCCACATCGCCCCAGTCGGCACCCAGCTGCCACGTGCCGAGACCGATCACCGATGCCCACTGACCCGACCTGCCGATTACACGTTCGTCCATGGCGCCAGTGTGTCATCCGGCACCGGGGCGCGCGGAGCGAGCCGCTCCGACGGGCGAGGTGCGGCGCCCCGACGGGTGCCCGGCTCCCGACGGCCCGTACGTCACGACTTCGAGGACGAGTTCGAACTCGTCGCCTCGGTGACAGCGGCCGGCTGCTCGCGGCCTTCCGCAAGTCGGCGCAGGCCCTGCTCACCGGGCCGGACGAGGCTCGCTGACATCAGCCGCCCGGGGGTCAACTGGGCCTGGACGAGCGGCCCGTAGCGGTCGGCGATGGAGTCGACGTCGCTCTCGCGCAGGTGCGGGCCGCGTGCGATGCCGTACATCACGCCGAGGCCGACGAGCGCGGCGACGGCGAGCTCGGCGCGCAGGCCCGGGTCGGGGCCGGTGAGCCGGGTGGCGAGGCGTTCGGTCACCTGGGTGCGGAAGTTGGCGCGCAGGATGTCGCCGTGGTCGCCGTGCAGCGGCGCGAAGGCGATGCGCAGCAGCGGGTCGGCGCCGCGCTCGCGCTGGCTCGCGAGGACATGCCGGGCCATGTGCCGGCCGAGCTCGGGCAGCGGTGCGTCCAGCAGGGCGTCCGCATCGGTGTCGAAGGACATCACGCGGGCGAACAGGGCGTCCTTGTTGCCGAAGTACTTCACGATCAACGGCGGGCTCACCCCGGCGCGTTCGGCGACCGCCTTGAGCGTGATGTCGGCGTGCGCGTGCCGGGCGAGGAGGTGGCGGGCCGCTTGGAGGATGGCCGCCTTGGTGGCCTCGGCGTCGCGGCGGGCGGACAGGCTCGGTGCGGATCGGGTACTCACACCTCTCATGCTCCCTCCATGGCCTGGTCGCGGGCGCCTCGGGTGGCGCCCGCGGCACGCCGGGGGCCGTCCGGGGTGCCGTCGCCGGGGATGGACAGGGCGGCGGCGCAGGCGGCGAGGGCGACGGCGCCCGCCATCGCGAACGCGAGCAGATAGCCGTGCAGGGTGGGGACCGGGACACCGCCCACCGGGCTGCTGTGGTGCACGAGGACGGCGGCGACGGCGGCGCTGGAGGTGGCCTGGCCGATGGTGCGCATGAGGACGTTGACGCCGTTGGAGGAGGCGGTCTGCCCGGCGGGAACGGCCCGCAGGATGAGGGTCGGCAGCGCCGAGTAGGCCAGCGTGGTCCCGGTCGCCACGACCGTGGCCCCCAGGATGATCATCCACAGGTCGCGGCTGTCGGCGATGCGGACCGCGTAGCCGCAGGCGATGACGGCGGCGCCCAGCGCGAGGGTGATCCGCGGGCCGCGGGCGGCCGAGATACGGGCCGACAGCGGCGAAAGCAGCAGCATGGTCACGCCGCCGGGCAGCAGGCACAGACCGGTGGCGACGATCGACAGGCCGAGGCCGTAGCCGGTGGCCTTGGGCGCCTGTACCAGCTGGGCGGTGACCAGCGAGTTGGCGTAGAAGGCGAAGCCGGTCAGCAGGGCGGCCACATGGGACAGGCCCACCCGCGGCCGGCTGACCAACCGCAGGTCGACCAGCGGCCGTTCGGCGCGCAGTTGCTGCCACCACCACAGGGCGAGGACGGCGGCGGCACCGAGGAACAGCCCGAGGACCCGGGCGCTCCCCCAGCCCCAGGTGCCGCCCTGCGAGACGCCGATCAGCAGGCACACCAGCCCGGCGGCGAGGCCCAGCGCGCCGAGCACGTCGAACCGGCCGGGCTCGCGCACGGGCGACTCCTTGACCGCCCACCAGGTCGCCGCGACGCCCAGCGCGCCCAGGGCACTGGTCAGCCAGAACATGGTGTGCCAGTCGGCGTACTGGACGACCAGCGCGGCGAGCGGCAGGCCGAGGGCGGCGCCGATGCCGACGGTGGAACTCATCAGCGCCACAGCCGAGCCCCGCCGCTCCGGCGGGAGTTCGTCGCGCAGGATGCTGATCGACAGCGGTACGACGGAGGCGGCGGCGCCCTGGAGGGCGCGGGCGGCGATGAGCACGCCGATGTCGGAGGACAGCGCGCACAGCACCGAGCCGAGGGTCATCAGGGCGAGCGCACAGGTGAGCACCCGGCGCTTGCCGTACATGTCGCCGGCCCGGCCGAGCACCGGGGTGAGGACGGCGCCGGAGAGCAGCGTCGCGGTGACCGTCCAGGAGACGGTCGCGGCGGACGCTCGGGTGAGCCGGGGCAGGTCCGGCAGCAGGGGGACGACGACGGTCTGCATGACCGCCATGAGGATGCCGCCCGACGCCAGCACCGGGATGGTGAGCCGGTCCCTCAGCGGGAGCGGCACGGCCGGGCCGGGCGGCTGGGGTATCGATGCGGGCTGGTCCATGCGGCGCTCCTACGGACGGCACGACTGCTCGGTGAATGGTCATTCACCCTATCTGGTGAATTGCCATTCACCAACCCCGCGGCACCACGGGGGCGCTCAGTCGAGGTTCTTTTCGAGGGCCGTCAGATAGTTGTGCATGAAGTGGTCGCGGATACCGTCGGAGGCGGGCGCGAAGGCATCGGCGGTCAGTCCGGCCGCGCGGTCGGTGAGCGCCGACAGCATGGGCATGCTCTCGTGCAGCCGGCCGCGGGAGTCGATGTAGCGCAGGGCGCGGACATGGGTGAAGGCGGGCTCGGGCGGCAGCTGGGGAACGATGTCGTTGTTGTTGACGAAGCGGTACATACGGCCGCCGAACCCCCTGTGGAACGCCTCGGCGAGCAGCCGGTCGCAGGTGCGCGGCTGGCCGTAGGTGTATACGCCGTCCGCGGCCAGGTGCGGGTCCTCCAGATACATCCGGGCGCCGGCCAGCATCGCCAGGGCGCCGCCCAGGCTGTGCCCGGTGAAGTACACGCTCTGGCCGTCGGTGCGCAGTTCGGCGAGGGTGCGGTGGACGGCCGGATAGACCGATTCCAGGGCCTCGGCGAATCCGTGGTGGACGTATCCGTTGCCGCCGGGCCCGGGCCTCGGCGGGGTCGTGGCGTCGGTCAGCCAGTCCTTGATCCGGGTGGGTTCGGTGCCTCGGAACGCGGTGACGATCATCCGGTCGCTGGCCACGGTGTACGCCTGGGTGTCCTGCAGCGGGAACGGCGGGGTGAAGCGAGTCTCGTGGTGGCGCACGTGGTCGAAGCCCCACTGGGCGGCCTGGTCCTCGATGACGGTGCGGTCCTTGTAGGCCAGGTCGGCGGCGCGGGCCAGCCAGTAGGCGCGTTGCAGGCTGTAGCCGGTCGAGGTCTGGTCGAACGAGACGGGTACGGCCATGGACGGGACTCCTCGGGTGTGGGGGAAACCGGAGTGGGGGAAAACCGGGGGCGCCGGTAGCGGCGGGAACCTGGCCGCGGTCGACCGAGGACCGGGCGTGCAGGCGCGCGCCGCCTGGGGTCGAGCCTGACAGTCACCCTGTGCGGTCGGCCGGATTCGCAGGGTAGCAGAGCGGTCGGTCCACCCGATCGCGTCAGTCTGCCGTGGTGAGCCGGGCCACTCGGACGGTCGGCGACCGAGAAGGATCACCGGAAACGGGGCGCACGGGGCAAGGAATTCCCCGTTCCGGGGTGCGTCACCCACTCCGCACAGCAAGATCATCTTGGTTCAACGCTGTACGACATGTGGCCAATTGTCCTGATCGCAGCCAACCGGTTCCGGGCGATTTCCACCCGCCCCGGAGCCCCCGATAGGCATACGTCGTCACCACCGGAACTGCCTCCAGGAGGACCCGTATGCCCGACATCACCCGGCGCCGCGCGCTCACCGCGACCGCGGCCCTCGCCGCGACGGCCACCGTCACCACCCTCGCGGCACCCACCGCCTCGGCCGCCGGCCACGACCACCCCATGCCGATGCCGCAGACCTTCGACGAGGTCTACAAGGGCCGTCGGATACAGGGCCGGCCGATGACCCCGGGCTCCGGCGGTCACCACCACGAACACGGCGGTGGCTACGAGGTGTTGATCGACGGCGTACAGCTGCATGTGATGCGCAACGCCGACGGCAGCTGGATCAGCGTCGTCAGCCATTACGACCCGGTGTCCACCCCGCGCGCCGCCGCCCGGGCCGCGGTGGACGAGCTGCAGGGCGCCCCGCTGCTGCCCTTCCCCGCCAACTGACCGCCCCCGCAAGGACTTACCGGAGCATCGCGCACCATGACCGTACGCAAGAACCAGGCCACCTTGACCGCCGACGAGAAGAAGCGGTTCGTGTCCGCCGTCCTCGAACTCAAGCGCACCGGGCGCTACGACGAGTTCGTCCGCACGCACAACGGGTTCATCATGTCGGACACCGACACCGGTGAGCGGACCGGCCACCGCTCACCGTCGTTCCTGCCCTGGCACCGCAGATTCCTGCTCGACTTCGAGCAGGCGCTGCAGTCGGTGGACTCCTCGGTCGCGCTGCCGTACTGGGACTGGAGCACCGACCGCACGGTGCGTGCCTCACTGTGGGCGCCGGACTTCCTCGGCGGCACCGGGCGCAGCACGGACGGCCGGGTGATGGACGGGCCGTTCGCCGCCTCGGCCGGCAACTGGCCGATGAACATACGGGTGGACGGCCGTACGTTCCTGCGCCGCTCGCTCGGCACGGCCGTGCGCGAGCTGCCGACGCGCGCGGAGGTGGAGTCGGTGCTGTCGATATCGACGTACGACATGGCTCCGTACAACAGCGCCTCGGACGGCTTCCGCAACAACCTGGAGGGATGGCGCGGGGTCAACCTGCACAACCGGGTCCACGTCTGGGTCGGCGGGCAGATGGGCACCGGGGTCTCCCCCAACGACCCGGTGTTCTGGCTGCACCACGCCTACGTCGACAAGCTGTGGGCGGAGTGGCAGCGGCGGCATCCGGACGCGGGCTACCTGCCCACGGACGGCACGCCCGACGTCGTCGATCTGAACGAGACGATGAAGCCGTGGAACGACGTGCGTCCGGCGGACCTGCTGGACCACACGCGGTACTACACCTTCGACAACTGACCGGATCCGGTCCTCAGGCCTCGGCGGTACGGCACTCCGGGTGGCCCCAGCCCTGCGCGTTCTTCGCGATGGACTCGCCGGCCGCGTAGGAGCGGCCGCACAGGCAGCGGCCGGGGAACTTCGCCTTGATGGTGCGGGAGGAGGCTGCCCCGCCGGTGCGGCGGGGCGCCTTCCTGCGCGGGGCGGCCGCCTTCGGGGTGTCGGGCGAGGGCGGCGGCTCCGGGGAGCCGAGCGCGCTGCCGGCCGCCTCCTGCATGGAGGCGGCCTGGCTGGCGGCGCGGTCGGCGAAGTCGTTCAGCGGGTCGCCGTCGACCTGGTGGGCCGGGACATAGCGGAACTCGACCGTGCGGCCGTCGAGCAGCGCGTCGATGCGGACGACCAGCTCCTGGTTGGCGACGGGCTTGCCCGCTGCGGTCTTCCAGCCGTTGCGCTTCCAGCCGGGCAGCCAGGTGGTGACGGCCTTCATCGCGTACTGGGAGTCCATGCGGATCTCCAGCGGCACATCCGGCTCGACGGCCGCAAGCAGCCGCTCCAGGGCGGTGAGTTCCGCGACGTTGTTCGTGGCCCGGCCGAGCGGGCCGGCCTCCCAGCGGGCGGGGGTCCGCTCGTCGCCGTCCGAGACCACCCACGCCCATCCGGCCGGTCCGGGGTTTCCCTTCGAAGCCCCGTCGCACGCGGCCACCACACGTTCATGCATACGCACGATCATGCCACGGCCGCGCCGGACGCCGTCACGTGCCGGTCAGACCTCCTTGACCTTGGGCATCTCACCCTCCGTGGTCGTGATGTCGATCACGGAGAAGTTCGCGCCCTGCGGGTCGCTGAGCGCCGCGAACCTGCCGAAGGGGCTGCTCATCGGCCCGAAGCGGAGCACACCGCCGAGCTTGGTGGCACGGGACACCGCCTCGTCGCAGTCGTCGACGGTGAAGTAGACGTTGATGTACGAGGGCACCTCGGGCGGGAAGTCGTCGGTCATCCGCATCCGGCCGAGGACGGTCTCCTCGCCGACGTCGAACATCCGGAAGTCCACCGCGTCGTCCACGATGTCCTTCATCCGGTACGGGAAGACGGCGGAGAGGAAGGCGTCGGCCTTCTCGGGCTCACGGGTGAAGACCTCGGCCCAGCAGTAGGCACCCGGGGTGGCGGTCGCCTCGAAACCCTCGTGGGTGCCGGCCTGCCAGACGCCGAAGACCGCCCCGCTGGGCTCGCGGGCCAGGCACATCGTGCCGAAGTCTCCGACCTGCATCGGCTCCATCAGCACCTCGCCGCCGTTGTCCCGGATCTTCTCCGCGGTGGCGGCGGCGTCCGGCGAGGCGAAGTACAGGCACCACTGCGACTGGCCCTCCTGGCCCGGCATGGGCGGGACCACGGCCGCCACCGCCTTGCCCTCCGCGTAGGCCTGCGTGTAGTTGCCGTACTCCGACGACGACTCGCCGAAGGTCCAGCCGAGGACGTCGCCGTAGAACCGTTTGGCTCCCTCGACGTCGCTGAACATCGCATCGGCCCAACAGGGCGTTCCCTCGGGTTGCACGGCCATGCTGGCGGCCCTCCTGGTCTTCGGTCCCGTACGGATTGGTCCCCCGCCTGTGAGGCTTACGTCCCGAAGCTCACGCTAGCCATCCCGCCGTCGGCCCGCGCGCCGAACCGGGGAGCCGTCCGGACAATGGGAGTGGAGGCGACGGTGCGATGACGACGAGCACGATGCGGGCGTGGTCGGTGGTACGGCCGGGGCCGGTCGAGGGGCATCCGCTGCAGCTGGTGGAGCGGCCCGTGCCGGTGCCGGGGGGTGACGAGCTGCTGGTGCGGGTGCGTGCCTGCGGGGTGTGCCGGACCGATCTGCACGTCACCGAGGGCGATCTGCCGGTGCACCGGGCCGGGGTGACCCCCGGCCACGAGGTGGTCGGCGAGGTCGTGGGGGCCGGGGCCGCGGTGCGGGACTTCGCGGCGGGCGACCGGGTCGGCGTGGCCTGGCTGCGGCGTACCGACGGGGTGTGCGCGTACTGCGCGCGGGGCGCCGAGAACCTGTGCCCGTACTCGGAGTACACCGGCTGGGACGCCGACGGCGGATACGCCGAGTACACGACCGTGCCGGCCGCGTTCGCCTACCGGCTGCCCGGCGCCCTGGCCGATGTGGCGGCGGCGCCGCTGCTGTGCGCGGGGATCATCGGGTTCCGTGCGCTGCGGCGGACCGGACTGCCCAAGGGCGGGCGGCTCGGCCTGTACGGGTTCGGGGGCAGCGCGCATCTGTGCGCGCAGGTGGCGCTCGCCGAGGGTGCCACCGTGCATGTGATCACCCGGGAGCCCGCCGCCCGCAGGCTGGCCCTGGAGCTGGGCGCGGCCTCCGCGCGGGACCTGCACGAGGCACCGCCGGAGCCGCTGGACGCGGCGATCCTGTTCGCCCCGGTCGGCGACCTGGTCCCGGTGGCGCTGCGCGCCCTCGACCGGGGCGGCGTGCTGGCCCTCGCCGGCATCCACCTGACCGACGTACCTCCGCTGCACTACGCGACCGAGCTCTTCTACGAGAAGGAGCTGCGCAGCGTCACCGCCAACACCCGTGCGGACGGCCGGGAGTTCCTGGCCCTGGCCGCCCGGCACGGCGTCCGCGCGACCACGCACCCCTATCCGCTGTCCCGCGCCCCACAGGCGCTCGCCGACCTCAAGGCCGGCCGGTTCGACGGGGCGGCCGTCCTGGTCGACGACCTGTCCTGAGCCCTGGTCGAGGGCCTCTCCCGAGCGCTGGTCGACGGCCTCTCCCGAGCGCCCGGGGCGCACCACACCGGCGCGCGCAGACGCCGGCCGGGGGCGCAGTGCACCGGCGCCCGATCACACGGTTTGCCGGATGTGCCCCGATAGGCAGGTTTACACCCCTGGGCATCATGATCAGCCCCCTTCGCGCTGTATCGGGCGCCTCACAAGGACTGTTTGGCTGGGCCCGGGTGCTGGATCACCACGCTCACCACCCAGCGATCCGGCCACCCCTGTTCGCACGCAGCTCCGCTGGAGGGAATGTGACCACACCGGACAGCGCCACCGGTTCCGCCGTCGACGAACCCGCCCCCGACCCCGCGGCCGACGGGCAGCTCACCAGCCTGAGCACCCGAGCGGCACGCCAGCTCACCACGACCACCAAGTCCGAACCGCAGATGCAGGCCATCACCTCGCGATGGCTGCTGAAGACCCTGCCGTGGGTGGACGCCAGGGGCGGCACCTACCGGGTCAACCGCCGCCTGACCCTGCGCACGGGCCGCGGCCGGGTGCACTTCGAGCAGAACGGCGCCGACGACATCCGGGTCATTCCGGAGACGCTGACCGAGCTGCCGATCCTGCGCGGCTACCCCGACGGCGAGGTGCTGCGGGAGATCGCCGGCCGCTTCCAGTCCCGGGAGGTGCGCGCCGGGCAGGTGCTGTTCGAGGCCGGTCAGCCGGTGACCGAGGCCTATCTGGTCGTCCACGGCCGGTTCACCCGCTACACCGCCGGAAATCACGGCGACGAGGAGATCACCGGGGTCGTCACCGACGGCGACCAGATGGGCGACGAGGCGGTCGGGCAGTCCGATCCGCTGTGGCTGACCTCGGTGCGGGCCGAGACGGCGGGGGTGGTGCTCGCGCTGCCCTGGGCCGTCGTGCAGGAGTTCACCGCGCGCGTCCCGTCCCTGGCCGCGCATCTCCAGGCCTATGTGGAGCGGCAGCAGCGGCCGATGAACCGCAAGGGCGAGGCCGAGGTGCCGGTGCAGGCCGGCCATGTCGGCGAGCCCACGCTGCCCGGCGGCTTCGTGGACTACGAACTCGCCCCGCGCGAATACGAGTTGTCCCTCACCCAGACCGTGCTGCGGGTGCACACCCGGGTCGCCGACCTCTACAACCACCCGATGGACCAGACCCAGCAGCAGCTGAGGCTCACGGTCGAGGAGATCCGCGAGCGCCAGGAGTGGGAGCTGGTCAACAACCGGGAGTTCGGGCTGCTCCACAACGTCGACTACGGTCAGCGGATCAGCACCTTCACCGGCCCACCGGTGCCGGACGACATGGACGAGCTGCTGTCGATGCGGCGCAAGACCAAGGTGTTCCTCGCCCATCCCAAGGCGATCGCGGCGTTCTTCCGGCAGTGCAACCGGCGCGGTCTGGTGCCCGGCACCGCGAGCGTCGACGGACACGAGGTGCCGGCGTGGCGCGGGGTGCCGATCTTCCCGTGCAGCAAGATCCCGATCAGCGACGACCACACCACCAGCATCATCGCGCTGCGCACCGGCGAGGCCGACCAGGGCGTGGTCGGCCTCCACCAGACCGGCATCCCGGAGGAGTTCCAGCCGGGGCTGAACGTCCGGTTCATGGGCATCGACTCGGCCGCGATCATCAGCTACCTCGTGACCGCCTACTACTCGATGGCCATCCTGGTGCCCGACGCGGCGGGGATCCTGGAGAACGTCCAGATCGGCCGGTTCCCCGAATGACGTCCGAGCACACGGTGAGCGCCACCGCTCCCTCCTACCCGCTGCCGGGGCCGCCGGACGTCGCCGCGAGCCTGCGCAGACCCCGCCGCACCGGAGCCGTCCCGGGACTGCACCACCAGCCGGCCGTGCCCGCCGACCCGGTGAAGGCCGTCGAGGTGGACCGCCGGCTGGAGACCTGGGCCCGTGGCCTGGATCTGTTCCCGGAGGCCTGGAAGGGGGACTTCTCCGGCTTCCAGTTCGGCCGGGCCGTCGTCCTGCAGCATCCGGGCGCGCTGGACCTGGACCGGCTGACGGCGGCCGGGAAGCTGCTCCTCGCCGAGAACATCGTCGACTCCTGCTACTGCGAGGAGGACGAGGGCCGGGGCGGGGCGCGCCGCGGCCTCGGGGGCCGGCTGATCCTGGCCCAGTCGGCGCTCGATCCCTACCACGGCGTCCCGGAGCTGGAGGAGGAGTGGCGCCAGGGCGTACGGGCCGACGGTCCGCTGCGCTCGTACCACTTCGCCCTGGAGGACTTCGCCGGGTTCGCCACGCCCAGCCAGACCGACCGGTTCGTGCAGGACATCGCCCGGCTGCACCTGGGCTACCTCGCGGAGGCCGCCTGGGCGGAGACGCGGTACCAGCCGCGGATCTGGGAGTACCTGGTGATGCGGCAGTTCAACAACTTCCGCCCCTGTCTGTCGATCGTCGACGCCGTGGACGGCTACGAGCTGCCCGAGCAGGTCTACGCCCGCCCCGAGATCCAGCGGCTCACGGCCCTCGCCTGCAACGCCACCACGATCGTCAACGACCTGTACTCCTTCACCAAGGAACTGGCCGGCGACCCCGAGCATCTGAACCTGCCGCAGGTCGTCGCCGCCAACGAGCGGCGCGGGCTGAAGGCCGCCTATCTGAAGTCCGTCGAGATCCACAACCGGATCATGGCGGCCTTCGAGGAGGAGTCGGCCCTGCTGTCGGCCACCTCGCCGCTGGTGGAGCGCTACGCCCGGGGGCTCGCCGCCTGGGTGGCCGGCAACCACGAGTGGCACGCCACCAACACCCACCGCTACCACCTGCCCGACTACTGGTGACCGCCCTTTCCCGAAACACCGTCACATGCACGACGAACACCGTCACATGCGCGAGGAGCCACCTTTGACCACCGCCCCCGTCGCCCGGACCACGCCCGCTGCGGTCCCGACCCAGTCCGTCTACCAGAACCGGGTCGCGGACTACTGGAACGCCGAGGAGAACCCGGTCAACCTCGAACTCGGCAAGATCGACGACCTGTACCACCATCACTACGGCATCGGAGAGGCCGACCGGTCGGTGCTCGACGAGCCCGATCCGGAGCGGCGCCGGGCCCGTGTCACCGCCGAACTGCACCGCCTGGAACACGCCCAGGCCGAGCTGCTCGCCTCGTATCTCGGCCCGCTGACCCCAGCCGACCGGGTCTTCGACGCCGGCTGCGGCCGGGGCGGCGGCAGTGTCGTGGCGCATCTGCGGTACGGCTGCCACGCCGACGGCGTCACCATCTCCGCCAAACAGGCCGAGTTCGCGAACGAGCAGGCACGCGCCCGGGGCATCGACGACAAGGTGCGCTACCACCACCGCAACATGCTCGACACCGGCTTCGAGACCGGCGGGTACGCGGCCTCGTGGAACAACGAGTCCACCATGTACGTCGAGCTGGACCTGCTGTTCGCCGAGCACGCCCGGCTGCTGCGCCGCGGCGGACGCTATGTGGTGATCACCGGCTGCTACAACGACACCTACGGGCAGGCCTCGCGCGAGGTGTCACTGATCAACGCCCACTACATCTGTCACATCCACCCGCGCTCGGAGTACTTCAGGGCGATGGCCCGCAACCGCCTGGTGCCGGTGCACGTCGAGGACCTGACCGGGGCGACGATCCCCTACTGGGACCTGCGCAGGGAGGCCGACCATCTGGTCACGGGCATCGAGGACACGTTCCTCGACGCCTACGGCAACGGCAGCTTCCAGTACCTGCTGATCGCGGCAGACCGGGTCTGAGGGCACCACCGGGTCCGAGGACAAGGGAAAACCGTTGGACGGCGAGGGCGCCGAAGCGCTGGGATGGGCCCCGATGAGTGCCCACGACAGCCAGAGTCCGCCGAAGATGCACGCGGACGAGATCGACCTCGACGCCCCGCTGGTCCAGCGCCTGATCGCCCGCCGGTTCCCGCAGTGGGCGGCGCTGACGGTACGCCGGCTGCCGTCCTCCGGGACCGAGAACGCCATGTTCCGGCTGGGCACCGACCTGCTGGTACGGCTGCCCCGGCGGCCCGGCGCCGTAGGGGACGTGAAGCTGGAGCAGCGCTGGCTGCCCCGGCTCGGGCCGCTGCTGCCGGTCGCCGTGCCCGAACCGGTGAGCATCGGCGAGCCGGACGAGGGTTATCCGTGGCCCTGGTCCGTCTACCGCTGGCTTGAGGGGCGCAATCCGGTGGCCGGCGCCGTGCGGGAGCCGGAACGGCTCGCCGAGGATCTCGCGGCGTTCGTGCGCGCGCTGCGCCGGATCGCCCCGCAGGACGCACCGTCCGGCTACCGGGGCGGCCCGCTGCGGGACCGGGACGAGCCCACCCGGGCGGCCGTCGCCGAACTGGGCCCGAGGGTCGACGCCGGCGCGGTCACGGCGCTGTGGGAGGAGTCCCTGCGGGCCCCGGAGCACACGGGGCCGCCGGTGTGGGCCCACGGGGACCTCTCCCCCGGGAACGTGCTGGTCGACGAAGGCCGACTGAGCGCGGTACTCGACTTCGGCTGCGCGGGAGCGGGTGACCCGGCCGTGGATCTGATCGTGGCCTGGAACCTGCTGCCCGCCTCCGTCCGGGACACCTTCCGCAAGGCCGTCGGCGCCGACGACGCGGAGTGGGCCCGGGGCCGGGGCTGGGCCCTGTCGATCTCGCTGATCCAGTTGCCGTACTACTGGGACTCCAACCCGGCCCTGGCGGAGAACTCCCGGCATGTGATCACCGAGATCCTCACCGAGGCCGGGTGACGCTCGCGGACTCCCGGGGTCCGCTACTCCCCCGCGTACGCCTTCTCCAGCGCGGCGACGTCCAGCTTGCCCATGCCCATCATGGCCTTCATGGTGCGGGCGGCCTTCTCCTGGTCCGGGTCGCCGATCAGGTCGATCAGCCGGTCGTAGACAACCTGCCAGGAGACGCCGTACCGGTCCTTGAGCCAGCCGCAGGGGCCGCCCTCACCGCCGTCCTCGGTGAGCCTGGTCCAGTAGTAGTCGATCTCCTCCTGGTCGGCACACATGATCTGGAAGGAGATGGCCTCGTTGAACGTGAACTGCGGGCCGCCGTTGAGCGCGACGAACTTCTGGCCGTTGGCCGTGAACTCGACGGCCAGCACGGAGCCGGCCGGGCCGGGACCGGCCTCGGTGTGGCGGCCGACGCGGCCGATGCTGGAGTTCTTGAAGATCGACACGTAGTACTGCGCGGCCTCCTCGGCCTGGCCGTCGAACCAGAGACAGGTGACGAATCCGTCGGTGGTCATGAGCACCTCCTGGGCGGGGAACACGGTCGTGAGTGTGGACCGATCCTCGCGGCGAAACTCATCGGCGATGGTGGCAGTACCGGACCGGCTCCCGCAGATACCCGGCCGGGACACGGTACGGCACGGCGGTCGTCCGCGCGTGCATGCGCGGCGTGACCGGGGGTACTCGCCCGGTCAGCGGCATCCGCGTTGCGCATGGAACACCGAGTTATGGGTAAAGCGGACAACCGGCAAGCAACGGACACGCCGCCGAGGCAGACACAGGACCATGACTTTCGTGGGAGAGGCAATGGACACCGTCGGGATCCGGCCGGAAGCAGAGGTCGCCAAGAGGACCGCGCAGGACGGGACGGGCGAGGTATCGGCAGCACTGCCCGGCATCGCGGACCCGGCGTCCGTCGCACCACGTGACGCACGTGAGCTGTCCCGTCAGTTCTTCCGCCGGCTGACCGAACTGGAGGAGGGCACGCACGAGTACCAGTACGCGCGCAACACCCTCATCGAGATGAACATGTCGCTGGTGCGGTTCGCGGCCGGACGGTTCCGGAACCGCGGCGACGACATGGAGGACATCGTCCAGACCGGCATGATCGGCCTGATCAAGGCCATCGACCGGTTCGAGCTGGCCCGCGAGGTGGAGTTCACCTCCTTCGCGCTGCCGTACATCGTCGGCGAGATCAAGCGGTTCTTCCGGGACACCACCTGGGCGGTGCACGTGCCGCGCCGGCTCCAGGAGCTGCGGGTGGAACTGGCCAAGGCGCGCGAGGAGCTGTCCAGTCGGCTGGACCGGGACCCGACGGTGGCCGAGCTGGCGACCCTGATGAACATATCCGAGCACGAGGTGGTCGAGGCCCAGCTCGCCTCCAACGGGTACAACTCCGCCTCCCTGGACGCCGCACTCACCGGCGACGGGTCGGAGGACGGCGAGGCGGTGCTCGCCGACTTCATCGGCGTGGAGGAGGAGGGGCTGCAGCTCGTCGAGGACTTCCAGGCGCTCGCCCCGCTGATGGCGGAACTGAGCGAGCGGGACCGGCGGATCATCCATCTGCGGTTCGTCGAGGAGGCCACCCAGGCGGAGATCGGGGAACGGCTCGGCTGCTCCCAGATGCATGTGTCCCGGCTGATCAAGCGGATCATCACCCGGCTGCGCGAGGGGATGCTCGGCGAACTCGACCTCGTCTGAGACGCGCCCTGGTTCGGTTCAGCGGTTCAGTTCGAAGCGGACGCGAACCCGCTTGCCCACGGGCACGCGCTCCGCGGAGACCTCCGAGGCCAGGGCGTACACGATCTCCATACCGTGGCGTCCGACGCGTTCGGGATTCCTGGGGAACCGGCGGGGCAGGGCGGAGCTGCTGTCGTAGACGCACACCGTGACGGCACTGTCCGTGCCTTCCAGCTCCAGGATGTACGGGCCGTTGCTGTGCCGCTCGGCGTTGGTGACGAGTTCGCTCACGACCAGGAGCAGCTCACCGCAGGCGCGACGGTCGGCGACGGCGCACCACTCGGTGCGCAGCTGCTCCAGGAACCGGGAGGCGAAGGCGCGCGCCGCGGCGATGCAACCGGGTTCGCCGGTGTAGTGCGCCGCGCGCCACAGCGGCTCCACGGGTACGTCGAGGCCAGTCGGTATCACTGCCTCGCCCAGGTGCTTGGTCATGCTGTCTCTCTCGGAAAGCCCGGTCCGGCCGGTCGCCTGTTGCACCTGTCCTCGTACCCCGTGCCGGGCTCGGCAGTCCCCCGGGCGGTCGCCCACCGCGCACAGTGGCGATGGTCACGCCGCAGGGGAGCCGCGAACGCTCACTGCGAAGGTGAGCCCTGCGGCTGCTGCTGCGTGGGCGTGATCGCGCCCGACTCGCCGGGCGTGCCCGGGGTCGGCGGGGCCGGAACGGAATTCTCCGAGGACTGCTGAACGGAGCCGGTCGTCTGCTGCTCCGACGACTTCTCGCTGGAGGTCTGGGCCGAAGGAGAGCCCGCGGACGGTGACGCCGGCCCGGCGGAGGACGGCTCGGTCGAGGACGACTTCGACCCGGACGACTGCGATGCCGACGACTTCGACTCCGACGGTGACTTCGACTCCGACGACTTCGACTCCGACGGTGACTTCGACTCCGACGACTTCGACTCCGACGGTGACTTCGACTCCGACGGTGAGGACGACGACGAAGAAGACGAGGACTTGGAGGACGAAGGGGACGAGGACGAGGACGACGGCGATGAACTTGAGGACGACGGCGAAGACGACGAGGACGAAGAGGACGGGGAGGACTTCGACGGGGACGGCGACGAGCTGCTTGACGAGGACGACGTGGACGGGCTCGGCTTGCCCGGTGTGGACGGGCAGTGCTTCGCGCCGGACGGGCACGACGGGGACGGGGGCCGGGGCGGGTTCCAGGGGTGCGGGAACTTCGGCGGGCTGGCGTGCTCGTCGTGCCGGCCGTACTGGTCACCGCGCTGACGGTGGATCCATTCCTTGTGGTGGTTGTCGTAGAGCACGAAGACGTTGACGATCTTCGGCGCGGGCGTCACCACGATCACGTTGGAGGGCCGGTACGACGGCCAGCGGGGGCCCACCAGCTTTGGCGTGCTCTTCTGGGCGACCGGCGCGTTCAGCGGGTTGCCGCAGGCGCAGCGCACGCGCGGGACACCGTGGCTGTCCACCAGCACGGCGGTGCCCGCCTGGAGGACCGACTGGTAGCTGGTGGCGGCCCCGTTGCGGTAGCCGTGGTTGGTGACCCGGGTGTCGACCCGCAGCTGAACCGGGGTCAGCGAGCGCAGAAAGGCGGGCACGCCGGAGGGCTGGACGCCGACCACGGAGGCGAAGGCCTTCTCCTTGCCCTGGTCGGCCCGGAAGAACTTGATCTGCTTCTCGACGTCGCAGGCGGGAGTGCGATTGGTGCCGCCGTACAGCCCGGGCGCTCCGCCGTCGACTCCCTGGACCGCGTTGGTCGTGCCGGAGGGCGCGGTGGAGGCGGAGGGCGGGGGCGGGGCGGAACTCTGCCTCGCGGTGGACTCCGTGAACGGGTCCTGGCCGGTGCTGTTCGCGGACTGCAGGAAGACCTCGCCGCCCTTGCCGGATCCACCCGGGCGGGTGAAGACCACCGCGAGGACCACGGCGGCGACGACAGCGGCGCTGACGGCTGCCACCCGCGGCACGGACTTCCACCACGGCCCGTGGGGACCCTGGGCTCCGCCACCGCCGCCCGGGGGTTGGGAGGGCGGTGGTCCGGAAGGGGGCCGGGAGGAGCCCGACAGCGGGCCGGAGGGCGGCCCGGTCGGGCGGCCGGAGGACGGAGGTTCGGCGCTCACGAGCACTTCTTCCCGTCGCGATCGTCGCGATACGCGGTGCGATACGCGGCTTTTCTGAGTCAAATCCCTTTTGGTGCATTTGGCTGCACTTTGATCCCATTGTGTGTCGCAGGGTGGTGAGGCTCGCAAGCCGACGCGAACGGCCCACCCGGCGGGCGGGGTGCGCGGCTGCTGCCTAGCGTGTCAACCGTGAGCGTTCCGACCGTTTCCCCGCGGCCCGCCGCCCGTCATGGCTGGGCGCAGGCCGTGGCCGCGGTGCTGACCGGGCTGGCCGTCATGGTGCTCGTGGCGGCGCTGGGACTGTGGGCGGCCGGCGCGGGTGGCCTGCCGGACGGCGCGTTCCCCCGGGTGGTGGCCGCGACCCTGGTCACGGCGGTCGGCGGCAGCGTGGAACTCTCCGGGAACGCCGGCGTGCTGGCGCAGACCCGGGCCGGGGTCACCGTGATCCCGCTGTCGGTGACGCTCGTCGGCGCGCTGGTGATCGGTGGGGGCTTTCTGCGCCCGCTGCGGCACCGGGCGGTCGCCTCGGCCGGCGAACTGGCCGGCTGGGCCGCCCGGATCGCGGTGCTATGGCTGCTCGTGCTCATCGGCCTGGCTCTCGGCGCCCGGCAGACCTTCGCCGTGGACGTGGGCAGCGGCACCCTCAGCGACCTGACCGGCCTGTTCGAGGCCGCGCCCCGGGTCGGCTTCAGCACGGACGTGCCGCTGACGGTGCTGTTCGGCCTGCTGTGGCTGGCCGGGGTACTGGCGGTGGCGCTGCTGGTCGCGCGGGGGGCGCCGTTGCCGGGTCGGCTGCTGCGGTTCCAGGAGTCGGTGCGCCCGGCGGCGCAGGCGATGGTGGTGCTGCTCCTCGCGTACGTCGTCGTCGGCCTGGTCACCGCGCTGATCACGGCGGCCACCCGGGGGCACGGCCCGGAGACCTTCGCGGTCATCCTGCTCGGCCTGCCCAATCTGGCCTGGCTGGCCCTCACCATCGGCCTGGGAGCGACCTGGAACGGCCGTGTGCACGGCCCGTTCGGCCTGCCCATGCCGCACGTCCTGGACGCGATCCTGCGCACCCCGGACGTCTCCGCGCTGAACCTCGGCTCGCTCACCGACTACGACGGCCGGTGGTGGTGGCTGGTGGTCGTGGACGCGGTGCTGCTGCTGGCCGTGGCCTTCCGGATGGCAGCGACCTCACCGGCCCGGATCCGCCTGTGGCAGCACGCCGTCCACCTGGCCGTGGCGCTGGCGCTGACGGTGCTGATGATCTGCCTGACGGGCCGCATCTCCGCACACTACGGACTCTCCCTGCTGGGCATCGGCGACCTGGGCGGCGGCCTGTCCGGGGAACTGTTCCTCAGGCCCCGGCTGTGGCAGGCGGTGGGCCTGGGCGCGCTGTGGGGACTGGCCGCCGGCTTCCTGGGCGGCCTGCTCGCCCGCCGGGTGCACCGGCGGGGCGAGGTGGGCGGGCCTTGAGGCCATTACGAGGGCCAGGGCCGACACCCCGGCCGTCGGCGCCGGACATCCCGGCGGCGGCCGGTGGGTGGTCAGGCGGGCTTTCGCGCGGTTGCGTCGGCCCGGTACACCGGGTCCGCCCAGTGCGGGGGGCTCGGCGGGTCGGTCGCCCTGTGGTGCGTCTCCGTGTCGGGCTCCTGCGCCGGACGGACGTCGGCCGGGCCGGCCGGGGCCTCCATGGTGGCGCGCAGGGCGGCGACGAAGCCGAGGCAGGTGTCGAAGCGGTCGTCCGGGCTCTTGGCCAGGGCCTTGGCGAAGACCGGGTCCACCGCGGGGTCGAGGCCGGGGCGGGCCTCGCTCGGCGGGGGCGGCTCGTCGTACTGGTGCGCCCAGAGCAGCGCCATGTCGTCGTCGCGCAGGAACGGGGGCCGGCCGGCGAGGCTCTCGTAGACGACGCAGGCCAGACCGTAGACGTCACAGCGGCCGTCGACCGGGCGGCCGGAGATCTGCTCGGGGGCCACGTAGTCGAGGGTGCCGACGAACTGGCCGACGCTGGTGAAGCCGGTCAGGGACAGCGACTTCTTGGTGAGCCCGAAGTCGGTGAGGTAGACGTGCTCGGGGTGGTCGGTGTCGATGCCCTCGGCGACCAGGATGTTGCCGGGTTTGACGTCCCGGTGCACCAGGCCGTGCTCGTGGGCGGCGTCGAGGGCGGACGCCACCTGCGCGGCGATCCGCACGGCATCGGGCAACGGCAGCGGTCCGTGCAGGTCGAGGACATGGCGCAGATCGCTGCCGGAGACGTGCCGCATGGCGATGTAGAGCACCCCGTCGGTCTCGCCGGCCTCGAAGACCGGCACGATGTGCGGATGGTCGATCGCCGCGGCCACCTGGGACTCATGGATGAACCGCTTGCGGAAGGTGTCGTTGCGGGCGAGTTCGGGGGCGAGCAGCTTGAGGGCGACCGTGCGGTCCAGGCGCAGGTCGCGGGCGCGGTAGACGACGGCCATGCCGCCACGCCCGATCTCGCTCTCGATGAGATAGCTCGCGATCTGCCGGCCGATGAGTTCCGAGGGCCGACCGGAGAACAGGCTGGTCTCGCGGGCCATCAGCGCTCACCTTCGGGTGCGACCAGCCGGGTCGGGGCGTGCCCGGCGGCGTCCTCGCCGGTGACCTCCCGGTCGGTGGCGTAGGTGGTCAGCCGCCGTCCGTCGCCGTACACCCAGCGGCCCTCCTCGGGGTCGTACAGCCACATGGCCTCCCCGTCGACGACGATCCCGATCCTGAGGCCCTGGGTACGGTCCTCGAAGTCCTCGCCGTCCAGGGTGCCGGCGGCCAGCTCCTCCACCGCGGACCGGTAGTCGGCCAGCGCCTGTTCGGCGCGGGCCAGCAGGGGCCGCGGATCGGCGGCGCCGGCCGGGCCGTCGGCGGCGGGCGGGTCCTCGGGTACGGCGACGAGCCGGCGGCCGTCGACCCAGGCGCCCCAGCCGTTGGCACAGCGGATGTACCCCCAGTCGCCGCGCCGCTCCACGAGCTCGACCGGCAGCAGCGGGTCGAGGGGCACGGTGGGCCGGGCCGGGTCGGGGGCCTCCCAGGCGGGCATGCCGCGCCGCGGCACGACGTGCGTGGGCTGGAATCCGGGACTGGCGGCTCTGCTCATCTGGGCGCCTGCTTCCGCGTGTGTGCCATCGCGTTCGCCTACTTCCGCATCACGGCGGGTTCGTGCCGGCGCAGCAGCCATGCGACCACGAGCCCGTAGAGGACGGAGAGCACCACCAGCATGGCCAGATCGAGCAGCCAGACGCCCGTCGAGTGCCGGAAGAGGGGGTCGGCGGTCAGGTTGCCGGGGACGATCCGGGACAGCCCGACCGTGCCGGCCATGGCGCCGAGCGCCCAGCGGGACGGCACGAGCCAGGACAGCTGCTCCAGGCCGGGCACACCGCTCAGTCTGAGCAGGGCTCCGCAGAACACGACCTGGACGATGGCGAGCAGCACCAGCAGCGGCATCGTCACCTCCTCCTTGCGCACCAGCGCGGAGACCAGCAGGCCGAGCATCATCGCGGTGAACGCGAGCAGGGCGGCGGCCAGGGTGATCTCGGCCAGCGGCGGCAGCAGGACGCCCCGGCCGCCGGGGGTGTTCAGGTCGACGCCGAGCAGGGCGACCAGGGTGAGGACGACGGCCTGGACGACGCTGATCGTGCCGAGTACCACGATCTTGGACATCAGATAGGCCGAACGGGGCAGGCCGACGGCGCGCTCGCGCTGGTAGACGACGCGTTCCTTGACGAGTTCGCGCACCGCGTTGGCGGCGCCGGTCAGCACGGCGCCGACGCACAGGATGAGCAGCGCGTTCATCGCGGTGTCCCGGGCGAGCCGGGGGCCGGCCAGGGCGCGGGCCATGGCGCCCATGACGAACGGCAGGGCGATCATGACGAGCAGGAACGTGCGGTCGGAGCTGAGGACGGCCGCGTAACGGCGGACCAGTGTGCCGAGTTGGGCGCCCCAGCCGCGTGGGCGGGGCGGCGGTGCCGGGGAGACGGGGGCCGGGCCCGGGTGGTGGGGCTGGGTGGTGGCCTCGGCGACGTAGTGCCGGTGGAACGGCGACTCGCGGTACTCCCTGGCCCAGTCGCGGTCCGGGTCGCGGTCGAAGGCCTCGAAGGCCTCCGGCCACTGTTCGAAGCCGAAGAAGGCGAGGGCGTCGTCGGGCGGTCCGTAGTAGGCCACCTTGCCCCCGGGGGCGAGCACCAGGAGCCGGTCGCAGACAGCGAGGCTGAGGACGCTGTGGGTGACCACGATGACGGTGCGGCCGTCGTCGGCGAGGCCGCGCAGCATGTTCATCACCGACCGGTCCATGCCGGGATCGAGGCCGGAGGTCGGCTCGTCCAGGAAGAGCAGCGAGGGTTTGGTGAGCAGCTCCAGGGCCACGCTGACCCGCTTGCGCTGCCCGCCGGAGAGGCTGTGCACGGGCTGGTCGGCGCGCTTTTCGAGGCCGAGTTCCCGGATGACCTCGTCCACCCGGGCCCGCCGCTCGGCCGCGGCGGTGTCCTCGGGGAAGCGCAGTTCGGCGGCGTAGGTCAGGGCGGCGCGCACGGTGAGCTGGGGATGCAGGATGTCGTCCTGCGGGACCAGGCCGATGCGCTGGCGCAGTTCGGCGAAGTCGCGGTAGAGGTCGCGGCCGTCGTACAGGACGGTGCCACGGTCGGCGGGCCGCTGCCCGGTCAGGGCGTTCAGCAGCGTGGACTTGCCGGCGCCGCTCGGTCCGACCACCGCGAGCAGGCACTTCTCGCCCACCGGGAAGGACACGTGGTCGAGGAGCACCTTGCGTCCGCCGTCCACGGCGACGGTGAGGTCCAGGACGTCGAGGGAGATCTCGCCGGTGTCGACGTACTCCTGGAGTTCGTCGCCGACCAGGCAGAACGCGGAGTGGCCGATGCCGACGATGTCGCCGGGGCCCATGGGTGCGCGGGTGATGGGCCGGCCGTTGAGGTAGGTGCCGTTGTGGCTGCTCAGGTCGACGATCTCGTACGTGCCGTCGGCGTGGGCGCGCAGTTCGGCGTGGCGGCGGGAGACGACCAGGTCGTTCACCACGAGGTCGTTGTCGGCGGCCCGGCCGATGCGGACCGAGCGCACGGGCAGCGGGCGGACACTGCTGGGGCTTCGGAAGGTGCCGGTCAGCTGGGGAAGCGACACCGCGGAGGGCCGGTCGGGGGCGGGCCGCGGGGGGCCGGCGAGGACCGCGCGGGGGCCGTCGGTGGGGTTGCCGAAGCGGATCACGCTGCCGGGGCGTACGCCCCACTCGCTGATCCTGCGGCCGTCGGCGTAGGTGCCGTTGGTGCTGTGCCGGTCCGTCAGGGTCCAGCGGTCATGGTCGCAGCGCAGCACGGCGTGGTGCCACGAGACCCGGGCATCGTCGAGGACGATGTCGCTCAACGGGTCGCGTCCGACGTGGTAGTCGTGGCCCGGGCTCATGACCGTGGAGCCCGTGTCGGTCTCCAGGACGAGTTCAGGCGCCGTCGGGGCGATCGGCCGCTCCGCCATGGCCAGAATTCTACCGATTCGTCCACATATGCGCCTGGAGTCGGGGTGCGGCACCGGCGACGGACACGTGTCAGGCGACGGGCACGACGAGCGCCGGCAGGGTGCGCTGCATGCGCAGTGCGTCCACGGACTCGGCGAGCAGTTCGTACTCGGTGGTGTCGTCGCTGGCCGCGATCCGCACCAGTCGTCCGCCCGCCAGCTCGTCGGCCACCAGCTCCTGCCGGACGTCGTCGGCGCACCAGGCGCGCAGCAGGGCGGGCACGTCGGCCACCGTGTCCGCGACCGGTACCAGCGAGCCCACCGGGAAGGCGGGGTCCTCCGGGCTCGGGTCCAGGCGCTCGGCGATCCAGGAGGCGCGGTCGCGCAGCCACCACAGCGCCAGGGCCAGCGTGGGTGCGCGATAGGTGCCGAGCGGTACCCCGATGCGCCGGCCGTCGCAGATGCCGTACGCCGTGACATGGCACAGGAATTCGTCGTGCACGTCTCACTCCCCCGTCGCCTCGCTGGTTGCGCCCGGTCCGGCCTCGCTCTCCGTGCGGCTCCTGTGCGGTGAAGTGCCCCTGATGTTCGAGTATCGCCACTCCCGAAACACTGTCACCATGACTTTCCGGCCAGTCTCTTGGCATATTCACCGCCGGTTCTGGCCGGAACGCATCGGCGCGTGCGCACCCCCCGCATTACCAGGCAGGTAATCGACCCGCCCCTCGGTGCTCCGGCATGGTGGTCACACCGGATCGGCGAAGCCCGGATCCGGATTCGACCAGCCCTTACCAGCAGTTAAGACCTCGATGGAGGCTGATTCACCATGTCCGTGAACACCGACCGTTACGAGAGCGCCGCGGCCCGTTACTTCGAGGCCTGGAACGCCACCGAGCCGGAGGCGCTGAAGAAGGCGGTCGCCGCCGCGTGGACCGCCGACGGCGGCTACACCGACCCGCTCGCCGACGTCCGCGGCCACGAGGGCATCGCGGCCGTGATCGCGGCGGTGCACGAGCAGTTCCCCGGGTTCGTCTTCCGCCGGGTCGGTGCGGTGGACGGACACCACGACACCGCGCGCTTCGGCTGGGAGCTGGTCAGCGAGGCCGACAGCTCGGCGCCGGTGGCCGGGTTCGACGTCGTCACCCTGGACGACGAGGGCCGGATCCGGCAGGTGCTGGGCTTCCTGGACCGGGTGCCGGCCGGTGCCTGACAGCACCTGGCGCGGAGCCGTGGCCGACCGAGCGGACCACTTCCGCCACCGGGACGGAGTGCTGCCTCAGGGCACGGGTGGGCCGGGTCGGCATGCATCAGGCGCAGGGCCGGGGCCAGGCGCCCGTCGGCCGGCGCCCGCAGCCGGCGAGGTGGTCGCGGGGCCTGCGCTTCTCCCCCGTGGTCTTCGACGACCTTGGCGAGGCCGGTGCCGATGATCTGGCCGGGCGTTGGCTGTCTGGTGCGCCACCCGCCCGCAACTCGGCGGGCTGGGCGGCGTCTCCTGCGAGAACTGCGACAGCAGCCCCTTGGCGGCCCCGGAGAGCGAGGCCGGATGGAGGGCGCAGCCAGGGCTGCCCCGGCCTGCCGCCGTACGCCGCCGCCCGGGGCTGCTCAGCCCTGCACGATCGCGTCGATCCGCGCCAGTTCCCCGGCGTCGAAGTCCAGGTTGCGGATGGTGCCGACGCTGTCCTCGAGCTGCTGCGGGCTGCTCGCGCCGACCAGCGCGGAGGTGACCCGGCCGCCGCGCAGCACCCAGGCCAGGGCCAGCTGGGCCAGGGTCTGGCCGCGGGACTTGGCGACCTCGTCGAGGGAGCGCAGGCGGGCCACGAGGTCCTCGGTGACCGCGTCCGAGTTCAGGAAGGGGCTGTCGCTCGCGGCCCGCGAGTCCTCGGGGATGCCGTCGAGGTAGCGGCCGGTGAGCAGGCCCTGCTCCAGCGGGGAGTAGGCGATGGAGCCGATCTGCAGTTCGTCCAGGGTGGTGAGGAGGTCCTGCTGCTCGGGCCGGCGGTCGAGCATCGAGTAGCGCGGCTGGTGGATGAGCAGGGGGGTGCCGAGGTCGGCGAGGATGCGGGCGGCCTCGCGGGTCTGCTCCGGCGAGTAGTTGGAGACGCCAACGTACAGCGCCTTGCCCTGCTGCACCGCCGAGTGCAGGGCACCCATCGTCTCCTCCAGCGGAGTGTCCGGGTCGGGGCGGTGCGAGTAGAAGATGTCGACGTGGTCCAGGCCCATGCGCTTCAGGCTCTGGTCGAGCGAGGACAGCAGGTACTTGCGCGAGCCCCATTCGCCGTACGGGCCGGGCCACATCAGATAGCCGGCCTTGGTGGAGATGATCAATTCGTCGCGGTACGGCCCGAAGTCGGCCTTCAGCGCCTCGCCGAGCGCGGACTCGGCGGCGCCGGGCGGCGGGCCATAGTTGTTGGCGAGGTCGAAGTGGGTGACGCCCAGGTCGAAGGCGCGGCGCAGGATGGCCCGCTGGGTCTCGACCGGCCGGTCCGGGCCGAAGTTGTGCCACAGGCCGAGGGACAGGGCAGGGAGCTTCAGCCCGCTGCGTCCGGTGCGCCGGTAGGGCATGTCGGCGTATCGGTCGGGGTGTGCGGTGTACAACGCGACTCCAGAGGGGTTGGCACACGATCTACCGGTTCCACTCTTCCCCGGGGCGCGGGCAGCGGTCCAACAGAAGAATCCGATGGAATTCAGCGGCTAGGCTTCTCAATCATGGAACTGCGCCATCTCCAGCACTTCGTCGCCGTTGCCGAGGACCAGCATTTCACCCGGGCCGCCGAACGCCTGATGGTGTCCCAGTCGGGGTTGTCGGCGTCCATCCGGGCGCTGGAGCGGGAGCTGCGGGCGCCGCTGTTCGTGCGTACCACCAGGCGGGTGACGCTCACCGAGGCGGGGCGGGCGCTGCTGGTGGAGGCCGAGCGGATCCTGGCGCAGGTCCGTGCGGCGCACGAGGCGGTCGCGGCGGTGCAGGGCGTGCTGCGCGGCACGCTGGCGCTGGGCACCGAGCAGTGCATCGCCGGAGTGCACGTGGCACGGCTGCTGGCCGCGTTCCGGGGCCGGCATCCGGACGTGGAGATCCGGCTGCGGCAGGCCGGTTCGGGTGCGCTGGCCGAGGAGGTGGCGGCCGGCCGGATCGACCTCGCCTTCGCCTACCGCACCCAGGCGGACAGCGACCAGCTGCGTTCGGTGTCGCTGACGAGCGAGCCGATGACCGTGCTGTGCCATCCCGGCCACCGGCTGGCCTCGGCCGGCGCGGTGCTGGCCCCCGAGGACCTGACCGGTGAGGTCTTCGTGGACTTCCACCCGGACTGGGGTCCGCGCCGCACCACCGACGCCGCGTTCGCCGCGGCCGGTGTCCGGCGCACGGTCGCACTGGAGGTCAACGACGTGCACAGCCTGCTGGACCTGGTGGACGAGAACCTGGGGATCGCGGTCGTACCCCGGCACTTCCGGCACAAGCGGCCCTCGCTCACGGCGCTGCCGCTGAAGGGCACGGGCGAGACGGAGTACGAGACCGTGGCGCTGCTGCCGCCGGACCGCGCCACCAGTCCGGCCGCCCGGGCGCTCGTCGCGCTCCTGGAGACCGGCGTTGGGACAGGGGGCCTGGCACCACCCCAGGAGGGGTCCCAGGTCTCCTGATCACGGCCGCCCGCCCCCGCAGAGCGCACTCACCGGCCTGGGCACCGGCCGGACAGCGGCACACCCCGCAGGCGGGGTGACGGATCGTCACCGTCCTTTTCTGGCAGGGGCGTCTGACACCGGACGGCGGCACCCCCCCCGGGTGCCGCTCGGCTTCCACGGGAGTTGGATTCCGGAGGCGTGAGTGCCCGCTGTTTGGGATGGTGGACGGTATGCATGCAAAGGACATCCTCATCGACGGCTACGGCCGCATCCAGGAAGAAGTCCATGCCGCCCTCGACGGCCTCGGACCGGACGCGCTGCACCACCGCCCGGCCCCCGACGCCAACTCCGTCGCCTGGCTCGTGTGGCATCTCACCCGGGTGCAGGACGACCACATCGCCGACGCCTTCGACCTCGACCAGGTGTGGCTCTCCCAGGGCTGGGAGAAGCGCTTCGGCCTCGACCTGCCCCGGCACGACACCGGCTACGGGCACAGCCCGGCCAAGGTCGCCAAGGTGCGGGTCGAGTCCGCCGACCTGCTCACCGGCTACTACGACGCCGTGCACGAGCAGACCCTCGGCGCGCTGCGCGGCCTTGCCGCCAAGGATCTGGAACGGATCGTGGACGAGCGCTGGGATCCCCCGGTCAGCCTGGGTGTCCGGCTGGTGAGCGTCCTGTCCGACGACCTTCAGCACATCGGACAGGCCGCCTACCTCAGGGGGCTGGTTCAGAGCGCGGCCGCGTAACCCGGCAGGACCACGTCCTCGATGAGGGCCGTGCGCTCGTCGAACGGGACGAAGGCGCTCTTGAGGGCGTTCACCGTGACCGTGCGCAGGTCCTCGACGGTCCAGCCGGCCTCCTCGACCAGCAGGGACATCTCCCGGGTCATCGTCGTCCCCGACACCAGACGGTTGTCGGTGTTGAGGGTGACCCGGAAGCCGAGGTCCTTCAGGGCCGTGATCGGGTGCTCGGCGATCGAGGCGGCGCAGCCGGTCTGCAGGTTGGAGGTGGGGCACATCTCCAGGGCGATCCGGCGGTCGCGCACCCAGGAGGCGAGCCGGCCGAGCTTGCCGTCCACGATGTCCTCGGTCAGCCGCACCCCGTGGCCGATCCGCTGGGCGCCGCACACCTGCAGGGCCTGGTGGATGCTGGGCAGGCCGTGCGCCTCGCCGGCGTGGATGGTGAAGGGCACGCTCTCGCGACGCAGGTGCTCGAAGGCCGCGAGGTGGTCGGCGGGCGGGAAGCCGTCCTCGGCGCCGGCGATGTCGAAGCCGACGACACCGGCGTCGCGGTAGGCCACGGCCAGGTCGGCGGCCTCGCGGACCCGGTCGAACATCCGCATGCCGCACAGCAGGGTGCCGACCCGTACGGGGGTGCCGGCGGCGGCCGCCTTGGCCATACCGGCGGCGAGGCCCTCCTGCACGGTCTCCACGACCTCGCTCATCGACAGCCCGCCCTGGGTGTTCAGCTCGGGGGCGTAGCGCACCTCGGCGTAGACGACACCGTCGGCGGCGAGGTCCAGCACATACTCCTCGGCGGTGCGCAGCAGGCCCTCACGGGTCTGCATGACGGCGAGGGTGTGCTCGAAGGTGGCTATGTAGCGCACCAGGTCGCCCGAGTTGGCGGCCTCGAAGTACCAGGCGGCCAGCTCGTCGGGGTCGGTGGTGGGCAGGGTGTGACCGATCTCCGCCGCGAGTTCGACGACGGTGGCGGGGCGCAGGCCGCCGTCGAGGTGGTCGTGCAGCACGGCCTTGGGGAGCCGGCGGAGGGTCTCGGTGTCGATGCGGGGCGCGGTCATGGCAGGGCGTTCCTCGGCAGGTGGTTCGGTGTTTCGGAAGTGATCAGGCGGCGGGCTGGAGCAGGTCCCAGCGGTTGCCGTACAGGTCCCGGAAGACGGCGACGGTGCCGTAGGGCTCGTGGCGCGGCTCCTCCAGGAAGGTCACGCCGGCCGCGGCCATCCGGGCGTGGTCGCGGGCGAAGTCGTCGGTGTGCAGGAAGAACCCGACGCGCCCGCCGGTCTGGTCGCCGACGCGGGCCCGCTGGGCCTCGCCCCTGGCGCGGGCCAGCAGCAGCCCGGTGCCGGGGCCGCCGGGTTCCACGACGACCCAGCGGGAGCCGTCGGGGCGCGGGGCGTCCTCGGCGAGCCGGAAGCCGAGGGCCTCGGTGTAGAAGCGAATGGCCTCGTCGTAGTCGTCGACGACGAGGGTGACCAGGGCGACGCGTCGCATCGGAACCTTCCGGTGAGGGCGGTTAGCGGGTGAGGTTATACGTAAAACGCCTCCGGCGCCAGTCTCGTTCTACGCGCGTTGCGACCGGGTTGCCGAAAGGTTGCCGCGACTGATCCCGGGTGCTGCGCGTCAGGGCCGTTCGTCGCCCTGGGCGATCTCCACCCGTTGGTGGAAATCGGCCATGCCGGCGACCGAGGCGGCGCAGGAGACGGCGGTGCAGGCGATGAGCAGGGCGGCGATCGCACGGCCGGCCCGGGGCACGAGAGGTGCGGCCAGCAGCGCCTCGACGCGCTGCGGGACGGGGCCGGTGGTCGCGGCAGGCGCGAAGTCGGGACGCCCGGAGTGGGCTGAGCGGGCCGCCTGTCCGGCGAGGGCCGCGCGGGCGATGGCCCGGGCGGTCAGGCGCCGGTCGCCGACACTCGCGGCGGCGGCCTCGTCGGCGGCGCGCTCGGCGGCGAGGCGGATGGTCCCGCGGACCGGGCGAAGTGCCGGATGACAGTGCGCGGTGAGTTCGGCGGCGGCCAGGAAGTAGTGGTGGTGGCCGTCGTTGTGCGCCCGTTCGTGTGCGAACAGCGCCTCCCGCTCGGGGCCGTCCAGGCTGCGCAGCATCGCGGTGGTGACGACGATGCGGTGCGGACGGCCGGGCAGCGCGTAGGCGTCCGGGCGGGGCGAGTCCACCACGCACAGATCGCCGGCCGAGGGGCCGCGCCCCGCCTCCGTGCGGGCCGCGCGGAAGGCGCGGGTCTGGTGCAGCACCGAGCGCACGAGGGTCCAGCCGCAGACGGCGAGCGCACCGACGGAGGTCGCGGCGGCCGGCAGCACGACGAGGTCCGAGGCGGTGCGCAGCGGGTGTATCAGCTCGCCGAGCGCGGCGAAGAGCGGGACCTTGAGCAGCCCGATGAGCACGAACGAGCCGAGCGCGGCCAGCGAGCAGCCGGCGAGCACCACCGCACAGCCGGTGACGGCCCACAGCGCGGCGGCCGGGGCCAGCCGGTCCAGGGCCCGGCGGGCCAGGGCCGGCAGGGCGAACGGCAGCAGCAGGGGCAGCAGGAGGAGCGCGGTCATCGTTCGTCGGGTTCGAGCAGGTCCCGCAGGATCCGTTCGTCGTCGGGGCTGAGCTGGGCGACGAAGCGGGCGAGGACGGTCTGGCGGTCGCTGTCCCGGTCGAGTTCGCTGTGCATCCGGCGGGCGGTGAGGCCATGGGCGTCCTGGACGTCCCGGACCGGGAGGTAGGCGTAGCCGCGGCCCTGGCGGTGCCGCTCGACGACGCCCTTGTCGTACAGGCGGGTGAGGATCGTGGTCACCGTCGTACGGGCCAGGTCCGCGCCGAGGCTCCGCTGGACCTGGCCGGGTGTCTGCGGTCCGCCCGCGGCCCAGAGTGCGGCCATGACGCTCGCCTCGAGCTCACCGGCCGGCCGGCGCTCGTCCTTCCCCTCGGTCATGGAACGTCCCTCACCCCGTCGTCGTGTGCGGTCCAGGCGACCGTCTACACGATGGTAGTCAATCGAGTCTTCGTACGGCTGTGCCCCCGCACCATTATGGGAGGGCCGATCGTCGGCTCGCCGGGGTGTGCAGGGCGTCGAGCCGTGCCAGTTCGTCCGAGGTGAGGCGCAGCGCGCCCGCCGCGACGTTCTCGGCGACGTGGTCCGGGTTGCCGGTGCCGGGGATGGCGAGGACATGGGGCCCCTGGTGCAGGGTCCAGGCGATGCGAAGCTGCGCGGGGCTCACTCCGTGGGCGCGGGCGATGTCGCGCACGGTGTCGTCATGGGTGTCGGCCGCCGCCCGCGGTCCGGCCTGGCCCGCGACGGCGAAGAAGGGGACGAACGCGATGCCGTGTTCGCCGCACAGGCGCAGCATCTCGTCGTCGACGGGATCGGGCCGGTCCAGGGCGTACCGGTTCTGGACGCACACCACCGGGGCGATCTCCAGTGCCTCGGCGAGGTGGCGCGGTCCGACACCGGAGATGCCCAGGTGGCGTATCAGGCCGGCCTCGCGCAGTTCGGCGAGCGCGCCGAAGTGCTCGGCGATCGAGTCCTGCTCCTGCCGGCGGAAGTTGACGACGTCGAGATGGTCGCGCCCGAGCTGGCGCAGGTTCTCCTCCACATGGCCGCGCAGCTGGTCGGGGCGAGCCGGGTCGCCCCACTCACCGTGGTAGCCCCGGAAGGGGCCGACCTTGGTGGTGATGACCAGGCCCTCGGGGTACGGGGCGAGGGCGGTGTTGATCAGTTCGTTGGCGGAGCGCGTGGCGGAGAAGTAGAAGGCGGCGGTGTCGATGTGGTTCACACCCAGTTCGACGGCCCGGCGCAGCACGGCGGTCGAGCGCGCACGGTCGCTGGGCGTGCCGAGGTGGAACGCGGCGCTGCCCGTCAGCCGCATGGCTCCGAAGCCGATGCGGTGGACGGGCAGGTCGCCGAGTTCGAAGGTGCCGGAGGCGTCCGCAGTGATCGTTTCAGCGGTCATTCGGCGGAGTTTCGCACATCCGCCCTGTCATGCAAGGGAATTCAGCTCAGCGGCTTGTCCAGGACCGCCTTGCGGTGGCTGAACGTCTCGATGGAGTAGCGCCCGTGGTAGCTGCCCGTGCCGCTCTCCCCCACCCCGCCGAAGGGCAGGTCGGAGACGGTCAGATGGGCGAGGGGTAGGCCGAGGCCGAGGCCGCCGGAGGAGGTCTCGGCGGCGATGCGCGCGCGGGTCTGCTCGGACTCGCTGAAGACGTAGAGGGCGAGCGGCTTGTCCCGGTCGTTGATGAAGGCGATCGCCTCGTCCAGGCCGGCCACGGTGACGAGGGGCAGGATCGGGCCGAAGATCTCCTCCTGCATGACGGGCGACCCGGGGTCGACGTCCGCGAGGACGGTCGGCGCGATGTACTTCGCCGTACGGTCGCTCTCGCCGCCGACCGCGACCCGGCCGGAGCCGAGCAGACCGAAGAGCCGGTCGAAGTGCCGCTCGTTGACGATCCGGCCGTACTCCGGCGACTCGGCCGGGTGGGCGCCGAACAGCGCCTCCACCGCGCGCACCAGCGCGGCCTCCAGGGCGGCGGCGGTCTCCGGGTCGGTCAGGACGTAGTCCGGGGCGACACAGGTCTGGCCGGCGTTGAGGAACTTGCCGCGGGCGAGCCGGTCCGCGACCACGTCCAGGTCGGTGCCTCGGTCCACGAACACCGGGGACTTGCCGCCCAGTTCGAGGGTGACCGGGGTGAGGTGCTCGGCGGCGGCGCGCATCACGATCCGGCCCACGGTGCCGTTGCCGGTGTAGAAGATGTGGTCGAAGCGCTCGGCCAGCAGGGCCGTGGTCTCCGGGACACCGCCCTCGACCACGGCGACCGCGTCGGTGTCCAGGTAGGCCGGGATCAGCTCGGCGAGGGCGGCCGAGGTGGCCGGGGCCAGCTCGCTCGGCTTGGCGACGACCGCGTTCCCGGAGGCCAGGGCGCCGACCATGGGGGCGAGCAGCAGCTGCGCCGGGTAGTTCCAGGGGGCGATGACGAGGACGACGCCGAGGGGGTCGTACTGCGTCCAGGCCGTCGCGTCGGCGCCGAGGTGGGCCGGGACGCGCGCCGGCTCCGGGCGCAGCCAGTCCGCCAGGTGCGCCAAGGTGTGGTCGATCTCGCGGATGGTGAAGTCGATCTCGGTGCGGTACGCCTCGGTGCTGCTCTTGCCGAGGTCGGCGTGCAGGGCGGCGGCGAGGTCGGCGCCGCGCTCGGTGAGCATCGCGCGCAGTCGGCGCAGCTGGCCGGTGCGCCACTCGACGGGCTTCGTGCGGCCGGTGGCGAAGGTGGCGCGCAGCCGGGCCACTATGTCGGCGGGCTGCTCGATGGCGGGGTGGTTCACGGATGCCTCGCTGGTGGTGCACGGGCGGGTTCGGCCCGAGCCTAGGTCTCAGTGGATGTATTTGCCAACCTTTCAGGTCCTCAAGTTCATTCCGGCCGGTCATGGTGACGCGGGTCACGTCGCGTCGGGGTGCGTCTCCCGGCGGCGCCGCTCCAGGTAGCCCCGCTCGGCCTCACTGCCGGCCAGTTCGGCGGCCAGGCCGTACTCCGCGGCGGCCTCGGCGGTGCGGCCCAGGCGGCGCAGCAGGTCGGCACGGACGGCGTGCAGCACGTGATACCTGCCGAGGTCGAGGGAGTCCACGAGGCCGAGCGCCCTGGCCGGCCCCTCGGCCTCGGCCACGGCGACCGCACGGTTCAGGGCGACGACCGGGGACGGCGCCACGGCCATGAGCTGGTCGTACAGGCGCAGGATCTGGTGCCAGTCGGTGGCCTCGGCGGTGGGCGCGTCGCTGTGCACGGCGTTGATCGCGGCCTGGATCTGGTACGGCCCGGGCTTGCCGCGGCGCAGGCAGTGCCGGACCAGGTCCTGGCCCTCGGCGATCAGCTCGCGGTCCCACAGCGTGCGGTCCTGCTCGGGCAGCGGGACGAGGACGCCGTCCGCGCCCTGCCGGGCCGGCCGCCGGGACTCGGTGAGCAGCATCAGCGCGAGCAGGCCGGTCACCTCGGGCTCTTCCGGCATCAGCGCGGCGAGCAGCCGGCCGAGCCGGAGCGCCTCCGCGCCCAGGGCCGGGTCGCCGGTGTAGCCCTCGTTGAAGATCAGGTAGACGACGGCGAGGACGCCGCCGAGCCGTTCGGGCAGGTCGGCGTCGTGGGGCACGCGGTACGGGATGCCCGCGTCCCGGATCTTCGCCTTGGCCCGCACCAGTCGCTGCGCGAGGGTCGGTTCGGGCACCAGGAAGGCGCGGGCGATCTGGGCGGTGCTCAGGCCGCCGAGGAGGCGCAGGGTGAGGGCGACCCGGGCCTGGAGGGCGAGCGCGGGGTGGCAGCAGGTGAAGATCAGACGGAGCCGGTCGTCCCGCACGGGGCCCTCCTCGGCCGGCGCGTCGGGCGCGTACAGCCGGGCGGACTCGGCGTGCCGGGCGTCCCGGGAGGACTCGCGGCGGAGCCGGTCGATGGCCCGGTTGCGCGCGGTGGTGATGATCCAGCCGGCCGGGCTCGGCGGCACACCGGCCTCCGGCCAGGTGCGTACGGCGGTGGTGAAGGCGTCCTGCACCGCTTCCTCGGCGAGGTCGATGTCGCCGAGGAAGCGGACGAGGACGGAGACCGCGCGCCCGTACTCGGCGCGGAAGACGGCCTCGACATCGACGGTGTCCGCCATGGGCGCCCGTGCCCTTCTGCGCTCGTCGGAAGCGTACGGGCCCGATCATGCCGAACAGCGCAGACAGGCGCGGACTTCTCGGCCACCGCGCGTCTGGTGGACCTCGGTCGACTGGGCGAGGGAGTCGACGATGCCGGTACCGCGGCCGTGCTCGTCCGGGGCCACGTCATGGCGGACGCGCTCGACCGCCGTTCCGGAGTCACTGACCACGATGTGCAGGGTGCCGCCGTCGAGGGCGAGCAGCAGCGTCATGCGTTCGCGGCCGTACTGGGCGGCGTTGGCGGCGAGTTCGTCGACGATGAGGACGGCGGAGTCCCGCTCACTCTCGGGCACGCACCAGCACTCCAGCAGCTCCGCCGCGAGATGACGGGCGGCGGGGACATGCGCCTCCTGCGCGGGCAGCGTGAGCATCGCCTGGTGGCGGCAGGACCGTGCGGGGGGTGAGCCGGCACGGGCGGAATCGGTCACGAACATGGTCTTCCGGCTCTTCTGCGTAGGAACCCGAATGTGAGCACTCATTCAGTTCTACGGACGACGAGCGCATATGGTTCGAGCCATTCGCCCTTTTTGTCCAACTTCTTTGACTCATCCCCGGATCGGCTCACGCCCGGATCGTGACCAGCTTCTGGCCGTTGCCCGCGACGATCTCGAAGTGCTCGATGGCCGCCGGGGACAAGGGGACCGCCCCGGGGACGGTGGTGCCGGGCGGGTACGTCCCCGCACGCCAAGTGGCGGCCTCCGACCTGGTTCCCCCGGGCCCGACCGCCTGCAACCGGCAGGTGATGCCCGCGGGCGCCCCATGGGCGGAGATCTGCAGCACACTGCCCCACGCCGAGGGGGAGACCCGCACCGACGCGGTGACGCCGGTGCCGGGGTCGCTTCCGGAGAAGACGCGCGACGGTGCCGGCGTGACCGGTGCGGGTCGTGTCGCCTGACCGGTCACGGTTCCGCCGATCGCCAGCAAGGTGCCGCCGACCGCGGCCCCGGCGACCAGCGTCAGCGACGCGACCGCACCGGCCAGTTGCCGACGCCAGGTCCTGCGGCGCCTGGCGGCGGCCTGCTGGAGCATCCGGTCGAGCAGCCCCGCCTCGGGGGCCCGAGGCGTCGTTGTGCCGGGCGGCGGCTGGGGTGAGCCCCCGGCGCTCTGCGCCGCCCGCCGTACCAGCCGATCGGCAGGGTCCTCGTCGCCGACGGGCACGGGCCGGCCCTCGGCCTCCGCCGCGGTGACCGTCGCGAGCAGCGCCGGAAGTCCAGCCAGCTCGGCGTGTTCCGCCCGGCACCCGTCGCATTCAGCGAGGTGCGCACGCACCCGTTCCGCCTCCGCCGGGGCCAGCGCGCCCAGGACGTATGCTCCGAGCGCCAGCCGGAGGGCCTCGTGGTCCGCGTTCATGGCCGGCACCTCCTCCATGCCGTGGTCATGGCTCGATGCCCCGTTCCCGCAGTGCCAGCTTCAGGGCGTGCAGGGCGTAGTACGTGCGCGACTTGACGGTGCCCGGCGGGATGCCCAGCACCCGCGCCGCCTCCGCCACGGTCCGGCCCCGGTAGTACGTCTCCAGCAGTACGGCGCGGTGGTCCGCGGACAGCGTCCGGAGGGCGTCGGCCACGGCCCAGCTCTGCAACGCCTGCTCGATCCGGTCCTCGCCCGCCGTCTGCGCGGCGCGGTCCAGGGCATCGCCGCCCACCTCCGCCGGCCTCGCCTGCCGGGCCCGGTGCGTGTCGATGACCAGGCGCCGGGCGACCGTGCACAGCCAGGCGCGGGCCGGGCCGCGTGCCGGGTCGAACGCGGCGGGGTGCTGCCACGCCCGCAGCAAGGTCTCCTGCACGACATCCTCGGCCCACTGCCGGTCTCCTGACGTCAGTCGCAGCACGTAGTGGAACAGAGGGCCTGCGTGCTCGGCATACAGAGCCCGGAGCAGTTCCTCGTCCGTGGTCGAAATGGTCCCGTTACCCGAGACACGGCGCCCGGAGCGATTCGGATCGGCCGCTTCGCCACGTTTTCGGGCACTCCATGGCATAGGCCGATCATCACGCATATCTGCGTATTTGTCGTGTCATGCCGAGTTACCGATGGGAAGCGGTGATAAGCGCGAAAAAGATGCGTATCGACCGAACCACACGACACCACCGCCCGTGAAACCAGGCATGAGCCGTCGCACACGGCATCACCTGACCAGTGGGGAATGCACATCATGTACGTCAACTTCCGCCCTGTGGGCCGCCGATCGCGCGGTGCGGCCGGGCTCGCCGTCGCCACCGCCGGTGTGCTGGGACTCCTGAGCGCGTGCGGTCACTCGCCACGCGCCTCGGACCCCGGCTCCCTCACGCCCGGCCCGGGTCAGCATCAACTGGCCGGCACACCCGGCATGACCATGCCCATGTCCTCTCCGAGCAGCGGTACGGCCGCCACACCGGTGGCCGCGAACACCGTGACGATCAAGAACTTCGCGTTCTCCCCGGCCACGCTCAAGGTCAGGGCGGGCACGACGGTGACCTGGACCAATCAGGACACCGACGCCCACACCGTCACGAGCGCCGGCTCTGGCGGCCCGCTGCACTCGTCCTCCCTCGCCCAGCGCGGCACGTACACCTACACGTTCACCAAGCCCGGCAGCTACGCCTACCTCTGCACCATCCATCCGTTCATGACCGGCACCGTGGAGGTGACCCCATGACCGCATACGACGACCAGCCGAGCGCGGCACCGGTCGGCGGCGCCGAAGAACCCTCTTCCGAACACGGCATGACTCGGCGTCAACTCATGCGGCACGCCGGATGGTTCGGCGGAGCCGTGGTGCTCACCGTGGCCGGTGGAGAGGTGATCAGCCATGTCGCCGACTCCGGGGACACCACCGCCCGGGCCGCCGCGGCACCGACCGGTGCACTGCGGTTCGTGCAGGTCTCCGACAGCCACATCGGCTTCCAGGGCCCGGCCAACACGGACGTGGTCGGCTCGTTCACCGAAGCGATCCGTCGGGTCAACGGGCTCGGGTACAGGCCCGACTTCGTCATGCACAGCGGCGACCTGACCCACCTGTCCACGGCGGGACAGTTCGACCAGGTCAGGCAGATGCTGGCCGGGCTGCGGACGGATCGTGTCTTCACCGTGCCGGGCGAGCACGACTCCATCGGCGACGCGGGCCGTGCCTACCGGCAGGCCTTCGGCAAGGGCACGCTCGGCGACGGCTGGTACAGCTTCGACACCCACGGTGTGCACTTCGTCGCCCTGGTCAACACCCTGAGCCTGGAGAAGCTGGGTCACCTCGGCACCGAGCAGATCGATTTCGTGCGCAAGGACCTCGCGGGTCTGCCGTCGGACACGCCCGTCGTGGTCTTCAGCCACATCCCGCTGTTCGCCATGTACCCGCGGTGGGGCTGGAGCACGGACGACGCGTTGAAGGTGATCTCGCTGCTGCGCCGCTTCTCCTCGGTCACCTGTCTCAATGGGCACGTCCACCAGCTGTTCACCAAGACGGAGGGCAACATCACCTTCCACTCCGCCACCACCACCGCCTACCCGCTGCCCAAGCCGGGGCAGGCACCCGCCCCCGCTCCCGAGGTCGTGCCCGCCCGACAGCTGAAGGACGCGCTCGGCATACGCACCGTGGGCTACCGGCGGGGAGACCGGCAGCTGGCGATCAAGGACGAGAGGCTGGCATGAACCAGCCTCCCGAGGTGTTCCGGCAAGACGCTAGTGCTGGTCCACGAAGGGCCGTACCTCGATGGGAAGTGTGGTCGCGAGGGCGGCCTTGCGGCCCCACTCCAGCGCCTCGTCGAGGTCGGCGGCCCTGATCAGGCACAGGCCGCCCAGGTACTCCTTGCCCTCGGCGTACGGGCCGTCGGTGATGAGTACCTCGCCGTCCTTGGGGCGCAGCATGGTGGCGGTCTCCGGGCCGTGCAGGCCGCCGGCGAAGACCCAGGCCCCGGCGGCGCGCAGCTCGTCGTTGAAGGCCTCGACGTTGCGCATGATCTCGGCGAGGGCCTCGGTGGCGGGCGGGGTCCCGCCGGCCGGCTGGACCACGCTGAGCAGGTAGTGCTTCATGACGTCCTCCTCGGTGACTCAAGGGTCTCTCGGGTGTGTGTCACCTCCTACACGAACGGCCCGCCTCCGGATCGACACGGCGCCGGAAGAAATCTCCGAAAGAATCTTCCGTATGACAGCCTCCACCGCGCATCCGCTCCTCGACCGCGCCCACCGGCTCGCCACGGACCTGCTGATTCCCGAGGCCGAGCGGGTCGACCGGGAGGGCCTGCCCATGAGCCACATCGAGGCGGTGAAACGGTCGGGGCTGCTCGGGGCGGGCGCTCCGGTCGGGTACGGCGGCTCGGGCGCGCCGCCGGACGTGGTCCGCCGGATCGCGGAGATCCTGTCCGGGGCGTGCTGTACGACATGGTTCGTGCAGACCCAGCACCACACGCCGGTGCAGACCTTGGTCCAGAGCGACCTGCCCGTTCGTGAGCGGTTGCTGGGGCCGCTGTCGCGAGGGGAGTTGCTGTCCGGGGTGGCGTACGCGCATCTGCGGTCGTATCCGCGCGTGTCGGTGCGGGTCCGCCGAGAGGGCGACGGCTGGCGGTTCGACGGGACCGTGCCCTGGTACACCGGGTGGGGCCTGAACGACGTGATGCTGCTCGCCGGGACGACCGAAGCGGGCGAGGTGCTGTTCGCGTTCACCGAAGCCCGCGACCAGCCGGGGCTGCGAGCCTCGGAGCCGATGCGTCTCGCGGCGCTCACCGCCTCGCGCACGGTCTCCCTTGAGCTGGCCGGCCTGTGGCTGCCCGAGGAGGCGGTGGCCCTGCGTACGCCGTACGAGCGGTGGGCGCCCGGGGACCGGGCCAGGACGCTGAACGCCAACCCCGCGGTCTTCGGCGTCGCGGAGGCCGCTCTCTGTCTGCCGGACGAGGACACGGCCGCGCCGCTGCGCGCTCGCCTGGCCGACGTGCGCCGGCGCGCCTACGCCCTGGCCGACCATCCGGCGCCGCTGGAGCGAGTCGCGGAGCGGCTGGCGCTACGCGCGGAGGCGTACGAGGTGCTGCGTACGGCGACCACGGCGGCGGTGGTCGCCGGGGGCGGCCGGTCGATGGCCCTGACGAGCCGCGCCCAGCGCCTCGCCCGGGAGGCGCTGTTCCTGCTCGTGCAGGGGCAGACGGCGGAGACCCGGTCGGCACATCTGCGGGCGCTGGGTGGTGCCTGAGCCGGGCCCCGGCATCACCGTCGGCCGGGTGTCCCGCCGTCACCGTCGGCACAGCACGCCCTGGGCCAGTGTGTGGGTGACGACCGTGGCCGCCGCCGCGAAGGCGAGGCCCTCGGCCAGATGCCGTGGGCGGGTGGGGCGCAGGGCGCCGGAGCGGCGGAGCCGGCCGCGGGCCCACAGGGTGAACGGGAGCACCACGAGGGGCGTGGTCGCGGAGCCCGGGGTGTAGCCGCGCATGGCGGCCGCCTGGGCCAGATGGACCAGGCCGTGCAGCCCGAAGGCGTTGAGCGCGGTCTGGTAGAGGGCGGACCGGCCCCCGGTCCGGTGGCCGTCGGCGCACGCGGCGGCCAGCACCACCGCCATCGCGCCGACCGCCGTGGTGAACTCCCGCCCGTCGACGGACTCCAGCCGCCGCCACACCGTCTCCGGCACCTGGGGGAACCTCTTGCGCAGCTCCGGCACGTGGGTGCGCACCCAGCGCGGCACCATGACCACTTCCTCGGTGTCGTGCACGGCCCATGCGGCCAGCAGACCCCAGGTGACGGCCCCGGCGACCTCGTTCGGTTCTCGTGTCATGAACCGTCAGTGTGCCAGGGGCGGTTGGTCAGTCCGCGGTCGGCACCTGGGCCGGGCTCTCCCGGCTGCCGCCGGGCAGGGCGAGCATGCGCTGCTGTCCTTCGCCGGTACGACGGTACGCGCGCCCTTGTCGAGGAAGTCGCCGTAGGCCCGCACAGCCGCTCGGGGTTCCGGCTGACCATGTGAGGGACACGTGGGCTCTTCGTTCGCGAGGTGCGGGCGTCCCGCCAATGGCGGTGGAGAGTGGGGCGAGTCGAGGGCCGAGCGGGCGCCACGTCGACCGTACGGGCGGCTCGGGCCGAGTGCCGGAGGTGAAGGCGAAGAGCGGCGGATCGGTGCGAGGAGTCGGGCGATCAGACCGCGGCGCAACAGGATGCGCTGCAGACGCGTGCGAGGTCGACGTGACGTCGCCGGGTGAGGTCCGGTCGCGTCGTCATGCGTCACCCGTGGCAGCCGTCGACGAGGGCCGTCCTTGAACGGCCGGCCGGCCGCCGACGACACCACCCGGGTACGCCGACGCTCCAGCGCCGTCGCGCGGAGTTCGTACGCCGGACAGGCCTACACATAAAGAAGAAATAAGAGCAAACTGGGAACATGCGATGGTAACGGCATCCATCATCCATCGCACCAGACACGGTCTGGCCTGCAAGTCAAAGGAGACGAGTTATGGCCAACGTGCACAGGGGTGACATATCAACCCACCCCGATGTCTCCGAAATGCGGGCACGCTACGCCCGCATGCTCGGCGGTCGTGATGTGGCGCTCGTGGACGGGCCGGTCTTCCTGCTCGGGCTCTACTGCGCGGCATCTCCGTGGATAGTGCACTACGCGACGAGCCAGCCCGCGCTCATGACGCACAACCTGATCATAGGCATAGCGATAGGGCTGCTGGCACTGGGATTCACCCGAGCCCCCGAGCGGATGTACGGCCTCAGCTGGGCCATGTGCGCCATGGGCATCTGGCTGATCATCGCCCCCTGGATCGTGGGCAGCGGCCCGGACAAGGGCGTGATCATCAACAACGTCATCATCGGCGCACTCGCGCTCGTGCTCGGCCTGGTATGTGCCGGTACGGCGGCGCGGAGCACCCCCAGGCCGTGACAGGAGACGCACGGGAGGGAAGAACAGGAAGTACGGGAAGTATGCAGGGCCGGTCCGCTCGGGCGGACCGGCCCCGTTCGCGTCCGCTCAGCGGCCCGGCACCAGCCACGGTTCCTGCGGCAGGGGCCGGCCCGTCTCCAGCAGCGACTTGAGGTTGGACAGCACGGCCGGCCAGCCGGCGGCGACGTCCGAGCGCTCGCCCTCGTCGCTCAGGTCCTCGTGGACGACGGTCAGCCGGACGATGTCCTCGTACGGGCGGATCTCGAAGGTGACGCGGGAGTGCCGGTCCTCCTGGCCCTCCTGGTCGGGCGCGGCCCACGTGGTGACCAGCCGGGTGGGCGGCTCGCTCTCCACCACCTTTCCGACCACGTCGGCGATGCCCGAGCCGTCGGTGCGCACATGCGCCCAGTGGGAGCCGGGCCGCCAGTCGGACTCGTTGCGATGGCCCCAGTAAGCAGCCGTCAGCTCGGCGTCGGTGAGCGCCTCCCACACCTTCTCGGGGGTGCTCGCGATGTAGGTGACGTACACGAAACTCGGCTTGTCGGTCATGGCTTCCTCGGCTCGTCGCTTCAGGGCGCCGAGCGCGCTCAGGCGCGGGCGCTCGAACTTGTCGATCCACCGCTCCTGGATCTCATGGAGCGGCACGGGGTTGAGGTAGTGCAGCTTCTCCCGCCCCCGCCGCACCGTACTGATCAGGTTGGCGGCCTCCAGGACGGCCAGATGCTGGGTGACCGACTGGCGCGTCATGGCGATGCGCTCGCACAGCTCACCCAGGGTCTGGCCGTTGTTCTCGTGGAGCCGGTCCAGCAGGCGCCTGCGCGTGTCGTCGGCCAGCGCCTTGAAGACCCTGTCCATCCCGGTGTCGTCTTCTGATCGCACACTCAACGTTATGCAGGCAATCACTTGCATGTCAAGGAGGGGCAGCCCACGCGGGATTCCTGGTGCCGCAGCCGGGCGCGGCCATCCCGACGCGGAAGGACAGCCATACGTTCGGGGGCAGTTACGCGAAGCCGGCCGGGTGTGTGCCGCACTCGAACAGATGAGGCGCCCAGCCGGGCCCGGTGAAGGGACTCTCGACCCGATCGGTGCGAAAGGCGCCGTCGGGGGCGGGCAGGTCGCCCCGGAAGGCGGACAGATCATGGCGGAAACATCAGCCACAGCCGCTCCACGGTGGGCCGGTCCTCGGCGGTCGCGGGGTGGACGGTGGCATCGGGAAGGACAGTCTCGGTCATGAAACGAAAGCCTCCCCGGCGGACTCGGGTCCGGCCGGGGAGGCCTGCGAAGACTGCCGTGACTCCAGCCCATCGCGGGCCAGTCGGTCATGCCACGGGGGCGACGTCCGGATCCGCGCCCGCGAGGTACTCCTCGCTGATCTCCCGCTCCCCGAACGGCCACACCTTCTCCAGCCGGGCCCACACGACGAAGGCCACACAGCCGAGCGCCAGCCAGGCCAGGGACCATTCGATGGGGTGGCGGCCCGGGGAGCTCTTGTCCGCGTAGCCGTAGATCACGCACCAGCCGGCGAAGGCGACAAGACTGGGCAGGGGGTAGAGCCACATCCGGTACGGGCGGCGCAGGCTCGGCCGGCGTTTGCGCAGCACGGTGAGGGCGACGATCTGGGCGAGCGCCTGCACGATCACCATCACCGTCGTGAGCAACTGGATCAGAGTCGCAAGGTCGGTGTGCCGGCCGATCAGGAAGCCGACCGCCGTGATCACGCCCATCGTCGCGAGGCCCAGCACGGGAAAGCGGTGCCGGGGGTGCAGTTTCTCGTATGGCCGGAAGAAGACGCGGTCGCGGGCGGCGTCGTAGGGCACCCGGGAACCGCCCAGCAGCCCGGTGAAGACCGAGGCGAACGCGGTGACCAGGATCAGCACGGTCACCGTGTCGGCGGCGCCCTTGCCCCAGGTCTTCTCCAGCACCGCGGAGGCGACCGAGGTGGCGGCGATGTCGTGCGGGTCGGCCATCCTCCGCCAGTCGATGACACCGAGGGTGCCGATCTGCAGGAGCAGGTAGATCGCCATGATGCCGAGGATGGAGAGGAGGATCGAGCGCGGGAGGACACGGCCCGGGTCCTTGATCTCGGCACCCATGTACGCGGTGGTGTTGTAGCCGAGGTAGTCATAGATGCCGATGGTCAGGCCGGCGGCGAAGCCGAGCCAGAAGTGGTTGCTCGTCAGGTCGAAGGCGCCCGAGGGGTAGGTGAAGGCCAGGTGCGGGCTGAAGTCGGAGGCCGCGGCGACGATCACCAGCAGCACCGAGGCGATCATCACCGCCCACATCACGGCGGTGATCCGGGCGATGTGCTCGATACCGCGCCAGAGCAGGAGCACGACCAGAGCGATGATGCCGAGACCGATCAGATCGCCCGCCGTCCGCCCGAGATCCGGGGCCAGATAGCCCAGGTACTGGACGAAGCCGACCACACCCGTGGACATGATCAACGGGATGAAGAGCATCGCCGTCCACACGAAGAGGAACGGCATCAGCCGGCCCGTGCGGTACTGGAAGGCCTGGCGCAGATAGACGTAACTGCCGCCCGAGCCGGGCATCGAGGCGCCCAGCTCGGCCCAGACCAGTCCGTCGCACAGCGCGAGGACGGCGCCCGCGACGAAGCCGATGACCGCCTGCGGGCCGCCGAACGCGGTGACCATGAGCGGGATCGTCACGAACGGCCCGATGCCGCACATCTGGCTCATGTTGATGGCCGTGGCCTGGAACAGACCTACACGGCGGACGAAACCACCCGAGGGTGGCGGGCTACCGGACATGGGGACTCCTGACGCCACGGGCGCACTCGACGGCACCCGGCGGGCTGACTGGGCGATAAAGTTAAGGAGCCTTACTAGATGCGTCAAGTGTGCGCCGGGAATACATGAGAATGGTCCGATGACCGTCAGTGACGCCGAAGAGCAGCAGGAACAGCCCTGGAGCCGCCGGCGGCTGCGCAGCACCAACGAACGGCTGCTGCTGGACCGGCTGCGCGCCCTCGGTGCGGCGTCGCGCGCCCAACTGGCCCGGGAGACGGGCCTGTCGAAGCCGACCGTCTCCAGCGCGCTGGCCTCCCTGGAGTCGGCCGGCCTGGTGCACGAGGTCGGCACCCACGCCCCGGAGCGCGGGCGCACCGCCGTGCTCTATGCCCCCGATCCGGCCGCCGGGTACGCGCTCGGCGTGGACATCGGCCGCGGCTGGCTGCGGGTGGCGGTGGTCGACCTGGACGGCACGGTCGTCGCCCGCACGGACGTACGCAACCGGACCCGCGCCTCCGCCGCACTGGCCGATCTGGTCGTGGGCACCGCCCGGCAGGTGATCGCGGGTTCGGGCGTGGACCCGGCCGAGGTGGTGCACGGCGTGCTGGGCACGCCCGGTGTCTACGACGAGGAACAGCGGCGGGTCCGGTATGCGATGCACCTGCCGGGCTGGGGGCGTGCGGGGCTCGTCGACCGGATGCGCGAGGAGCTGGGCGTACCGCTGGAGGTGCACAACGACGCCAACCTGGCCGCGCTCGGCGAGTACACGTACGGCGTCGGGACGGGCAGCCGGCTCTTCGCGTACATCCTGATCGGCACCGGCCTCGGCATGGGCGTCGTCAGCGAGGGACGGCTGTTCACGGGGGCGCACGGGCTGGCCGGCGAGATCGGCTTCCTGCCCTGGGCGGGCCGGCAGAAGCCGGAGCGGCTGGAGGACGCCGTGTCCGGGGTGGCCGTGGTGGAGGCCGCCCGGGAGTTCGGGATGAGCGGGCAGCTCACGGCGAAGGCGGTCTTCGACGCGGCCCGGCGGGGCGATCCGGCCGCTCTGCGGGCGGTGGAGCTGGAGGCCGAGCGGATCGCGCACACCGTGGCGGCGGCCGCCGCCGTGCTCGACCCGGATCTGGTGGTGCTCGGCGGCGGGGTCGGCCACAGCGTCGATCTGCTGCTGCGTCCGGTCCAGGAACAGGTGCGTGCCCTCAGCCCGCTGCGACCGCGGATCGCGCCGAGCCGGCTCGGTGAGGACGCGGTGCTGCTCGGCGCGGTGGCCACGGCCCTGGGCACGGCGCGGGACCTGGTGTTCGAGCGCAGGACGGCCGGAACCTGACGGGCCGAACGGCGCAGCCCCTCACGGTGATTGACACGACCCCTGCGGCCCCCTAGCTTGAACCGAGTTAGTAAAGTTTCCTAACTTTACGAGCCCGGAGCTCTGCCATGTTCCCTCGCCCCGCCCTCGGACGCCGGTACGCCGTCACCGCGCTGGTCCTCGGCCTGCTCGGCTCCCTGACCGGCGGCACCTCTTCCGGCGCCCGGCAACCGGCACCACCGCACGGGCCCGCCCGGACCACCCGCGTCCCCTCGGCGGCCGGCACCGGCACACCGCTCGCCGGTTACGCCATCCAGTCCTCGGCGAAGGTGAGCGACACTCCGGCCGCCATCTCCTCTCCGGGCTATCCGGCGCAGGGCTGGTATCCGGCGGGCCCCCGCTCCACGGTCCTGGCCGCGCTGCTCGCCGACGGTGTGTACGCCGATCCGTTCTTCTCCACCAACCAGCAGAAGATCCCGAAGGCCGACTTCCAGGTCCCCTGGTGGTACCGCTCGGACTTCACCGTCGACGACACCGCGCGGCGCACCTTCCTCGACTTCAGCGGGGTGGTCTCGGCGGCGGACGTCTATGTGAACGGCCGGCAGGTGGCGAAGGCCGCGGACGTCACGGGCGCCTACACGCACCACGAGCTGGACATCACCTCGCTGGTCGGGTCCGGCACCAACACGGTCGCCTTCCGTGTCCGGCCCAACGATCCGAACACGGACCTCACCATGGGCTGGATCGACTGGCTCCAGCCGCCGCCCGACCGGAACATGGGCATCGTCCGGGACGTCCTGGTGCGCCGGGGCGGCCCGGTGGCGCTGCGCGACGCGCACGTGATCACCAGGCTGGCCGTGCCGTCGCTCGCCTCCGCCGACCTGACGGTGAAGGCGCAGGCCCGCAACGACACCGGCTCCGCGGTCACCGCCGAGGTCACCGGACGCATCGGCGTGACCACCTTCACCCGGCGGGTCCCGCTCGCCGCCCACGAGACGAAGACCGTCACCTTCTCCCCCGCCGACACCCCGGGCCTGCATCTCACCTCGCCCAAGGTGTGGTGGCCGGCCGGGATGGGCGGCCAGCCGCTGTACGCCCTCGACCTCACCGCGTCCGTCGCCGGGACGGCCTCGGACACCGCGCACGAGAGCTTCGGCATCCGCGACGTCCAGGCGCCGCTCAACGCGGACGGCGCGCGCCAGTACCGGATCAACGGCCGGAACCTGCTGATCAAGGGCGGCGGCTGGTCGCCGGACGAGTTCCTGCGCTGGGACACCGCTTATGTCGAGGACCGGCTGAAGTACGCCCTCGACCTGGGCCTGAACGCGATCCGCCTGGAAGGGCACCTGGAGCCGGACGAGTTCTTCGACCTGGCCGACCGCTACGGCATCCTCACGCTGCCGGGCTGGGAGTGCTGCGACAAGTGGGAGGGCCAGGTCAACGGCAGCGAGACCGGCGAGCCGTGGACCGGCGCCGACTATCCGGTGGCGAAGGCGTCCATGGCCGCCGAGGCCGCCCGGCTGCGCGACCACCCGAGCGTGATCTCCTTCCTGGTGGGCAGCGACTTCGCACCCGACGCGAGGATCGAGAAGACCTACCTGGACGCCCTGAACTCCGCCGACTGGCCCGACCCGGTGGTCTCCGCGGCCTCCGACAACTCCTCACCACAGCTCGGCAGTTCTGGCATGAAGATGACCGGGCCGTACGACTGGGTGCCCCCCGGCTACTGGTACGCCAAGCGCGAGGGCGGGGCCACCGGCTTCAACTCGGAGACCAGCGCCGGACCCAGCATTCCCACCCTCGACACCCTGCGCCGCATGCTGACCCCGGCCGAACTGGACACCCTCTGGAAGGACCCGGACGCGAGGCAGTACCACCGTTCGCCGTCCCCGGTCTTCGGCACGCTCAAGATCTACGACGCCGCCCTCACCGGCCGCTACGGCGCCCCGAAGAGCCTCGCCGACTATGTGCGCAAGGCCCAGCTGGCCCAGTACGAGGACGTCCGCGCCCAGTTCGAGGCGTACCAGCGCAACGCCACGGACTCCTCGAAGCCCTCGACCGGAGTGATCCACTGGATGTTCAACAGCGGCTGGACATCCCTGCACTGGCAGCTGATGGGCCGTTACCTGGATCAGGGCGGGGCCTACTTCGGCGCCAAGAAGGCCAACGAGCCGCTGCACATCCAGTACTCGTACGACAACCGCTCGGTCGTGGTCGTCAACCACCACCACGGCTCCGCGAGCGGACTCACCGCCCGGGCCACGCTGTTCGACCCCGACGGCACACAGAGGTACGACAGGACCGTGACCGGTCTGACGGTGAACGGCGACGGGGCGCACGGCACCGCCCTCACCCTGCCGTCCTCGGTGGGCGGGCTGTCGTCGACGTATCTGCTGCGCCTGGTCCTGACGGACGCGGACGGCAAGGAGGTGAGCCGGAACGTGTACTGGCTGTCCACCCGGCCCGACACCCTCGACTGGTCCGCCACCACCTGGTACTACACGCCGACGACCCGTTACGCCGATCTCCAGGGGCTCGCCTCGATGGCGCAGGTGCCGGTTACGGCGACGGCGGCCACGGAGTCCTCGGGCGGCACGTCGACCACGACGGTGACCCTGCGGAACACCGGGAACGGGAAGACCCCGGCGCTGCTGACGGACGTCCACCTCGTGGACCCACAGGGAAAGCCGGTGCTGCCGGTGCGCTGGTCGGACAACGAGGTGAGCCTGTGGCCGGGCGAGTCGGTCACGCTGACCGCCACCTACCGGACGGCCGATCTGCACGGCTCGGCGCCGGGGGTGCGGGTCTCCGGCTGGAACACCCCGGAGCGGACGGTGCCGGCGGCCTGACGGAACGGGGGCGGACCGGTACGGCCCGCCCCCGGCCGGTTCAGCTCACGTTGAGCGCGGTGTCGTCCACGACGAACGACGTCTGGTACTGGGAGCCCTCGGTGCCGGTGAACTTCAGCGTGACGGTCTGCCCGGCGTAGCTGCCGAGGTCGAAACTGCGCTGGGTGTAACCGGAGGCCGCGTTGAGGTTCGAGTACGTCGCCAGAGTGCCGAGGACCGCGCCGGAGCTGCCCAGCACCTGCACCTTGAGGGTGTCATAGGCCGTGCTGGTCGAGGTCTCGGCCGTGTCGATGTGCAGATAGAAGCTGAGCGTCGCCGTCGAGCAGCCGGACGGAATGGTCACCGACTGGGACAGGGTGTCGGTGGTGGCGGTGCCGTAGCCGTCGAGCCAGGCGTAGTAGGAGCCGGAATGAGCCGACTCACCGGTCGCGTTGGTGATGACACCGCTGGACGCGCTCCACGTGGTGTTGCCGGACTCGAAGCCGCTGTTGCCGAGGAGCTGGGCTGCCGTGCAGGTGCCGGTGCCGCCGCCTCCACCGCCGCTGCTCGTGCCCGAACCGGCCAGCCAGGCCGTGGCGTTGAGGGCGAGGGCGGCGTTGGTGGCGCTGGAGTCGTGCCAGCCGTCGTAGAGGGTGTTGCCGGACTGGCCGGTGCCGTCGTCGATCGGGGAGCTGTCGCCCCAGAAGGCGACGCGGCCGCTGCCGAAGGTGCTGGTGAGGAAGAAGGCGCCGGTGTTGCCGGAGTAACCCGTACGGTACAGCAGGCCCTTGACGTTCGGGTTGTCCGACGGCTTGAGCGTGGCGGTGGTGCCGTTCGCGATGAGGCTCTTGGTGACCGTGCCGAAGGAGCCGTGCAGCACCGGGTCGGTGCTGTCGCTGATCGCTGCCGGGTGGTCGGAGCTGATGTTCAGCGAGTCGATCGAGAAGCCGAACGGGTCGGTGGAGTCGACGCTGTTGTTCGTCATCAGGTCGTTGAGGATCTCGACGGCGTCGTAGCCGTCGTTGTTGCGGTCCGCTCCGGTGTGGTCGGAGATCATGAACAGACCGCCGCCGTTCTTCACGAAGTTCATGATCGCCGTCTTCTCGGCGCTCGTGAACAGCGTGTTGGGCTCCGGCAGGACCAGCGTGTCGAAGTTCGACAGGTCGGTGGAGGAAGAGCCACCGTAGCTGAGGCTGGAGCCCGACGGCAGGGTCTTCAGGCTGTAGTCGCCGGTCTTCTGCAGCGCCACGCCCCAGGAGGACAGGGCGCCGGTCCAGTCGGTCTCGACGGACGGGGCGGGGTTCTGGCCCAGCGGGTCGGGCTGGCTGGTCGAGATGATCCAGTCGGCGTTGCCGGCCGTCTCGGCGTGGGCGTTGTCGAACAGGATGCGGTGCGTGGTCGCCGCGTGGGCGGCGGTGCCGCTGCCGACCTGGACGGCGGCTCCGGTGAGGAGCAGCCCGAAACCGGCCAGGGCGGTGGTGAGTCTGCGGCGGGATCTCCTGGATCCAAGCATCCGGCGAACCTCCATGAGGGGTGGGGAGAGGCGGTGCGGCGCCAAGTCTGCGCGCGTAGAGCCCGCTTGAGGGTTCTACACGCGTCGAGTGGTTGAAAGGTACATGGCATGAAGGCCCGATGAACAGAAAGACCCGGCAATGACCGGAGCGGACTACCTCCGCTCACAGCGGGCAGATGCTGAGCGGGAGGCTCGACCAAAAGGGGTGGACATGCATATCTCGGGCATCATCAGCGCCATCGTCATCGGACTCGTCATCGGCGCCCTGGGGCGTCTGGTCGTCCCCGGGCGACAGCACATCGGCATCCTGTGGACCATCGTCGTCGGCATCGTGGCCGCGCTGCTGGGCTCGGCGATCGCCGCCGGGTTCGGGGTCGCGGACACCAAGGGGCCGGACTGGATCGAGTGGTTCATCCAGATCGCCCTGGCCGCGGTCGGGATCGCGGCGCTGGACCGGGCCCGCGTGCGTCGCTGACGCGAAGTCAGCCCTCGTAGAGGTACGGGGTGGTGGTGCTCAGGGCATGAAAGCCGAGGCGCTCCAGGATCGGGCGGCTCATGGGCGAGGCGTCGACCTGGAGGTAGCGGTAGCCGTGGGCGGCGGCGACGCGGGCGCGGTGGGCGACCAGAGCGCGGTAGACGCCCCGACCCCGCCAGGACTCGACGGTGCCGCCGCCCCACAGCCCGGCGAACCGGGTCCCGGGCACCAGCTCCATCCGGGCGGCGCTCACGGGTTCGTCCCCGGCCAGCGCGACCACGGCCACGACCGTGCAGGGGTCGGCGGCCAGGCCGGCGAGCAGCCGGTGCCGCAGCCGGCTGCCGTCGGTGCCGAACGCCTTCTCGTGGACCTCCACCACGAGGTCGACGCCGGCCGCGTCGGTGGCCTGCACGAGACGGATGCCCTCGGGAGGTTCGGCGTCCATGGCGAGCCGGCCGGTCTCGGCGGCCATCAGCGTCTCCTCGGGCTCGGCCCGGAATCCGGCGGCGAGGAGCCGGGCGCCGAGGTCGTCCGGCCGGTCGTGGCCGTAGTGCTTCCACTCGAAGTCGCGGCCGAGGCCGGTGAAGTACGCGATCTGGTCGTGGATCGCCCGGTCCGCGCCGGCCGCGTCCAGACCGGACCAGAGCACACCGTTCCATCCCTGCGCGTCCGCGACATGACGCACCACCGCGCCGGTCCGTTCGATGCGGGCACCGGGGCCGTCGGGAGTCGCGTTCTCGCGCATGTCCCGGTCGTAGAGGGCGAGCACCGCCGAGTGATCCATGCCCCGACTCGATCATGCCGGACCAACCCGGGGCAACGGAATTAGCCCGCACCGCCTGCGGGCGTACGGCGGCCAGGTAGGCGCTGAGCCGGTCGCGGTTGCGGGCCAGGCAGTCGATGCGGGGCTGGATGCGGCCGATGTGCCCCTGGAGCGGGGCGGCCGTCTCGGGGGTCACGCACTCGGCGGGCGGGTGCCGTTCGCCCGGGTCGCGAGAGGTACGGCAGGATCGCCCGGATCATCTCGGTGGTCAGGCCGGAATCCAGCAGCCCGCGGATCTGCTGGACGCCGGCGACCGCGGACTCGGGTCAGCTGCGGTAGCCGTTGGCGCCGCGTCCGGGGTGCAGGAACGGAGGTACGGGAGCTGCACCGCCGCGACCTGAGGCAACGCCCCCGACTATCAGCCGAGTTCGAGCGTGGTGACGCCGAACACCCGGTGCCGGGCATGCTCCCGGACCGGTCCGGTGTACATGCGGGCGGTCTCGAACGAGGCCTGGAAACCGGCCTCTTCGGCGAGGGCGACACCGGCCGCGTTCGGCTCGGGCACGTCGATGGCCACCTCGCCTCCCGCGGCCTCGGCCGTGAGGGCGGCGAACAGGGCGCGGGCGTCGGCGGCGGTGTCAGCGAAGAGGGGGCCGATGCGCAGAGTGTCGTGGCCGGGGCGGAGCACGCCGTAACCGGTGAGGCGGACGCCGTCGTGGCGGACGAAGGCCCGGTGTCCGGGGCCGGTGAGCCACTCGGCGAGGAAGCGTGGCCGGTCGGCCGGGTAGCAGGAGCTGTCGTAGGCGGTGATCGCGGGGAGGTCGGCGGGCCCGGCCGGACGGACACCGGCAGGCGTCTCGCGCTGCGGGGCCGTACCGGTGTACCGGATGGTGCGGTAGGCGAGTTCGAACCCTGACAGGCGGTAGTTGTCCTGCTGGGCGACGACGCCGTCCAGGCCGATGGTGCGGTTGCCGGCGTGGGCGAGGGCGGTCTTCCAGGTGGTGAGGCCGTGGCCGTGGCCGCGCAGGTCGGGGCGGACCAGGTAGCAGCCCAGGAAGGCGTAATCCGGGCCGTAGTTCACCACGGAGATGGCCGACACCGGCTCCCCGTCGATCCGGCCGAGGAAGAACCCGTCCGGATCCTGCGCGAAGAACGCGGACCCGTCGGACAGTCCGGGATTCCAGCCCTCCGCCGCCGCCCATCCGGAGATCACCGGCCAGTCGGCGAGGGTGGCCGGGGAGACGACGAGGTCGTGGGGGGCCGCAGGGGTCATCGATGCGCTCCATTTCCGTCGGGACCGGACTGCCGTGCCGCATCCTTCCGGATCAACGGGGGCCGCGCCACGGGAAGATCAGCCGTTGCGCACGGCCCGGCCACCGGCCGGGGCGCGCAGCAGGGGAAGCAGCGACGCGAGGACGAACGCCCCGAAGAGGATGATGGGCAAACACCCGCCGGCGGAAGGGGGCCGAAGGTGGCGTAGGCGCGAAGTCCGCCGCGCACCAGGTGGAGGACATGGGCGCAGGTCCCTCCAGGAATCCGCTCGCGTACACCACGAGGGCCCAGCGCACCCGGCGCGGCAACGCTCGTCATCGCTCTCGTATGCCGTCCGTCACCCGATCAACCTACTGCACCGTGCGGCACTGCCCGGACCCACCCGGCGAGGCCCCACCGGGCCGGCGTCCGGTGGGGCCTTGGGAGGGGGGTGGGTCAGTAGGTGCGCCCGGGGCGGAAGCGACGGTAGAGGACGGTGCCGGTGAGGAGGAGCGCGGCGCTGCCGGCGACGGTGGGCACGGTGCCGTCGGTACCGGTGTGGGCCAGCGCGGACGTCCTCGGCGGGGCGACCGGGCGCGGGGTGTGCGGGCGGGGCTGGTGCCGGGTGGGGGCCGGGGGCTTCGGGGCCGGGTTTCGGGGGGTACGGGGATGGTCGCCGGGACCGTTGTCCGACCGGTTGCCCTCGGCCGGGTTGCCCACCCCGACCACGTCGACGCTGTTGCCGCTGACGTTCACCGGCAGGTCGACGGGGAGCTGGACGCCGTTGCCGGAGAGCACGCCGGGCGAGCCCTGCGCGGCGCCGTGGGCAGAGGCGCCGCCGGACGTCGCCGACGCGCCTTGCGCGGCGTCGTGACCGGAGCGGTTCTCACAGGCGTTGCCGGCGGCCGGGTTGAGCAGCCCCACCACGTTCACGGTGTTGCCGCACACGTTCACCGGCACATGCACCGGGAGCTGGATACCGTTGCCGGAAATCAGCCCGGGCGAGCCGGCCGCGGAGCCGTCGGCGGCGGCACCCTCGGCGGCGAAGGCGGCGGACACCGGCAGTGCCACGGCCATCGCTCCGGAGGCGGCGGCGACGGCGATCACACCGTTACGGGTAGCCCGTCTCATAGGTTCCCTGCCTTCCACAATTCGTCACGGGCAGTCACCCGCACCCCGTAAAACGCAGACGAACCATCCGAGTTATGGCTTATCGGCCTTTCACCCCGTCGAGCGACAGAGTTATCGAACTGCTTGTAAAGACGCTCGGTGATCGATAACGGGCAAGAGGTGCGGAGAATACGGTGCGGGGCGCCGTCCCGCCCGCCGGGAGGCGGGCCGTCCGGAGCCCGCTTATGGTGATCCGAGGGCGCCCTCCCGCCGTCCCCCGGTCCGCGACAGGCGTCCCGGGAGGCTTTCGATGCTGGTCAAGCTGTGCACACGGCCCGCCGTGCGGCGCTGCGCGGGCACCGGAGCCCTCGCCCTGGCGCTGCTCGGCGCCGGACTGCCCGCGACCGGCCGGCCACAGTCCGGCCTGTCCCGCTTCTATCAGCAGAAGGTGACCTGGGCGGCCTGCAAGGGCCCGGACATGCCGAAGGACCTCCAGTGCGGGAAGGTCACCGTGCCGCTCGACTACGCACGGCCCCGCGCGGGCACGCTCGACGTGGCCCTCGCCCGCTACCAGGCGACCGGGAAGAAACAGGGCTCGGTGCTGCTGAACTTCGGCGGCCCGGGCGGTGCGGGCATTCCCGAACTCGCCACCGAGGGCAAGCGGTTCATGGACCTGACCAACGGCTACGACGTGGTCAGCTTCGACCCGCGCGGCGTCGGCCGCTCCTCCCCCGTAAGCTGCGGCGACGGCAGCGACGAGGCCTCGTCCGCGATGGACGACGAGACCGCCCTCGACCATCCACAGACGCTGCTCGCGAAGTTGCGCAAGGCCGCCGGTGAATGCGCCCGGCACTCCGGCCCGGTGCTGCCCCACATAGGTACCGTGAACGCCTCCCGCGACCTGGACGTCATCCGCCAGGCCCTCGGCGACAAGAAGCTCAACTACCTCGGTTTCTCCTATGGAACGCGGCTCGGCGCGGTGTACGCGGCACAGTTCCCGCACAAGGTCGGCCGGCTGGCCCTCGACGGCGTGGACACCCTGACCGAGCCGCTGTCCGAGCAAGGGGTGGCCGGCGCCGAGGGGCAGCAGACCGCGCTGGACGATTTCCTGGACTGGTGTATGACAGACATCGCGTGTCCATTCGGGCAGGACCGGCGTGTGGCCGGGGACCAGGTGGTCGCCCTCGTGCACTCACTCGACGCCAATCCGGTCCCGTCGGACTTCGGCGGCTCGTTCTCCGGACAGGACCTGGTCGGCGCCATCGGGCAGGCCCTCTACAGCAAGCAGCAGTGGCCATCCCTGGAGCGCGCCCTGGCCTCGCTGGTCCAGGACGGCGACACCCGGGGCGTGCTGAACTTCGCCACCTCGGGCTCCGGTCTGCCCGTCGGCGGCCACCGCAACGACGGTCTGGTCGATCCGCAGAACGTGCCGGCGGACAACCTGGAGGCCGCCCTGATGGCGATCAACTGCGCCGACGACCCCGACCGGCCCGACGCGGCGCAGATCACCAAGGACCTGAAGCACCTGCGGGCCGAGTACGAGCAGGCTTCACCGGTCTTCGGCCGCTACCGGCTGACCGAACTGCTCATGTGCTACGGCCGTCCCAAGGGCACCGACTTCATCCGCGACCGGGTGAAGGACGTCCACTCGGCGAGGATGCTGCTCGTGGGCACGCGCGGCGACCCGGCGACGCCCTACCGGTGGACGGTCGAGACGGCCGCACGGCTCGGTTCGTCGGCGGTCGTGCTCGACAACAAGGGCGACGGCCACACCGGCTACACCTCCTCCAAGTGCGTGCACCAGAAGATCGACGACTTCCTGCTCTACGGCTCCCTGCCGCCGAACGGCAGCTCCTGCCCGGCGGACGGCAACAACTGGAGCGCCACCACGAACGCCACCAACTGGTGACAGCAGGCGCACACCCGGGCAACGGGCATGAATCCGGTACTGCCTCCCGCGCCTCCCCGGCCGTCACACTGGCTGGGTGCGCTTCGGCAGCCGCCTCGGCCGCCGTGGCGGGCCTGCTGCCGGCCGCGCCGCAGGGCCAGGCCGCCACGGCGGACCACGCCCGGCCCGTCCGCTGTGCCGAGCAGTCACTGACGGTCCGGGCGAAGGCCGCGCCCGGCGATCCGACCGTGCTGCGGCTCAGCGTCACCAACCACGGCGCCCGCACGTGCGTCGTCGACCGGGTGCCCACGGTGACCTTCGGAGACCTGGACGGCTCCGCGCTGCCGACGCCCGAGGGCGGCACCGGCAGCTACCGGCTCGCGGCCGGGCAGACCGCCTACGCCGACGTCCGCACCATCGGCTACCCGGCGGACCCCGAGGCCCGCCCGGTGGACACCGTGACCGTGGCCGCCTCGGCCACCCACCGGGGCCGCTCCTTCGCCCCCGCGCAGCTCGGCACCGGCAGGCACGTCCTGGTGTGGGAGCCGGCGGCGACGTGGTGGCAGCCCACGCGGGCGGCCGCGGACCGGGCCATCGGCCTCAGCCGGTGATCACCTCGGGCGCGTAGACCTCCAGCCACCGCGCGAGGTCCAGGGCGCGTTCCAGGCCGCGCCGGGCCGCCTGGGTGCTCACCGGTGCCTCGCGCTCGGCGGCCCGGCGGAGCCGGTCGCGGTCGACGAGGTCGAAGACCTGGTGCGAGGGCCGGGAGAGCAGCTCCTTGGCCTGCTCCTGCAGGGCGCGGGCGTACTGCGGGTCCTGCGTGGACGGGTACGGGCTCTTGACCCGCTCGTACACCGAACGCGGCAGGACGTCCGCGGCCGCCTCCCGCAGCAGGCTCTTCTCCCGGCCGTCGAAGGACTTCAGCGCCCACGGGGCGTTGTAGACGTACTCGACCAGGCGGTGATCGCAGAACGGCACCCGGACCTCCAGGCCGACGGCCATGCTCATCCGGTCCTTGCGGTCGAGCAGGGCGCGCACGAAGCGGGTCAGGTGCAGATGGCTCATCCGGCGCATCCGGTACTCGAAGTCGCTCTCGCCGTCCAGCCGTTCGATGCCGGCGACGGCGGTGCGGTAGCCGTCGGCGACGTAACTCTCCAGGTCCAGGGACTTGGTGAGGTCGGCGCTCAGCACGTCGGCGTCCTCGCCGAAGTGGCGGCCCATGGTCGCCAGCCACGGGAAGGTCTCGGCGCGGCGCGCCTCCTCGTCGAAGAACTGCAGGTATCCGCCGAAGACTTCGTCGGCCGACTCTCCGGAGAGGGCCACCGTGGAGTTCTCGCGGATGGCGCGGAAGAGGAGCAGGAGCGAGGCGTCCATGTCGCCGAAGCCGGCCGGCAGATCGCGGGCGCGGATCACCTGTTCGCGCACGGCGGGGTCGGCGAGGGACTGCGCGTCGAGCACGATGTCCTGGTGGTCGGTGCCCGCGAGCTCGGCCAGGTCGTGCACGAAGGGCGTGTCGGGGGTGCCGCGCAGTTCGTCGGCGACGAAGTTGTCGGTCTGGCCGACGAAGTCGACGGCGAAGCTGCGCACCTTCTCGCCCTGCCGGCCGAGTTGCCGGGCGGCGATCGCGGTCATCGCGGAGGAGTCGAGGCCGCCGGAGAGCAGGGTGCAGCGCGGGACGTCGGCGACCAGCTGGCGGCTTACGATGTCGTCGAGCAGCGAGCGCACGGTCGCGATGGTGGTGTCGCGGTCGTCGGTGTGCGGTCGGGTCCGAAGGCGCCAGTAGACGCGGGTGGACAGGCCGGCGCGGTCGACGGTGACGACTGTTCCGGGTTCCACCTCGCGCATGCCGTCCCAGATCGCGTGTCCGGGCGTCTTGACCAGGACGAACAGCTCCCGCAGCCCGTCCGGCGTCACCCGGCGGCGGGCCAGCGGGTTGGCGAGGATCGCCTTGGGTTCGGAGCCGAACAGGACGCCGTCGGAGGTGGGGTGGTAGTAGAACGGCTTGATGCCCATGCGGTCGCGGATCATCACGAGCTTGTCGTGGCGGCCGTCCCAGACCGCGAACGCGTACATCCCGTTGAGCCGTTCGGCGACCGCGTCACCCCATTCGAGGTAGCCGTGCAGGACGACCTCGGTGTCGGAGTCGGTGGTGAACCGGTGGCCGCGGCCTTCCAGTTCGCGGCGCAGTTCGGTGAAGTTGTAGGCCTCCCCGGAGTACACCATGGCGACGGTTCCCTCCGGGGTGGCCACGGACATCGGCTGACGGCCGCCGGGAAGGTCGATGATCGCGAGCCGGCGATGGCCCAGGGCGGCCGGGCCCTCGGTCCAGCTGCCGCGGTCGTCCGGGCCGCGGCAGGCCATGGTCTCGGTCATCGCATGCAACGTGGTGGCCTCGGCGGTCAGGTCGCGGTCGAAGGAAACCCATCCTGTGATGCCGCACATGCGCTGCCTCCTGCCTCCGGCTCGCATCCGGAGCAACCAGTTGTATCGAGCACCTATATGACGAGCCTCCGTCAGGTGTTCGACGCGGTCAACGCGGCCGTAACACGAATGGCCCACACGCCCCCGTTGTTTCGGCCGGGTTTTGCCTTCGCGAAATCCCCGGATCGCGGGGACTGCGGGCCGACAGGGCAGCGAACCGGCCACGGGCAAAAACTTGGCCAAGCGGCCCGGGTGTTACTCCTTCACGGCCAGAAACGAGTCGAGCGCCTCGGTCAGCTCGGCCGGCTTCTCCAGTGGCAGCTCATGGCCCGCGTCGAGGATGCGGACGACCGCGTTCGGGTAGGCCTTGGCCAACCGGAGCATCTGCCGCACCGGCAGCTGGACGTCGTGATAGCCGTGCACCATCAGCGTGGGCGTGCGGATCTCCCCGGCCCGGTCGAGGACGTCGAAGGCACGCATCGCGCCGTACAGCGTCATCACGACCTCGCGCGGGGTCGCCGCCGAGGCGCGGATGTGTGCGCGGATCTCCTCGCGCGGATAGCCGGGCGCGAAGGCGCGCTGGATGTTGGCGGCCACGAACAGCCGGTACGGCACCAGGGTGGAGGCGGCCATGAGCAGGCCCCGGCCACGGCTGAACGTCATCCGGCCGATGGAGCCCACCAGCGCCATCCGCTCCACCCGCTCGGGGTGGGCCAGGGCGATGGTCTGCGCGATCATGCCGCCCATCGAGTGGCCGACCAGCGCGAACCGTTCGACCTGAAGGTGGTCGAGGAGGGCCAGGACGTCCCGCGCCAGCTCCGCGATCGTGCGCACCCCGGCGCCGGTGCTCTCCCCGTGACCGCGCAGGTCCAGCCGGATCACCCGGCGTCTTGGGGAGAAGTGCGCGACCTGGTGGTCCCAGCGACGCCGGTTCGCGGTCCAGCCGTGCACGAACACCAGCGGCACCTCGGTTGCGTCACGGGGACCCTCGTCGTCGTAGGTCAGGGCCGCTCCGTCGACTTCGAGCTGCGGCATGTCAAGCCTCCTGGGGTGCACTGCGGTCCGGTTACTGGCCGGTACGGTAACCGCCCGCGGGGCACCGCGTCACCGTTGTCCGCCAAGGAAATCCACGACCGTCCGTCTCGAAGATCCACGACCGCCCCGCCCCGGAGATCCACAGCGACCCCGGGTCCGGATTACCCCGAATGCCGTACCTGTGAATCCGACCTATCGTGCTGTCATGGAGCACGCACTGAGTCCCGCGACCCTCGCCGAACTGCGGCGACCGCGCCCGTATCCGGCGGTGTCCGTGCTGACCCCCACGCACCGCCGCGAACCCCAGGCCGGCCAGGATCCCGTCCGGCTGCGCAATGTGGTCACCGAGGCCCGCAGGCGCCTCGAGTCCGATCCCGCCGTCACCCGTGAGCGGCGCAACCAAGTCGTGGCGCAGCTCGACCGGGCGCTGGCGGAGGTGGATCTGACGCACGCCGAGGAGGGCCTGGTGATCTTCGCCGCCCCGGGCGAGCACCAGGTGTGGTCCCTGGCCCGTACCGTCCCCGAGCGGGTGGTGCTCTCGGACACCTTCCTCACCCGCAACCTGGTCGCCGCACAGGCCGCCGAGCGCCCCTTCTGGGTGCTGTCGGTCTCCACGGACCGCGTCACCCTGTGGAGCGGCGGCGAGGACCGTGTGGTGCAGGACCGCTCGGGCGGCTTCCCGCTGGAGCGCAGGCAGGAGAACTTCGACGCCGAGCGCCAGATGCAGGTCGGCGACCTGAAGAGCGCCTTCCGCGACGAGGGCACCCGGCAGTTCCTGCGCGAGGCCGACACCGCCATGAGCACCCTCCTGCGCGAGCAGCCCCGGCCGCTGTACGTCACCGGCGAGCAGGCGGCGCTGTCCCTGCTGGACGAGGTCGGCAGCGTCGCCAAGTGCGCCGTCCACGTCCCGCACGGCGGGCTCGCGCACGCCGGTCCCGAAGCGGTGTGGCAGGCGCTGCGGCCGGTGCTGGAGGAGGAGGCCCGCAAGGACACCACGGCCGTGGTCCAGGAGCTGACCTCGGCACGCGGGCACCGGACCTACGCGGCCGGTCTCGACGAGCTGTGGCAGAGCGCCCGGGAAGGCCGGGTGCGGCTGCTCGCCGTGGAGGAGAACTACCGGGCGACCGTCAGTGAACTGGGCGAGCACCTGGTGCCGGCCGAAACCGGCGACCTGGACGCACGCGAGGACATCGTGGACGAGATCGTCGAGCAGTGCCTGGAGACCGGCGCCGAGGTCCGCTTCGTGCCCGACGGCACGCTGGGCGACGCGAACGGGATCGCCGGCGTGCTGCGGTACTGAGACACCCGTCAGGTCCGGGACACTCCCCCGGCAGCGCTCCCTGCCCGGCATACGCTACGGCGTGATCGTCGGCGTAAGGGAGCGCGCACATGGGTGACCTGCTGGGAGTGGCGGTACTGGGTGCCGGACACATGGGGGCCGACCATATACGACGCCTCGACCAAGTGGTCAGCGGAGCCAGGGTCGCGGCGGTGGCCGACCCCGATGTCGAGCGGGCCGAGAAGGCCGCGGCCGGCCTCGCCGGAGTGACCGTGCACAAGGACCCCGTGGCCGCGCTCGACGCGCCCGGCGTGGCGGCCGTGCTGATCGCCTCCCCCGGTCCCGCCCATGAGGAGGCACTCCTCGCCGCCTTCGCCCGCGGGCTGCCGGTGCTGTGCGAGAAGCCCATGGTGCCCGACTCCACGGGTGCGCTGCGGGTGGTGGAGGCCGAGGCACGGCTGGGCCGCCGGCTGGCGCAGATCGGCTTCATGCGCCGCTACGACGCCGAGTACCGCCGGCTCAAGTCGCTGCTGGACGGCGGCGGTCTGGGCCGCCCGCTGTTGTTGCACTGCACCCACCGCAACGTCTCCTCGCCCGACGGCTTCACCAGCGCCATGCTGATCAACAGCTCCGTCTCGCACGAGATCGACGCGGCCCGCTGGCTGCTCGGGCAGGAACTGACGGCGGTGACCGTGCTGCGTCCCACGCCGTCCGCGGACGCCCCCGAGGGGCTGCTGGATCCGCAGTTCGTGCTGTTCGAGACGGACGGGGGCGCGCTGGTCGACGTGGAGGTCTTCGTCAACTGCGGCTTCGGGTACCAGGTGCGATGCGAGGCCGTGTGCGAGCGGGGCAGCGCACGGATCGGCGACGAGCACACCATGGTGGTCACCACGGCGGGCGGCGCCCGCGAGGAGGTGGCGCAGGACTACCTCGTCCGGTTCGCCGACGCCTACGACCGCGAGGTGCAGGCCTGGGTGGATGCCACCCGGCGGGGCGAGGTCACCGGTCCGAGCGCCTGGGACGGTTACGCCGCGTCCGTCGTCGCCGAGGCGGGGGTCCGGGCGCTGGAGACCGGCGTCCGGGTGACCGTCGGCCTCGCCCCGCGCCCGGACCTGTACGACACCTGCCGTCGTTCTCGTCGTAGTTGAGGAACAGGACGGTGGAGTCGCCGGGCGGGGCGTAGGGGTGCTCGGAGAAGGCCTGGTCGGGGACGATCCAGGAGCCGCGGTCGTACAGCGGGTCGCCCGGCTCGGCATTGGCGAAGTTCTTGAGGCAGGCGCAGCCGTTGTCGCCGTAGTTGCAAGCGGCGCCAGGTCGGGCCGGACTCGTCGCCACCGTGGTAGCGCGTGCCGTGAGGAACCGGAGTGCGGCAGGGCGCGGTGCGTGTGCCGATTGTCAAAGCTGCCCAGGGGGATCGCCTCACACCCCGCCGAACAGGGCGCCGAGCCCCCGCTCCACGACTCCGGCCAGGTCCTCATGCCCGGCCGCCACCACCCCGTACGTGCGCAGCAGGAAGCGGCGCAGGGCCGACGCGGGGAACTGCAGCAGGGCCAGGCCGTGGGGCGAGTGGAACTCCAGGACCGTCCGGGTAGGGCCGTACGGCCAGATCTGCACGTCCCCGTGGCCGGCCGGGGCCCGCAGCCCCTGGTCGAGCAGGGAGCGCGCGAAGATCCAGGTGACCTCCTCGCCGTCCAGGGCGGCCTCGGCCGGGAAGTCCACGAAGACGGCCAATGGGTCGTCCGTCGTGTAGCGCAGTGTGGCCGACACGGGGATCTCCTGGTCCTCGGCGGTGATGAGCCGGGCCTGGGCGGGCTGTTCGACAATGATGGCGTCCATGCCTTAATGGAGTCTGCGAAGGCCTCTCGCATGCCGCGAAATCCGGTCAGAGTTCGACAGGTACAAGTCGCTTCCCGCACACTGGAACGCAGAAGCGGCGAACACTCGGGCGAGCGCCGAGGAAAAGCGGTCCGGACGAGACAACACTCGTAGTTTTCCTACGACTTGGCCCGCTCGGCGCGTACGTCATTCGTGCGCGCGGATCGCTCCGGGAAGACTCTGGCATATGCCGGAAGCACCACCGTATCGTGTGTTGCCAAATCCCTTACGGGGCGTCGCCGGCTGTGCGAGAGTCGTAGCGGTCCCCCCGTCCTCCCCAACCGTCTCGTCCCCCAACGGAGTGCGTCATGCCGTCCCAAGTCTCCGCGGACCGCCCAGCCGCCCAGCCACCCGGACCCGGCTCGGTGGAGGCGTTGATAACGCAGACGCGGCGACTCAAGGGCGATGTGGACGCGGTACGGCGGGACACCCGCAGCGACGGTGAGGACCCGGAGGAACGCTGGCAGCGCGCCCTGTACGACCTCGCGCTGCACCAACTCGAGGATCTGGACGCGCACTTGGCCCAGCTCCGGGACGGACCGGCGGCGGAGCCGGCCGGACCGGACGAGGCGCCTGCCCTCCGGTCCGCGCCCGCCGTCACCCCGAGCGGCTCGCTGCTCAGCCGGGTCGGCAGCGCGGAGTGGAACCTGCTGACGGACGAGGCCACCTGGTCCGGGGAGCTGTACCAGATCCTCGGCCTGGACCCGGACGCCCCTGCCCTCACCCTGGACGAACTGCCCTCGCTGGTCCTGGAGGAGGACCGGCCGAAACTGACCGCGATGGTGACGGACTGCCTGGTCGACGGCAAACCCATCGACGGGGAGTTCCGCGTCCTGCGGCCCGAGGGCTCCGTGCGGGTGGTGCACATGATGGGCGAACCCGTGCTCGGCGCCGACGGCGGCACGGCCTCGATGTGGGCCGTGCTGCGCGACGTCAGCGAACTGCGCCGCTGCCGGACGACGGTGCGCGAGACCCGTGACTCGCTGCGGCGTCACCGCCAGGAGGAGCAGACCGAGCACCGGATCGCGGCCGAGCTGCAGGAAGCCGTGCTACCGCCCTGGCGCGGCTCCCTGCGGCTCCCGCACCAGGGGCCACGCACCCTCGACCTCGCCGCCCGCCGCCTCCCCGCGGCCACGAGCACACCGCTCGGCGGCGACTGGTACGACGCGCTGGAACTGTCCGACGGCGAGACCCTGCTCAGCGTCGGCGACCTCACCGGGCACGGGGTGGCCGTCGCCTCCGGGATGGCGATGCTGCTCGGCGCCGTACGCGGTATGGCGCTGGCCGGCAGCCGGCCCGGTGAACTGCTCGGCATGCTCAACCAGTTACTGGACGCCACCGTGCAGCCCGCCCTGGGCAGCGCCGTCTGCTGCCGCTACCGGCCCGAGACCCACACCCTGGTCTGGGCGCAGGCAGGACACCCCGCCCCGCTGCTGTACCGCGACGGGACGGGGCGCGTGCTGAACGCTCCGGACGGCGTCCTGCTCGGCGCCACCTCGGGCGCCGTCTACCGACAGGCCGAGGAGACCCTTCGGCCGGGTGACCTTCTGCTCCTGCACACCGACGGGCTGGTGCCGGGGCACAGCCCGAGCGCGGCCGTGGACCACCTGCTCGACCTCGCCCCGCGGTTCGGCGCGGCGCGCACCGCACAGGACTGCCTGCGCACGGTGGTCGAGGAGTTCGGCGGAGCCGGACGCGAGGACGACGCCTGTGTGCTCGTCGCCAAGGTCACCGCATGAGTCGACGTCACTGATGAGTTGAGGTTACCGACCTGATCCGGCGCACAGGCCCTGTGCCTGTGCGCTCACGCCTGTGCGCTGCCCGCGCCCTTGGCCCTCGGCTTGGGCAGGGCGAGCCTGATCTCCTCCCGCAGTTCGTGGATCTTCGGATAGCCGGAGTACTCCGCGGTCAGCCGGTACATCTGCCGCAGCCGGTCCCAGGTGCGACGGGAGGAGTTCGAACCCATCGACATCAGGGCCAGCCGGGCGTAGCGGTCGGCCTGTTCGGGGTCGTCGGCGATGAAGCAGGCCGACGCCATCGACAGATGGTCGAAGATCTTCGACCGCTCCCGCCCGTCGACGCGCAGGGAGAGCGCCTTCTCCGCGTAGTACTGGGCGTGGGTGGCCGCGCTCGGGTCGAACTCCGCCAGCGTGCGGTAGGCGAGCGCCTGCATGCCGTACAGATCCTCGTCCTTGAAGGTCTGCATCCAGTCCAGCGGCTCCCCGCCGCCCCGGTCGGCGACGAACATGTCCTCCGCCTTCCCCAGCGTGCGGCGCATCGCCTGGCCCTTGCCCATCGAGGCCTGCGCCCAGGCCTCGATGGTGTGGAACATCGCCTTCGTACGCGGCTGCAGGCGGTCGCCGGCGCCGGACTGGGCGAGCTTCATCAGGTCCAGTGCGTCGTCGGGCCGGCCGAGGTGCACCATCTGCCGGGCCGCCCGGGACAGGGCCTCACCGGCGCGCGGCCGGTCTCCGCCCTCGCGGGCGGCATGGGCGGCGATGACGAAGTACTTCTGCGCCGTGGGCTCCAGGCCGACGTCGTGCGACATCCAGCCCGCGAGAACGGCGAGGTTGGCGGCGACGCCCCACAGGCGCCGCTGGAGATGGGGTGGATGGTGGTAGGCGAGCATGCCGCCCACCTCGTTGAGCTGGCCCACGACCGCCTTGCGCTGAAGCCCGCCGCCACGGGCCGCGTCCCAGGCGCGGAACACCTCGACCGAGCGCTCCAGTTCCTCGATCTCCTGCGACCCGATGGGGGCGGCCTCATAGCGGTCGAACCCAGCGGGGTCGGCGTGCAGGGGGTCGTCGAGGACGGGGGCGTCGGCCTTCAGGGCCGGGTCGGTGTGCAGCCAGTCGTACATGGCGCTGCTGAGTGCGGATCCCGCGGCGAGCGCGGCACCCGCGCCCACCAAGCCGCGTCGGTTGAGCATGAGGTCCATTCCCGTGAATTCGGTGAGGACCGCGGCGGTACGTTCGGGCGCCCACGGCACGCCGTCGGGATGTTCCTCGATCCCGTCGCCCTGCCGTTTCCCCGTACGCCCGTGCCGTACCAGACCGAGGTCCTCGATGGTCACGACACGGCCGAGACGCTCGGTGAACAGGGCCGCCAGCACCCGCGGTACCGGATCGCGCGGGATCTCTCCCGTGTCGATCCACCGACGGACCCGGGAGGTGTCGGTCGACAGCTGGGGGTGGCCCATGGCCGCCGCCTGCTTGTTGACCAGCCTCGCGAGTTCGCCCTTGGACCAGCCGGCCAGGCCGAACAGGTCCGCAAGTCGGGTGTTGGGTTGTCCGCTCACGTCAAGCCCCCAGGTTCTCGGCTGAGTTGACAGTAGCCCGGTGAAGGTTGCCGGGCGACTATTCGCCAGGGTTCGCCAGGGTCCGCCAGATGGTGTGCCACTGGGCATCGGGTGTCGAGTAGGAACGCGCCACCCCGACCCGGTCGCCGCTCGGCTCGCCGAGCTGACGGGTGCATTCCCCAGGGTGCACCCGGGCGGCCGGGCCGGGCAGGCGCAAGCTCACCGTGCATGCGAACGGAGTACGGGCTCCCCCGGGCCCCGGACTCGCGCATGTGCCCCGAGCACGCACCACAGGCAGGCACCGCAGGCACACGAAGGGATCTGTATCTCCCATGTACGCAGCATCGTCCTCCGTGTCCGCCCCGCCCCGGCCGCTGCGCTCCCGCCCCGCGGGTGGCGGGCCGTATCTGGACCCGGCGGCGCGTCCGGGCGGCCCCGTGCCGGTCGCGGGCCGGCTCCGGCGGGTGCCGGGCCAGGCCGGAACCCAACCGCTCAGCGGGAGACTCGACTTGTCCGGCCCCCAGGGCGCGCAGCTGCGCACAGCGATCGCATCGGTGCACCGGATCTGCCCGGAGTTCACCCCGGTGCAGGTGCTACGGCGCAGCGGACGGTCCGTCCTCCTCGTCGGGACGGCGGGGCGCGGCACGGCCGTGGCCAAGTGTCTGCTGGACCACTCGCCCGCCTGGGCCGAGCGGATCCGCCACGAAATAGCCGCATACCGCTCGTTCGTCCGGCACCGGCCACCGGTCCGCGTGCCCCGGCTGATCGCAGCGGACCCGGACAACTGCACCCTGGTCATCGAGCGGGCGCCGGGCCGGGTGGCGGCGCTGCAGCGCCATCCGGTGGAGGTGCCGCCCCGCCCGGACATCCGGGCCGCGCTGGGCGCGATCTGCCGGCTGAACGCCTGGCGGCCCGCGGCGGGCACCTTCGACATGCCGCTGGACTACGGCGTCCGGATCTCCCGGTACCACGAGCTGGGCCTGCTCACCGACCGGGACCTCGGCGACCTGCAGAAGCTGCTGCACGGCATCGCCCACGAGGTGGGTCGGCACGGCATGCTCCAGTTCAACCACGGCGACGCCCTGCTGTCGAACATCCTGCTGTCACCGGCCGGTCCAGTGCTGGTGGACTGGGAGCACGCGGGCTGGTACCTGCCGGGGTACGACCTGGCGACGCTGTGGCTCGTGCTCGGGGACGCGCCGGCGGCCCGGCGGCAGATCAGCCAGATCGCCCAGGCGGCGGGCCCGGCCTCCCGGGACGCCTTCCTGGTCAACCTGATGCTGGTGCTGACCCGGGAGATCCGCACGTACGAGACGGCCGTGCAGCGTTCGATGCACGAGGTGGCCCCGGCGGCACCGGGCACGGCCCACCCGGGTGCTGCGCCGTCCGGCGAGGAACAGCGGCTGCTGCTCAGGCGGCTGCACGACGACTGCCAGATGGCCCGCAAGGCCGTCCGAGCGGCGGTCGGTACTCGCTGACGGGGACGACGGTTCCGCGGTACGCCAGAGCAACGGCGCACCGCGGACCTTCGTATGTCCGGGCCCAAGTGGCCACTGGTGTACGCCAGTGACGCCCCGCAGGCCCGCGCACCGCCGCGGCGAAACTCGCCGAAAACCTCCGTGACGTGGGAAATCGCCGTGACGAAGGCATGATTGACGGATCGTCGGCAAGCCGGTACCACTGACCCAGCTCGGCGCCGCACGCCCCGCCACGCCCACCCGTCACAGGAGGCCGCATTGCGAGGTTCCGCCACCGATTCCACGTCCACCCCCGGCCACAGACATCTGCGCCGGGCCGCCGTCCCGCTGGCCTCGGCGGCCCTGCTGCTGCCGCTGCTCGGCGCGGCCCCCGCCCAGAGCCCCACCGACTCCTCCGCGGGTCGGCTGCAGCACGCGTTCGCCACCGCGGCGAGCGAGTACCACGTGCCGCAGAGCGTCCTGCTGGCCGTCTCCTACCTCCAGTCCCGCTGGGACTGGCACGCCGGCGCGCCCAGCGTGTCCGGCGGCTACGGTCCGATGCACCTCACGGACGCACGCGCCGCCATCGCCACCACGGAGCACTACGCCGAGGGCGCGGAGGACGCCCGCGGCGACGCCGCCCGCGCGGCCGTGCACCCGGACATCAAGGTGCCGGACGAGTCCGCGCTTCCGGCCCGCCTGAAGACGCTGCCGAAGGCGGCGCAGTTGACCGGCCTGCCGGCCGAGGAGCTGCGCACCGACCCGGCGGCGAACGTGGCCGGCGGCGCCGCCCTGCTCGCCGCCGCGCAGAAGGAGCTGGGCGAGCCGCTGAGCGCCGACCCGGCCGACTGGTACGGCGCGGTGGCCCGCTTCTCCGGCGCCGACGACACGGCGACCGCGGCCGCGTACGCCGACGACGTGTACGACGTCCTGCACACCGGCGAGGAACGCGTCACGGACGACGGCCAGCTCGTCGCGCTCGCCGCACAGCCCGGACTGACCGCGGACACCGCGCAGCTGGGGCGGACCGGGCTGGGCACACTGCCTACGGACGGCGTCGAGTGCCCGAAGTCGGTGTCCTGCGAGGCGGTCTGGGCGCCGTACGCGCAGTTCGGGAACGACGACTACGGCAACCACGACCTCGGCGACCGTCCGGCGTCGCAGAGCATCAAGTACATCGTCATCCATGACACGGAGGGCGCGTGGGACGGGGTGCTGAACCTGATCCAGGACCCGACCTATGTGTCGTGGAACTACACGATCCGCTCCACGGACGGGCTGATCGCCCAGCACGTCAAGGCGAAGGACGTGGCCTGGCACGCGGGCAACTGGTACGTCAACGCCAAGTCCGTCGGCATCGAACATGAAGGTTTCCTCGCCAACCCGGACGCCTGGTACACGGAGGCGATGTACCGCTCCTCGGCCCGGCTGGTGAGGTACCTGGCCGCCAAGTACGGCATCCCGCTGGACCGGCAGCACATCCTCGGCCACGACAACGTGCCCGGCCCGACCACGTCCACGATTCCCGGCATGCACACGGACCCGGGTCCGTACTGGGACTGGCGGCACTACTTCCAGCTGCTGGGCCACCCCTTCAAGCGCGCGGGCGGCAAGCGGAACGGGCTGGTCACCATCCTGCCGGACTACTCCGCGAACCAGCCGGCCTACACGGGCTGCACCAGCAGCGGCGAGGCGTGCACGGCGCACGGCTCCAGCGAGGTGCGGCTGTACTCGGACCACGACGTGAACGCGCCGCTGATCAAGGACATCGGGCTGAAGCAGGACCCGACCGAGGATGTGAACGACCTGTCCTCCCGGGTCTCCACCGGTCAGCAGTACGCGGTCGCGGACCGCTGGGGCGACTGGACCGCGATCTGGTACCTGGGCCAGAAGGCCTGGTTCCAGAACCCGGTCAAGGCTCCGACGGCGGTCCCCGCCAAGGGACTCGTGATCACACCGAAGGACGGCCTGGCGAGCATTCCGGTGTACGGCAGGGCCTACCCGGAGAAGGACGCGTACCCGGCGGGTGTCCCGGCGCAGTCGGTCGTCCCGCTCCCGTACACGATCCCGGCCGGGCAGAAGTACGTGGTCGGTGACGAGGTGCCGGGTGAGTACTACTACGCGGTCACCTTCACCACCGACTCGCACCGGGTCGTGGTGGGCAAGGACCTGTACTACGAGATCCAGTACGGCCACCGGGTCGGATTCGTCCGCGCCGCGGACGTGACCCTGGAAGGCTCGGCCGGCTAGACGCGGCCGCGCGGCCTCAGCCCTGCTGGAACAGCTCCGCCGGGAGCGGCTTCAGCAGGGCGTACAGGTCGTCGGTGATGGGGCGGTCCCAGGCCGCGATGGTGACGAGGACGCCGTCGCTGCGGTCGAACTGGACGCAGGAGATCCGGGACTCGGACAGCTTCAGCCGCCGCACGATGAGGAGGTTGTCGCCCTGGAGGACCGGGGTGTCCTCGACGCCCACGACGGTGACCTCCTCGTCGTTCTCCAGCGCGAGCAGCAGCTGGCCCACCTCGAAGGGGATCTCGCCCTCGGCGACATCGCGGGCCGGGGAACCCTCGGGGAGGTTACCGATGATCATGGCGGGACCGCGGCCGCCGAAGAGGTCGTAGCGCAGGAAGACACCCTGGCAGGTGCCGTCGGGCGCGGGCAGCAGGCCCGCGCCGAGGTTGCCCGGCCAGTCGCCCGGGTCCATGGCCAGCACGTCGAAATCGGGTCCGGCGGGGGTGGCGCTGCGGCGGCGGAGGAACGACATGCGGCCATGGTACGTGGGCTCCGCGAGGCGCGCCGGGAAGGGGCCGTCCATGGCTGCGGTGGTCTTTCGGCCGCGGGACTCATCGTGGCTGGTCGCGCCCCGCGGCGGAGCCGCATGTCAGACACCGCCCCGCGCCCCTCGGTGTGCCCCTTCGGGGCCGCCGCCCCGCAGCCCGTCACATCAGTGGGCAGCTGGTCAGCAGGGTGGCCGCCGTCGCGTCGGGTGGGCGCGGGACCGTGTGGTCGGCCGGCGGGAGGGCCGTGCCGGTGATCCAGGCCTCCAGGGCCTCGAAGGCCGAGTGGTGGCAGGGGACCATCGGGCGGAGTCGGTCGGGGAAGGCGTCGACCAGGGAGTCGGTGTGGGTGCCGTCCTCGATGCGGTAGTAGCGCAGCAGGGCGCCGCGTCCGGCCGCGTGGACCATGCGCGCGTAGACGTCGGAGTCCTGGCTGATCGGCAGCAGCACGTCGAGGGTGCCCTGGACGGTGATCAGCGGTTTGCCGATGCGTCCGGTGAGGGCGATCCGCTCGACGGCGCGGTGGACGGCCGCGGGCCGGGCCGCGTAGTCGTAGTCGGCGTCGCAGCCCGGTGTGCCGGAGGCGCAGAACGGGGTGCCCGCCTCGGTGGCGCCGTCGTAGCCGGGGTCGAGTTCCTCCCGGTAGATGCGCTGGGTGAGGTCCCAGTAGACCCGGTAGTGGTACGGCCACAGGAACTCCGAGCCGGCCGGGAAGCCGGCCCGGTGCAGCGCGTCCTCGGCCTCGGCGGCGCCGGGGCCGCCGGCGGCGTACGCGGGGTAGTGGCGCAGGGCCTGCGGCAGGAAGGTGAGCAGGTTGGGGCCGTCGGTGCGCCAGAGGGTGCCTTCCCAGTCGACTCCGCCGTCGTACAGCTCGGGGTGGTTCTCCAGTTGCCAGCGGACGAGGTAGCCGCCGTTGGACAGGCCGGTGGCGATCGTGCGGGCCGGGGGCCGGTGGTAGCGCTGGGCGACCACGGCGCGGGCCGCGCGGGTGAGCTGGGTGAGGCGGGTGTTCCATTCGGCGATGGCGTCACCGGGCCGCTTGCCGTCGCGGTAGAAGGCGGTGCCGGTGTTGCCTTTGTCGGTGGCGGCGTAGGCGTAGCCGCGGGCGAGCACCCAGTCGGAGATGGCCTTGTCGTTCGCGTACTGCTCGCGGTTGCCGGGCGTCCCGGCGACGACCAGGCCGCCGTTCCAGTGGTCGGGCAGGCGCATGACGAACTGGGAGTCGTGGTGCCAGCCGTGGTCGGTGTTCGTGGTGGAGGTGTCCGGGAAGTAGCCGTCGATCTGGATGCCGGGCACGCCGCTGGGCGTGGGCAGGTCCTTGGGGGTGAGTCCGGCGTAGTCGGCCGGGTCGGTGTGGCCGGAGGCCACGGTGCCGGCGGTGGTCAGCTCGTCCAGGCAGTCGGCCTGCTGGTGGGCGGCGCCGGGCACCCGGAGCTGGGTGCGGCCGGCGCAGTGGCCGACCGGTGTGCCGGTGGGTGCCGCGGTGGCCGGGGTGGTCAGGAGCAGGCAGGCCGCGGTGAGCGAGAGTGCGGGGAGAACGGCTCGGCGGGTGGGCCGTCTGTGTGGTGTGGTCGGCATACGGGTTCCTCCGGCTGTGGGTGGACGCGCTGGAGGCTAGGGGCGGGTGGGCGCGCCGGACATGTGTGGGGCCGCCATGAAGACGGCCCCGGCAACGTTGTTGGCCACCATGACCGACCGTGGCTGATCTGGCTGACTCGATGTCAGGGACAGCCGCTGTCGGCAATGGTGTAGTAGCCCGTGGGTGACTCCTTCAGGGTGTGGGTGACGAACGTGTTGTAGAGGCCCATGTTCTGCTGGGATCCCTTGGCATAGGTGTAGCCGCCGCTGGTGGTGGCCCGTCCGGCCTGCACCTGGGCGTAGTTGCTCGCCGTCCAGCAGGCGGCCTCGCTGCCGCCACCGCCGGTGCCGCCACCGCCACCGCCCGGATCGGAGGTGTCCAGGCCGAAGAACCGGGCGATCCAGTAGCTGGAGCAGATGGAGGCGGCGAAGTAGGGCGCGCCGGTGCTGCCGCACTGCTGGGTGCCGGTGCCCGGGTCGACCGGGGTGCCGTGGCCGATGCCGGGAACCTTGTCGACCTCGACGGCGACCGTGCCGTCGGCGGCCAGGTACTGGTCCTGCCGGGTGGCGTCGGGTCCGATGGTCGTGGTGCGGCTCGGGGTCTGGGAGACTCCGTGCAGGGCGGTCCACTGGTCGCGCAGTTCCGTGGCGTTGCGCGGGACGACCGTGGTGTCCTGGTCGCCGTACCAGACGGCCGTACGCGGCCATGGTCCGGTGTACGACGGATAGGCGTCCCGCACCCGCCGGGCCCATTCGTCCGGGCTCAGGTCGACGCCCGGGTTCATGCAGGTGTACGGGCTGTTGTCCTGGGTGCAGTCGTAGGGCAGGCCCGCGACGACCGCTCCGGCGGAGAAGACGTCGGGGTAGGTGGCGAGCATGACGGCGGTCATGGCGCCGCCGGCGGACAGGCCCGTGACGTAGACCCGCTGGGGGTCGGCGCCGTAGGCGGTCACGGCCTGGCTCACCATCTGCCGGATGGAGAGCGCCTCGCCCTGTCCGCGCCGGTTGTCCGAGGTCTGGAACCAGTTGAAGCACTGGCTCGGGTTGTTGGCCGAGCCGGTCTGCGCGAGCACCAGCAGAAAGCCGTCGCGGTCGGCGAGTCCGGGCAGGCCGGAGTTGTCGGCGTAGACCTGTGCGTTCTGGGTGCAGCCGTGCAGGGCCACGACGACCGGTGGGTGCGCGGGCAGGGACGCGGGCCGGTACACGTACATGGTGAGGGCTCCGGGGTTGGATCCGAAGTCGCTCACCTGGGTGAGCGTCACGGAGGCCGCCCGGGCGGCCGGCAGCGGACCGGCGAGCGCGGTGCCGAGGACGACGGCGACCACGGCGAGGAGACGGGTCAGGAAACGGGGCAGGACGCGGGCGCGGGGCGGCGCTCCGGTTGCCCTTGCGAACGGGGGCGGTGGCATGGGCGGCTCCTTTGCGGGACACGTGTCCCGGCCGCTCGTGCGCGGGGCTGTGCGCACGGCGCCGGGCGTGGCGGAACCGTACGAAGGCATGTGGGTCGCCACCATGGGCCCGGCCACCACAGCCGTGTCCGTGCCGGTCGGCAGCCGACCGATTGCGGGCCGCTGTGCGGTCTGCTACGCCGATCCGGCCGCGCCCCCGTCGGCGCTCACTCCTCCGGCGGTCCGGGGGGCACCACCGCGATCGGGCTTGCCGCGTGCAGCAGGACGGCCTGGGTGACCGAGCCCATCATGCGGGCCGGTGCGAGCAGGCGTCGCCGGTGCCGGCCGACGACGACCAGCTCGGCGTCCTTGGAGGCGGCGACGAGATGGCCGGCCGCGTCACCGGGCAGCGCCTCGGCGTCGGCGCGGACCTCGGGGTGCCGCTCGCGGTGCGGGGCGAGGAAGCCCTCGGCGAGGGCGCGGGTCTCGGTCTCGACGGCGCCCTGGTCGATCTGGGGCGGCACCAGCTGACCGGGGGCGGACCAGGTCTGCACCGGCCACGGGTAGGCGGCGATCACCTGCAGGCGGGCGCCGCGCAGGGCGGCCTCGGTGAAGGCGAAGGCGAGGGTGGCCTCGTCGGGGCTGTCGGCGTGCAGGCCGACGACCACCCGGGGCCCCGGCTCGGCCGGACCGTCGCCGTGCACCTGCCGGCCGGGCCGGGGTACGACGACCACCGGGCACTCGGCGTCCCGGGCTGCGGCGAGCCCGTTGGAGCCGAGCAGCAGGCTGGTGAAGCCACCGCGGCCCCGGGAGCCGAGGACCAACAGCTGTGCGTCCGCTCCGAGTTCCGGCAGGACGGCGCCCGGTACGCCCTCCAGCGCGACGTACTCGACGGCCGGCTCCGCGCCGCGCTCCGCGAGCCGGGTGCGCACGTCGTCCAGCACCGGATCGCCCTCCGCCTCGGGCTCTGCGGCGACCAGCACATCGGCCTGGCCCCAGGCGGCGTACTGCCGCACGTGCACCACCCGCAGCGGTGCGGCGCGGCGGCGGGCGGCGTCGAGGGCCCACTCCAGCGCGCGCAGGCTGTCGTCGGAGCCGTCGACCGCGGCGATGACCGGCGCAGTGCTCATCGTCCCTCACCTTTCGGAGCACGACCTTGCCCTTGCTGGGGCCAGCCTGGCGCAGGCGTGGGTCCCAGCGGGGTCCTGGTGGTCGCGTGTCCGGAAATCCGCGCGGAACACCCCCGGTTCGGCTGCCGGTGTACGCGCGGTGCGGGTTGGGTTCGGGTGGTGGTGCCGGTCTCGCCGCCGGGCCGGCTCAGGTGAGGTCGAACTCGCCTTCCCGGGCTCCGGAGACGAAGGCGCCCCATTCCGCCGGCGTGAAGATCAGGGATGGGCTCTCCGGACGGCCGCTGTTGCGCATGGCGATGAAGCCCTCGACAAAGGCGATCTGGACATCGCCCAGACCTCGGCTGCTGGACTGCCACTCGGCCTTGCTGAGGTCCAGCTCCGGCTTGTCCCAGCCCGCGAGCGGCTTCTGCTGGGTGGTGGTCTCGGCCACGTCCGTGCTCCTCCCGGTTCGTCGTCCGCGGGTCAGCCTAGCGACCGCTCACGATGCCCAACAGGCCACGTGGGGAGGACTTTCAGGTCTCCGGTGGCCGCGCTCCCACGAGCCACATGGAGAAGAACTGCGAGCCGCCGCCGTAGGCGTGCCCGAGCACCCTACGGGCGCCGTCGACCTGGTGTTCTCCGGCCTGGCCGCGCACCTGGAGGGCGGCCTCGGCGAAGCGGATCATGCCGGAGGCGCCGATGGGGTTGGTGGAGAGCACTCCGCCCGACATGTTGACGGGCAGGTCGCCGTCGAGTTCGGTCACCCCGGACTCGGTGAGCTTCCAGCCCTCGCCCTCCTCCGCGAAGCCCAGGTTCTCCAGCCACATGGGCTCGTACCAGGAGAACGGCACGTACATCTCGACGGCGTCGATGTCCCGGCGCGGGTCGGCGATGCCGGCCTGCCGGTAGACGTCGGCGGCGCAGTCCTTGCCGGCCTGCGGGGAGACGAAGTCCTTGCCCGCGAACAGGGTCGGCTCGCTGCGCATGGCGCCGCCGAGCATCCAGGCGGGCGGGCGGGGCGCGCGGGCGGCTCCGGTGCTGCCGGTGAGGATCATCGCGCAGGCGCCGTCGGAGGAGGGGCAGGTCTCGGAGTAGCGGATGGGGTCCCACAGCATGGGTGAGGCCTGGACCTTCTCCAGGGTGATGTCGTGCTCGTGCAGATGGGCGTAGGGGTTCTTCAGGGCGTTGCGCCGGTCCTTGTAGGCGACGAGGGATCCGATGGTGTCGGGGGCGCCGCTGCGCCGCATGTAGGCGCGCACATGGGGGGCGAAGAAGCCGCCGGCGCCGGCGAGCAGCGGCTGCTGGAAGGGGATCGGCAGGGACAGGCCCCACATGGCGTTCGACTCGGACTGCTTCTCGAAGGCGAGGGTGAGGACGGTGCCGTGGACGCGGGCGGCGACCAGGTTCGCGGCCACGAGCGCGGTGGACCCGCCGACGGAGCCTGCGGTGTGCACCCGCAGCATGGGCTTGCCGACGGCGCCGAGCGCGTCGGCCAGGTACAGCTCGGGCATCATCACGCCCTCGAAGAAGTCGGGCGCCTTGCCGATCACGACGGCGTCGATGTCGGCCCAGGTCAACTCGGCGTCTTCGAGTGCCCTTTGGGCGGCCTCGCGGACGAGTCCGGCGATCGAGACGTCCCGGCGGGCGGCCACGTGCTTGGTCTGGCCGATGCCTACGACGGCCACGGGCTCCTTGCTCATCGTCGATCCCCTTCGAGTACGGCGACCAGGTTCTGCTGCAGGCAGGGGCCGGACGTGGCGTGGGCGAGGGCGCGGTCGGACGCGCCGCGGTGGATGCGGGCGGCGGCCTCGCCGATGCGGATCAGTCCGGCGGCCATGACGGGGTTGGCGGCCAGCGCACCGCCGGAGGGGTTGACGCACACGTCGTCGCCGAGCCGGAGCGCCCTGCGCAGGATCACCTCCTGGGCGGTGAACGGAGCATGCAACTCGGCGGTGTCGACGGGCCGTTCGAAGGCACCTGCCCGCTCAGCCGCAAGCCGGGTGGACGGTGAGTCGGTGAGGTCGCGGACGCCCAGGCCGTGGGCCTCGATGCGGTGGTCGAGGCCGCGGATCCAGGCGGGCCGCACGCACAGCTGACGGGCCCGCTCCCCCGCCGCGAGGATCACGGCGGCGGCTCCGTCGCCGACGGGCGGGCAGTCCCCGGTGCGCAGCGGCCGTACGACGTAGTCGCCGTGCGGCACCGGCCCCTTGAGCTGGGCGTGCGGGTTGGCGGTGGCGTCGGCGCGGCTGCGGGCGCCGACGGCGGCGAGCGCGGGTTCGTCGGTGTGGCCGGCGTCCATGAGGGCCTGCGCCTGGAGGGCGGCCAGGGCTATGGAGTCGGGCCACAGGGGGGCGAGGTAGTACGGGTCGAGCTGGCGGGTGAGGACGTCGCGCAGGGAGCCGGGTGAGGACTTGCCGTAGGCGTAGACGAGCGCGGTGTCGGCGTCGCCGGTCAGCAGCTTGGTCCAGGCCTCGTACAGCGCCCAGGCGCCGTCCATCTCGACGTGCGACTCGGAGATCGGCGGCCAGGCGCCGACGCCGTCGAGGGCGAGGGTGAAGGAGAAGGCGCGGCCGGCGAGGTAGTCGCTGGAGCCGGAGCAGGTGAAGCCGATGTCGGCGGTCCGCAGGCCGGTCTGTGCCAGCACCTCGTGCAGGACCGGCATCAGCATCTCGACCTCGGAGGACTCCTCGGTGGAGCGCCGGTGGTCGGTCTGGGCGAAGGCGACGACCGCGATCTCCCGGGTCACAGCAGCTCCTTGTAGGTGTCGTAGTCGGCGTCGGGCTCGCCGGTGGGCCGGTAGTGGTCGGGGTAGCGGGCGCCCTCGGTCCACACGGGCTCCACGCGCAGGCCCATGCGCACCTGGTCGTAGCGGATGCCGCCGATCCGGGCGTGCAGGGCGAGGTCGGCACCGTCGAGGGCGATGTGCGCGTAGACGTAGGGCACCTCGATGTCGAGGTTCTTCGCCTTGATGTTGACGATGCAGTAGGTGGTGACTGTGCCGCGGGGACCTACTTCGACCTGCTCCACTGTGGCCACACCACATGTGGGGCACGCACCCCTCGGGGGGACGTACACCTTGCGGCAGGAGGGGCAGCGTTCGCCGACGGTCCGCTGTTCCGAGAGGGCGTTGATGTAGGCGGACTGGGCGCGGCCGGGTGAGTAGGTGTAGTCCAGGCGGGCCGGGGCGACGATCCCGGTGAGCGGGTCCTCGAACTCTCCGGTGTGGCCATCGGGTCGGTGGGGTTCTCCGTCGTACGGCTCGAAGCAGGCGATGTCGGTGATGGCGCCGGTGCGCTCCGCGGCCCAGCGGATGTGGACCCGCATTCCGGTGTGCACGGCCTCGGGGCCGGGGGCGTCGAGGGCGTGCAGCAGGGCGGTGTCGGCGCCGTCGAGCCGGACCAGGACCCAGGCGAAGGGGGTGCCGAGGGGCTGACCGCGGCGCGGCTCGTGGTTCCACGCCCAGGTGGTGACCGTACCCGTGGGGGCGACCTCCACCAGGTCGCGGAGCTCTTCGGCGGTGACGGGGTCGTACTCGACGGGTGGGACGAGCGTGCGCCCGTCGGTCGTTTTCACGCCGAGGACGACGCGTTCGCGCAGGCCGGTGAGGAAGGCGCTCTGGACGGGGCCGAGGGAGCGGGTGAAGGGGAATTCGACGACGAGGGGGGCTTTGAGGACTTCGGGCATCCTGGAGGACTCCTTCGGCGGTTCAGGCTCGCTTGTAGACGGGGGGCCGTTTCTCCGCGAAGGCGCGGGCGCCTTCCTTGGCGTCGGCGGTGTCGAAGACCGGCCAGCCGCGCGCGAGTTCGGCCGCGAGGGCGTCGGTCTCCGTCATCTCGGCGGTCTCGTACACCGATGCCTTGACGGCCTCGACGGCGAGCGGGCCGCAAGCGTTGATCTGCTCGGCGATCTCCAGGGCCCTGTCGAGCGCGGAGCCGTCGGGGACGACATGGCCGATCAGTCCGATGTCCGCGGCCTCCCGGGCGCTGTACGGCCGTCCGGTGAGCAGCATCTCCAGGGCGTGGGTGCGCGGGATCTGGCGTTGCAGCCGGACGGTGGAGCCGCCGATCGGGAACAGGCCGCGCCGGACCTCGAACAGGCCGAAGGTCGCGGACTGGCCCGCGACCCGGATGTCGGTGCCCTGGAGGATCTCGGTGCCGCCCGCCACGCAGTACCCCTCGACGGCGGCGATGACCGGTTTGCGCGGACGATGGTGGCGCAGCATCGCCTTCCAGTGCAGGTCGGGGTCGGCCTTGAGCCGGTCGCGATACTGCTCCCCTGCCATCCCCTTCCCGGCCAGGGCCTTGAGGTCCATGCCGGCGCAGAAGGAGCCGCCGGCCCCGGTGAGGACGATGGAGCGGATCTCGTCGTCCGCGTCGGCCTCCAGCCAGCCGTCGTACAGGCCGACGAGCATGGGAAGCGAGAGCGCGTTCCTGGCGTCGGGCCTGTTGAGCGTGAGCACCAGTGTGGCGCCCGCGCGCCGCACGGTGAGGTGTTCCGTCCCGCCCATGGGCTTCTCCCCTCGGTGAGAACGAGAACAGGTTGCAGTAGGCGGGGAGGCACTTCAAGGGAGCTTCCACGGTTTTCTGACAGACAGTCAGATTATTTGGGCGCGGGCCCTTCACAGTTGTCGCGGGCTTTGCTCTGATGACCGGCGTACCGGCCGATGCGCCTTTGTTCACCAGGACTGCAGGGGTCAGGAGGAGCGGTGGAGTACAACCTTGCCGACCTGTTCGAGTCGGTCGTCGACGTGGTCCCGGACCGCGAGGCGCTCGTGTACGTCGACCACCCCGGCACCGGTGCGGAGCGCCGCCTGACCTACGCGGAGCTGGACGCGGCCGCCAACCGCATCGCCCACCACCTGATCGACAGCGGGATACGGCCCGGAGAACACCTCGGCCTCCACCTGTACAACGGTGTCGAGTACCTGCAGACGGTGCTGGCCTGCCTGAAGGCACGGATCGTCCCGGTCAACGTCAACTACCGTTATGTCGAAGAGGAGTTGGTGTACCTCTACCGGGATGCCGATCTGGTCGCGCTGGTCTTCGACGCGGAGTTCGCGGACCGGGTGGCGGCGGCGCTGCCGCGGGCGCCGATGCTGCGGCATCTGCTGCGGGTGGGCCCGGAGACGGCCGGGGTGCCCGGGGCGGTGCCGTTCGGCGACGCGGAGGCATCCGGGTCGCCGGCCCGGGGCTTCCCGGCCCGTTCCGCCGACGACCAGTTCATCATCTACACCGGCGGCACGACCGGCATGCCCAAGGGCGTCATGTGGCGCCAGGAGGACCTGTTCTTCGCCGGGCTCGGCGGCGGGGCGCCGACCGGGGAGCCGGTGAAGACACCGGAGGAGCTGGCCGAGCGGGTCGCCGCCGGGGGCGCCGGGATCACCTTCTTCCCCACTCCCCCGCTGATGCACGGCACCTCCACACTGACGGCGTTCATCGGCTTCAACTTCGGCCAACGCATCGTCGTGCACCGCAAGTTCGTGCCGGAGGAGGTGCTGCGGACCGTCGAGAAGGAGAGGGTCACCAGCATGTCGCTGGTCGGCGACGCGATGCTCCGGCCGCTGATCGACGCGCTGAGCGGACCCCTGAAGGGCACGGACTGTTCGGCCCTGTTCAGCGTCTCCTCGTCGGGCGCCGTCATGTCGGAGACGGTGCGCCGGCAGTTCCGGGAGCTGGTGCCGAACGCCATGCTGCTGAACAACTTCGGCTCCTCCGAGTCCGGCTTCAACGGTACGGCGACGGAGGACTCGGGTCCCGAGCGCGGCTTCCGACTGCGGGTCAACTCCCGTACCCGCGTGGTGGATCCGGCGACCCGCGAGCCGGTGGCCGCGGGCGAGACCGGCCGGGTCGCGCAGTGCGGCCATGTCCCGCTCGGCTACTACAACGACCCGCGGAAAACCGCCGAGACGTTCTTCGCGAAGGACGGGCAGCGCTGGGTCCTGCTCGGCGACATGGCGACGGTCGACGAGGACGGCGTGGTCACCGTGCTGGGCCGGGGCTCGCAGTGCATCAACACCGGAGGCGAGAAGGTCTATCCGGAGGAGGTCGAGCAGGCGCTCAAGGCGCATCCGGACGTGTACGACGCGCTGGTCGCCGGGGTCCCGGACGCCACCTGGGGCAACCATGTGGCCGCCGTGGTGCAGCTGCGCGCGGGAGCCTCGCACCCCTCGCTGGCCGACATCCAGAGCCACTGCCGTACCCGGCTGGCCGGCTACAAGATCCCCCGCCAGCTGGTGATCACCGACTCCATCCAGCGCAGCCCGAGCGGGAAGGCCGACTATCGGTGGGCTCGGGAGGTGGCGGTGGCGGCCGACCGGCACTGACGCCCCGGGGTGTCCCACCGCCCTCACCACCCGGTAGCACTACTCTGTGCGCACGATCGACGCCCACTCGGCTACTTTGGGTGACTGTCAGTCGGTCGAGTGGTGCCGGCTCCGGCCTCCCGCACCGGCACCGGCACCGGGCCACGCACGGAAGGATCTCCGGGTGTCTCACCACACGCCCAGCCACCTGCCGGGTGGCGCAGACGAGACGGACAGCGGCCCGGCGGGAACCGGGGATCCCACGGCGGCCGGGGAGGCGAAGCTGGGCGCAGCACCCGGCCGGCCCCGCAGACGCGCGCGTGTCGTACGGAGCCTCGCCGCACGGGCCGGCCTGCTCGGCGGGCACAGTCGCCTCGCGCGAGGCTTGGCCGCGCTGGCCGGGCCGCCCGGGAGGCGGGCCCGCATCGCGCGGTACGCGGCCGTGGGCTCGGCCGTCCTCTCCGTCGCCGTCCTGCTCGCGGCGCTGCTGTTGCCGAACCGGCCCGACCGCTTCACCCCGGCCGCCGTCGAGCATCTGCCGGCCGAGGGGATCCTGCTCGCCGCCGTGCTGCTCGTGCTGCCGCCCCGGGCGCGGCGGGCCGCGGCGGCCGCCATCGGCGTGCTGATCGGGCTGGTCACGCTCCTCAAGTGCCTCGACATCGGCTTCTACTCGGTGCTGTACCGCCCCTTCGACCTGGTGCTGGACTGGGGTCTGCTGGGCAACGCGGCGGACTATCTGCGGGATACCTCCGGCCGCACCGGTGAACTGGTGGCCATCGCCGGCGCCCTGCTCCTCGCGGTCGCCGTCCTCGTCCTGACCGCGGGCGCCACGGTCCGTCTCAGCACCGTGCTCGCCCGGCACCGCGCCCGGTCCGTCCGCGTCGTCCTGGTGCTGAGCACGGTCTGGATCACCTGCGTCGTGCTCGGTCTGCAGAGGGGCGGCGCGCCCGTCGCCTCGACGCTCGACGCGGACCTCCTCGGCGAACGGGCCAAGCAGGTCCGCGTCTCCCTCGCGGACGCCCGTCTCTTCCGGCGTCAGACCGCTCACGACGCCTTCGCCCATACGCCGCCCGACCAGTTGCTGACCGGCCTGCGCGGCAAGGACGTGCTGTTCACGTTCATCGAGAGCTACGGCCGTTCGGCGATCGAGGACCCGGCGATGGCCCCGCGGATCGGCACGGTCCTCAAGGAGAGCGACGACGCCCTCAAGGCCGCCGGATTCCGGGCCCGCAGCGGCTGGCTGCGCTCGCCGGTGACCGGTGGCGGCAGCTGGCTGGCCCACTCGACCTTCCTGTCCGGCCTGTGGATCAGCAACCAGCAGCGGTTCCGCACCCTCACCTCCAGCGACCGCACCACCCTCACCGGCGCGTTCCGCAGGACCGGTGCCTGGCGCACGGTCGGTGTGGTGCCGGGGGTGCTGGTGGCCTGGCCGGAGGGCCGGTTCTTCGGCCTGGACCACATCTACGACGGCCATCACCTCGACTACCACGGCCCGGACTTCGGCTGGTCGCAGGTGCCGGACCAGTTCACCCTGCAGACGTTCCAGCGGCGGGAGTTCGGCAAGCGGGGCCGGGGCCCGATCATGGCGGAGATCATCCTCACCTCGAGCCACTATCCGTGGGCGCCGCTGCCCCGCATGGTCGACTGGGCGAAGCTGGGCGACGGCTCGGTCTTCCGGCAGATCAGGCGCGAGGGCAAGTCCCAGGCGGAGGTATGGAAGAGCCCGGAGAGCGTGCGCACCGAATACCGGACCTCCGTCGAGTACTCGCTGAACAGCCTCGTCGGGTTCCTGCGGCGTTACGGCAACGAGAACACGGTCGTGGTCTTCCTGGGCGACCACCAGCCCGTGCCGACCGTCACCGGGAACAGCCCCCGCAGGGAGGTGCCGGTCACCGTGGTCGCCCGTGACCCCAAGGTGCTGGACCGGATCTCCGGCTGGGGCTGGACGGAGGGCCTGAAGCCCGCCGCGAACGCTCCCGTCTGGGGGATGGACAGCTTCCGCGACCGGTTCCTGAAGGCGTTCGGGCCGCAACCGGGCTGAACCCGCCGGTGACGGTGCTCACCGGTTGCGACGGTAGGGCCGGTGGACCGTGCTCATGGACCGTGCTCATCGGTCGACGAACTCCCGCACCACGGCGAGGAACTCCTCCGGACGGGACTCGTGCACCAGGTGCCCCGCGTCCACGGTCACCAGCGAGGCGCCGGGGATCAGACCGGCGAGCCGCGCGACCTGATCCTGGGGGCGGGTCGAGCGGCACGGGCGCACAGACGTCCTCCAGCACCAGCCGCCGTACGACACCGGGATGGCGCTGGGCCGGCAGATGGGCGACGCTGCCGCCCAGCGAATGGCCCACGACATCGGTGCCGCCGAGGCCGAGGGCGGCCAGCAGGGCGAGGACGTCGTCGCTCATCGCCTCGGCCCGGTGGTCCCCCGGCCAGTCGCTGCGTCCGCGGCCGCGCGGGTCGGGGGCGTGCACCCGGCGCGGGCGCGGGGGTGCCGCGAGCCGCTCGGCGATGTGCGTCCAGTCCGCGCCGTCCGCGCCCCTGCGGTGCAGCAGCACGACGGGCGGGGCGTCCGCCGGGCCCCAGGACCGGCAGGCCAGGGTGGTGCCGTTCGCCTCGTTGGTGTGCGGCGCGGCGGTCTCCATGCCGGGCACGCTAGTCGGGCGATCCCGGCCCGGCCGGCCCGTCGAGGAAGGCCAGGGTGCGTTTCCGGAACCACTCCGGGTCGTCCAGCCAGGGGTAGTGACCGGCGCCGGGCTGGACGGCGACCTCTGCGTTCGGGAAGGCCTCGGCGGCACGGCGAGCGAGCTCCGGACGGGGGCCGCCGTCGAGTTCCCCGGCGAGCACGAGGACCGGCGCGGTCAGCGCGGCGAGGGCGGTCCGGGTCGCATCGGGTGTGAAGGCACCGTCGGCGAAGTAGCGCTCCCCCGCCTCCTCGTTGGTCTGCTCCGGTTCGGCGTCGGTGTGGGCCCGGGCGGCGTCGTCCCAGCGGCCGTGGAAGAACGGCAGGAACACGTCGTCGAACTCCGCCTCGCCTGCCAGCCAGGCCCGGAAGGCGGGGAACGCATCCGCGAACCACGGCTCGTCCGCGCGCAGCCGGGCCGCGGCCAGCCGGTCCTCGGGGGTCGCCCGCAGGCCCAGGGCGGAGGGGTTGGGCGTGATCAGCAGCAGTCGCCGTATCCGCTCCGGGTGGCGGGCCGCGTAGAGCATGGCCAGGGCCGCGCCCGCCGAGTGGGCGAGCAGATCCATGTGCTCCAGACCCATGTGTGCGCGCCATATCTCGACGTCCTGGACCATGCGGTCACAGCGGTACGTCGCCGGGTCCGCCGGCAGCGCGGAGTCCCCGGTGCCTCGTAGGTCCAGCAGGGCCAGGCGGCGGTGCGCGGCCAGCCCGCCGAGGTCTTCGAGGTAGGCGGAGGCACGCATGGGGCCGCCGGGCAGGACGACGAGGGGTTCGCCGTCACCCCGCAGGTGGTAGGCGAGCCGGGTGCCGTCGGGTGCGGTGAAGGTCGGCATGGCCGTGATCATGTCGGTCGGCCCCGATGCGGCGCAACGTTTTACCACCCGGGGCGAGAGCCCGGCCAAGTGGTCCGCGTCGGGATCACCGGTCGCGTGTCCGGCTCGCGCCCTGCGGACGATCTCGATCAGTTCGTCCCGGGTGAAGTCAGGCACTCACGCAGAAAATCTTCGCAGGCCTCTTGTCTGGAGCCGCATGGCCTGAATTACTGGCCCCGAACGGATCGACCGAATGATCGGTCGTCCGGTATGTGAGTGCGGCGAGGGAGACGACTCGATGGCGGATGCGACGAACCCGTTCGACGCGGGCGAACGGCTCGGGCCCGAGGAGTTGCGGGAGCTCCAGCTGGAGCGGCTGCGCGCCTCGCTGCGACACGCCTACGACAACGTGCCGTTCTACCGCGAGTCCTTCGACAAGGCCGGCGTCCGCCCCGAGGACTGCCGTTCGCTCGCCGATCTGGCTCGTTTTCCGTTCACGACCAAGGCGGACCTCAGGGAGAACTACCCGTACGGCATGTTCGCCGTGCCGCGCGAGCGGATCCGCCGACTGCATGCCTCCAGCGGCACCACCGGGCGCCCCACGGTGGTGGGCTACACGGACAACGACCTTTCCATGTGGGCCGACATGGTGGCGCGGTCGATCCGGGCGGCCGGGGGACGGCCCGGTGACATCGTGCATGTGGCCTACGGCTATGGGCTGTTCACCGGTGGACTGGGCGCCCACTATGGTGCCGAGCGCCTGGGCTGTACGGTCGTCCCGGCCTCCGGCGGCATGACGGCGCGGCAGGTGCAGCTGATCCAGGATCTGCAGCCCGCGGTGATCATGGTGACCCCGTCCTACATGCTCACCCTGCTGGACGAGTTCGAGCGGCAGGGCGTGGACCCGCGTGGCACCTCACTGCGCGTGGGCGTCTTCGGGGCCGAGCCCTGGACCGAGCAGATGCGGCGCGAGATCGAGGAGCGGTTCGCGATCGACGCCGTGGACATCTACGGGCTGTCGGAGGTGATCGGCCCGGGCGTGGCGCAGGAGTGCGTGGAGACCAAGGACGGGCTGACGGTCTGGGAGGACCACTTCTATCCGGAGGTGGTCGACCCGATCACGGGCGAGGTGCTGCCGGAGGGCGAGCGGGGCGAGCTGGTGTTCACCGCGCTGACCAAGGAGGCCATGCCGATCATCCGCTACCGCACCCGGGACCTCACCCGGCTGCTGCCCGGCACGGCCCGGGTGTTCCGGCGGATGGAGAAGATCACCGGGCGCAGTGACGACATGGTGATCCTGCGCGGGGTCAACCTCTTCCCGACCCAGATCGAGGAGATCGTGCTGCGCACGCCCGGCGTGGCGCCCCACTTCCAGCTCCGGCTGACCCGGGAGGGCCGGCTGGACCGGCTGACCGTCCGGGCCGAGGCCCGTGCGGACGCGGGTCCGGAGGTGAGGGACGCGGCGGCACTCTCCATCTGCGCGGCCGTGAAGGACGGCATCGGGGTGTCCGTCGACGTGGAGATCGTGGAGCCGGAGTCCCTGGAGCGCTCGGTCGGCAAGATCCGCCGGATCGTGGACCTGCGGCCCAAGACCGCCGGGTAGGGTCTCGACGCGGGTTCGTGGACGACCTGGTGTTGCCGGGCGGCCCGGACCCGGTCGTACGGAAGCCGCACGGGCATGTGGCGGCGGGTGCCGATCAGGTCGCCGTGCAGGTGATCGGCGTGGTCCCGGGCGAATCGGCGCTTGGGTACTGGCGGTTGCCGGCCGACGCCCTGCTGCCGTCGAAGACCGCCGACGCCCTCGGCTAACGGCTGAAGCGGTCCCGCAGTTCGCGCTTGAGGATCTTCCCGCTGGCGTTGCGCGGCAACTCGTCCACGAACAGCACTCGTTTGGGTGCCTTGAAGGGTGCGAGCTTCTCCTTCACATGGGCGATGAGCTGATCCTCCGTGGCCTCGCCGCGCGGGACGACGACCGCCGTGACGGCCTCGATCCACCGCTCGTCGGGCAGGCCGATCACGGCGGCCTCGGCGACCGCCTCGTGGGTGTACAGCGCGTCCTCGACCTGACGTGAAGCCACCAGCACGCCACCGGAGTTGATGACGTCCTTCACCCGGTCCACGATCGTGAAGTAGCCGTCGGCGTCGCGCACCGCGAGGTCCCCGGAGTGGAACCAGCCGTCCCGGAAGGCCTCGGCGGTCTCCTCGGGCTTGTCCCAGTAGCCCTCGCACAACTGAGGTGAGCGGTACACGATCTCGCCGGGCGTGCCGTCGGGCACGTCCTCGCCCTGGTCGTCCACGACCCGTGCGTCCACGAACAGCACGGTCCGCCCGCAGGAGTCCAGCCGGCCCTCGTGCTCGTCGGGGCCGAGGACCGTGGCCAGCGGGCCGATCTCGCTCTGCCCGAAGCAGTTGTAGAAGGCGAGCCGCGGCAGGCGCTCGCGCAGCCGCTGAAGCACCGGGACGGGCATGATCGACGCGCCGTAGTAGGCCTTGCGCAGGCCGTCGAGCCGGCGGGTGGCGAAGTCGGGCCGACCCGCCAGGCCGATCCACACCGTGGGCGGCGCGAACAGGCTGTCCACACGGCCCGCCTCGACCAGGTCGAGCAGCCGGTCCCCGTCGGGCGCGTCCAGGATGATGTTGGACGCGCCGACGGCGAGGTACGGCAGCAGGAACACGTGCATCTGCGCCGAGTGGTACAGCGGCAGCGCGTGCACCGGACGGTCACCGGCGCTCAGGTCCAGGGCGGTGATCGCGCTCAGGTACTCGTGCACAAGAGCCCGGTGGGTCATCATCGCGCCCTTGGGCAGGGCGGTCGTACCGGAGGTGTACAGCAGTTGCACCAGGTCCTCGGTGCGCGGTTCGGGCCCGTCGTACGGCGGTGCGTCCGCCAGCCGGGCGAGCAGCGAGCCCTCGGTGTCCCGGAGCGGCAACGCCCGTACGCCGTCCGGGAGCCGGTCGGCCAGGTCCGGGTCGGCGAGGACGAGGGTGCTGCCGGACTGGCCGACGAGGTACGCCAGGTCGTCCCCGGTCAGGTTCTGGTTGACCGGCACATGGACCAGGCCCGCACGGGCGCAGGCCAGGAAGCCGATCAGGTAGGCGTCGGAGTTGTGGCCGTAGGCGCCGACCCGGTCGCCGGGTGTGAGGCCCTCGGCGAGCAGCACCGAGGTCGCGCGGGAGACGGCGTCGTCGAGTTCCTCGTACGTCCAGCGGCGCTCGCCGTACTCCACCGCGCGGCGGGCCGGGGTGCGCCGGGCGCTGCGGCGCAGCACCCCGTCGACCGTGCTGCCGTGTCCCTGCGTCATGGCTCATGATCCTGGGTCCGCCGCGGAGACAGGTCAAGGACTCCGGAGGCGCATTCCGAATGCACTTTTGCTTCCGCGTGCCTCTGTGCGCCCCTTTGGAGAAAGCCTTCAGAAAGCCGATCAGTGCTGAGCCTGGGCAGGACTGTCTCGGACAACCTAGTCCGCAGCAGTTCACACATTTCACGTCTCACGTTGGGCTGGAGGCATCCATGAGCCGTGCTGTGCCTGAACAGAAACGCGCCTGGAGGACAGGTACTGCTCCCGGCATATTCCCACTCCTCGGCCACGGTATCGCCTTATACCGTCGACCGCTGGCATTTCTGAATTCTTTGCCCGCGCACGGGGATCTGGTCGAGATACGGCTGGGCCCCCAGCGCGCCTGGATGGTGTGCCACCCCGAGCTGACCCACGAGATGCTGATGGACCCGTACACCTTCGACAAGGGTGGCCCGCTGTACGACAGGCTCGGCAAACTGATGGGCGACGGTCTCGTCACCTGCCGCCAGCCGGCGCACCGTGCCAAGCGCAGGCTGCTGCAACCCGGCTTCCGCCCTTCCTGCGTCGCCCAGTACACCGACCTCGTTGCCGAGGAGGCCGAGGCGGTGTGCGAGGCGTGGCCGGTGGGCCGGACGGTTCCCGTCACCGAGGCGATGATGACCCTCACGACCCGCGTGATCAGCCGGGTCCTGCTCTCCGACTCACTGGACGACACGACGACCGCCGAGGTGCGGGACTGTCTCACGGACGTCGTCCGTGGCCTGTTCGTCCGCACGGTCGTACCGGTCGACGCCCTGTTCCGCCTCCCCACGCCCGCCAACCGCCGCTACCGGCACGCGCTCTCCCGCCTGCACGCGATCATCGCCGCGGCGATCGCGGAGCGCCACCGCGGTCCCGACCTCGACGACGTGCTGGGCACTCTGCTGGCGGCCGCGCGCGGCGACGCAGGAGCGACTGCGATCACCGATCAGGAGGTCCACGATCACCTGATCACGCTGCTGCTCACGGGCGTCGAGGCCCCGGCACTGTGCCTTGCCGACGCCTTCAGCCTGCTGGCCCGCCATCCGGAGGCGGAGCGCCGGCTGCACGCCGAGCTCGACGCCGTCCTCCCCCAAGGCCGACGGCCCCGCCCCGAGGACCTGCCGCGCCTCGTCTACACCCGGTGCGTCGTCTCCGAGACGCTGCGCCACTCGTCCCCCGGCTGGCTCTTCACCCGCGTCGCCACCAGGGAGACGGAACTCGCCGGATGCCGGCTGCCGGAGGGGGCCACCGTTCTGTACAGCCCCTACCTCCTGCACCACGACCCCTCGTCGTTCCCCGACCCCGAGCGGTTCGACCCCGACCGCTGGTTACCGGGTCGGCCGACCGCTGCTCAGCGCCGCGCGCTGATGCCGTTCTCCGCGGGCAACCGCAAATGCCTCGGCGACGAGTTCGCCATGGTGGAGGCCACCCTGGCGCTCGCGACCATCGCCGGGCGGTGGCGGCTGCGGCATGTGCCCGAGTACGTCGAGCGACCACCGCGCCCCGCGATCACGCTGGGCCCACGTGCCCTGGTGCTGGCCTGTGAAGCCCGTTCCCGCGCATCGGATTCCCGGACGGCAGGTGACCACGTTGTCGACAACGCATGAGGAACGCACGGTCGGTGTTTCCGATGGAATGCCGGTCTCCACCCTCAGGGACCTCATCGACCGCCACCTCCACATGCCCTTCCCCTTTCAGCGCAACCCCCATGAATCCGAGGCCGCAGCCGGCGTCGACGCATGGCTGAGGGCGTGGGGACTGACCGACGAACCGGATGTGGCGGCGATGATCGCCCGCACTCGTCCGGCCGAACTCGCGTCCTACAACAGCCCCACCATGGATGCCGGTCTCCTCCAGATCATGGCCTGTCAGATTGCCTACCAGTTCGTCTTCGACGACCGTGCGGAGGAAACGGGTCGCCGCTCACCGGGCAGGCTGCTGCCCATGCTGTGCGAGAGCATCGCGATTCTGCGGGACGACCAGCCGCCCAGCACTCCCCTCGGAGCGGCTCTGGCCGATCTCCACCGGCAGGTCCGGGAACGGTGCACACCCGCGCAGGCCGCGCGGTGGGCCTGGAAGAGCCGTGAATATGTGCACGGCCTGTTGTACGAAGCAGTGGCTCAGGCCCACCCCTTCCTTCTGCGGACCGGAGACTGCACCTCGGTACGGTCGCTGACCGCGGGCGTGGAACCGTTCTACCCACTGTGCGAGGCCGCCCAGCCACATGAGCTTTCCCCTGCCGAACTCCACCATCCCGTCGTACGGCGCCTGAGCCGCCTGTCGGCCGATGCGGCGGTGTGGATACCCGACCTCTTCTCCTCGGTGAAAGAACAGCGCGCGGGCGAAATGATCAATCTGGCCCTTGCCTACCAGCGCGAGCACCGGTGCTCTCTGCAGACGGCCGTCCTCCTGGCCATCCAGCGGATCAACGGCACGATCGAGGAGTTCCAGAGGCTCTACGCGGAGGTAGAACCGCAGTTGAGCCCGGCAGGCGTCGGCTATGTGGAGGGCATGATCGGCTGGATCCGTGGGTGCTACCACTGGTCACGCACCGTGCCGCGCTACGCGGACGTGACGTCGGTACCCGCCGAGCCGTAGTCGCCCTCTCGCACCGCGGCGGGAGCGGGTGCATTCAGACCCCATACCCAGAGAACGGGCATTGTCCCGTCCCCAGCCGCTGATTCACCTGATGGAATCCGATCAGGCCTGCCTCACCGCCACGAGGCGTACGCTCGGCTTCCCCGGGCCGAACGAAAGAAGGCGGTACGGCACATGGCGATGGAGCCGCGGCAACCGATCACGGAGCAACGCATGTTGATCGAGCGCCGACGGGAACTTCAGGCTCTCGACGCCGCATTCCAGGAGTTGCGGCGCACCACTGACGGCGTGCCGCGCGCGAGGCGCAGGGGAGTGCTCGCCTTCACCGGGCCGGCGGGGCTGGGCAAGACGGCGCTCGTCACGGAAGCACGTGCCCGGGCGGCGGCACACGGATTCACGGTGCTGTCGGGCAGGGGCGGAGAGAAGGAACAGGGGTCGGCGTTCCGCGTGGTGCGCCAGTTGGCGCAGCCGTCGCTGGCCGCCATGGAGGGGGCGGAACTCCGCTCGTTCCTGGGGAGCTGGTACGACATCGTCGCCGCCGCGCTCGGTCTCGAAGCGAGGGGCTCCGCCCCGGCGCCGGACCCGACCGGGGTGCGCGAAGGCCTCGACTGGGTCATGACGCGCCTCACCGTGAAGAAGGCGCCCGTCGTCCTGCTGCTCGACGATCTGCACTGGGCGGACGCCGAGTCCCTGAGCTGGCTCGCCTCCTTCGCCCCACGGGTCGAGGACCTTCCGCTGCTGATCGTGATGGCCTACCGGCCCGACGAACTGCCGTCCGAGGCCGGCGAACTCCGCGCGCTGGTCGGACACCGGGGGAACCGCCCCCATGACCTGGCGCTGCTCACCGCCGGCGGCGTGGCTCAGATCGTCAGGAACGAAGTCGGGGATGCGGCCGAGGACCGGTTCTGCAAGGAATGCTGGTCGGCCACCGGCGGAAGCCCCTTCGAGGCGGTGGAGCTCGCCATCGGGCTCGCCGAACGCAAACTGAGCGGCACCGAGGAAGACCTGCCCGCGATGCGTGAGCTGGCCGCGGCGATCAAGGGGCCCGGGCTGATCGAGCGTCTGGAACGGCTGGACACGGCGACCGTCCGCTTCGCGCACACCGCGGCCGTACTGGGTTCACCCTTCTCACCGCGGCTCGCCGCGACCATCGCGGTGCTCGGCGACGAGGCCGTCGCCGAGGCGACCCAGAAGCTGCGCGCGGCCCGGATCCTCGCCGACGGCCACGGCCCCGAGGGGGAGCTGGAGTTCGTTCACCCGCTGATCGCCACGACGATCTACCGGTCCATCCGCACAGGCTTCCGGGTGGGCCTGCACAACACCGCCGCGCAGAGCGTGCTGGCCGCGGGATACGGCCCCACCGCCGCCGCCCGGCACATGCTGGAGCTCCCCTGCGAGGGCAATCCCGAAACGGTCGCCTGTCTGCGCGAGGCCGCTCGCGAATACCTCCGCGCCGGCGCGACCGAGGCCGCCCGGCGTCTGCTGGCCCGCGCGCTGCAGGAGCCGCCCCTCCCCGAGGACCGTGCCGCGCTCCTTCACGAACTCGCGTGCGCCACGTTCCTGATGGAGCCCACGGCCACGGTGCGGCATCTCCGCCAGGCGCTGGCGGAGCGCGACATCGACCCCGATCTGCGGGCCTCCGTCGTCTTTCGGCTGACGCAGGCTCTGGCCCACACCGATCAGCTGGCCGAGGCCGTGACCGTGGCCGCGAAAGAGGCCGGGAAGGCCACGAATCCGCGCGTCAAACTGCGGATGCAGGCCGATCAGTTCGTCTGGAGCATGGTCCGCACCGACGACCCCGACTCACCCTCCCGTTCCCGGACACTGGCACGGCTGGCCGAGAAGTTGCCCGGCCGCAGTCTGGAGGAGCGCTACATCCTGGGACTGCGAGCCTGGGACGCCGTCAAGCGCGGTGAACCGCGGGAGACCGCCCTCGCGTATGCCGAGAAGGCACTGCTCGACGGCATGAGCTGGATCGACGAGAACCACGGTTTCGAGGTACCCGTTTCGGTCGCCCTTGTGTTCATGTACTGCGACCAGCCGCGACGGGCCGAGGAGTTGTTCAACAAAGGTATCGCCGAGTGCGTGGCCAAGGGCTGGCGCGGCTCCCATCTGGCCCTCGGCCAGACCCTCGCCGGCTACATCCGCCACCACCGCGGCTGCCTGGCCGAAGCCGAGGATCTCGCACGGGAAGGTCTGCGCATCGCCCACAAAGTGCCAGGGGCCGTCCCCGCGCAGTGGTTCGCCGTCGGCATCCTGATCCAGACGCTGCTGGCCCGGGGGCGCGTCACCGAGGCGCGCGCACTCGCCGACGAGCACCGTTTCGGTGAGACGACTCCGAACGCCGTCATCTACCCCGATCCCCGCACGGTGTACGCGGAACTGCTCCTGGCGGAGGGACGGCACGCCGAAGCGGCGGTGCTGTTGTCCTCGGTCGGGAAGTGGCTGGACGGGCGGGCCTGGCGGAACCCGGCCTGGTGCCCGTGGCAGCTCCACCTCGCCTCCGCGCTCGCCCCCACCGCCCCGGAGCAGGCGGTCGGCCACGCCCAGGACGCCGTGCGGCGCGCCCGGAAGTTCGGCGCCGCCTCCATCATCGGCCAGGCGCTGCACACGCTGGCCGAGGTGACCGGTGGTCCGGCGGCACTCGGCCTGTACGCGGAGGCCGTCGGTCACCTGGAGCAGTCCCCCGCCGCCTATGAGCTCGCCCGCGCCCAGGTCGGCCATGGCACCGCGCTGTCCCGCAACGGGCGGCTGCAGGAGGCCGCTGATCGGCTCTACCGAGGCCTGGAAGGCGCCGTCCACTGCGGGGCCGAGGCACTGGCCGCCCGGGCCAGGGCAGAGCTCTCGGCGGCGGGAATGCGTCCGCTGCCGCTGCGGTATCCGCCGGCGGACACGTTGACCGCTCGGGAACGCCGCACCGCCGAACTGTCCGCCCAGGGACATCCGGTGGCGGTGGTCGCCGAGGAACTGCGGCTCACCGAGCAGGGCGTGCGGCAGTTGCTGTCCAGCGTGTACCGCAAGGTCGGCACCGACGCCGCGGGCCTCGCCGGGTTCCTGGAGAGTCGTACCTGAGGCCGGCGGTCCGGAACAGTGGTCACACCGGCCGCGTCCGCCCCTCCCAGTACGGGTCCCGCAACCGCCGCTTGTACAGCTTGCCGTTGGGGTCGCGGGGCATCTCGGCGATGAAGTCGACGCTCTTGGGCCGTTTGTAGCCGGCGAGTTGTGCGGCGCAGTGGTCCAGGATCGCGGTGGCGAGGGCGGGGTCCGGCTCATGACCGGGGGCCGGTTCGACGACCGCCTTGACCTGCTCGCCCCAGTCGTCGTGCGGGATGCCGAAGACGGCGGCGTCGGCGACGGCGGGGTGGGAGAGGAGGACGGACTCGATCTCGGCCGGGTAGATGTTGACCCCACCAGAGATGATCATGTCGATCTTGCGGTCACGGAGGAAGAGATAGCCGTCCTCGTCCAGGTAGCCGAGGTCGCCGACGGTGAAGAAGTCACCGATGCGGTTCTCGCGGGTCTTGGCCTCGTCCTTGTGGTACGAGAAGCCGCCGGTGCTCATCTTCATGTAGACCGTGCCCAGTTGGCCGGGCGGCAGCCGGTTGCCGTCGTCGTCGAAGACCGCGAGTTCGCTGATGGGCCAGGCCTTGCCGACCGTGCCCGGCTTCTTGAGCCAGTCCTCCGCGGTGGCGAAGGCGCCGCCGCCCTCGCTGGCCGCGTAGTACTCCTCCACACAGTGCCCCCACCAGTCGATCATGGCCCGCTTGACGTGGTCCGGGCAGGGGGCCGCGCCGTGGATGGCGTGCCGCATGGACGAGACGTCGTAGCGGGCCTTCACCTCGTCCGGGAGGGCCAGCAGGCGATGGAACTGGGTCGGGACCATATGGGTGTGCGTGCACCGGTGGGTGTCGATGAGGCGGAGCATCTCCTCCGGGGTCCACTTGTCCATCAGGACCAGGCGGTGGCCGATGTGCAGGGACGCGCCCGCGAACTGCAGGACGGCCGTGTGGTAGAGCGGCGAGCAGACGAGGTGGACGTTGTCGTCGAACGGCTTGATGCCGAAGATCCCGAGGAAGCCGCCCAGATAGGCCTCCTCCGGTGCCTTGCCGGGCAGCGGGCGGCGGATGCCGCGCGGGCGTCCGGTCGTACCCGAGGTGTAGTTCATGACCCAGCCCAGTTCCCGGCCCTCGGGGGCTGACTCCGGTTGCCCGTCCAGGAGTTGGCCGTACGGCCGGAACCCGGCGACCTCGCCGACCGCGTACCGGTGGGTGGCGGGCAGTCCCGCCTCGTCGGCGGCGGACCGTGCGGCTGCGGCGAACCGCTCGTGGGCGATGAGCACCTTTGCGCCGGAGTCGGCGACGATCCAGGCGATCTCGGGGCCGACGAGGTGGTGGTTGACCGGGACGAGATAGAGGCCCGCCTGGGTGGCGGCCAGGTAGGCGGTGACGAACTCGACGCCGCCCGGCAGGACGACGGCGAAGGCGTCGCCGCGCTCCAGGCCGGCCGCGCGCAGCCCGTGGACGAGCCGGTTGGCGGCGCCGTGCAGTCGTCCGGCGGTCCACTCCGCGCCGTCGGGGGCGACGAGGACCGTGCGGCCGGGGTTCTGCGCGGCTTGGGCCCAGAATCCGGTGGGGGGCATGCTGGTCACCGGCCGCTCCTTCCGGCGATGCGGTTGATGCGGTCCACGGCCTTCTCGAAGCCGCGGGTGAGGTCGTCGAAGACGGCCTGGACGCTGCGTTCGCTGCTCATCCGGCCGACGATCTGCCCGACCGGCGTGCCCAGCAGCGGTTCGACCTCGTACTTCTGGATCCGGGAGACCGCCTCGGCCACCAGCAGGCCCTGCAGGGGCATGGGCAGGGTGCCGGGTCCGGCCGGGTCTTCCCAGGCGTCGGTCCACTCGGTGCGGAGCTGGCGTGCGGGCTTGCCCGTGAGGGCGCGGGAGCGGACGGTGTCGCCGGACCCGGCGGCGAGCAGCTTGCTGGTCAGGGCGGGCGAGTGGAGGTCCGCTTCTGTGGTGGTCAGCCATATAGAGCCCAGCCACACACCCTGCGCGCCGAGTGTGAGTGCGGCCGCCACCTGCGGTCCGCTGCCGATGCCGCCTGCGGCGAGGACGGGCAGCGGGTCGACGGCTTCCACGATCTCGGGCGTGAGCACCATGGTGGCGATCTCGCCGGTGTGGCCACCGGCCTCGTAGCCCTGGGCGACGACGATGTCGATGCCCGCCTCCTGGTGCTTGCGGGCGTGCCGGGCGCTGCCCGCGAGCGCCGCGACCTGGACGCCCCGGTCGTGGGCGCGGGCGACGACGTCGGCGGGCGGGGAGCCGAGGGCGTTGGCGAGCAGCTTGATCGGATAGCCGAAGGCGACGTCGAGCTGGGTGCGGGCGACCTGCTCCATCCAGCCGGTGATACGCCATCCGGACGCCTCGCCCTCGGCCAGCTCGGGCACGCCGTACTTGGCGAGGGTGTCCCGCACGAACTGCCGGTGCCCCTCCGGGATCACCGCCTCGACGTCCGCTTCGGTCACGCCCTCGACCTTCTTCGCGGGCATGACCACGTCCAGCCCGTAGGGCCGGCCGCCCGCGTGCGCGTCGAGCCAGTCGAGGTCGCGTTCGAGGTCGCCGGGGACGGTGTAGCGGACCGCGCCGAGCACGCCGAAGCCGCCGGCCCGGCTGATGGCCGCGGCGACGGCGGGGAACGGCGTGAAGCCGAAGACGGCGTGCTCGACTCCCAGTTTCCTGCTCAGCTCCGTCTGCATGGGCGCAGGATGCCGCAGCCGGCCGGACGACGGAAGAGGTTTTCTGACGTCCCGTCAGATTATTTTGCGGGTCACGGGCGTTACGCGGTGGCCTCCAGTACGGCCATCGCCGCGTTGTGCCCCGGCACGCCGCTCACCCCTCCCCCGCGCACGGCGCCCGCACCGCACAGCAGGACGTTCGCGTGTCGGGTCTCCACTCCCCAACGGCCGGTCTTCTCCTGGGCGTAGGGCCAGGACAGGGCTCGATGGAAGATGTTGCCGCCCGGCAGCCTGAGGTCTCTCTCCAGGTCGAGCGGGGTCTTGGCCTCGATGCAGGGGCGGCCGTCGGCGTCGGTGGCCAGGCAGTCGGTGAGGGGTTCGGCGAGGTGGGCGTCGAGCTGGGCGAGGGTGGACTTCAGCAGCTCCTCGCGAACGGCGTCGTTGTCCCGGTCGAAGAGGCGGGCCGGGGTGTGCAGGCCGAACAGGGTCAGGGTCTGGTAGCCGCGCTCGGCGAGGTCGGGGCCGAGGATGGTGGGGTCGGTCAGGGAGTGGCAGTAGATCTCGGAGGGCGGGACGGCGGGGAGTTCGCCGGCGGCGGCCTGGGCGTGGGCGGTGGCGAGCTGCCGGTAGCCCTCGGCGATGTGGAAGGTGCCGGCGAAGGCCTCCCGCGGGTCGACGGCCGGGTCGCGCAGCTTGGGCAGCCGGGTGAGCAGCATGTTGACCTTGAGCTGGGCGCCCTCGGCGGGCTCGGGTGACGGGTCGCCGGTGAGGGCGGCCAGTTCCTGCGGGGAGGCGTTCACCAGGACGTGCCGGGCGGCGGCGACGCCCTCACCGTCGGCCGTACGGTAGGTGACCTCGGCGGAGTGTCCGTCGGTGGCGATCCGGACCACCTCGTGCCCGGTCGCGAGAACCGCGCCCGCCGAACGGGCCGCGGCGGCCAGGGCGTCGGTGAGGGCGCCCATGCCGCCGACGGGCACGTCCCAGGCGCCGGTGCCGCCGCCGATGACGTGGTAGAGGAAGCAGCGGTTCTGGGCGAGGGAGGGGTCGTGGGCGTCGGCGAAGGTGCCGATCAGGGCGTCGGTGAGCACCACGCCCCGGACCAGGTCGTCCGTGAAGTTCTCCTCGACGGCGACGCCGATCGGCTCCTCGAACAGGGCCCGCCAGGCGGTCTCGTCGTCGATGCGGCGGCGCAGTTCGTCGCGGGTGGGCAGGGGCTCGGTGAGGGTCGGGAAGACACGCTCGGCGACGCGCGTGGTCATCCCGTAGAAGCGCTGCCAGGCCTGGTACTCACGCTCGCCGCCGGTCAGCCGGGCGAAGGCCTCGCGGGTGCGCTGTTCGCCGCCGCCGACGAGGAGTCCGGTGGGCCGGCCGTTCCGCTCGGCCGGGGTGTACGAGGAGATGGTGCGGGCGCGCACCTCGAAGTCGAGTCCGAGATCGCTCACGATCTTCTGCGGCAGCAGGCTGACCAGGTAGGAGTAGCGCGACAGCCGGGCGTCGACACCGGCGAACGGGCGGGTGGAGATCGCGGCGCCGCCGGTGTGGTCCAGTCGCTCCAGCACCAGCACCGAACGCCCGGCGCGGGCCAGGTAGGCGGCGGCGACCAGGCCGTTGTGTCCTCCGCCGACGATGACGGCGTCGTATGTGCGGGTGTGCTCGTTGGCAGGCATGGTTCTTCGTAACACGTGGTGATCCATTGCGGCCAGAGGTACGTCCCGGGCGGGGGACGGGTGCGGCAGGAGAGTCCCCTCAGGCCCCGCCGGACGCATGCCGCCGGTGGACCACCGCGACCCTGCGGTACAGCTCGCCGGCCTCGGTCCCCCGGCCGAGCCGCTCCAGACAGTGCGCCTCGTCGCCGCGCGCGGCGAGGGTGCCGGGGTGGTCCGGGCCGAGGATCTGCTCGCGGGTCTCGGCGACCCGCCGGTACTCGGTGAGGGCCTCCGCCCAGCGGCCCAGCCAGCCGAGCGCGACCGCGATCTCGCGGCGGCTGACGAGCGTGTCGGGGTGGGCGGGCCCGAGGACCTGCTCGCGGAGCAGACAGACGTCGCGGGCCTCGGTCAGGGCGTCCTCCCAGCGGCCGAGCCGGCCGAGGTTGACCCCGAGTCCGTGCCGGGCGCGCAGGGTCTCGGGGTGGGTGGGGCCCTGGACGCGGGTGCGGTCCACGATCAGCTCGCGGTACACGCGCAGGGCGTCCGCGCTGCGGCCGAGGCGGCCGAGGCTGAGGGCGGTCTCGTAGCGGGCGGCGAGGGTGTCGGGGTGGTCGGCGCCGAGGACGCGTGCTCTGGCCTCGGCGACCTCGCGGTAGATGCCGAGCGCCTCCTGCCAGCGCCCCGACTGACCCTGGGCGTAGGCGACTTCACAGCGCGAGACCAGGGTGTCGGGATGGTCGGCACCGAGCACCCGGGCACGGGCGGCGGCCACCTCCAGGGCCGTACGGCAGGCCTCGTCCAGACGGCCGAGCCGGCCGAGGGTGCAGGCGAGGTTGTGGCGGCAGCGCAGGGTGTCGGGGTGGTCGGAGCCCATGGCGCGGACCCGGACGGCCAGCACCTCCGTGTACACCTGGTGGGCCTCGAAGTGGCGGCCCAGCCGGCCCAGCGCATAGGCCGTCTCCTGGCGGGCGGCGAGGGTGTCGGGATGGTCGGCGCCGAGGACGCGTGCTCTGGCCTCGGCGAGGTCCGTGTAGGCGGCCAGCGCCTCGGCGACCCGGCCGGCTCGGACCAGGGCGAATGCCGCCTCGTAACGGGCGGCCAGGGTCGCCGGGTGGTCGGGACCGAGGAGCGCGGCCCGCTCGGCGGCCACCGCCTGGTGCGCCTCGCCCGCCTCGGCCCACCGGCCGAGCCCGGCCAGCCGGACGGCCTCGCGGTGCCGTGCGCTGCGCTCCGCCGCGCCCCTTTGGGGTGCCGCAGCCCACCGGCACGACAGCATCGCCCCCGAGACCGGCGGCAGCGCGCCGAGGCCGGTGCCGAGCGCCTTGGGGCCGGTGGTCATGCCGTGAGTCCAGGCCGGCGACCGGCTCCTGCCCCCGGCGTCCGGGAGCGCGGACCCGACGGCCTCAGGAAAGGCGCCCGTTGTGCGCCCGTCCCGGAGGCGGCGGACCAACTCCCCCGCGTCGTAGGGTCGTTCCTCGGGCCGTTTGGCCAGCAGGTCGAGGATGATCCGCTCGAGGTGGCCGGGAAGCTCCGGCCGGTGTTCGCGTGGGGGCCGGGGTGGGGTGACCCGGTGGCCGATGAGGATCGCCCAGGCGTCCTCCAGGTCGAACGGCGGTGCACCGGTGGCGATTTCGTACAGCACGCAGCCCAGCGAGTACAGGTCGCTGCGCTGGTCCACCGCGTCGCCGCCGATCTGTTCCGGGGACATGTAGTGCGGGGTGCCCAGCGCGACGCCGGTGCCGGTCAGCCGGGCGGTGAAGCCGATGTCGTGACCGAGGCGGGCGATGCCGAAGTCGCAGATCTTCACGGTCCCGTCGGCCAGCCGGACAACGTTGGCCGGTTTCAAGTCCCGGTGGACGACGCCCCGTTGATGGGTGTAGGCGAGAGCGGCGGCGACCTGTGCGGCGACGTCTTCCACCTCCGCCACCGGCAGCGGATGGCCCTTGTTGTCCTGCAGCAGCCGGCTCAGATCGCGGCCCTCCAGCAGCTCCATCACCAGATACGGGACACCGTCGGACTCGCCGAAGTCGTGGACGACGGTCACCCCGCGATGCGAGAGGCCGGCGGCCACCCGGGCCTCACGGCGGAAGCGCTCGCGCAGGACACGCGCGAGAGACGGATCGTGGTAGGGGCCGAGCGGTTTGAGGCACTTCACGGCGACCTGCCGGCCCAGGGACTCGTCCCGGGCCCGCCACACCTCGCCCATCCCGCCCCGCCCGATCAGATCGAGCAGCCGGTACCGGCCCTGAACCAGCCTGTTCTCCCCCATAGCGATCCGCCGCCCCCGTCGCCGTCCGCCCCGCCGCCAGGAGACCGGGCCCGGCACCGCGCCGCACCACGTCGGCCCGATCCGCGCCACACCCCCCTGCCCGTCCAGTATGGCGGCCTATCGCCCGACTTTGTACGGTGCCGGACGCGCCCCCGGTCCGAGCCGCGCCATGGCCCGCAGGATGTGTTTGGGCGGCAGTTGCCAGCGCACACGTGCGGGAACGCACCGCAGCAGCGCGCCCGTGGCCCGCAGTCGGCGGGTGACGACGGCGGGTGCGGGGGCCGGTCTGCCGTACAGCTCATGGGCGTACGGCGGCAGAGCGGCGTACGCCAGTTGGGCCACGCACCGCCACAGCACCTCGCGCGCCGGGACGAGAAGGGGATGCGTCGGCGGCCGGAGCAGGAAGTCGTCCACCTCGCGTGCCTCGGGTCCCGCCGCCAGCTCCGGCCGTACCTTCTCGAAGTACGCGGCGAGTTGGGTCCGGCTCGCCGGTACGGTCGCCGGGTCGAGGCCCACCAGGCGGGCGCTGACCCGGTGTTCGGCTATGTACCGGTCGGCCTGGGCGTCGGTGAGCGGGAAGCCGGAGCGGCGCAGCACGTGCAGATAGGAGTCGATCTCCGCGCAGTGCACCCACAGCAGCAGCTCGGGTTCGTCGACGCCGTACCGCTCTCCGGTCTCCGGGTCGGTCGCCGTCAGCATGCTGTGGATCTTCCGGACGCGGGCGCCGGCGCGTTCGGCGGCCTCGGTCGTGCCGTAGGTGGTCGTACCGACGAAGTTCGCGGTGCGCATCAGCCGGCCCCAGGCGTCGCGCCGGAAGTCGGAGTTCTGCATGACGCCGCGCACCGCGCGCGGGTGCAGGGCCTGGAGATAGAGCGCGCGGACTCCGGCAACCCACATCATCGGATCGCCGTGCATCTGCCAGGTCACGGAGCTCGGCGTGAACAGCCCGGGGTCGCCCATGTGGATCATTGCCTCGACAGTGTACTCGTCGGTCTCGCGCGGCCACCCGGCTGCCGGCGGCGACGTCCGGCCGCCGAAGGACCGGACCGACCGCCCGCACGACCGATGAGTTCCGCCTCGCCGCATCGTCTGCATGTCGGGAACGTCCCCCTCCCGACGACAAGGAGCGTGCACACCATGGACCAGGAGCATGTGAGCGTCACCCGCACGGTCGCCGTGCCCGCCGCGAGGGTGTTCGCGGTGCTGGCGGACCCGACGACCCATGCTGCGATCGACGGCACCGGCTGGGTTCGGGAATCCGTCGACCGGGCACCGCTGACCGAGGTGGGGCAGATTTTCCGGATGGACATGTACCACTCCGACCGTCCAGACGGTGACTACCAGGTGGTCAACAAGGTCGAGGTGCTCGACCCGCCGCGCGCCATCGGCTGGCTGACAGGGCAGGACAAGGGCGACGGTCACCTGGAGTTCGGCGGCTGGATCTGGCGTTACGACCTGGCGCCGCTCGGTCCGTCCGAGACCGAGGTCACGCTCACCTACGACTGGTCGGGGGTGCCGCAGTTCATCCGGGATCGCGGCATCCGGTTCCCGCCGTTCGGCCCCGAGCATCTCACCAACTCGCTGCACCACCTGGCCGAGCTTGCCGCACCGACGGATGGCCCCCGACCGGCTAGCGACGCACCCTCGGCATCCCCAGGCCGATCCAGGAGATGATCTCGCGCTGGATCTCGTTGTTGCCGCCGCCGAAGGTGAAGATGACCGCGGAGCGGTAGCCGCGCTCCAGCTCGCCGTGCAGGACGGCGCCCGCCGAGCCCTCCTTCAGTGGGCCCACGGCCGCGACGATCTCCAGGAGCCAGGCGTAGGCGTCCCTGCGGGCCTCGGAGCCGTAGACCTTGACGGCGGAGGCGTCCTGCGGGGTGAGCGTGCCGTTCTCGACGGCGCTCACCATCTGCCAGTTGAGCAGCTTCATCGCGTCGAGCCGGGTGTGGGTGCGGGCCAGCAGGCGGCGCACCCAGGGCAGGTCGGCGACCCGGCGGCCGTCGGCGAGCTTGGTCTCCATGGCCCAGCGCTGCACGTCGTACAGGGCGCGGATGGCCATGGTGCCGTGCGCGGCGAGGGTGACGCGTTCGTGGTTGAGCTGGTTGGTGATCAGCCGCCAGCCCTGGTTCTCCTCGCCGACGCGGCGGGAGACCGGGACGCGGATGTTCTCGTAGTAGCTCGCGGTGGTGTCGTGCGAGGCGAGCGTGTTGATGACGGTGCAGGAGTAGCCCGGGTCGGAGGTCGGCACCAGCAGCATGGTGATGCCCTTGTGCGGCGGGGCGGCGGGATCGGTGCGCACCGCCAGCCACACCCAGTCCGCCGTGTCGCCGTTCGTCGTCCAGATCTTCTGACCGTTGACCACGTACTCGTCCCCGTCCCGTACGGCCCGGGTCTTCAGGGCGGCCAGGTCGGTGCCGGCGTCCGGTTCGCTGTAGCCGATCGCGAAGTCGATCTCGCCGGAGAGGATGCGCGGCAGGAAGTACGCCTTCTGCTCCTCGGTGCCGTACCGCATGAGCGTCGGGCCGACCGTGTTCAGCGCCATCAGCGGCAGCGGTACGCCGGCCTGCGCGGCCTCGTCGAAGAAGATGAACTGCTCCATAGCCGTCATGCCGCGCCCGCCGTACTCCTCGGGCCAGCCGACGCCGAGCCGGCCGTCGGTGCCGAGCCGGCGGATGGTGTCGCGGTAGAACCGCTTCTGCGCGACCGGGTCGGCGTACCGGGCGTAGGCGTTGTCCGGGACCAGCTGTGCGAAATAGGCGCGCAGCTCGGCGCGCAGTCGCTGCTGCTCGGGCGTGTGGTCGAGATGCACGGCGCCTCCAGGCTCCCCAAGGGCGGTCCTGACGGCGCACACCGTAGAACGTGTTTCAGAAATAGGGAATGATGCGCCCCGGGGGAATTCCGCCGAGGGTCACTCGAGGCTGTGCAGGAACTCCGAGCAGGCGTCGGCACAGGACCGGCAGGTGGCCGCCGCCGCCTCGGCGCCGGGCTGCTTGTCGAAGGCGCGGGCGCACTCCAGGCAGACCGAGCGGCACCACTCCAGCCGGACCCGGATCTCGCCCTCGTCCTGCCGGCTCTCCTCGCACAGTACGTGGCACGTCGCGTCGCACACCTCGGCGCACATGATGCCCAGCCTGCGCACCCGCTCATGGCACTCGGTGCCGTCCGGGTCGACCAGGCTCGCGCGCACCGCACAGGCCCGGGCGCACTCGGTGCACGCCTGGGCACAGGCGAATCGGTCCTCCAGGAACCGGTAGAGCTGCTGCGAAGTCGGTGTTGTCACACCGTGCGGGTAGCCGGGGTGCAGGGCCACAAACCACCGCACGGGGCCGGATGGCGTCCGGGCGCGCCCGGACGCGCCGCCGGCAGGAGCCAGGTCGCCGTCCGTTCACCACCGGTCACACACGGTGTCCGGTTCGTCCGGTTCTGGGCGGGGTATGCCTGTTCTATGGATACCGCATCGATGCAGCTGGCCGCAGCGAGCGGCCTGATGAGCCTCGTCCTGTTCATCGTGGCCGTGGGCGTCCTGGCGCTGCTCGCCGGCGGCTTCTGGATGACCTCCCGCGTCAAGTACCGCGAGTCACCTCGGCCACGGCCCGAGGAACAGCCCAAGCTGCCGCCGGAGGGCCCGGTGCGCGAGGTGCGGGAGAACAGGGATTACGAGGAGGTCCCCGAGATCCCCAAGGGCGGCCGGCCTCTCACCCCGTACGACCTGAGGAACCAGGACTCGAAGCCGAGCGCGTCGAAGGAGCGCCCGCGCTGGAGCCGGGGTTCCAGCGGCTCCTTCGGCGGCGGCGGACTCGGCGCCCACTGACACCGCGACACCCGGCCGGCCCGGCCCGCGCCGGTCCGCCGTACGCCCCTAGGCATTCCGGCGGCGTCCAGGCGGCCGACGCGGGCCACGTTCTGCCGGTCCTCGGGGTCCTGGCTGGGCTCGCCGGCGAACCAGGCGTCGAGGATCTCCTTCAGCAGCGGTTCGGAGGTCAGGCGCAGGCTCAGTGCGAGGACGTTGGCGTCGTTCCAACGGCGCGCGCCGTCCGCCGTGATGGCGTCCGTGCACAGCGCCGCGCGCACGCCGGGCACCTTGTTGGCCGCGATGGACGCGCCCGTGCCGGTCCAGCAGCACACCACCGCCTGTTCGGCGGCACCCTCGACCACGTCCCGGGCGGCGGCCTCCGAGCAGGCCGCCCACTGCGGGTCGGCGCCGGGGCGCAGGGCGCCGTGCGTCCGCACGTCGTGGCCGCGCCGCCGCAGGTCTTCGACGAGTGAACGGGCCACGGGTTCGTCCATGTCGGAAGAGACGGAGATCCGCATGCCCTGGAGCGTAATACCTGCGGCGCGGGGGCCGGGTGCGGATTACAGCCCGGGGCGCGCTGCCGGATGCCGGGGCGCGGACGGGCGGCTCATCGCGCCCGCGCGACGGTGGCCGCACATCAGACAGCCCGCGCCCCTTTGGGGCGCGGGAACTCAGGGATGATCCGGCCGCTGCGCGGGAGGCACGCCGCCGCCCTCGCCGCCGCCCTTCTCGCCCTTGTCCGAGCCGTGCGGGCGGCCGCCCGCGGCACGCTCGGCTGCCTGCCGGGCCTTCATCTGGCCACTGTCCTGCGGCGTGCCGCCCCCTTTGTCACTGCGCCGCTGTTCGGGCTGCTGCGGATTGGACATGCGCCGGGCTCCCTCCGGGTGGTGCGTGGTGCCTACCGACTCCGGGTTCCCAGGACGGCGCGGGTCACCCCCACCGTCCTCGGCGGGCGCGGCGGAGCCGGTCACCGTCCGGTGGAGGTGTTCGAGGGCGTCGAGCAGCACCGAGCGGTGGTACCAGCTCAGCCAGGCCGCAGTGTCGGAGGCCAGCAGACCGAGGGCCTCGGCCCGGGCGGCGGTCGGCCGGTGCCCGGTGTCGGGCCACTGCAGGGTGATCACGCCGATGCAGGACCCGGTCGCGTTCAGCACCGGGACGCTCTGCAGGGCGCCGGTGCCCGTGCTCAGCAGGACGCGCCGGGCCTCCTCGGAGAGCAGGGCGTCGCCGGCCACGTCGGGCACGCTCACCCGGCGTCCGCGCAACCGGGCGAGCGCGTCGGCCGTGCCCTCGTCCCGGCCGCGCACGAGCAGGTCGAGAAACGTCTCTGCGCAGCCGTGGTGGGTCTCCAGCATCAGCGCGTTCACGGCCGGGTCCACGAACCGCACGTATCCGGCCGGCGCCCGGCCGATGGCCAGCGCCTCGTGCAGCACGGCGTCGATCATCTGCCGCCGGTAGCGGGGGTCGCGGCCGTCGCGGCCCAGGATCCGCAGCTGCGGCACGGGCAGGGAGCGGCGGCCGGGGAACCACACCTCGCCGTCCGGCGGCCGGGCCACGACCACGGCGGAGACGAGGACGCGCAACGGCACGTTGAACCGCTGCGAGGCCTCGCGCAGCGCCCGGAAGGCGGAACCGGAGTCCGGCAGGCCGTAGCGGACCATGAGCACGCCCTGTGCCATGCCGATGACCGGGGCGGTGCGCACCCGGGCGCGCAGCGCACGGACCTCCTTGCGCAGATCCTCGTAGCTCGGGCGCAGCGGATCCGCCATCTGCGACCGCCAGGCGGGCAGCTCCTCCACCCGGGAGCCGACCCGGGCCAGCTCCCGCATCGCCTCGTCGAGGCTGGCGTAGAGCCGGACGCCGTCGAGGCGGGCGAGGTGCACGGCCTCACGCACCCCGGGCCGTGCGCGGACGATGATCAGGTCCGGGCGTCCGGCGCGCGACCGGGTCGCCTCGCTGAGCGTGTGCAGCACGGCGGCGCCGCCGAGCTGCACATGGGCCATGTCCAGGACGGGCCGCAGCCCCGCGCGGTCCGCCTGTTCGAGGTGGCCGCGCAGCTCCGCCGACCAGGCCTGGACGCCCGCGGCGTCCAGGCTGCCGGACATGCGCAGCAGCAGCGCCGCCTCGGCGGGCAGCCCGTCGACGACACACGACTCGATGACGAGCGGTGCCGGGGCGGCGGACGGTTCGGAAGAGGGACTCATGGCATCACCCGGACAGGACGGCGCGACGAACTCGGGCGGCCTCTTCCTGACCGCTGTGCACGGTGACGGCCCGGCCGCCGGCCCCGCCCCCACCGCGCCGGACGGGTCGGGCCGGTGCGCTCACCAACCGGTGCCGCCGGGCCGTGGGCCGGCCCGCCTGCGGGCCTCCAGGGAGTTCAGGGCGGACGCCATGGTGGCGTGCACCCGGACGCCCGGCAGTCCCGCGGCGCGCAGCGCCTCCCGCACATGCGGCCGGGGCTGTACGACGGGCAGGGCGCGTCCGGAGAAGGCCAGGACCCCGGTGGCCCGGTCCACGGCCCGCACCGCGGCCGCGCAGGCGAGGTACACCTCGGTCATGTCCAGCACGGGGTGTTCGCCGATCCGGTCGGCCTGGGCGATGTGCTCGGCGAGCGTCTCGGAGAACTCCGTGGCGTTGGTGGCGTCCACGGTTCCCCGCGCCTTCAGGACACAGACGGCGCCGGCCTCGGGCCGGTGTTCGTGCACGGTCTGGAGGAGCAGCGGGGCCGGGCCGCCGGGGCGGACCCGGGCACGGGACAGCTGACCTTTATCCATGGGCATCGGGCTTCCTGGGTCGGGAAGGAGTCAGCCAGCCGCGTCTTGACCGGGACGTTCACTGTGCCCCCGCCCCACGCCCGACGCAACGATTCTCCACGGGCGTGTCGCACCGGGGGCGGTTCAGCCGACATACCGCCGGGCGGGTGAGGTTCGGCGGGCCCGCTCCAGCTCGGCCAGCCGGCGTTCCAGGTCGGGCGGCACCGGGTCGCGCTGGCGCAGCACCCACGGCAGCCCGGCGGTGGCGGGCGAAGGCGCGCGCGGAGGCGAAGTCCCAGGGCACGGTGCGCATCAGATACCCGGTGCGGCGCAGCGCCGGCAGCAGCGGGCGGCGCAGCCAGGTGAACCACAGGGTGTTGCGGATCCCAAGGTCACGGCGGGCCGTGCTGTCGCGCAGCCGGGAGGCCTGGTGGTGGACGGTGAGGTCCTCGGCGTAGGCGAGCCACCAGCCCTGTCGCAGCAGGTCGCAGGCGAGCAGCTCCTCCTCGCCGCCGAGCCACAGGCCGGGGTGGAAGCCGCCGCCGGACCGGAAGGCCTCGGTGCGCAGCACGGTGGCACCGGCGAGGAAGGAGCCGAGGGCCGGTCCGGGGAGCCAGTCGGGTCCGGCGAGCGGGGACTCGCGCAGCTCCCGTACGACGGGATCCTCCGTGCCGCCCGGTTCCACCACGTTCCGCGCGGTGACGGCGGCGAGCCGGGGCCGGGCGTCGAGCAGGCCGGCGGCGCGCCGCAGGCTGCCGGGCTCCCACCAGGTGTCGTCGTCGCAGAAGGCGACGTAGGGCGTGCGCACGTGCCGGACGGCGAGGTTGCGGCCGACGGCTCCCAGGTTGCGGTACGGGCCCAGCAACGTCGTCTCGGGGAAGTCGCGGACGACGGCTTCGGCGGTGCCGTCGGCCGAGGCGTTGTCGGTGACGATCACGCGGGGCGTTCGGGCAGCCGGCGCAGCAGCGCGAGGGTGCGCAGCAGGCTGGCCCGCCGGTCGCGGGTGATGACGGCGACGGTGATCCGCGGGTCGCGGGCGGCGGTGTCCCGGTGGGTGAGGCCGGTGGCGGACTCAGTGGACATGCGCCGCCTCGGGTCCGGCCTGTCGCGCGCCGCGGGCCGGTTGGAGCAGTGTCAGGCAGGCCGCGGCGACCTCCGTGGAGCGGATGCGCAGCAGCCGGGCGTCGGGCGTGCGGCCGTGCGGATCGCCGGGCGGGCCCGGCTTCCACAGAGCCAGGTGGCCAGGGCTCGGGGGCGGTCCCCACAGGCGCGGGGAGACGGGGCCGAACAGAGTGACGGAGCGGGTGCCGTGGGCGACCGCGAGATGCGCCAGGCCGGTGTCGCCGCTGAGCACCAGGGACGCCTCGGCCACCAGCGCGGACAGCTCCCGGTAGGGAAGGCCGCCGACGAGCATGTCGTCGGCGCGCTGTCCGCTGCGCTCGGCGACCGAACGCACCAGGGCCTCCTCGCCGGGGCCGCCCGTGAGCACCACATGGTGTCCGGCCGCGCGCAGGCTCCGTACGACGGCGGCGAACCGCTCCCCCGGCCAGCGGCGTGCGCCGGAGGCCGCGCCGGGGTGCACGACCACGGCGCCCGGCGCGACGGACCGGGTCCCGGGGCGGGGCAGCCGCAGGTCCAGGGGATCGGCCTGGATGCCGTAGGCGCGCAGGAAGGCGCACCAGCGGTCCCGTTCGTGGGCCTGGGCCTGCCACGGCGGTCCGTCCGGGCAGGCGTGGGCGAGCAGCCGGCGCGGCTGTACGGCGGCGAGGGCGTCGCGGCTCTCGGGGCCGTTGCCGTGCAGGTCGATCGCCAGGTCGGGCGGCGCGCCGGTCCAGTGCGTGAGGGACGGCACGGCCCGTCCGGGGGCCTCGGCCGGGAACACGGCGTCGATCGCGCCGGTGGCGAGGGCCGGCTCGGTCAGGCCCGGGGGCTGGGCGAGCAGGATCCGGTGACCGGGGAAGGCCTGGCGGATGCCCCGCAGCGCGGGCACGCCGGCCAGCAGGTCACCGAGGCCGAGCGCGCGCAGCACCAGGATGGTCGGGGGGTGGGGCGGAGCGGTCACCGAGCGGGTCCTCCAGGGGTGCGGGAGCGGCGGCGGCATGGCGGGCGGGTACCACGCGGCGGGCGAGGGACGCGTCCGGGCCGCGCTGCCGGGTCGCGTCGGCGGGGGCACACCCGAACACGGCGGGCCGGGCCCGCGGGGTGCTGGGCCGGGCGGGGTGGGCGGGGCTCTCGGTGATCACCGCGGGCGTCCTCCTGTGGAGGCCGGGGCCAGGGCCGCGCGGCGGGCCAGGACTGTGGTGGAGCGGCCGTCGAGGTAGGGCAGCAGGAGGACCTGGCCGCCCCAGCTCTCCACCAGGGGCTGTTCGGGCAGTTCGGTGCGGGCGTAGTCGCCGCCCTTGGCCCAGATGTGCGGGCGGAGTTCGCCGAGGATGCGTTCGGGCGTGTCCTCGTCGAACACGGCGACCGCGTCGACGCACTCCAGGGCGCGCAGCACGCGAACCCGGTCGGCCGCCGGCACCAGGGGGCGGCCGGCGCCCTTGCGGCGGCGCACGGAGGCGTCGGAGTTCACGCACACGATCAGGCAGTCGCCGGCCCGGCGGGCGGCCTGGAGGAGGGCGACGTGCCCGGCGTGCAGCAGGTCGAAGCAGCCGCCCGCGGCGACGACGGTGCCGCCCGCGGTCCGGACCCGGGCGGCCAGGCGTACGGCGTCCCCGGTGATGTCGCCGCCCGCCGGGGTGGGCTCGGGTGTGTCCGGCCGCTCCTCGGTGGCGACCGCGCGGGCGCCGCCCTCGGCGACGTACCGGGTCGCGGCGTGGACGGCGGCCTGTACGGCGGCCTCGGTGAGCGCGCCGTCGGCGAGTTCGCCGGCCGCCGCCGCTGCGAACCGGTCGCCGGCACCGCAGGGGTCACCCGCCACGGCGGCCGGGGTCGGCACGAGCAGCGGGGTCTCGCCGTGGGAGAGCAGTGCGCCGCGCTCGCCGAGCGTCACGGCGACGGCCTGCGCCTGCCAGGCCCGGACGAGAGCGCGGGCGTCCCGGGCGGCGGTGCGCAGGCCGGCCTCGTCGCCGGAGCCGTCGGCGTCCAGGTGCCGGGCGAAGGCGCGAGCCTCCTGTGCGGAGGGGGTGGCCAGGCGGACGCCCGGGACCGGGGGCAGGCCGCGTACGTGGGGGTCCCAGACCAGCGGGGCCGCCGTCCGGCCGAGGGCGTCGCGCAGGACGTCGGCGGTGCCCCGGCCGTAGTCGGCGACCAGGATGCCGGCGGCACCGGTGACGGCGTCCTCGGCGGCGCCCGTCGCCGCGCGGGCGCGTCCGTCGCCGTCGTCCAGGCGGAGCAGCGGCCGGTCTGCGGCCATGACCCGGGTCTTGCTGCTCAGAGCGCCCTCCAGCGGCACCTCAATCAGGTCCACGCGGCCGGCCAGCAGCCCGCGCAGGGTGTCGCTGGCGGGGTCGTCGCCGAGCGCGGTGACGAGCGTGACCGGACGCCCGTCGGCGGCGGCGAGGCAGGCGGCGAGGGCCGCGCCGCCGGGGCGGGAGCTGCGCCGGGTGCCGTGCACCACCGGCACGGGCGCGTCCGGTGCCAGGCGCTCGGCCCGGCCGCACAGATCGTGGTCGAGCAGCGCGTCGCCCACGACGACCAGGGGTGTACGGGCGCTCGTCATGCGTGTCCCTTCCGGTGAGTCTCGGGCGCGCCGGGCGTGGACCGGCCGACGGTACGGGCCCGGCTGACGAGCCGGCCGACGACGCCCGGCCTGCCGTCCACCCCGTCGCAGCCGGCCCGGTCGGCCCCGCGTTCGACGGCCTGGTCGAAGGCCTCGCACAGCATGTGTACGGCGACCAGGTGGAGTTCCTGCACGGTGGCGGCCACCGGCGCGTCCACGCACAGCGCGTCGTCGGCGCCGAGTTGCAGCGGGTTGGGGGCCCGGCCGGTCAGCGCCCACACCGTCATGCCCAGGCGGCGGGCGCGGTCGGCGGCGGTCAGCAGGTTGGCGCTCGCGCCGCTGGTGGACAGCAGCATGAGCACGTCTCCGGGACGGCCGTGGGCGAGGGTCTGCCGGGCGAAGATCTCCTGGACGCCGTAGTCGTTGGCGATCGCGGTCGTGGCGGACGTGTCGGCGTGCAGGGCGACCGCGGAGAACGGCGGCCGGTCGTCGCGGTAGCGGCCGACGAGTTCGGCGGTCAGGTGCTGCGCCTGGGCGGCGCTGCCGCCGTTGCCCGCGACGAGCAGCCGGGCCCCGGCGCCCAGGCGGCGGGCGAGTTCGTTGCCCCACTGTGCGATGAGGGAGCCGTGGTCGCGGAACGCGTCGAGGGCCTTGGCGAGGTCGTCGCAGTGCGTGGTGTCGCTGACGGTCCTCATCGCACCACCCCCGAGAGCCGGGGGACCGAGGCGACGGCGCCGTACACCTCCGCCACGCCGTCCGCCACCCGGTCCCAGGTGTAGTGGGTCAGCACCCGCTGCCGGCCGGCGGCTCCGTACCGGGCGAGCCGGTCGGGGTCGTCGAGGAGCGCGCGCACGACGGCGCCGAGGTCGTGGTCGTCGTCGGCCGGGACCAGGACGCCCGTGGTGCCGTCCACGACCGTGTCGAGCTGGCCGCCGACCGCGGTGGCGACGACCGGCGTGGCGCAGGACATGGCCTCCAGCGGGACGATGCCGAACGGCTCGTAGCGGGGCAGCGACAGCACGAGGTCGGCGCCGGCGATCAGCCGGGGCATGCGGGCCGGGCTGACCCCGCCGAGCAGGGTGACGCGGTCGATGACGCCGTACTCGCCGGCGATGGTGCACAGGCGCTGGGCCTCGGGGTCGCTGCCGAGAAGGTCGGCCTCGGGGCCGCCCGCGACGATCAGCTCGGCGTCCGGGATGCCGGCCAGGGCACGGATGGCGCGGTCGAAGCCCTTGCGGGGCACCAGCCGGCCGACGGACACCAGCCGCCTGCGCATGCCGGCCGGGCGGGTGCGGGCGGCGGGCGCGAACTGGTCGGGGTCGACGCCGCAGGGCACGACGCTGATCCGGTCCTCGTTCAGGCCCATGGCCTTCAGTTCGGCGACCTCGTCGCTGCAGGTGGCGATGATACGGGCGCACTCGTGGCCGACGGCCTCCTCGATGGCGAGGCGCTGCGGCGGACTGGTGTCGGCGGCGCCCTGGTAGCGCTTCTTCACCGTGCCCAGCGCGTGATAGGTCTGCACGACCGGGATGCCGAGCTCCCGGGCGCCGGCGAGGGCCGCCAGGCCCGACATCCAGAAGTGGGAGTGCACCACGTCCGGTGGGCTCAGTGACCACTGCCGGGCCAGGAAGGAACCGAACTCGGTCATGTGCGGCAGGAGTTCGTCCTTGGGGACGGGCACGGGCGGTCCGGCGGGCACGTGCACCACCTGTACCCCGTCGATGAGCGTCACCCGGTCCGGCAGGCCCGCCGCGTCCCGCCGGGTGTACACCGTGACCCGGTATCCCTTTCTGGCGAGCTGCCGGGCGACCTGTGCCACGTACACGTTCTGGCCGCCGGCGTCCGGTCCGCCGAGCGCGGCCAGCGGGCTGGCATGCTCGGAGACCATGGCGATGCGCCCGGCCGTGTGCGGAATGCGGCTCATCGGGTGACCTCCTTGATCAGGCGCTCCCAGTCGTCCAGGAAGCGCCGCTCTCCGTAGCGGGCCTGTACCGCGGCCCGGGCCGCCGCGCCGGTGCGGCGGGCGAGCCCGGAATCGGCGAGGAGGGCGCGTACGGCGTCCTCCAGTACGTCGAGGCGGTTCGAGACCACCCCGGCGCCCTCGGGTATCGCCTCGCGCACCTCGGTGGTGTCGAGGGCGACCACCGGCATGCCCAGGAACATCGCCTCCAGCAGCGACAGCCCGAGCGAGGTCCAGCGCACCGGGTGGAGGTAGAGCCGGCAGCGGGCCATCTCCCGGTGCAGTTCGTGCTGGGGCAGATCTCGGGTGCGGCAGCGTTCGGGCGGCAGCCCCAGGTGGTCGGCGAGTCCTTCGGTGCGCATGCCGAAGACGTCCAGGGGCGCGGACCGGGCGAACCGGGGCAGCAGGTCGGTGCCGGTCGTACGGCCCCTGCGCACAGGGTCGTTGACCACGACGGCCGCGCGCCGCTCGGTGCCGGTCCAGCGGTGGCCGGGGTCGATGATGCCGTGCTCGACGACCTCGGTGGGGGCCTGTCCGTTGTCCCACATCAGCCGGTTGAAGTGGGTGACGTGCACGACGGGGATCGCCGACTGCGCGGCCAGCGGGTGCAGTTGGCGCTCGGGGGAATCGTCGGGGCTGTTGTGCTCGACGTACACGGCGGGCACGTCCACGCCGGGCCGGCGGCCGGTCCAGCGCAGGGCCAGGCCGAGTTCGTGCGGCCGTTGCAGCACCATCAGGTCGATGTCGCAGTCCCACAGCTCCTTCGGGGTGCGCTCCTGGACGGTCCCGGGCCAGTTCCACGTCACGGCCCGGCCGAGCCCGTCGGGTCCGCGGTCGTCGGTGACCGGGACCAGGTAGGTGTGCGGGCCCTGCACGAAGGCGGTGAGCCACGATCCGTGCACATGCCAGACGAGGATGTTCATGTGTGCCGCTCCTGGATGAGCTTGTGCACCGCGCGCACCACGTCCTGCCCGGTGACCTCGTCCAGGCAGGGGTGTCCGGACACCGGGCAGGTCAGCGCCCTGGTGTTCGCGCACGGCGCCGACTGGTCGCCGAGCAGGATGACCGGGACGCCGTACGGTGCCCAGCGCTCGGCCGGGACCACCGGTGCGAACAGGGACACGACCGGCGTGCCGACGGCGGCGGCGAGATGGGCGGGCCCGGTGTTGGCGCTGATGACGACGTCGGCCATGCGCAGCACCCCGGCGAGGGTGCGCGGGCTGGTCCGCCCGCCGAGGTCGACGCCCACGTCCCCGCTCACGCACCGGGTGAGCACCCGCTCGTGCGGGCCGCCGGTCACGACCACCCGGTGCCCGGCGTCGGTGAGCAGGGCCACCGCGTCCGCGCAGCGCCGTGGGTTCCAGGCGCGGGCGGGGGCGCTGGCACCGGGGTGCAGGACGACGTACGGGCCGTTGCCGGTCAGGCCGCTGGTGTCCGGGGGCGGCAGGACGCGCAGCCGGCCCTCGTCCCCTGGGGGCGGCCGGAAGCCCATGGCGGCGGCGGTGTCGAGGGCCGCCTCCACCTCGTGGCGGCCCGGCAGCCGCCGGTGCCGTACGTCGAGCAGCCGTCCGGGGTGGTCGACACTGTCGGCACCGATCCGGCCGATGCCCGCGAGGCGCAGCAGCAGCGCGGTGGGCAGGGGGCTCTGGTGGAAGGAGGTGAGGACGAGCGCGGCGTCGAAGGCCCCGGCGCGCAGCCTGTCCAGCAGGGTGTCGACATCGTCCGGGCTCACGTCGGGCGGGTCGAAACCCTCCCAGGGCGCCTCCCACACCAGCACCTCGTCGACGCCGGGCAGCAAGTGGGCGGCGTCCGCGCCGCGCGGACCGCACAGCATGGTGACGTGCGCGCTGTGGGCGGCGACGGCACGCACCGCCGGACCGGCGAGCAGCACGTCCCCGAAGCTGTCGAGCCGGACGACGAGGGCCTTCATGGCGACGGCCTCCTTCCCGGAACCGCCGTGTCCCCATCGGACGGCCACACCCGGTCCGGAGCCGCCGCGCCCTGCCGGGACGGGCGCTCCCCGGCAGGAGACGCCGAGTCCGGCGACGACGACCACAGGGTCCGGCCGGGAACTGCGGGGTCGGCCGGGGATGACGCCGTCAGGCCAGGGGCCGTCGCCTGCGGCGAGGAGGACCCCATCCGGCCAGGGGTCGTCGCCTGTGGTGAGGAGGACCCCATCCGGCTCGCGGCCGTAGCGTCCGGCGAACACGACCACATCCGGCCGTCAGCCCTGGCGTCCGGCCAACACGACCACATCCGGCCGTCGACCCTGGCGTCCGGCCAACACGACCACATCCGGCCGTCGACCCTGGCGTCCGGCCAACACGACCCCATCCGACCGTCGACCCTGGCGTCCGGCCAACACGACCCCATCCGACCGTCAGCCCTGGCGTCCGGCCAACACGACCCCATCCGACCGTCAGCCCTGGCGTCCGGCCAACACGACCCCATCCGGCCGTCAGCCCTGGCGTCCGGCGACAGCGACCGTACCCGGCCGGGGGCCGTGGCCTGCGGCGAAGCCGAGCACACCGCGCCCGCAACTTCCGGCGAAGCCGAGCACATCGCTCCCGCAACCTCCGGCGAGCCCGAGCGCGTCCCGTCCGGGTCGGCTGCGGCCGCAAGTGCCGTGCGCACCGCGGTGAGCAGGTCGGGGGCGCTCTGCGCCGCGAAGCGGGCCACCTCCTCGGGTGCGGTGGCCGCGTTGGGTACGAGCACCCCGTGGGCGCCCGCCGCCCGTGCCGCCTGGACATCGGCGGCGATGTCGCCGATCACGAGGCATGCGCCGGGCGGGACACCGAGCCGCGCGGCGGCGGCGAGGACCAGACCGGGGCGCGGCTTGCGGCAGTCGCAGCCGGCGTCCGGGGCGTGCGGGCAGAACACCCAGGTGTCCAGGCCGCCCAGCAGGGCGTCGGCGCGCTCGTTGACCCGGCGTACGTCGTCGGCGGTGAGCAGTCCGCGCCCGATGCCGGACTGGTTGCTGATCACCCCGACGACCAGGCCGTGGGAGCGCGCGAGGTCGACGGCCGCCGCAGCGGCGGGCAGGAGCCGGACCCGGTCGGGGTCGCCGTTGTAGGGCACGTCCGCCACAAGGGTGCCGTCGCGGTCGAACAGGACGGCGGAGAAGGGGCTCACCCGGCACCTCCCAGGGGTTCGGCGTGCCGGTGGCGGACGACTCCGCGCAGCCAGTGCCGGACGGCGAGGGGCGGGATGAGCACGCTGGTGCCGAGCATCCCGGCGATCTCCCGGGCGGTGCGGGGGCCGGGCAGGATGCGGGCGAGGGCGAACTCGGCCGTGCCGAGCGTCCACAGGGCCGCGCAGACGGTCGCGGCGCGCCGGCGGCCGGCCAAGGCGAAGGCGGCCGTGGCGAGAGCGGCACCGGTCACCACCAGGTGGCGGGGCAGGCGGCCGCGCGGTGCCTGGGCGCGGGCCCACCAGTCGCGGCCGTGCAGCCGGTTCATCAGCGCGTCGTCGGCGTTGCCGCGCTGCGCGGGCAGCGAGGCCCACCAGTGGGCCGGACGGACCGGGTGACAGGTGATCCGCCGGCCCCGCCGCAGCGTCCAGCCGGCCCGCTGCACCCTGAGGGCGAGGTCGGCGTCCTCGCGGAAGGCGCGCGGAAAGCGTTCGTCGAAACCGCCTGCTCGGACCAGCGCCTCGGTGCGGTAGGCCATGTCGGCGGTCGCCCAGGCGGCGTTCTCCAGGCCCTTGGTGCCTCGTTCCCAGTCGGTGGGCCGGCGGTCCAGGGGCAGGGGGACATGCAGCCGTCCCTGGATGCCGCCGACGTCCTCTCCCGCCTCGCGCAGGTCCTGGGCGAGCAGCCGGGACCAGTCCGGGAACACCTGGACATCGTCGTCGAGGAAGACCGTCCAGGGGGTCCCGACGCTGCGCCAGCCGGCGTTGCGGGCGGCGGCCGGGCCCTTGCCGCCGGTGCGCAGGGTCCGTATCCGGTCGAGCAGCGGCCCTGCCGCCGCCAGCGGCAGGTCGCCGTCGCACTCGGGCCGGTCGTCCACGACGATCACTTCGTGCGGCGGGTGCCCCTCCGCCTCGCCGAGCGCGCGCAGGCACTCGGCGAGGCAGGAGCGGCCGATCGTCGGGACGACGACGGTGTAGGCGGGCGCGTCGGTCATGCGAACGCCTTCCCGCGGCGGATCGCGAACGGACCGAGCACCAGCAGGTCCACGGGTGCGGAGCCGAAGCACTCCAGCGCGTCGCGCGGGTCGTCGACCATGGGCCGGCCGGCGGTGTTCAGGCTGGTGTTGACGACCACCGGCAGCCCGGTGCGCCGCTCGAACCCGTCGATCATCCGGGCGACCAGGGGTTCCTGGGCGCGGTCGACGGTCTGGATGCGGGCAGTGCCGTCGACGTGGACCACGGCCGGGATGCGGTCCTTCCAGTCGGCGGCCACGTCGTGCACGAAGAGCATGTGCGGGCTGGGCAGCGGCCCGTCGAAGACGTCGGCCGCGCGTTCCGCGAGCACCATGGGCGCGACCGGCCGGAACTCCTCGCGGCCCTTGACCGCGTTGAGCCGCTCCAGGTTGGCGGCCTTGCCGGGGTGGGCGAGCAGTGAGCGGTGGCCGAGGGCGCGCGGCCCGTACTCGCTGCGGCCCTGGAACCAGGCCACGATCCCGTCGGCGGCCAGCGCCTCGGCGGCGGTCTCGGCGATGTCGGCGGGCCTCTCGTACGGTACGGCGGCCCGCTCCAGCCACTCCCGCAGCTCGGCGTCGCTCCAGCCCCGGCCGAGGGCGGCGGTCGGCATCGGCTCCAGCGTGTCCTTCTGGCCCGCGACGTGCGCGGCCGCGCCCAGGGCCGTACCGGCGTCACCGGCGGCGGGTTGCACCCACACGTGCCCGAAGCCGCTCTCCCGCCACAACCGGGTGTTGGCGACGCAGTTCAGCGCCACGCCGCCGGCCATGGCCAGCGCGTCCTCACCGGTGCGCTCGCGCAGCCACCGGGCCAGGGCGAGCATGGCCTCCTCGAGGCAGAGTTGGGCACTTGCGGCCAGGTCGGCGTGGTCCTGACTCCAGGTGCCGCCTGCCGGGCGGGCCGCGACGAGCTCGGCCCAGGGGACGGGCCGGGCGCGGAAACCGCCCTGCTCGTCGGCCTGCACGTACTCCCGCAGCCGGCCGGCGAAGCGTGGGGTGCCGTAGGAGGCGAGCGCCATCACCTTGAACTCGTCGCTGCTGCGCAGGAAGCCGAGGTGCTGGGTGAGGTCCTCGTAGAACAGGCCGAGGGAGTCCGGCAGTTGCTGGGTCCCGAGGACGGTCAGCTCGCGGTTGGTGTAGCGGCCGGCCAGATGGGAGCCGCACTCACCGCGGCCGTCGAGGACGAGGACGGCGCAGTCCGGGTACGGTGAGACCGGCCCGGCGGAGGCGGCGTGCGCCACATGATGGGGGACGAACCGCACCTTGGCCGGGTCGAGCCCGGGCAGGGTCTCGGCGAGGAAGTTCGGGGCCTGGCGGGCGTACTCCTGGCGCAGGTGGTCCCAGGGGTCGTCGAGGCCCATCCGGTCGGCGGGGCGGGCGAGCGAGGGGTCGTAGGAGTAGGCGACGGCGTCCAGGTCGGACGGCGTGAGGCCGGCCTGGTCCAGGCACCAGCGGGCGGACTGCTCAGGCAGTTCCCACGCGGAGAAGGGAACGGGCCGCTTGCCGTGTTTGCGGCGCGAGAACCGTTCCTCCTCCGCCGCCGCCACGACCCTGCCGTCGGTGAGCAGGGCGGCCGCGGGGTCGTGGAAGAGTGCGTTGATACCGAGGACGTGCATGCGCTGTCTCCAGGACGCTGGCGGTCGGGGGTCAGGACTGCGGCGCGGATGTGCCTTCCGGGAGCCACCGGGCCGACGCCTCGCCCGGCGACTCCGGCGGCTCCGGCGGCGGCTCCCCGACCGACGGCTTCGACGCGGGCTCAGCGATCGGCGGCTTCCCTGCCGGCTCCGCGATCGGCGGCTCCGGCGCGGGCTCACCCAGCGGCGGTTCCGTCGCAGGCTCAGCGATCGGCGGCTCCGGCACGGGCTCACCCACCGGTGGCGGGGAAGCCGGCTCCTCCGCCGGGCTGGAGGCCGAATCTCCCTCCAGGGGCCTTGAGGCCGGCTCGCCCTCCGGCTGCTGGCCGGCGAAGTAGGCGATGGTCTGCTTCAGCCCCTCCTCCCAGGGGATCTGGGGTGACCAGCCGAGCAGTTCGCGCGCGAGGGTGGTGTCGGGACGGCGCCGGCCGGGGTCGTCGACGGGCCGGTCGACGAACGCGATCGGTGACCGGGAACCGGTCAGGGCGACCACCCGGCGGGCCAGGTCGGCGACGGTGATCTCGTCGCTGCCGCCGATGTTCACCGGCCGCACGGACCTGCTCGCGGCCACCCGCAGGACGCCGTCGACGGTGTCCTCCACGTAGCACAGCGAGCGGGTCTGGCTGCCGTCGCCGGTCACGGTGACCGGCTCCCCGGCCAGTGCCTGGCAGATGAAGGTGGGCACCGCGCGGCCGTCGTGGGCCCGCATCCGCGGCCCGTAGGTGTTGAACAGCCGCACGATCCCGGCGTTGGTGCGCCTGGTCCCGGCGTGCGCGGTGACGAGTGCCTCGGCGAACCGTTTGGACTCGTCGTACACGCTGCGCGGGCCGACGGGGTTCACATTGCCCCAGTAGCCCTCGTGCTGCGGATGCACCAGCGGGTCGCCGTACACCTCGGAGGTCGACGCGAGCAGCAGGCGGGCCCCGTCGCGTTCGGCGATCGCGAGCGCGTTGCGGGTGCCGAGACTGCCGACGTCCAGGGTCTCCAGGGGCAGGCGCAGATAGTCGGCCGGCGAGGCCGGGCAGGCGAAGTGCAGCACCAGGTCGTACGGCCCCGGCAGCAGCTCCACGCAGTCCGGCGCCGAGACGTCGACCTGTACGAACCGGAAACCGGGCCGGTCCTCGAAAGCGGCGACGTTCGCACGCCGCCCGCAGGCGAGATTGTCGGCGCAGACGACTTCGACCCCCGAATCCAGCAGCCTTTCGCACAGATGGGAGCCGAGAAAACCGGCGCCTCCGGTCACGAGGGCGCGCCGCCAGAAAAACGGTGTGTCACCAGTCATGGAGGGCTGTTCCTTCGTCACGTCGTCGCGCCCCGGGAACGCTCCTGCCTGGGCGTTCGGCGCGTACCGCGTCGGCGGGCCCGAACGTGCGGGCCCGCTGAGGAAAGTGCTGGGGAGATCAAGGACAGGGCTCGGTCCCGCTGGTCCGGAGGACCGCCCTGGTCGGCCGCCACTTGCTGGACGGCATTCGCACTGTGTCCCCCTGCCAGTTGGTTTCACACGTTGCATCCTTATTGTCCTGAAGGCCGGGCACTCGCGCGACTCCAACGACGTCGGAGCAGGTGGAGACGACTGGCGGCGACACCCGGAGGGAGCTGGACACGGCCATGTACGACGAGGTCACCGCGGCGCTGCTGGGTGCTCTGCGGCAGCCCGGCCGGTCTCCCGGGCGCGTGCTGCTGACCGGCTGGTTCAGTTTTCCGGGACGGGGAGGCGACGGCCGGGGACGTGCTCGCCCAGCGGCACACGTCGGCCGAGCTGACCCGGGCGGGCATCCGGCACGACACCGCGTGGAGCCCGGGCTTCCGTCCCGGCGAGCTGTCGCTGGAGGCGGTCCGGCCGGAGGCGTACGACACTCTACTCTTCGTGTGCGGCCCGGTGCACGGACCCCAAGTCGCCGCGCTGCATGCCAGGTTCGGGACCTGTCGGCGACTGGCCGCCGGCGTCTCGGTCGTCGATCCGGCGGATCCCGCGGCCACCGGTTTCCACGAGATCATCGCCCGGGACGGCACCGCGGCCCCGGCCCGCCGCGACCTCGCGGCCACGGCCCCGGCGGGCCCGCTGCCGCCCGTGGCCGGGTTGGTGCTCTCCCACGGGCAGGGCGAGTACGGCGCGCGCCGCCGGCACGAGGAGGTCAACGCGCGGCTCACCGGCTGGCTGGCCGGCAAGGACTGCGCACGCCTCCCGGCCGACACCCGCCTGGCCGCGGACGACTGGCGGCTGTGCGCCACGGCCGAGCAGTTCCTGGCGCTGGTCTCCCGCTGCGATCTCGTCGTCACCACCCGGCTGCACGGCCTGGTGCTGGCCCTGCGCACCGGCACCCCGGTGATCGCCGTGGACCCGGTCGCGGGCGGCGCCAAGGTGCGCGCCCAGGCCCGGGCAGTGGGCAGGCCGGCGCTGGTGGACGCCGGGGCGCTGACCGAGGAGTTGCTGGACCACTGGTGGCGGTGGGCGCTGTCCGGGGCGGGCCGGCCGGCGGCGGCCCGGCACTCGGTGCGCTGATACCGCGCGGACGCGCGGTGTAGCGCGGCGTACCCGGGGCACTCGGCGCGGCGACGGCAGGCCGCTCATGGGCCGCCGATGTCTCGCAGGAGGTGACGACATGGGTCACGGCGGAAACGTCATCCAGGAGCTGACGACCGATCACCGCGAGGTGGAGGAGATCTTCGGCCGTATCGCGGCGCTGCCGCCCGGTTCCCAGGACCGCAAGGACCTCGCCGACCAGGCGACGATCGAGCTGGTACGGCACTCGGTCGCGGAGGAGTCCTATCTGTACCCGGCGGTGCGCGAGCACATCACCGGCGGGGACGCCATGGCCGACAAGGAGATCCAGGACCACGCCAGGGCCGAGCAGATCATGAAGGACTTGGAGGGCCTGGAGGCGGACGATTCCCGGTTCGACACGCTCATGGCACAGCTGATGAGCGAGATCCGGTCCCATGTGCTGGACGAGGAGCAGAACCTCTTCCCGAAGCTGGAGGCAGCCTGCTCGGCGGACGCGCTGATGGACCTCGGCAACAAGGTGCGCCGTGCCAAGAAGATGGCTCCCACCCGTCCGCACCCCTCGGCGCCGGACACTCCCCCGGCCAACAAGCTGCTGGCTCCGGGAGCGGGCCTGGTCGACAGGATGCGCGACGCACTGTCAGGGCGGGGGAAGGAGAGCTGAGGGACGGGGCGCCCGGGTCGGGCCGGGACGGGCCGACGGGCCTCGGCGCCCCCTCTCATCCACGGGCCGCCAGGGCCGTCGGCTGCCGCCGACCCGTCCCCGGACTCTCAGAGCCACGGCCGCACGCCGTCTCCCGAACGGGAGCGGGCATGGCGGGGGACCGTTCGGCACAGCAGGCGGAATGCCTGGAAGAGGGTCATGGGCCACAACAGCGCGAAGCACCACAGCAGTGCCGGATCCGAGGTGCGCACCCCCATGACGGCCACGAACGCCGAGGCGACGCCCAGCAGCAGCACCGCGACCGGCAGCCACACCTCCCGATGGGTGTCGCCCATGCGCCGCGCGAACCTGCGGTCCTGCCTGAGGGAGCTCTCGATCTGCAGCAACGCGATCCGTTCGCGCGGCGACAGCCGCACCTCGTCGTGCGTCTCCCATGTCTCCCAGTCGTCCACGGCAACGGCACCTCCTCCGCCCATCGGCGGTTTCCGTCCCCGGGCACTCGAGTTCCCCGGACGGCCCGGCCGATGCGGAACGGCACTCTGCCTGGCCGACGCCGGATTCCCGTCCCTGCCGGGGCGTTGGGTGTACCGACGGCCGGCGGTCCGCCTCGGTGATCCGCTGCTCACGGTCCCCACACACCCATCGCGATCCGCGGCGACGAGCCAGGAGATACCGTTGAGGGTGCTGAGTCGCTCCAGTTCGGCGCGGAGAAGCTCAACGTGGGTGGGGATGTCGAGGTGGACGCGAAGCCGACGTTCAACTCTCTGGTCGGGCAGCCACAGCAGGTGCAGCCGGGTCGCGTTTCGAAGGCGAGGGCCACGAAGCCGCGCAGGGCCAGGTTGTGGGCATGGATGCCCGGGCCCTGCTCCTTGACGCCGTACATCCGGCGGGTCAGGACGGAAGGACGAGGCCGGTATGCCCTTCGAGCATGCCGATGAGTGCCTCCTGGAACCGGGCGTCATGTGCCGCGGGGTGAGGCCGACGCGTCCGGCCGTGATGCCAGTAGCCGCCCGAGCGCGGGATGATCTCCTGCTCGTCGGCGGTCGCGAGCCACTCCTGGGTGCGATGCCCCTCCTCCAGATCATCCGGCGCGGAGGGCCCTCCCATCCGGGTCGGTACCCAGCCGGGATCGACAGCGTGCGCCATGTCCTGCGGGTACCGCGCGGCGAGGGCCATCGCCAGCGTCGTGACGTAGAGCTTGCTGTCCTCGTAGGTGCCGCGGCGGTCGCGGAGATCCGTGGGCTCGAGACGTGTCGATCCCGACAGGTGCATCGAACTGCTCAGATAGATCGAGCGCCTCGGCGGAGTCATCGTCGCCGTGAGGGCGTACGGCGCCACCACGTTGACGGCCAGCACATCCGGGCCGCGGAGAACACCTGCGTTGTGGATGACCGCGTCGAAGCGCCCGATCGCGTTGGCACTCTCTGCGACCCGAATCGTCTCCTCCGGGTGCGAGAGGTCGCCGAAGAGAACCTCCCGCATCCGGTCGACAACGCTGCGCTCCTCGAGGCGCTCGGTGTGGCGGGCGTGGAGGACTACGTCGTGTCCCGCGTCGGCGAGGGCGGACGCCGTCGCGAGACCCAGTCCTGTCGAGGCTCCGGTCACCAGGACGAGCGCCATGCCCGTGCTCCTTCCCTCAGTGTCGTCCGCAGGGCCACGAAGGCTCACCGGGCAGTCGGCTTCTCCTCGGCCGGAAGCGCGGAGGGCTCCTTCCCGTAGTACTCGCCGGCAGCCCACGACGCGAGCAGTCGCATCCGCTCCTCGGGGGGCCACTCCCACGGGGCATCGTCCGCCCCGGCCAGTGTTCTTGGGCAGACGGCATTCGCAGGCGTCTGCTCCGCTCCACGTGACCTTCACTGCTGCAAGGTCGATACTGCCGACAACAGGGTTCCGACCGCAACGCCACCGATCAACAAGGGATACCTGACGCCCTGCTCTTGTCAGAGGCCCATGTGCTAGTCCCACCAGGAGGTACCCATGAAGATGCTGATCAACGTCCCGGAGACCGTCGTGGCGGACGCGCTGCGCGGGATGGCGGCCGCGTATCCCGATCTGACCGTGGACGTGGAGAACCGGGTGATCGTCCGCCGGGACGCTCCGGTGGCCGGGCAGGTCGCGCTGGTGTCCGGTGGCGGGTCGGGGCACGAGCCGCTGCACGGCGGGTTCGTGGGCCCGGGCATGCTCTCCGCCGCCTGTCCCGGAGAGGTGTTCACCTCCCCGGTGCCGGACCAGATGGCACGTGCCGCGGCGGCCGTGGACAGCGGCGCGGGTGTGCTGTTCGTCGTGAAGAACTACACCGGCGACGTGCTCAACTTCGACATGGCCGCCGAACTGGCCGAGGACGAGGGCATCCAGGTCGCCAAGGTGCTCGTCAACGATGATGTGGCGGTCACCGACAGCCTGTACACGGCCGGGCGGCGCGGCACGGGTGCGACGCTGTTCGTGGAGAAGATCGCGGGCGCCGCCGCGGCCGAGGGTCAGCCGCTGGAGCGGGTCGAGTCCATCGGGCGTCAGGTGAACGAGAACTCCCGGAGCTTCGGTGTCGCGCTCAGCGCCTGCACGACCCCGGCGAAGGGCAGCCCCACCTTCGATCTGCCGGACGGCGAGCTGGAGTTGGGCATCGGCATCCACGGCGAGCCGGGCCGGGAGCGGCGGCCGATGATGACCTCCGGGGAGATCGCCGACTTCGCGGTGAACGTGATCCTGGAGGACATGCCGCCGCGCAGCCCCGTGCTGGTGCTGGTCAACGGCATGGGCGCCACCCCGCTGCTGGAGCTGTACGGCTTCAACGCCGAGGTGCAGCGGGTGCTGCGCGAGCGCGGGGTCGCCGTGGCCCGCACGCTCGTCGGCAACTACGTCACCTCACTGGACATGGCGGGCGTGTCGGTGACGCTCTGCCAGGCCGACGAGGAACTGCTGCGGCTGTGGGACGCGCCGGTGAAGACTCCCGCGCTGCGGTGGGGGATGTGATACGGCGGACGAGTCGACCCTCACCCGTAGCACGCCGGTCATCACCCCTACCACGCAAGGAGATCCAGTGCTCGACGCCGACTTCTTCCGCCGCTGGATGGCGGCGACCGCCGCGTCCGTGAACCGCGAGGCGGAGCGGCTCACCGCCCTCGACTCGGCCATCGGGGACGCCGACCACGGCAGCAATCTGCAGCGTGGCTTCACCGCCGTACAGGCAGCCCTGGAGAAGGAGGCGCCGGACACGCCGGGCGCGGTCCTGGTGCTCGCCGGGCGGCAGCTCATCTCCACGGTCGGCGGTGCCTCCGGTCCGCTGTACGGCACGCTGCTGCGCCGGACCGGCAAGGCCCTCGGCGAGGCCGCGGAGGTCAGCGAGGAGCAGCTGGCCGAGGCGCTGCGCGCGGGCGTGGACGGGGTGATGGCGCTGGGCGGGGCGGCCCCCGGCGACAAGACGATGATCGACGCCCTGGTACCGGCCGTGGACGCGCTCGGCGACGGCTTCGGCGCCGCGCGGGCCGCCGCCGAGGAGGGCGCGGTGGCCACCACCCCGCTGCAGGCCCGCAAGGGCCGGGCGAGCTATCTCGGCGAGCGCAGCATCGGCCACCAGGACCCGGGGGCGACCTCGTCGGCGCTGCTGATCGCCGGTCTCGAAGAGGCGGCGGAGGGCGGACGGTGAGTGACGAGAAGGTGGTCGGGATCGTGCTGGTGTCGCACAGCGCGGAAGTGGCCGCCTCGGTCGCCGAGTTGGCGAAGGGCCTGGCGGGCGGAGCGCCGGCGGTGCCCGTGGCTCCGGCGGGCGGCGCCGAGGGCGGCGGGCTGGGCACCAGTGCCGAGCTGATCTGCGCCGCGGCGGCCTCGGTGGACCGGGGCGTGGGGGTGGCGGTGCTCACCGATCTCGGCAGTGCCGTGCTCACCGTGAAGGCGCTGATCGCCGAGGGCGACGAACTTCCGGACGGCACCCGGCTGGTGGACGCTCCGTTCGTCGAGGGCGCGGTGGCGGCGGTGGTCACCGCCGCCGCCGGGGCCGACCTGGACGCGGTGGAGGCCGCGGCGGCGGAGGCGTACGGCTACCGCAAGGTGTGACACGACCACGGGGGCCGGCTGGTCATCTGTTCGCGATGAACAGCCTGGCCTGCCGCGCTCCTGCGGCGGCGACCGCCGTGCGGTCCTCGATGGGGTGCACACGGGAGCGCTTGAAGACGATGTAGGTGACCCCGGAGGGCGCCCCGCCGCTGCGCGGATCGGCCCGGATGCCGAGGGCCCGGGCGGTGGCGTAGGAGGCCTCGCCGATGAGGTCGCGCGGGCCGGTGTCGCCGACCACGGCGTACTGCACCCGGTCCCGGTAGATGACGGCGGCGACCGAGCCGCCCCGTACACCGTGCTTGCGGGGGTTCCAGATACGGCTGGGGGCCGGGACGACGATGTAGGGCAGGGTCTCGGCGTTCAGATGCCGGCCGTCGGACTGCTGGTAGGCGGTCATGGTGGCGAACTGCGGATCAGTGCGGCGGTTGCAGCGGGCGGTGGACCGTCCGTCGCAGTCGATGTCCATGTCGGCCTTCCAGAAGACGGCGTCCTGGGTGCCGCAGACGGGCACGGTCGCGGGTCTGCCGGCGTCGGTGCGGTACCGGCCGCGGGAGATCCGGTGGCATTCGCCCAGCCGGGCCAGCAGGTCAGTGGCGGCCACCGCGCCCTCGCTGCGGGCGGCGGGCCGTTCCCGTGGCGGGACGGGGGCGGCCGGGACGGGCACTGAGGCCGGAACGTGCAGTGCGGCCGGAACGTGCAGTGCGGCCGGGGCGAGCAGGGCGACGCCGGCCAGGGCCGGCGTCAGCGACGGGACACGCACGATGAGAGAACCCTCTCGTCGGGGACGGGCGGACATCCAGCACACTCTGGTGCGGGTCCCGGCGGCCGAGCGTACCGGCCGCCTGTAAGAGGCTGGATGGAGCACGCTTCTGACGCCTGATGAGGGACAAGAGGAAGGTGCGGGACAACAGGGGCCGGGGATCGGGAACAAGTCCGCCCCCGATCCCCCGGCCACCCGCGTCGGCGCGGCTTCGGCGACGACAGCGTGTCCGCGCCAGCGGCATGAACTTCCCTGCCCTCTCGGGTAGTTCAGCCCTAGGAAGCCTCAGCATACGTAACTTCCCGGCATGGTCACCAACGCGGGCCCCTCAGGTCACCCGTGCGGCCCTCTTGCCGCGCCCGCACCCGCCGCCCCATATTGGTCCGGACCTTTGCGTTATGCCCATGGCGCCGTCCCCGGGGAGGCAGAGCCGTGCGACGTGTTCCATGGCCGCTCGTGCCGGTCTGCGGGGCCCTGCTGCTGGTCGCGTCCTGCGCCTGGAGCCAGGCCGACGAAGGCGACGAAGGCCGGGCACCCGGCGCTCCTGGCGGGGTCACCGCGCAGGCGGGCAGCGCCACCAGCGTGCACGTGATGTGGAACGCGGTGCCGGACAGCCCCGGCATCCGCACCTACGAGGTGTATCGCGGCACCACGAAGGTGGAGGACGTGCCTGGTTCACAGCACATGGTGGACGTCACCAGGCTCAGGCCGTCCACCGTGTATGCCTTCACCGTGCGGGCCCGGGACACCGAGGGGCGGCTCGGGCCGCCGAGTCGTACGGTGCGGGCGCGGACCCCGGCGAGGGTGGCGGCGGACCGCTCGGCACCCACCCGGCCGTCGCATCCCGCGGGGCGGGTGCTCGGCGCCCGGGAGGTCCAGCTGTCCTGGGGCGCGTCCCGCGACGACCGGGGCGTGGTGTCGTACGACGTGTACCAGGGCGAGGCGAAGATCCACAGCGTCGGCGGGAACCAGACCGCGACCGTGGTCACGGGACTGCGCCCCGGCACCCGTTACGTCTTCACGGTGCGATCCCACGACGCCGCCGACAACCTCTCCCCCGCGAGCGCCCCGGTCCGCCTCACCACCCCGGGCACCGACGACGGCCGGAACACCGCGCCCGCCGGCTTCACCGCGAAGACCCACCGGGCCGGCGGGGCGAACTACATCGATCTGTCCTGGGATCCGCCGCGCACGGACGGCGTGGTCACCGAGTACCAGATCAGGCTCGACGGCACCGCGGCGACCTCGCTGGTGTGGGGCGGCACTCCCCCGCGCGGCCGGGCGACCTACAGCTTCTACGTCGGCCGGGCCCCGGGCGAGGAACACCGGGTGCGGCTGCGGGCACGGCTGCCGGACGGCACGTGGGGCGGCTGGTCGCCGGAGCTGACGGTGACGACGTAGGGCTGATGGGGGAGGGCGCAGCCCATGCCGCCCTGCGCCGGCCGAAGGAAACCGTCACCTGACCGGCTGCCCACCGGGTGCGGGCACCCCCGTGGCCGCGTTGGCTGCTGCCCAGACAGCACGGACGTTCTCCGACCCCTGGCGGCGCATGGGACGTACCGCCGGCCGTGCCACCGAAAGGCCAGCCCATGCACACCTCGCGACTGCTCGTCCGCTCCGGCCTGACCCTGGCGGCCGCCGCGGCGCTCCCGGCCACCCTCGCCGGACCGTCCGCCGCGGCCTCCGGCATCTCCGTCAGCACCACCGGGTCCACCGTCTCGGTGGTCACCAGCGCCTGTTCCGAGATCAACGGCAGCTGGGGCAACGCGGCCCTGCTCACCAGCAAGCAGGCGAACTTCTCCCAGGGCCGGCAGGTGCCACTGGCCGGCACGTCCGTCCGCCAGTCCGCGGCCTGGTCGAAGGTGAACCCGGGGACGTACACCGTGGTCGTGGTCTGCTCCAACGGCAGCACCGCGGGCACCCGGTCGGTGATCGTCTCGTCCGGCTCGGGGCAGACGAAATCCTCGACGTCCTCGCCGGCGCCCTCCCGGGGTGTGCTGGGCGGTCTGGGCGGTGCCGCCCGGGACTACGGTCCGCTGACGCTGGGCATCGGCGCGGCCCTGGTGGGCACCGGGGCCATCGCCACGGGCTGGTATCTGCGCCGGCGTGCGAAGCCGTACCGGCTCTGACGCAGCGGCCGCGGACCCGGCTCAGTCGCCCTCGGGCGGCAGTTCGGCGAACTCCGCCAGGGCATGGGTGAGCCACTGGGTCCAGAAGGTCTCCAGGTCGATGCCGGCCCGCAGCACGAGATGGCGCAGCCGGTCCTCGGGGGCGTCCCGGTCCGGCGGGAAGTCGCGCTTCTCGATCTCCTGGTACTCGGCCAACTGCCGCCGGTGCCGCTCCAGATGACGGCGCAGGTCCGCCTCCAGGCCCGCCGTGCCGACCACCGCCGCGGCCCGCAGCCGCAGCAGGAGCGTGTCCCGCAGCGGCTTGGGGTCCTGCGCGGCGGCGGTCCAGCGGGCCAGTTCGGCGCGGCCCGCGGGCAGGACCTCGTAGCTCTTCTTCTGCCCGCGGGCCGGCGCCTGCGCCGGCAGGGTGCGGATGAGGCCGTCGGCCTCCAGCTTCCCCAGCTCGCGATAGATCTGCTGGTGCGTCGCGGACCAGAAGTAGCCGATCGACTTGTCGAACCGGCGGGTCAGCTCCAGTCCCGACGACGGCTTTTCCAGCAGGGCGGTGAGGATCGCGTGCGGGAGTGACATGCCCTCATCCTAGGGATCGCCGGCTGGCGCCCTACAGCGCCGCCGCCAGCTCCGTGCCCTGCTTGATGGCCCGCTTGGCGTCCAGCTCGGCGGCGACGTCCGCGCCGCCGATGAGGTGCACGCTGCGCCCGGCGGCGGCCAGCTCCTCGTACAGGTCGCGGCGCGGCTCCTGGCCGGTGCACAGGACCACCGTGTCGACCTCCAGCACCGTGCTCTCCTCGCCGACGGTCAGGTGCAGGCCCGCGTCGTCGATCCGGTCGTAGCGGACGCCCGGGACCATGGTCACGCCGCGGTGCTTGAGCTCGGTGCGGTGGATCCAGCCGGTGGTCTTGCCGAGGCCCGCGCCGACCTTGGTGGTCTTGCGCTGCAGCAGGTGGACCTGGCGGGGCGGGGTGGGCCGCTGGGGCGCGGCGAGGCCGCCCGGCGTCCGGTAGTCCATGTCGACGCCCCAGGCGCGGAAGTACGTCTCCGGGTCCTCGCTCGCCTTGTCCGCGCCGTCGGTGAGGTATTCGGCGACGTCGAAGCCGATGCCGCCGGCGCCGAGGACGGCGACCCGGTCGCCGACCGGCACGCGGCCCTGGAGCACGTCGAGGTAGCCGACGACGCGGGGGTGGTCGACGCCGGGGATGTCCGGGGTGCGCGGGGTGACGCCGGTGGCGACCACGACCTCGTCGTAGCCCGCCACGGTCTCGGCGGTGACCCAGGTGTCGAGGCGTACGTCGACCCCGTGCGCGTCGAGCTGGTGGCGGAAGTAGCGCAGCGTCTCGTCGAACTCCTGCTTGCCGGGGACCTTGCGGGCGACGTTGAGCTGGCCGCCGATCTCGCTCGCGGCGTCGAAGAGCGTGACCTCGTGGCCGCGTTCGGCGGCGCTCACCGCGCAGGCCAGGCCCGCCGGTCCCGCGCCGACGACGGCGACGCGCTTCTTCAGCCGGGTCGGGGAGAGCAGCAGCTCGGTCTCGTGGCAGGCGCGCGGGTTGACCAGGCAGGAGGTGATCTTGCCGCTGAAGGTGTGGTCGAGGCAGGCCTGGTTGCAGCCGATGCAGGTGTTGATGGCCTCGGGAGTGCCGGCGGCGGCCTTGGCGACGAAGTCGGGGTCGGCGAGCATCGGGCGGGCCATGGAGACCATGTCCGCGTAGCCGCCGGCCAGCAACTCCTCAGCCAGCTCCGGGGTGTTGATGCGGTTGGTGGTCACCAGCGGCACGGACACCTCACCCATGAGCTTCTTGGTGACCCAGGTGTAGGCGCCGCGCGGGACGGAGGTGGCGATGGTGGGGATGCGGGCCTCGTGCCAGCCGATGCCGGTGTTGATGATCGTCGCCCCGGCGGCCTCGACCGCCTTGCCTAGGGCGATCACCTCGTCCAGCGAGGAACCGCCCGGGACCAGGTCGAGCATGGACAGCCGGTAGATGACGATGAAGTCCTCGCCGACGGCCTCGCGGACCCGTTTGACGATCTCGACGGGGAAACGCATCCGGTTCTCGTACGACCCGCCCCAGCGGTCGGTGCGCTGGTTGGTCTGCGCGGCGATGAACTCGTTGATCAGATAGCCCTCGGAGCCCATGATCTCCACGCCGTCGTAGCCGGCCTGCCGGGCGAGGCGGGCGGCGCGGGCGTAGTCGTCGATGGTGCGCTCGACGTCGGCGTCGGTGAGTTCGCGCGGCACGAAGGGGCTGATCGGTGCCTGGAGCGGGCTGGGTGCGACCAGGTCCTGGTGGTAGGCGTACCGCCCGAAGTGCAGGATCTGCATGGCGATCCGGCCGCCCTCGCGGTGCACGGCCTCGGTGACCACCTGGTGCTGCTCGGCCTCCGCCTCGGTGGTGAGCCTGGCGCCGCCCTCGTACGGCCGGCCCTCGTCGTTGGGCGCGATGCCGCCGGTGACGATGAGGCCCACGCCGCCGCGGGCGCGGGCCGCGTAGAACGCCGCCATGCGCTCGAAGCCGCGCTCGGCCTCCTCCAGGCCGACGTGCATGGAGCCCATGAGCACGCGGTTGGGCAAAGTGGTGAAGCCCAGGTCGAGCGGGGTCATCAGATGCGGGTAACGGCTCATCGGGCCCTCCGTGCGCGGTGTCGTCGCCTCTTGTTGTAGAGGAAGCCCGAGCCTTTATGCAACTAGTTGCACAACCATCGCAAGGTGACACCGACCACTCTGTACCTACCAGTATGTACAGTCAGAGCCCGCCAGAACTCTGCGTGGCACCCGGGAGGATCAGCGGCTGCTCAGCAGCAGATGCAGGTCCCTCTCCTGGTCGCCGGAGGCCGTGCAGGTCTCCTCGACGGTGAATATCGAGTCCAGGGTGTGCCGGAACCGGTCCACGGCCCAGTAGCCGCCCTGGACGTCCGCCTGGACGGCCCCGTCGAGGTGGACCGGCGGGCAGCCCGGCCCCCGGGCGTCGGCGACGTCGTACGTGCCCAGCCACACCATCGGCCGGACCTCGTGGAGCTGCTGAGGGATCTCGTCCGCGCCCCGGTCGGACGCGAAGCAGGACCTCAGCGCGTCGAAGACGAGGCGGGCGTCCTCCTTGGAACCGCTGATCTCCACCGTGACGGTTTCCGGATGCGACCGCTCCGTGTGTGCCATTGATCGCTCCTTTCGTGCCGCGCCGCGGTGGAACGGAGTACCCCGCCGAACCGCGTCCATCCCCAGGAAAGCACCACCCGCCGGTCGGCACACCCCAGGCGGGCTCAGCCGCGGGAGAACTTGTACGTCTTGCTGTCCGTCAGGATGCAGAAGCCCGGCGACATCACGATCACGCGCAGGATCCCGGTGCGGCGGTCGTAGTCGATTCCCTCCACCTCGAAGGTGCCCGAGCAGGAGCTGCGCAGCGGCAGCCGGCGCAGAGCGGTGACATGGCCGGTGACGTCCCCGGACCCGTTCGGCGGGGCCGACAGGTCGATCTGGAGCAGCGGCTTGGTGAGGCCGAAGAGGCTGCCGTCGGGGTCGTCGGAGGCGCACAGCAGGGTGGTGGGGCCGGAGAAGTCGCAGCCCTGGACGTCGCGGACGGCGTGGTCGAGGTTGACCGTGGAGACCTGCGGGAGGTTCGCCGAGGGCGAGGTGGACGGGTTGACGCCGGGGGTGGGGAAGACCAGCAGGCGGTTCATCGTGCCCCACTCGCCCGAGAGCATCCACTGGCCGTCGGGCGAGATCGCGTCCCAGGAGTTGTTGAGGGCCTCGCCGGGGCTGAGCGTGTGGACGTACTCCGACCAGGTGCCGTCGGGCGCCTGCACGCGGTACATCTTCGAGTTGCCGGAATCCTGCTGGTAGGGCTCGATGTAGTAGCCGTTGTACGAGGCATCGGGGTCTCCGACGTGGTTCCAGCCGCGCATGGAGACACCGAGGGGAATGGTGCCGATACCGGTGTACCGGTTGGGGCTGTTCGCGGGAACCTCCACGGAGGTCAGCCCCTGGCTCTCGTCCAGCGGTCTGGCGTGGTCGGAGCCGGTCTCCGTCCAGTTGTCGGCCGCGGAGGCAGGCGCGGGTGCGGTGAGGGACACGACGGCGGCGGTGACGAAGGTGACGATTCCGGCGAGGACTGCGTGACAACGTTGCCGGGCGGGCGCGGGCATGGCCGACTCCTCGGGCGGGGTGCGGGGGCGGGAACACTCGGTCGGCGGACAGTCTGGCGTGGCGTGATGGTCATGTACAGGCCAATGCAGCAACATGAGCGTGAACTCTCCCCGTCCACCGAACGGGCGTGCAGGATGTCCGGGACAGGAGTCCGGTCCCGGCGTGACGGCTTCGGCGGACGTGCACGGCTGTGGTGAGAGATGGTGGAGGTACCGGCGACGGCGTCGGAGAGTCGGGTGTGAACGCGGTGGATCAAGGGGAGTCGGCACGGGGGACGACGTGCCGTGCGGACGGGCGAAGGCGGTGCATGGCATGAGTGCAGCCGAGGCTCCGGTGACGGAGGGCGGCGAGCCCGCGCGCGGACCGGTGCGGCCGGGCGGGCTGCTCGACGTGCTGGGCGTGGCGTCCGTGGTGCTGGACACCACCGGCCGGATCGTGCTGTGGAGCCCGCAGGCGGAGGAGCTGTTCGGATACAGCGCACAGGAGGCCCTCGGCCAGTACGCCGCCCGGCTGATGGTCCACGAGCGGCACTTCGAGCTGGTCGGCAAGCTCTTCGCCGACGTCATGCGCACCGGGCAGAGCTGGGCCGGCGGCTTCCCGATCCGGCACAAGGACGGCAGCACCCGCCTGGTGGAGTTCCGCAACATGCGGCTGCTGGACGACCGCGGTGACGTGTACGCGCTCGGGCTGTGCGCCGACCAGTCGACCGTACGGCGTCTGGAGCAGGACGTGGCACTGTCCGAGCGGATGGTGAGGCAGTCGCCGATCGGCTACGCCGTCCTGGACACCCAGCTGCGGTTCGTCTCGGTCAACCCGGCCCTGGAGAAGATCAACGGGGTGCCGGCCGCAGAACACGTGGGGCGGACGATGCGCGAGGTGCTGCCCATGCTGGACTCCGAGCCGGTGGAGACCGACGCCCGGCAGGTGCTGGACACCGGCGTGCCCGTCATCGACAACACACTGGTCGGCCGTACTCCCGCCGACCCGGACGAGGACCACGCCTGGGCTCATTCGCTGTACCGGCTCGAGGATGCCATGGGCAACGTGCTCGGTGTCGCGGTCACGGTGGTCGACATCACCGAGCAGCACCGGGCCTCCATGGAGGCGGAGGCCGCCCGCCGTCGACTCGCGGTCATCGCCGACGCCTCCGCCCGGATCGGTACGACGCTCGAACTGGAGCGCACGGCCTGCGAGTTGGCCGAGGTCGCGGTACCGGAGCTCGCCGACGTGGCGGCCGTGGATCTGCTGGACTCGGTGGTGGAGGGCCGGCGCAGCACGCTCGGACCGTCGGAGTCGGCGGTGATCCGGGCTCTCGCGGTGCGTCCGCAGGACGGCTCGGACACGGTGCTGGCCGCCGATCCGCCCGGCCGGATCGCGCGGTACGGACCCGACCGGCTGGTCACCGAGTGTGTGCGCTCGGGCGAGGCGGTGCTGGTGCCGCAGGTGAAGGACGAGGATCTGCCGCGTATCGCCCGCTGCCCCGAGGCGGCCGAACAGCTGGGCCGGGCGGGGCTGCACTCGTATCTCGCGGTGCCGCTGATCGCGCGCGGCGAGGTGCTGGGCGCCCTGGATCTCAAACGCACCCGCAATCCGGCGCCGTTCGACGAGGACGACGTGCTGCTCGCCCGGGAGCTGGCGGCCCGCGCGGCCGTGCAGATCGACAACGCGCGCTGGTACCAGAACGCCCGCAACACCGCCCTCACCCTGCAGCGGAGTCTGCTGCCCAGCAGCCCGCCGGTGACGACCGGCCTTGAGGTGGCCTCCCGCTACCAGCCCGCCGGGGCCACCAGCGAGGTCGGCGGCGACTGGTTCGACGTCATCCCGCTGGAGGGCGGCAAGACCGCGCTCGTGGTGGGCGATGTGATGGGCAGCGGGCTCAGCGCGGCCGCGACCATGGGCCGGCTGCGCACCGCGACCACCACGCTGGCCGCCCTGGACCTCGACCCGGCACTGCTGCTGGAGCACCTGGACAAGACCACGTCGGCCCTGGACCACTCCATCGCGACCTGTATGTACGCCGTGCACGATCCGCATCTGCGGCAGTGCCGGATCGCCAACGCCGGCCATCTGCCGCCGGCCCGGCTCCGCCCGGGTCGGCCGCCGGAACTGCTCGACCTGCCGACCGGGGTGCCGCTGGGCGTGGGCGGGGTCCCGTTCTCCACCGTCACCGTCGACTTCGAGCCCGGCGACGAGCTGGTGTTCTACACCGACGGGCTGGTGGAGACCCGCTCCCACTCCCTGGACGAGCGCCTGGACTTCCTGCTGTCCCTGCTCGACGACCCGGCCCGCCCCCTGGAGGAGACCTGCGACTTCCTTCTGCGGACCCTGCACCACCCCGACAACCACGACGACGTCGCCCTGCTCATCGCCCGGGCGCTGGAACTGCCCTGACGGTTACGGCAGTACGCCGATCACCACGTGCGCGGACAGCTCCTCCGACACTGCCAGACGGGCCGTCAGACCCGCGTCGGAGAAGGCTCGTACGGCGGCGCGTGCCTGGCGTTCGCTGGTCTCGGTCAGCAGACAGCCGCCCGGTGCGAGCCACTCGGGCGCTCCTGCGGCCACCCGGCGCAGGACGTCCAGGCCGTCGGCGCCGCCGTCCAGGGCGACGCGCGGTTCATGGTCGCGTGCCTCGGCCGGCAGCAGGGGCAGTTCGGCGGTGGGGACGTAGGGCACGTTGGCGGTGAGGATGCTCACGCGGCCGCGCAGCGCGGTGGGCAGGGCGTCGTAGAGGTCGCCCTGATGGGCCCGGCCGTCGAAGGCGGCGAGGTTGCGCGAGGCACAGTGCACGGCGGCCGGGTCGATGTCGGCCGCGTGCACCTCGGCGCCGTCCAGGGCGGCGGCGAGGGCCGCGCCGAGCGCGCCGGAGCCACAGCACAGGTCCACGACGACGCTCGCCCGCGGCACCTGGGCCAGCGCCTGGTCGACCAGGAACTCGGTACGGCGGCGGGGGACGAAGACCCCCGGTTCCACCGTGACGCGCAGTCCGCGGAACTCGGCCCAGCCCAGGATGTGTTCGAGCGGGTGCCCGGCGGCGCGCCGTTCCACCATCGAGGCCGCTTCCTCGGGCGTGCGGGCGGTGGCGAGGATCAGCTCCGCCTCGTCCTCGGCGAAGACACACCCGGCGGCGCGCAGGGCGGAGACGAGGGTGGCGGGGGACGAAGAAGACAGGGAACCGGGAGAAGACATGGGGCGGAAAGCCTTTCGGACCGCGGGACTTCAGGGCGCTCTCGCGGTCACCGCTGCCGGTGCGCCGTCCGCGACCGGACGGCCACCCTACCCCAACGGGTGCGCCCGGCTCCGGGTGGGAAAAACGCCTGGCGCGGTGCGGGCCGGGCGGCTACGCTCGCCGCGATGACGACTCACGCCTCGCAGAGATTGGGGGTCCCGTCCGCGCAAGGTGAGCGCTGATGCTCCCTTCCACCGCGTACGGGGATTCCCGGCTTTCCTTGTGGCTGCGCGTACGGACGTACGCCGTGCCACCGTCCATGATCGAGCTCGCCACCGGCCGGCGTGCCGCCGGGGACTGGGCGGGGGCCTGCGCCGCCGCCCGGATCGACGTCGACCTCGATCTGCGTTCCGTCGCCCGGGCCCACGGCCGGGAGACCGCGGCCCGGCTCCGCGCCGACCTGCGCTGTCTCGCCCCGGACCTGTTGCGCTGGCACATGCCGAGGATCGCACCCGACGGACTGCTGCGCCCCGGCCTGACGCTGACACTGGCCCGGTACGAGCGGCCCGGCCGGGCCGGCCCACTGCATCTCGTGGCCCGTACGCCGCCGGCCTGGGCGGACGCCGGGCAGCGGATCAGCCTCGCCCTGTTCGATCCGGCCGACCCGCCCGCCGGCCGCCATCCGCATCCCCGCCCGAACCGCCGCTACCGGCTCGATCTGCACCGGCATCTGTGGGACGCGAGCAGGGCCGGCGAGCTGCGGGACCGGTCGGGCGCCGGCGGTCCCGCGCCGCCGGACCACGATCCGCTGGGTCTCGTCCCGCCGGGGCACGGCTGTGCCGTCGGCCGGTGGGCGGCCGAGGCGGGCATCCTGCTGCGCGCCGACGGACACTCCGGCGGAACCTTCGCCGTACGGCTCGGCGGCGGCCGCCGCTTGCTGCTGGCGGTGGCGGCGGATGGGGACACACCGGAGCCGGCCGAGAACCGGCGCGGGACCGACCCATCCGACAGGCCGCCGGGCCCGGCCGAGATACGGCACGGTGGCCCACCGCACCCTGTCGCGGACGGGCGCGACACCCAGGATCCGACCGAACCCCCGCGCGCAGCCTGCCCGACCGGGTTACGGCACCATCGCCGACCCGACCACTTCCCCGACGGGCACGACATCCTGGATCCGACCGAACCCCCGTACGCAGCCTGCCCGGCCGACGGGCCGCCGGGCCCGGCCGGAATACGGCACCACCGCCACCCCCGCCACAGCACCGAAGGGCGCGACGCCCCGGATCCGGCCGAGCATCCGCACCAGTTCGCAAACCGTGACGGCGCGCCGCACCTGAGGATCGTCGGCGGGCTTCCGCCGGGCGGGCTCTCCGCCGTACCGGTGCTGCCCGATGCGGCGACCTGGGTGGCGCCCGATCTGGAGTTGCTGCGTGCCGGGCTGATCGGCGCGGACCGGCTGCATCCCCTGGTCGCCGACGCCTGGTGCCCAGTCACAGGGCCACCGGTGCGCTCCGCGATCCGGATCCGGTGGAACAGGCGCGTCAGGTGCAGTGCCGGGGAGCCACGCACCGGATCGGCCTGGTCGGCGGTGTCCTGGTACCGCTGGACCACGGTCCGGACGAGATCCGGCGCGAGGAGCTGCTGGCCGCGCTCGGCGGACCGCCACTTCCCTGTCTGTGGGTCATCGACGAGGCGCACCGGCGCCCCGACTGCCTGGCCGGTGTGCGGGAACGGCTGGACCACGGGGACACCGAAGGCGCCCTGGCCGTGGTCGAGGGGCTGCTGGGCCCCGGCGCGGTGCTGCGCGAGGGACCGCTGCGGGACGAACTCACGGCGGCCGCCGAGCGGCGCATCGCCTACGGGCTGTACCGGGCCGCTCTGACCGGCCCTGGCGGCACCTCCACCGATGCGAACCGCCGCGCCGGCCGAAACCGTCGCCCCGCCCGACGGCAGACCCGCACCGTCACCTTCTTCTGAACCTCCTTCCTCTTCCGCCCACTTCACACACTTCAGGTGATCCCACATGACTGCTGCCACCACCCGTGTCTCCCTCGTTCCGCAACTCGATGTCGCCGAAGCCCTGTCGGCCCTGCTCCGCGACACGACCACCGAACCGCGCTCCGACGTCCAGCTGGAGGCGCTGACCCTGGCCGTGGCCGCCGATCTCCCGGTGCTGCTGTGGGGCGAGCCGGGCATCGGCAAGACGGCGGCGCTGACCCAGCTGGCCTCCGCCCTGGACCTGCCGCTGACGACCGTCATCGCGAGCGTCCATGAGCCTTCCGACTTCTCCGGTCTGCCCGTCGTGGGAGACGATCCGGCGGTGCAGGGCGTCCCGATGGCCCCGCCGGACTGGGCGGTGCGGCTCGTCCGGGCCGGGCGGGGACTGCTGTTCCTGGACGAGCTGTCCACCGCTCCCCCGGCGGTGCAGGCGGCCCTGCTGCGGCTCGTGCTGGAGCGGCGGATCGGCGCACTGCGGCTGCCGCCCGGGGTGCGGATCGTGGCCGCCGCCAACCCGCGCTCCTCGGCGGCCGACGGCTGGGAGCTGAGCCCGCCGCTGGCCAACCGGTTCGTGCATCTGCAGTGGAGCCACGATCACGACGTCGTCGTGCGGGGCCTCGGCGGGACCTGGCCGCGGGCGACCCTGCCCCGGCTCGACCCGGAGCGGCTGTCCGAGGCCGTGGCCTTCGCCCGGCGTGCGGTGTGCGAATTCCTCGTGGCACGGCCGGGGTTGGTGCACCGGCTGCCGAGCGGGGAGGGCCGCCGGGGCGGCGCATGGCCGTCGCCCCGGAGCTGGGAGGCGACCCTGCGGCTGATCGCCTTCGCGACCGCCGCCGGATCCTCGCGGGACGTGCTGTCGCTGCTGGTGCGGGGCACCGTGGGGGACGGCCCCGGCCTGGAACTGCTGGCGAGCCTGGACCGGATGGACCTGCCCGACCCCGAGACGCTGCTCGCCGACCCGGCGAGCGCCGAACTGCCCGAGCGCGGAGATCTGCGGCAGGCCGTACTGGACGGCGTGGTGGACGCGGTCCGGGGGCGCCCCGAGCGGGCCCGCTGGGACGCCGCCTGGGCCTTGCTGGTGCGGGCGATGGAGTCCGGGGCGCCGGACGTGGTGGTCGTGCCGGCGACCACACTGGCCTCCCTGCGCCGGGAGGACTGGGACGTACCGGCGGCGATCGAGCGGCTGGCCGGTGTGGTGTCGCTGTCCCGGCGGGCCGACCAGGCCGCCCGGGTCGCCGGGGCACACCGATGACGGCGGATGCGCCCGGCGCGCTCGACCTCGGCAAGTTGTTCGCCGCCCGGCTGCACGCGGCCCGCGTCCGGCCGTATCTGGCCACCGCGCTGTTCGCGCTGCGGACGGTGGAATCGCGGGAGGTCCCGACGATGGGGGTCGACCGGTACTGGCGGTGCTATGTGTCACCGGCGTTCGTGGACCGCACACCGGTGGCGGAACTGGCGGCGGTGTGGGTGCACGAGGTGGCCCATCTGCTGCGCGATCATCACGGCCGCAGCGACCGGTTCGCCCGCGAGCACCAGCTGACCGGGCCCGCGGAGCGGCTGCGCATGAACATCGCCGCCGACTGCGAGATCAACGACGACGTGTACGGCGAGGGGCTGGTGGAGCCCGAAGGCGCGGTGACACCGCAGACGATGAGCCTGCCCTCGGGGTGGTTGATGGAGGAGTACCTGCGGGCCTTCCGGCTCCGGCCGCGACTGGATCGGCTGGCCTGGCTGGACTGCGGCAGCGGCGCCGACGGGCTGGACCGGGGCTGGGAGCTGGGGCCGGACGGCGCGCACGGGCTGAGCGAGCAGGAGCGGGACGTCGTCCGGTTCCGGGTGGCGCAGGGCATCAAGGGCAGCCCGGGCGACGCACCGCGGAGCTGGCGGCGGTGGGCGGAGGAGGTGTTCCATCCGCCGCAGCCGTGGCGGCAGTTGCTGGGCTCGGCGCTGCGCTCGGCGGTCTCCGCTCCGGGTGTGGGCGAGGACTACAGCTACGGCCGCCCGGCGCGGCGTTCGGCCGGGCTGCCCGGGATCGTGCTGCCGAGTCTGCGGCGCCGGCCGCCCCGGGTGTGCGTCGTCATCGACACCTCGGGGTCGGTCAGCGACGCCGAACTGGGCAGCGCGCTGCTGGAGGTGGCCGCGATCTGCCGGGCCGTGGGCGGCCGGCGGGACCTGGTCTCCGTACTGTCCTGCGATGCCGCGGCCCGGACCGTGCAGCCGCTGTGCCGGACGGAGGGCATCGAGCTGGTGGGCGGCGGCGGGACGGATCTGCGCACCGGGTTCGCCCGCGCGCTGCGGACACGGCCCGACGCGGTGGTGGTCCTGACCGACGGTCAGACGCCCTGGCCGGACGAACGGCCGTCGTGCCGGACGGTGGTGGGGCTGTTTCCGCGGGCCGGCGGGTCGTACGACGAGGACCGTCCCGACTACCGGCCGGACACACCCCCGGCGTGGGCGCGGGTGGTGACGATCGGGTCGGCGGCGGGGTGACAGGCCGGGCAGGGGCCCGTCCGACGACGTGCCGGCAGGGAGCTCCGCCCGTCACCGGGCGCGCTCCCTGTTCCGGACGGCATCGGGTCAGACGCCGACCGTCTCCTCGACCTCTTCCTCGGCCGCCCGCGCCGCCTCCCGCTCGGCAGGTGCCACGGCGGGCGCGGCAGTCGGCTCGGTCCCGGTCGCGGTGCCGGGGTGGCCGACCGCGTGCCCGGCCTGCCGGGGCCGCTCGTACAGGGCCGCGATCCCGGTCACGACCAGGCCCACCAGCAGCCAGACGCCCAGTGTCCACACGTTGCGCGAGAGACCGTCGTCGCCGAAGTACAGCAGACTGCGCACGCCCTCGACGAAGCCGGCGCCGTTCCAGAAGGCGTGCAGCGTGCCGAAGAAGCCGTTCTGCAGCTCGGGGCGGAACAACCCGCCGGAGCTGGTGAAGTTGAGCATCACGAACAGCACCATCATGGTGAGCGTGGTCCACCGCTTCAGGAAGGTGTGCAGTCCGACCCCGATGAACAGGATGCCGGCCGAGTACAGCCAGGCCATGCCCCACACGCCGGCGAGGTCGTGGTGGGCGAGGTGGAACACCGGTCCGGCGAGCAGCGCTCCGATGCCGCCGACCACCGCGGAGACACCGAGCGTGAGCAGCGCACGTACCCGCACAGGGAGGGCGGCGCCCGCGGCACCGAGCGCGGCGACCGAGGCGTAGGAACCGATGCTGATGGCGATGAGCAGGAAGAACAGGCCCTGCCCCGTGGGGTCGTCGGCGACCGGCTCGGCCACGTCGGTGACCTTCAGCGGCACGCCCCCCTCGGCGGCGACCGGCGTGAAGACCTTCTCGACCGCCGTCGCGCCCATGTCGGAGGCGGCGCTCGCCACCAGCAGCTCGGGCGCCTTGTCGCTCGGCACATAGGCGCCGGTCACATCCCTGGACTTCAGCAGGCCGACGGCTTCGGCGCGGGTCGCGACCGTGCGGACGTCGAGCTTGTCCCCGGCGGTGTCCTTGACCGCCTGGGCGAAGACCTTCGCCTGCGGGGCGCTGCCGACGACGGCGACCGGCAGGTGGTGCGGCTCCGGGGTCACGAAGGCCCCCATGTACGCGAGCCCCATGCCTATGCACATCAGCAGCGGGGTGATCAGGTGCGTGAGCACATGGCGCAGTGCGGGTGACCTCATCGCGCGCGACCTCCAAATAGTTGGCTTATACAACTCCCACATCAAGTTGTACTATACAACTAGAACGCCGGAGGAGGTATTCCCGTGAGCGCAGCGGAGTCGGCCGTCGAGACGATCCAGCGCGAGATGACCATCTTCGCCCGCCGGGCCCGGGCCTCGGCGGGCCGTATGCACCCCGAGCTGTCCCTGGTGTCGTACACCCTGCTCGGCCACCTGGAGGAGCAGGGTGGCTGCCGGGCGACGGATCTCGCCGCCCACTACGCGCTCGACAAGTCCACGGTCAGCCGCCAGGTGGCCGCGCTGGAGCGGGCCGGGCTGATCGAGCGCCGCCTGGATCCGGAGGACCACCGCGTCCAGGTGCTGCATCTGACGGAGGGCGGCCGGGGCATCCTCGCCCAGGTCACCCGCAGTCGCCGGGCCGCGTTCCGCGAGCGGCTCGCCGACTGGCCGGAGGAGGACCTGGTGCGCTTCGCGGCCTACCTGGAGCGGTACAACGCGGGTCCGGGCGAGACCGGGGCCGGCTGACCGCCGGCCGCGAGAGCTACGCCACCGGCACCGCGGCCCGCGCGTCGGCCGGCTGCTCCGGGGCGCGCGCCGCGAGGAAGGCCGTACGGCGGCGGAGCCGGAAGCCGAGGGACTCATACAGCCGGATCGCGCCCGTGTTCTGGGCGCTCGTGTGCAGGAACGGCGTCTCGCCGCGCTCCCGTATGCCGTGCGCGACCGCGAGGACCAGCCGGGTGGCGAGGCCTTCGCCGCGGAAGGCGGGGTCGGTGCAGACGGCGCTGATCTCGGTCCAGCCCGGCGGGTGCAGCCTCTCCCCCGCCATCGCGATCAGCGCGCCGCCGCGGCGGATGCCGAGGTAGGTGCCGAGTTCGACGGTACGCGGCAGGAACGGCCCGGGCCGGGTGCGGGCCACGAGGTCGAGCATCTCGGGTACGTCCGCCGGGCCGAGGCGCACCGCCTCCGCGTCGGGCGCGGCGGCCAGGCCGTCGTCCACGAACTGCACGCCGTCGATCCGGAAGGTGATCTCCCAGCCGTCCGGTACCTCGCCGCAGTACCCGGCCAGCGGGATCTCCGCGCCGGGACCGGCCAGCGCGGCCAGGTCCGCCCAGTCCCGCGCGTCCGGTTCGTCGGGCAGCGCCAGCCAGGGAGAGACGTCGGCGGGGTAGCGCAGCACGCGGCCGCGCCGCTCGGCGAACCGGGCGTGCGGGCCGGTCAGGGAGGCGAGGGCGGGGTTGTCGAGGACATGCGGGGCGTCGGCGGCGGGCCCGTCGCCGAGGTCCGCTCCGGCTATGAGGCTCACGCGGCCACCTCGATCACGATCTTGCCGAGGGCGTGCCCGTCCTCGACGGCGCGCAGCGCCTGGCCCGCCTGCTCCAGCGGGAAGCTGCGGGTGATGTGCGGCTTCAGGGCGCCGCGTACGACGAGGTCGGCCACCGCCTCGAGGACTGCGGCGGTGCGGACCCGCTGGACGGGGGCGCCGCCGAGTGCGGCCGCCGCCTGCTGCGGCGAGCCCGCGGTGACCAGCTTGCCGCGGTCCTTCAGCAGTTCGGCGGCCTCGCTGAGCACCGGGCCGCCCACCAGGTCGTACACCCCGTCGATCCCGTCCGGCGCGGCGGCCCGCACCCGCTCGGCCAGCTCGGGCCCGGAGGACACGTGCACCGCGCCCAGCGACTCCACGAACTCCCTCTTGCCCTCGCTCGCCACGCCCACGACCCGCAGTCCGAAGGCGCGGGCGATCTGCACCGCAGCGCTGCCGACGCCGCCGCCCGCGCCCGTCACCAGCAGGGTCGAGCCTCCCGGCAGGTCGAGCTGGCGGACCCCGTCGTACGCGGTCGCGGCGGCGACCGGGAGGGTGGCGGCCTCGCGGAAGGACAGCGCGGCGGGTTTGTGGGCGGTCCCGTCGGCGGTGAGCAGGGCGTACTCGGCGAACGCGCCGTGGGCGGCGCTGCCGAACACCTCGTCACCCACGGCGAAGCCGGTGACTCCCGGGCCGACCTCCTCGACGACGCCGGCGGCCTCGCTGCCGAGGACCGTGGGAAAGACGGGCTCGCCCTCGCCGGGGCGGCGGAAGCCCTGGCGCAGCTTCCAGTCGACGGGATTGACGCCCGCCGCGCGGACCGCGATCAGGATCTCGCCGGGGCCCGGGCTGGGACGGTCGAGGTCGATCAGCGCCTCCGTCTCCGGTCCCCCGTGCCGCGTGTGGACATACGCCTTGGACATGCCGTTTCCCTCGCTTCTCTCGCCCTGCCACCGGTGTACCGGTGCCGGCATCGAGCGCAAAGGAGAAGCGCCGCAGAGCTATTCCCGTGGTCCGAAAGAATTCATACGGCCGCAATCATCCGGCCTGACGGGCGGTGACCAGGGAGGGAGCACGCGGAACGACCACGTACGGTTGCAGCATGAACGTTACGCGAGGCTTCACGGGCCGCCCGCGCGTCCACAATCCGGGGCTGCCGCCCGGGCAGTACGACGCACGCGAGGACTGGCCGGTCCTGTCCGCCGAGGTCACCCCCGATCTCGCACCGGCCGACTGGTCCTTCCGCATCGACGGCCTGGTCGAACAGCCGCACAGCTGGGACTGGGACACGGCGCACGCGCTGCCGGAGTCGGCGTACGACGGCGACATCCACTGTGTGACCGGCTGGTCGAAGTTCGGCGTGCGTTTCGGCGGGGTCTCGCTGGACGCGTTCTTCAATGTGGTGCGGCCCCACGTGTCCGCCACCCATGTGCTCGCCCGCTCCCACACCGGCTACACCACCAACCTGCCGCTCGCCGACCTCACCGGCGGGCGGGCCTGGATCGCCTGGGAGTACGACGGCAAGCCGCTCCCCGCCGAGCACGGCGGCCCGGCGCGCCTGCTGGTGCCCCACCTCTACTTCTGGAAGAGCGCCAAGTGGATCGCCGGCCTCACACTCCTCGACCACGACGAGCCGGGCTTCTGGGAACGCAACGGCTACCACGAACGCGGCAACCCCTGGCAGGAGCAGCGGTACTCCGGTGACTGACACGGTGACGACGAACCCGAACAACCACGCCACGGCACCGAAGGCGGCCACTGCCACGCCGGACGAGTCCGCCCACGCCCCGGCCCCCGCCCCGGATCCGGCCGCACCCGCCACAGTCCCGCACCCGACCGGCCCCACCACAGCCCCCGCCCCGGATTCAGCGGCCCGCGCCACAGTCCCGCACCCGACCGGCCCCGCCACAGCCCCGGAGCCAGCCATCTCCTCACAAGACGCCGCCGGTGTCACGCCGCCGCGCGCGGCCGCGCCCGGCGCGGCCCCGGGCAGCCCGGCCACCAGCCCCGTCGGCCCCACCCCGCGTTTCGCCGTGCCCGGACGCATCGCCGTGAGCGATCAGGTGGCGGCCGTGTGGCAGGTCGCCACGGTGACGGAGATCCGGCGGGAGACGCCGCACGCGGCCACCTTCCGGCTGGCGGTGCCGGGCTGGGCGGGACATCTGCCCGGCCAGCACCTGCTGCTGCGGCTGACCGCGGCAGACGGGTATGTGGCGCAGCGGCACTACTCGATCGCCTCGGCGCCGGACGACTCCGGGCATATCGAGCTGACCCTGGACCGGGTGCCGGACGGCGAGGTCTCCGGCTGGTTCCACACGATCGCCCGCCCCGGTGACACCGTCGAGGTGCGCGGGCCGCTGAGCGGCTTCTTCGCCTGGCCGGGCGACCGGCCCGCGCTGCTGATCGGCGCCGGCTCCGGGATCGTCCCGCTGATGTCGATGGTGCGGCACCACCGCAGCCGCGGTCTCACCGTGCCGCTGCGCATGCTGGTGTCCGCACGCAGCCCCGAGGAACTGATCTACGCGGCCGAGCTGGGCGCCGAGACGACGCCCGTCTTCACCCGCAGCGCCCCACAGGGTGTGCCCGTGGGACGTATGGCGGCCGCACATGTGGCGCCGCTCCTGGCCGAGCAGCCTCCCGGTGGGTGGGAGGCCTATGTGTGCGGATCCACCGCATTCGCCGAGCACGCGTCCCGGCTGCTGGTCGCGGCGGGCCAGCCGGTGGACCGGATCCGCATCGAGCGGTTCGGCTGACCGTCCGGGTCGCGCGCGGGGGTCGTTCGCGCAACGGTGGGGCGCATGGCGCGTTCCGTGCTCCAAGTGGGCTTGAACCCGCGGTTCGCGGCGTGAGCGAGGTGCTCCGTACGGGGTACGAGACGGGTGTGGACGCTCGTGTGCGTGAGCGGGGAAGGGGGTGACGGGTCCGGGCCTCATGGACCGGCTCGTCGGCTCTCCGGCTCCGGCGGTGCGAGGAGGTGGACATGCGTACCGGGGTGCGTGGTTGGCGCTGGCGGCGCAATCCGCTGCGGCGCCACTCGGATGTCGTGGAAGCTTGGACGGTGCTGATCGTCGCCGTCCTTCTGTTCGTGGTCACACCGCTGGTCGGCGTGGCCGCGGGTCTGCGCGCGCATGACACGGCCCGCAGCATCGCGGCCACCCAGCGGGCCGAGCGCCACCAGGTCCGTGCGCAGGTGTTCGGCGATCCGCCCGAGCGGCTGTCCGCCGAGCAGGGCGATCGCGCGTACCCGTACCGCGCCCACGTCCGCTGGACCGAGCCCGGCAAGGGAAACCGTACGGCGTGGGCCCGGGTGCCGGCGGGCACCCGTACCGGTGACACGGTCGCGGTGTGGTTCGACGCCCGGGGCCGCAGTGTCGCGCCGCCGCCGAACGACGCGGCGGTCTGGCAGCACACGGTGACCGTCGGGCTGGTCGCGGCGGGCGGTACGGCGGCCCTCGTGCTCCTAGCACACGGGGTCGAGCGCCGGATCGCGCTGCGCCACCGGCTGGCGGAGTGGGAACGGGAATGGGCGCGGACGGGACCGAGGTGGACCCAGCCGCGGGCGTGAGGGGCAGGTTCCCGGCCACCGACAGGGATCAAACGCTTACTGGCCAGTCCTCCGGCACCCACGTACGGTGACCTGACGCAGTCTCCCTTCGCAAAGGTGGTTGTAGATGGCCCTGTTCGACCTGCCCCTGGACGAACTCCGCGAGCACCGCAGCGAGTCCACCGAGCCCGAGGACTTCGACGCCTTCTGGGACAAGACCCTGGAGGAGGCACGCGAGCACGAGCTGGACGCCCGCTTCGAGCCGGTGGACACCGGGCTGTCGACGGTCCAGGTGTACGACGTGACGTTCGCCGGGTTCGGCGGTCACCCGGTCAGGGGCTGGCTCCGGCTGCCGGCCGGTGCGACCGAACCGCTGCCGCTGGTCGTGGAGTTCGTCGGCTACGGCGGCGGGCGCGGGCTGCCGCACGAGAGCCTGCTGTGGGCCTCGTCGGGCCGGGCGCACTTCGTGATGGACACCCGCGGCCAGGGCAGCGCGTGGGGCGCCGGGGGCGGCACCGCGGACCCGGTCGGCACGGGCCCGGCGTACCCCGGGTTCATGACGCGGGGCATCGACGCGCCCGAGAACTACTACTACCGCCGGGTGTACACGGACGCCGTACGCGCGGTCGAGGCGGCCCGCTCGCATCCGCTGACCGACGCGGCCCGTACCGTGGCGCTCGGCGCCAGCCAGGGCGGCGGCATCACGCTGGCCGTCGGCGGCCTGGTCCCCGACCTGGTCGCGGTGGCGCCGGACGTGCCGTTCCTGTGCGACTTCCCGCGCGCCACCACGCTGACGGACCGGCACCCCTACCGTGAGATCGGCCTGTTCCTCAAGACGCACCGGGGCCGCTCGGCGGAGGTGCTGCGCACGCTGTCCTACTTCGACGGGGTGCACTTCGCGGCCCGTGGCCAGGCCCCGGCGCTGTTCTCGGCGGCGCTGGAGGACCAGACCTGCCCGCCGTCGACCGTGTTCGCCGCGTTCAACGCCTGGGCGCACGAGGACAAGGCGATCGAGGTCTACGACTTCAACGACCACGAGGGCGGCGGCCCCTTCCACGAGGTGGAGAAGCTGCGCTGGCTGCGGTCGTACGCCTGAGGCGGCGGACGGGCGGGAGGGTCTGCCGGAGACTTCCCTCCAGTCCGACCAGTCGGTACGTTCGAGGGGCCCGGGTCGCAGCGTCGCGGCCCGGGTTTCCGGCGACGACGGAGGTCCCATGTCCGCGCACGAGACACAGGTCCACGGCCACTGCGACGCGCGCTTCGCGGCGGTGCGGGAGGCGTTCGAGGACAACTTCCGGGAGCGGGGCGAACTGGGTGCCGCGGTTGCGGTGACCGTCGACGGCACCACGGTGGTGGACCTGTGGGGCGGCTGGGCGGACGCGGCCGGTACCCGCCCGTGGGAGCGGGACACGCTGGTCAACGTATGGTCGACCACCAAGGGCCCGGTGGCGCTGTGCGCACACCTGCTGGCCGACCGGGGGCTGCTCGACCTCGACGCACCCGTGGCCGTGTACTGGCCGGAATTCGCGGCGGCGGGCAAGGAGAAGGTGCTCGTCCGGCATCTGCTGTCGCACCGCGCCGGGCTGTCCGGACTGCGCGAGCCGCACTCCGTGGCGGACCTGTACGACTGGGGGCTGACGACCGCCCGGCTGGCGGCGACCGAGCCGTGGTGGGAGCCGGGCACCCGCTCCGGCTATCACGCGCTCACGTACGGCTTCCTGGTCGGCGAGGTCGTCCGGCGGATCTCGGGGCTGCGGCCGGGGGCCTTCCTGGAGCGCGAGGTGACCGGGCCGCTCGGCATCGACTTCACGGTCGGGCTGTCGGCGAAGGAGGCGGGCCGGGCGGCCGAGCTGGTGCATCCGCCGGCCGCCTCCCACAGTGAACAGGCAGCGATCTTCAGCCAGTTGACGCCCGCCGCGCTGGCGGCGCTGGCGAATCCGGTGGTCGGCGCGGCGGAGGCGAACACACCCGAGTGGCGGGCGGCGGAGATCCCCGCGGCGAACGGACACGGCACCGCACGCGCCGTCGCGGCGCTGTACGGCGTCTTCGCCGGGCGCGGCTCGCACGGCGGGCGGCGCATCCTGTCGCCGGAGGCGGCGGAGCGGGTGCGCGAGGGCCAGGGAAGCTGCCGCGATCTGGTGCTGGGCGCGGGCTTCGAGGGCGAGACCGAGGTCGGGCTCGGTCTGTGGCTGAGCGGGCGGAACGGGTCGTACGGCCCGAATCCGCGGGCTTTCGGTCATGACGGGTTCGGCGGCTCGTGCGGGCTCGCCGACCCGGAGGCAGGCGTGTCACTGGGGTACGTGATGAACCGGATGGGACCGCGCATCGCCGACGACCCGCGGAAGATGGCGCTGATCGACGCCCTGTACAGCGCCCTGTGACGGCGTGATCGCGCGGGCGGGTTTCGGCCGAACCGCCGGGCCACTCTTCCCTTGTGGTTTAGACCAGTGCTAAGTGTGGTCGCGCAACGAGCCCGCACGACTACGTCTTGTCACCACAGGAGGGCGCGGCATGGCCCGCACCACCCCGCACGAACCCGCGCAGCGCGACGACCGGCCCCTGTACGGGCGGATCGCGGCGCTGCTCCTCGACGAACTGCGCGCCGGCACCATTCCGCCGGGCGAACGACTGCCGGGCGAACGGCACCTGGCCGCCTATTTCCAGGTCAGCCGGGAGACCGTCCGGCAGGCGCTGGAGCTGCTGCGGCGCAGTGGTGCCGTCGCCACCGACCGGCGGGGCAGCCATGCCACGCTGCCCGCCCGGCCGGTCGCGGCGCCGGGGACTCCGGCCTTCCCGCTGGGCGCCCGCTCGACGGACCCGTCCGCGGTCGACCGGGCCACGGTGACCTGGGAGGCGCCACCGCCGGACCACGCGCGGGAGCTGGGCCTGGCGCCGCAGCGGCCGACGCTGGTGCACCGCTACCGGTCGGCCACGCCGGACGGGCGGGCGCTGCGCACGGCGGTGACGTCGTTCTCGGCGGTGGCGCTGACCGAGGTCGCGGAGCTGGCCCGCTACCGGGGCCGGGCCGACGGCACCACCCCCGCGCAGCTGCGCCGGGCCTACGACTGGATGCGCAAGGCCGGCCTGTCCCTGCACCACCGCGATTCCATCACCCAGGTCGACGGCGCCGCGTCGGTGCGGGTGACCCGGCGGGTGCACGACCAGTACGCCCGGCCGCTGGAGATCACGGACCTGGTGGTGGACGCCGAACGGGACGCGCTGGTCTACGAGTTCACGCTGCCCGCGGCCGGCTGAGCCCGCCGGGCCACCACCAGCCGGGCCCGTGGGCTGCCGTCGCCGCGCCGCCCGAACTCGGGCAGGGCGTACAGCTCGACGGCGAACCCGGCGCGGCCCAACTCACCGAGCACACCACCGAGCCGGAAGGCCCGGTAGTACATGACGAACGGCGGCCGCCACAGCGCGTTGCGCACCCGCATCACCGCGTCGAAGCCGAGCAGCATCCAGTAGCCGGCCTGGGCCGGACGGGGCGGGGCGAGCACCGGGAAGGCGAACCGGCCGCCCGGCCGCAGGACGGAGTGGACCTGGGTGAACAGTCCCGGCAGTTCGCGCGGCAGGAAGTGACCGAAGGCCCCGAAGGAGACCACGAGGTCGAAGGCGGCCGCGAACGGCAGGGCCCGGGCGTCGCCGCGCACCCAGGCGACCTCGGCCCCGCCGGCGGGCCGCACCCGGCGCCGGGCGACATCGAGCATGCCCGCGCTGAAGTCGACCCCGGTGATACTCCGCCGGCACAGCCCGGCGAGTACCTCGGCGCCCGCGCCCGTGCCGCAGCACAGGTCGAGTCCGTCCTCGAACGGGCCGAGCGGGGTGAGCGCCTTCGCCACGGACTCCAGGACGTCGTCGGGCGTCCGGAAGGGCGTGTGGTCGAACTTCGGGGCGAGCAGGTCGTAGCCGTGCTCGACGGACGACAGCGCCTGCACGGCGAGTTCACTCAGGCTGGGGCCTTCGGGACCGAACATCTCCTCAGCCTAGGGCCACCCGCTGCGCCAGGACCGCGAGAACCCGCTCGCACCAGCGCAGGTTCTCCTCCTCGAAGCCGATCCCGGCCATGAGGGTGAGGTAGGGGCCGACGCGGTCGGCGCTGCGGAGGTACTCGTCCTCGGTCCGGCCGTCGAGGAGGCGGCGCTGCACCCGCCGGTAGCGGTCGAGCTTTCCGCGCGCCCAGCTCATGCGCTCCTCGATCAGTGCGCGGGTGACCTCGGGGTCGGCGCCGTCCAGCGCCTGGATCTTGATGAGGAGTTCGTCGCGGATGGCGGTGGGCCGCTTGGGGGGCTCGGCGGCGAAGGCGTCCAGCTCCGCCCGGCCGGCCTCGGTGAGCGTGAACATCCGCTTGTTCGGCCGCCGCTCCTGCTGCACCGTCCGCGCCTGGACGAGCCCGTCCTGCGCGAGGCGCTCCAGCTCCCGGTAGAGCTGCTGCGGGGTGGCGGGCCAGAAGTTCGCGAGCGAGACGTCGAACGACTTCGACAGCTCGTAGCCCGAGGCCTCGCCCTCCAGCAGGGCGGCCAGGACGGCGTACTTGAGCGACATATGGACAGGCTAGCAGTCGTTGATTAATCTCATCCGCATCTATTCAATTAATTGACTAACTCTGCGAGGTGATCCGATGCATGCGTTCCGCGCCGCGGTCGAGGCCGGCGACATCGATGCGGTGGAGGCACTGCTGGCCGAGGACGTCGTCTTCACCAGCCCGGTGGTCTTCAAGCCGTATCCGGGCAAGGCGATCACCGCGGCGATCCTGCGCGCCGTCTCCCAGGTCTTCGAGGACTTCCGGTACGTCCGGGAGATCGGTGACCCGGCCTCCCCCGACCACGCGCTGGTCTTCACCGCGCGGGTGGGCGACCGCGAGCTGACCGGCTGCGACTTCCTCCATGTGAACGAGAACGGCCTGATCGACGAGCTCATGGTCATGGTCCGTCCGCTGTCCGGGGCGCACGCCCTCGCCGAGGCCATGGGCGCGCGGTTCGACGAGATCGTGAAGGAAGCGGAGGCGCGGTCGGCGTGAGCGTCCCTCCGCCTGCTGACCGGACCCGGGTCGTCGGCGCGGGGGTGTCCTGGCTGACCAGGTAGGCCTCGTCGCCGGGCAACCTCTACGCCCAGTCCACGCCGTCGTGCGGTTCCATGACCATGCGGCTCAGGCTCCGGGGGATGCGCCGGGTGTGAGCCGGACCGGCAGGGTGCGCACGCTGTTGCCGACGAAACCGGCGTGCGGGGCCAAGTCGGCTTCGGCTGCGGCGATTTCGAGGGCGGGGAAGCGGGTGAAGAGCCGCTCCAGCGCGATGCCGGCCTCCAGCCGGGCGAGCGGCGCGCCGAGGCAGTAGTGTGCGCCGTGCCCGAGCGAGAGATGGCGCACGGCGCCGGGCCGGGCGGGACGGGTGACGTCGAAGCGGTCGGCGTCGGGGCCGTGCGCGGCGGGGTCGCGGCCGGCGGCGGAGTAACCGGCGAGCACGGGGGTGCCGGCGGGCATGAGCGTGCCGTCGACGGTCAGGTCGCGCACCGGGTACCGGAACGGGAAGTAGCTGACCGGCGCGTCCCAGCGCAGGGTCTCCTCGACCACGTCGGCCCAGCTCGCCCGGCCCGCGCGCACCAGGTCGAGCTGGTCGCGGTGGGCGCACAGGGCGCGTACGGCGTTGGTGATCAGGTTCAGCGTGGTCTCGTGCCCGGCGACGATCATCAGCAGGAGCGTGCCGATCAGCTCCTGGTCGCCGAGCCGGTCGCCGCCCTCGTCGCGGGCGGCGATGAGCGCACTGGTGAGGTCGTCGGCGGGCGCCGCGGCCTTCGCTGCCGCGATCTCGCCGAGGACCGCGACGAGTTCGCGGTTGGCGGCGATGGCCTCGGCCGGCTCGATGTCGGTGGCCACGACCTGGCTGCTGAGGTGGTGCAGCCGGTCGCGGAACCCGGCTTCTACGCCGAGGAGTTCGCAGATGACCCCCATGGGCAGGGGCAGGGCGAAGTGCCGCCGCAGGTCGGCAACGCCGCCTGCCGCCTCTGCGGCGCGGGCCAGGTCGTCCAGCAGGGAGGCGGTCAACTGCTCGATCCGGGGCCGCAGTTGCTCCACACGGCGGGGCGTGAAGGCGTGCCCGACCAGGGACCGCAGCCGCCGGTGGTCCTCCCCGTCGGCGGTGGTCATGCCCTGCACGGTGGCGAACGTGAGCAGCGGCCAGCCCGCGGGGATCCGGCCCTCCCGCAGATCCGTGAAGTGACGTGCGTTCTTGGCGACTTCGGGATGCTGCAGCAACTCCTTCAGCGCCTCGTGCCCGAGTACGGCCATCCCCTCGATCCCGCCCGGCAGTTCCACCGGGACCACGGCACCGCCGGCCAGCAGCCGCGCGTTGACGGTGTGCGGGCAGCCGCCTGCGGGGTCGAGTCGGTGCGCGGGCCGGGTGGGAGGGGTCTCCACGGGTTCTTCTCCTGACGGTTGGGCGGAAGAGCAGGGTGGCTCGGCGGAAGAGCAGTGGCTCGGGCGGGAATAGACGCGGACTGCATCATGTTGACCGAACCGAGCGCACGGGTATAGTGCGATCAGCGCATGTGCGTGTCCCGCCGTACGGACACCGGTGCCGCTGTCCTCTCCACCAGCCCCTCGGCCGAGGCTTGAGACCGGCCCGGGCTTCTTCTCTGCACCACCTCGTGACCAGGGCGTTTCCGCCGTACCCGAGGTGTCGTTCCCGCCGCCCGGAGGCAGCTGTCAAGGCCTCCCGCTCGCGGCCTCTCCCCCCTTCCCAGCTCCCACTTCTTCCGTCCGTGAAAGGACCTCCCACCATGACCACCACACTCGAACACCCTCCCGTGGTCCAGCAGGCCCCGGCCCCCCGGCTCGTCACCGGCGTACTCGACATCGACGCGCAGGGGAAGGGGCACCTGAGGGGCCCGAGCCTCCTGTCCTCCCCCGCCGACCCGCAGCTCTCCCCGGCCCTGATCCGGCGCCACGGGCTGCGCAAGGGCGACCTCGTCGAAGGCGTCCGGGGTGACCGGCGCGTGCTGACCGAGATCACCCGCGTCGACGGACACGACCCGGCGGACCTGCGCGGCCGGCGTCACTTCCGCGATCTCACCCCGCTCCACCCGCACGAGCGCATCCGCCTCGAACACCCCGCGTCCGGACCGGCCGGGCGTGTCACCGATCTCTTCGCACCGGTCGGCAAGGGCCAGCGCGGGCTGATCGTGGCCCCGCCGAAGAGCGGCAAGACGGTGCTGCTCCAGCAGCTCGCGGCCGCCGTGGCCGGCAACCACCCCGAGTGCCGGCTGATCGTCCTGCTGCTGGACGAGCGCCCCGAGGAGGTGACCGAGATGCACCGCTCGGTGCGCGGCGAGGTGTACGCCTCCACCTTCGACCGGACGCCCAAGGAGCACATCACCCTCGCCGAGCTCGTCGTCGAGCGGGCCAAGCGCCTGGTGGAGGCCGGCGAGGACGTCGTGATCCTGCTGGACTCGCTGACCCGGCTGTGCCGGGCGCACAACAACGCCTCCGCCGCCGGTGGCCGCACCCTGAGCGGCGGTGTCGACGCGGGCGCGCTGGTCGGCCCCAAGCGGTTCTTCGGCGCCGCCCGGCAGGCCGAGGAGGGCGGCTCGCTGACCATCCTCGCCACCGTTTTGGTGGACACCGGCTCCCGCGCCGACGGCTACTACTTCGAGGAGCTGAAGAGCACGGGCAACATGGAGCTGCGCCTGGACCGGGAAGCCGCCGCCCGGCGTCTCTTCCCCGCCATGGACCTCGACGCCACCGGCACCCGCCGCGAGGAACTCCTCCTCACTCCGGCCGAGTTGACGGCCGTCCACGGCCTGCGCCGCGTCCTGCGCTCCCGCGAGGGCGGTCCGTCCGGTCTGGAGACCCTGCTGGAGCGGCTGCGCTCCACCCCCGACAACGCCGCGTTCCTGCGGCAGATCCGTCCCACCCTGCCCACCGGCTGAGCCCGTCCGCAGGCGGCCGGGTGCGGCTTACGGGTTGCTCGCGTGGGCCGAACGGCCCTTCCAGCGCGAGGGACGGCGAGCCTGTTCGTACGTTGATCACATGATCACCGGACTTTCTCATCGGGTGGCCGTGTCGGCCTGTTCCCTGTGCGTGGCGGGCGTGCTGGCACTCACCCCGGCCACCGCCTCCGCCGGGCCCCGTACCGGGGAACCCGCTCCGCCCGGGCCCCAGGCAGCGATGCCCGGGCCGAACCAGCTCTACCGCTCCGGCGTCCTGGTCCGTCCGCACCAGGACGCGCCCGAGCTGCCGCACGTGTCGGCGCTGTCCTGGGTGGTGGCCGACGCCGGCAGCGGGGCGGTGCTGGCCGCGAGCGACGCGCACCGCAAGCTGCCGCCCGCGAGCACCCTGAAGACCCTGTTCGCCGTCACCGTGCTGCCCGCCCTGCCCGCCGGGATGCGGCACACCGTGCGCAACACGGATCTGGCGGACATCGGCCCGGGCAGCAGCCTGGTCGGCGTCCGGGAGGGACTCACCTACCGGGTGTCCGACCTGTGGCGCGGAGTCTTCCTCAACTCCGGCAACGACGCCGTGCACGTGCTCGCCTCGCTGAACGGCGGCTGGGAGGCCACCGCCGCCGAGATGCAGACCAAGGCACGCTCGCTCGGCGCCATGGACACCCATGTCGTCTCCCCCGACGGCTACGACGCCGACGGCCAGGTGTCCTCCGCCTACGACCTGGCGGTCTTCGGCCGGGAGGGCCTGCGCAATCCCGACTTCGCCCGGTACTGCTCCACCGCCGAGGCGGACTTCCCCGGTGACGGCGCGTCGTACGGCATCAGGAACACCAACCGGCTGCTGACCGGCCAGAGCGGCGTGGCGAAGTATCCCGGGCTCATCGGCATCAAGAACGGCTACACCACCAAGGCGGGCAACACCCTGGTGGCCGCGGCCCGCCATGGCGCCCGCACGCTGGTGGTGACCGTGATGCACCCTCAGCAGGGCGGCGGGTTGGCGGTGTACCAGGAGGCGCGCGAGCTGCTCGACTGGGGCTTCGCGGCGGCCGGCCGGGTGGACCCGGTCGGCTCACTGGACGGGCTGCGCGTCACCTCGCGGACGGTGTCGAAGGGCAAACCGGTGGCCGCGGCCACGTCGCAGGCACCGGACGACCGCTCGGGCTGGCCGGGCCCCGCCGTCGTCGCGGGGCTTGCGGGTCTCGTCGCCGGCGCCGCGGTGGTGACGCTGCGAGCCGCCGTGGTGGTGGCGCTGCGGGCCAGGGGCAAGCGCCCCCCGCGCGGCTGACCCGTCGGCAGGCCGAGCAGCAGCCCCAGCGAGATCCAGGTGTAGGTGTTGCTGCCGAGGAAGCCGCCGATGCCGGAGGCGTCGTCGAACCACAGCCACACCACGCTCGTGCACAGCACCGCGTACAGGGCGCCCGCGATCCGCGGGTGCCCGGCGCGGAGCAGCACGGCGAACGACGGCAGCAGCCACACCAGGTGGTGCACCCAGGTGATGGGGCTGACCAGGCAGGCCGCCGCCCCGGTGAGTGCGAAGGCGGCCGTCCAGTCACCGGCCCGCACCGCCTGACGGGCCCGCCACGCCCAGACGCACAGGGTCAGCAGGACCGCCGTCGCCCACAGCGGGCGGCCCGGCTCGCCGAGGCGGGCCAGCACTCCCTGGAGCGACTGGTTCGACACATAGTCGAGCCGGCCCACCCGGCTGGTGTCCCACAGCGCCTCGGTCCAGTAGTAACGGGACGCGCGCGGGTCGGCCCAGGCGGCCAGCGCGGTCGCCGCGAGGGCGACGGCCGTCGCCACTCCGGCCGCCCGGCGCCGCCCGGCGAGCAGCAGCAGGCCGATGAACAGGGCGGGCGTGAGCTTCACGGCGGCGGCGAGGCCGATCCCGGCACCGGCCCAGCGCTCCCGGCCGGTCGCCAGGAGCAGGCAGTCCCCCAGGACGAGGGCCAGCAGCACCAGATTGACCTGGCCGAAGCTGAAGGTGTCCCGCAGCGGCTCGAACAGCGCGAGCAGGCACAGGCACAGCGACCAGCGGTACCAGCCGTGCCGGCGCCAGTCCGGTCCGGCCAGGATCCGCAGGATCACCGCCAGCGCGGCCAGGTTGACCAGCAGGGACGCCGCGATCGCCGAGTCACGGTCCAGCAGCGCCAGCGGCAGCATGGCGACCGCGGCGAACGGCGGGTAGGTGAAGCCGTACATGGTGCCCGGCACCCGATAGTCGTAGATCCGCCCGCCGTGGTGCGCCCAGGTGTGCACGGTGCCGTAGTAGACGCGCAGGTCGAAGAAGTCGCGCAGCAGCGGCACGGTCGCCGTGAAGACGGTGACCGCGGCGCCGAGGACGAGGACCAGCAGCAGACGGCCCCTGGTCGTACGCGGCCCCCTCACGCCATGCGTCCCGGGGCCGGGGCCTGGGCCGCCTGGTGGGCCTGCCACAGGACGACCACGCCGAGCACCCCGCCGGAGACGGCGAGCACGAGTTGCCCGAGGTCGGCCGGGCCGCCGCTGGGCAGGACGGCGAGGGCGAGGACGCCGGCCAGGGCAGCGACCCGGTGCCGTACCGAGGTGCTGGGCGCGGCGGCAGCGATGAGGAACAGGCCCCACAGCATGTACCAGGGGCGGATCGCCGGGCCGAACACGGCGACCGTGAGCAGGCTGAGCCCGAGGGCGTACACCGGTCTGACGCGCAGCCGGAGCCATATCAGCGCCACGGCGACGGCGGTGGCGGCGAGGCCGAGCAGATGCCAGGCCGGCACGGCCAGCGGGGCCAGGCTGCTGCCGAGGTGCTCCAGCAGGGCGCTGGTGGCGCGGCCGAGCAGGCTGGTCAGGGCCCAGTTGTGCGGGGAGACGGGGGTGGCCAGGGCGCCGATCCAGCCGTAGCCGGTGCCGGCGACGGCCGTGGCGGCGACCGTCGTCACGGCGGAGGCTGCCGCCGCGGTCAGGACGGCCGGCACCGGGCGGCGGCCGGAGCGGACCTGGAGGGCCACGACCGCCAGCAGGCCGAGCGCGGCCGGCGCCTTGACCAGGGCGGCCAGGGTGACGAGGACGGCCCCGAGGACTCCGCCGGCCGGCCGTTCCCCGCGCGCGGCGACCAGGCCGAGCCCCAGCAGACCGAGCATCAGGGCGTCGTTGTGGGCGCCCGCCACCAGGTGCAGCAGGACGAGCGGATTGAGGGCGCCGAGCCAGAGGGCGGCGGCCGGGTCGGCGCCGCTGTGCCGGGCGAGGCGGGGCAGCGCCACCGCCATCAGGGCCACGCCGAGCAGGGCGACCAGGCGCATACCGAGCAGGCCGGCCGGCAGCTGGCCGCGGGTCAGGCCGGAGAGCGCGGAGGCCAGGACCATGAAGGCGGGGCCGTAGGGGGCGCCGGTGTGCTGCCACATCGGGGCCACCTCGTCGGCGAGCGGGCCGCCGAGCTGGGCCGGGCCCTGGGCGTAGACGTCCATGTGGTGGTCGACCATGGCGCCCTGCGCGAGGTAGCTGTACACGTCCCGGCTGAACAACGGCGGTGCCAGCAGCAGCGGTGCCGTCCACACGGCGAGCACCAGCAGCAGGGCGCGCGGGGTGGGCGGCTGGGGGCCGCGCACCAGACGGCCGAGGAGCACCCAGGCCGCTATCAGCAGGACGACACCGAAGTACACCCCGACCAGGCCGAGCGCCGCCTGCACCGAGGCGGGAGCCAGGAGATCCTGCACGGGCAGGGCACCGGCCGTCTCACCGCCGAGCGCGAGAAAGGCGGTGCCGGCCAGCCCGAGCACCTGGCAGCTGCGGAGATCGACGGGGAATGCCATGGCCAACACTGCTTCAGCGTGTCAACTCCGGGTGGCCGGAAGGCGACGCTCCTCTCACCTGCGGGCAACCCGCATGTGACCGGCGTGTGAGAAACGATGACTTCCGGGCGTACGGAAGGTCACTTCTGTGTGCCATCGGCCTGTTCCTCGGCGCCCTCCTGCCCGCCCGCGCCGGAACGCGCCAGGTCATCGCCCCGAACTCCAGGGCCAGACCGGTCTGCTCCAGCACATGCTGCCGTGCGGGGCGGACGCAGTCCGTTACGGCTCGCTCGTCGCGCCCCCAAAGGGGCGCGGGGAACTGCGCGACCAGCCACGGCGGTGCCGCGGGCGACGGACGGAAGGTCGCGGCACCTCCAGCGGAGCACTTCGTGCGGATCGAGCACGCGGCCCAGATGCGCGAACTGCTCCCCGACGGATCAGAACACCGAGAGCCCGGTCAGTGTGGTGAACCGGTCGAGGGCCGCCACCCCGGCCACCGAGTTGCCGCGCTCGTCCAGGCCCGGGCTCCACACGCACAGCGTGCACCGGCCCGGCACCACCGCGATGATCCCGCCGCCGACGCCGCTCTTGCCGGGCAGCCCCACCCGGTAGGCGAAGTCCCCGGCCGCGTCGTACGTCCCGCAGGTCAGCATCACCGCGTTGACCTGCTTGGCCTGGCTGCGGGTGAGCAGCCGGCCGCCGTCGGCGCGGATGCCGTGCCGGGCGAGGAAGCCGGTGGCGAGGGCGAGGTCGGCGCAGGAGGCGGTGATGGAGCACTGCCGGAAGTACTGGTCGAGCAGGGTCGGCACGTCGTTGTCGATGTTGCCGTAGGACGCCATGAAATGCGCGAGGGCGGCGTTGCGGTCTCCGTGCGCGGTCTCGGAGGCGGCGACCTCCTTGTCGAAGTCCAGGGTGGCGTTGCCGCTCTCGGTGCGCAGAAAGGTCAGCAGCTCGCCGGCCGCGTCTCCGGTACGGGTCTGGAGGCGGTCGGTGACGACGAGGGCGCCCGCATTGATGAAAGGATTCCGCGGGATGCCGTTCTCGTACTCCAGCTGGACCAGGGAGTTGAAGGGGTTGCCGGAAGGCTCGCGGCCCACGTGCTCCCAGAGTTCGTCGCCCTCGCGGGCCAGGTCCAGGGCCAGGGTGAAGACCTTGGTGATGGACTGCGTGGAGAACGGCTCGCGCCAGTCCCCCACCCCGTACACCGTGCCGTCCAGTTCGGCGACGGCCATGCCGAAGCGGCGGGGATCACAGGCGGCGAGGGCCGGGATGTAGTCGGCGGCCCGGCCGCGGCCGGGTGTGCGCTCGATCTCCTCGGCGATGCGCTCCAGGACCGGCAGGAAGGTGAGGGACGACGTCGTTGTCATGATCACCATTGTGCCTCCGGACCGGCCCTGGAGCCCACTCGCGTGCGGGTTGATATCTGCCCGTAACCGCAGGTCAGGCGGCAGGTGCCCCGCTCCCGGCGACGACCTCGGGGCGCAGCAGCTCGGCGAGCCGCTCGGCTGGCAGGAGGCCCTTGTCCAGGACGAGTTCGGCCACGCCCCGGCCCGTGACGAGTGCCTCCTTGGCGATCTCGGTGGCCGCCGTGTACCCGATGTGCGGGTTGAGGGCGGTGACCAGGCCGATGGAGTTCTCCACGGTGGCCCGCAGCCGGTCGGTGTTGGCGGTGATGCCGGACACGCAGCGCTCGGCCAGGGTGAGGCAGGCGCTCTGCAGGTGCGTGACGGACTCCGACAGGGAGTGCAGGATGATCGGCTCGAAGGCGTTGAGCTGGAGCTGTCCGGCCTCGGCCGCCATGGTGATGGCGACGTCGTTGCCGATCACCTCGAAGGCGACCTGGTTGACGACCTCTGGGATCACCGGATTGACCTTGCCGGGCATGATGGACGAACCGGCCTGCACCGGCGGCAGGTTGATCTCACCGAGGCCCGCGCGCGGACCGGAGGACAGCAGCCGAAGGTCGTTGCAGCTCTTGGAGAGCTTGACCGCGATCCGCTTCAGCACACCGGACATCTGCACGAAGGCACCGCAGTCCTGGGTGGCCTCGACCAGGTTGGCGGCGGTGACCAGCGGCAGCCCGGTGATGTCGGCCAGGTGCCGGCGGGCGGCCTCGGCGTACCCGGCCGGGGCGTTGAGGCCCGTACCGATCGCCGTGGCACCGAGGTTGATCTCATGGATCAACTCGACGGCCTCGGCAAGGCGGCTGCGGTCCTCCTCGATCATGACGGCGAACGCGGAGAACTCCTGACCGAGCGTCATCGGCACGGCGTCCTGCAACTGTGTACGGCCCATCTTGAGCACGTCACGGAACTCGACGGCCTTACGGGCGAACGAGTCCTGCAGCACGGACATCGCCTTGAGCAGTCCACGGACCGCGAAGACCGTCGCAATCTTGACGGCGGTCGGGTAGACGTCATTGGTTGACTGACCCAGGTTGACGTCCTCGTTGGGATGCAGATGCGCGTACTCGCCCTTGGCGTGACCGAGCAGCTCCAGCGCCCGGTTGGCCACGACCTCGTTGGCGTTCATGTTGGTGGACGTGCCGGCGCCGCCCTGGATGACGTCGACGACGAACTGGTCGTGCAGCTTGCCCGCCCGGATCTCCTGGCAGGCGGCCACGATCGCGCGCGCCTTCTCCGGCGCCAGCAGGCCGAGTTCCTCGTTGGCGAGAGCGGCGGCCTCCTTGACGGCGGCGAGGGCGTCGATCAGATGCGGGTAGGCGGAGATCGGGGTGCCGGTGATGGGGAAGTTCTCCGTCGCGCGCAGGGTGTGCACACCCCAGTACGCGTCGGCGGGTACGTCACGGTCGCCGAGCAGATCGTGCTCACTGCGCGTGGTGGCGGCGGTCATGAGGGTACGGTCCTCTTTCTGAGGGTTGAGGGTGTGAGGGGCGCGGGCACCGAGCGCTACGCGCAGGCAGTGAACGGAACCGGATCGAGCGCACGCACCGCACGCACACAACCCACCGGCTCCCCACCCCCGAGCAGCGGCTCTCCGGCGAACTCGGTCAGCAACGCGGGATCCACACCCGCGCGAGCGAGCGCCGCGGCCGCAACCGGAATCCGCGCCCGGTTCGCCCCATCGGCGATCTTCACGGCGATGGCTCGGCCATCAGGCAGCGCAGCAACCTGAACGCCCTCGAAACCATCCTTCGCGAGCAGCCCCGGCACGGCCCGCATCAGCGCGGCCACATCGCGCCCCGAGCCGGAGGCCATCTCGGCGTGCGTGCGCATCGCGTCGGCGACCCGGGCCTCGGGCGTGCCGGGGGCGGCCGAGGTGATCCGGGACAGGGCGCGGGCGAGGCCGTGCAGGGAGATGGCGAACAGCGGCGCGCCGCAGCCGTCCACGGTGACCCGGGCGACCCGCTGGCCGGTCAGGTCCTCGACGATCTCCCGGATCGCCTGCTGGAGCGGGTGCTCCGGGTCGAGGTAGTCACCCAGGGACCAGCCGTTGAGCTTGGCCGTCCACAGCATGGCCGCGTGCTTGCCGGAGCAGTTCTGGGCGAGCCGGGAGGGCATGCGGCCCTCGCGCACCCAGGAGTCCCGGACGACCGGGTCGAACGGCATGTCGGGGACGTTGCGCAGGTCGTCCTCGGTGAGCCCGGCGAGTTCGAGGATGCGCCGGGTCCCGGCGAGGTGACGGTCCTCGCCGGAGTGGCTGGCGGCGGCCAGCGACAGCAGTTCGCCGTCGAGCGGCAGCCCGGCCCGCAGCATGGCCACGGCCTGGAGGGGCTTGACGGCCGAGCGCGGGTAGAAGGCGGCCTCGATGTCGCCGAGTTGGAACTCCAGCCGGCCGTCGGCGCCGAGGACGACGACGGAGCCGTGGTGGATGCCCTCGACGACTCCACCGCGGATGAGGTGGGCGACCGGGGCGTGGAGGGGTTCGCGGACGAGGGGTGCGTCTGCGGGGGAACTGCTGTACATCACTGCCTGCATCGATGGGTTGGGACGGGCCGGGTCGCGGGTCACGCGTCGGCGCCGGTGGAGGTGCGGGATATCCGGCCGCGGATGCCGTACCAGCCCGCGACCAGGGTTGCGACGATCAGCGGCAGACAGAGCACGGTGGTGCGTCCGGCGCCGCCGTCGGCGTACATGAGGACCAGGACGGAGGCGAGGAACGCCAGCGTCACGGCCTCGGTCCAGGGGGAGCCCGGCAGCCGGTACGACGGCCGGGTCAGCTCGCCCTTCTGGGTCTTCTGCCAGAAGAGCAGGTGGCAGAGCATGATCATGCCCCAGGTGGCGAGGATGCCGAGCGCCGCGAAGTTGAGGACGATCTCGAACGCGTCGGCGGGGACGACGTAGTTGAGGCCCACGCCGAGCACACAGATACCGCTGGTGAGCAGGATGCCGCCGTACGGGACCTGACTGCGGCTCATCCGCGCGGTGAACTTCGGGGCCGAGCCGCTCATGGCCATGGAGCGCAGGATGCGGCCGGTGGAGTACAGGCCGGAGTTCAGCGAGGACATGGCGGCGGTGAGGACGACCAGGTTCATCACGTCGCCGGCCGCGGGGATGCCGATGTGCGACAGGACGGTCACGAAGGGGCTCTGGCCGGCGCTGTACGCGTTCCAGGGCATCAGCATGGACAGCAGGACGACGGAGCCGACGTAGAACAGGCCCACGCGCCACATGATCGAGTTGATCGCCTTCGGCATGATCTTCTCGGGGTTCTCGGTCTCACCGGCGGCCACGCCGACCAGCTCGACGGAGGCGTAGGCGAAGACGACACCCTGGATGATCAGCAGCATCGGCAGCAGGCCGTTGGGGAAGATGCCGCCGTTGTCGGTGATCAGGGACGGGCCGGGGTGGTGGCCGGCCACCGGGTGCTGGGTGACCAGCAGGAAGATGCCGATGCACATGAAGACCACGAGCGCGCCGACCTTGACGATCGCGAACCAGAACTCCAGTTCGCCGAAGATCTTCACCGAGATCAGGTTCACGGTGAGGACGACGGCCAGGGCTATGAGCGCGATCACCCACTGCGGGATGTCGGAGAACATGCCCCAGTAGTGGGTGTAGGTGGCGACCGCGGTGATGTCGGCGATGCCGGTGGTCGCCCAGTTCAGGAAGTACATCCAGCCCGCGGTGTAGGCGCCCTTCTCGCCCAGGAACTCCCGTGCGTACGACACGAAGGCGCCGGAGGACGGGCGGTACAGGACGAGTTCGCCGAGGGCGCGTACGACCATGAAGGCGAAGACGCCGCAGACGGCGTAGGCGATGAACAGGGAGGGCCCGGCGTCGGCTAGCCGGCCGCCCGCGCCGAGGAAGAGGCCGGTGCCGATGGCTCCGCCGATGGCGATCATGTTGACGTGCCGGTGCTTCAGGCCTTTGCTGTAGCCGGCGTCTCCGGCGTCGACATGGCCGGACGAGGGGCGCGTCTCGTCTTTGAGGTGCTGCTCGCTCACGCCTCGGGTCCGCCTTCCGTAGGGAGATCGTCTGTCCGCTGGGGACGCACGATGTCGGTGAGGGTCGTCTCGACGCGGTCCAGGTGGTGGCTCATGGCCTGAACGGCGTCGTGTTCGGAACCGTCGATCAGCGCCTCGACGATGGCCCGGTGCTCGCGGTTGGACTGCTCGCGGCGGCCGCCCAGCTCGTTGAGGAAGGCCGACTGACGCGCCAGTGCGTCGCGGATCTCCTCGATGACCCGGCGGAAGACCGGGTTCTGGGCGGCCTCGGCGATCGCGAGGTGGAAGAGGGTGTCCATCGCAACCCAGGCCGTGGTGTCCGTCTCCCGCTCCATGCGGTCGAGCAGATGGGCCAGGTGGTCCAGGTTCTCCGGGGTGCGGCGCACGGCCGCGTAGCCCGCGACCGGGATCTCGATGTGCCGGCGCACCTCGAGCAGGTCGCTGGCCGCGTAGTCGCCGAAGGTGGGGTCCTCGACGGCGTTCGCGACGACGAAGGTGCCCTTGCCGGTCCGGGAGACCGTGAGGCCCATCGTCTGCAGCGCGCGCAGCGCCTCGCGCAGTACGGGCCGGGACACCTCGAGGGTGCGGCACAGCTCGGCCTCGGAGGGGAGCTTGTCGCCGATGGCGTACTCGCCGCGTTCGATGGCGCCGCGGAGGTGGGCGAGGACCGCTTCCATGGCGCTCACACGCCGGGGACCCAGACCACCTGTCTGGCTGTCTGACAGGTTCACGGGAGCGATCCTGCGGGTTGCGCGCCCGGACTGTCAAGGCGTCACGTAAGAAAACATTCACGGGGTGCGGCGCCTGAATGCAGGCATCCGCACCCCGTGGGTGATCAGGAGGGTTCGGTCAGGCGTTGAGCACGCCCGTGGCGAGCAGGCCGAGCAGGCCCACGCCGATGACGATCCGGTAGATCACGAAGGCGTTGAAGGAGTGCTTGGCGACGAACTTCAGCAGCCAGGCGATGGACGCGTAGGCGACCACGAAGGAGACGATGGTGCCGGCGGCGAGCGGCGCCGCGCCCACGCCCGCGCCGAGGGCGTCCTTGAGCTCGTAGATGCCGGCGCCGGTCAGGGCCGGAATGCCGAGGAAGAACGACAGCCGGGTGGCGGCGACACGGTCCAGGTCCAGGATGAGCGCGGTGGACATGGTGGCGCCGGAGCGGGAGAAGCCGGGGAAGAGCAGGGCGAGGATCTGCGAGCAGCCGACCCACATCGCGTCCTTGAACGAGGTGTCGTCCTCACCGCGCTTGTGCCGGCCCATCTGGTCAGCGCACCACATCACGACGGAACCGAGGATCAGGGAGCCCGCGACGACCCAGAGGGAGCCCAGCGGCCCGTCGATCAGCGGCTTGGCGGCCAGGCCCACCAGCACGATCGGGATAGTGGCGTAGATGACCCACCAGGCGAACTTGTAGTCGTGGTGGTAGCGCTCCTCGCGGTTGGTCAGACCGCGGAACCAGGCGGAGACGATCCGCTTGATGTCCTTGAAGAAGTACACGAGCACGGCGGCGATGGCGCCGACCTGGATGACGGCGGAGAACCCGACGACGGACTTGTCGTCGACGGGGATGTTCATGAGCCCCTCGGTGATCTTGAGGTGACCGGTGGAGGACACCGGGAGGAACTCGGTCACCCCCTCGACTACTCCGAGGACGACGGCCTGACCGACGGAGATGGCGCTCATGGGATCCAGTTCTGACGAGAGTTGGTCGACATTGTTGTAGACAGTACTTGCTGCGCCCGGCGCTCTGGCAAGCGCCTAGGCCCACAGGGCGGCGGCGATCGAGACTCCGGCGAAGGCGGCGGCGAGGCCCGCCACCACGGTCGCCACGACGTTGGCGGCAGCGTAGAGGCCGGAGCCGGCCTCGGACAGCCGCAGGGTCTCGTAGGAGAAGGTCGAGTACGTCGTCAGCGCTCCGCAGAACCCGGTGCCCACCAACAGTTGCAGATGGGGCCCGGCCGCCCCGGCGGTGAAGGCGCCCGTGAGCAGCCCGAGGATCAGGGAGCCGGTGACGTTCACCACGAAGGTGCCCCAGGGGAAGACCGAGTCGTGCCGGGACTGCACGGCACGGTCGGTGAGATAGCGCAGCGGTGCGCCGACCACGGCCCCCGCGATGACGAGCAGCCAGTTCACAACGACTTCTTACCCTTCGGATCCGTGCCCTCGGGGCCACCGGTGCGCCCTACGTGCCGGACGACCTCGCACTCCTCCAGGGTCACGAGCCCCTCGTCGACGAGTTCGTCGAGCTGCGGCAGGAACGCCCGTACCCGCTCCTCGGTGTCCACGACGACGACCGCCACGGGCAGGTCCTCGCTCAGGGAGAGCAGGCGGGAGGTGTGGATGAGCGAGGAGGCGCCGAAGCCCTCGATGCCCCGGAAGACGCTCGCCCCGGCGAGTCCCGCCGCGTGCGCGCGGTGCACGATCTCGGAGTAGAGGGGCTTGTGGTGCCAGGTGTCGTCCTCGCCGATGTAGACGGTCAGCCTGAGGGCCCGGCCGGTGAGTGACGTCATCGCTTCCTCCCGATCAGCACGCGGCGGGCGGCGACGGAGGCGAGCCACACCGCGGCGAGGGCCGCGCACAGCGTCGCGGCGAGATAGCCGAGCCCGAGGCCCGGGCGGCCCGCGTCGACCAGCTTGCGGATGTCGACGGCGTAGGTGGAGAAGGTGGTGAAGCCGCCGAGCACGCCGGTGCCGAAGAAGGGGCGTACGAGGCGGTGGGCGGCCCACACGTCCGTGATGAGCACCATGAAGACGCCGATCACCGCGCAGCCGATGACGTTGGTGACGAAGGTCGCCCAGGGGAAACCGCCGGGCGGCGTGGGCCAGGCGAGGGCGAGGCCATAGCGGGCGCACGCGCCGAGGGCGCCGCCGAGGGCGACCATCGCGACGACGGGTATCTGGGCACGCCACTCGGACCGCCGCCGTGGGGTGGGGCGGACGCGGAGGCTCTGGGCTTCCGGGGCTGTCATGCTGGTGCGTCTCCTGTTCGGCCTGCCCCGACGGGTGATCACGGCCGGGCACCAGCGTACCGCCGTGTCAGCGGCCCGCGGTCCGTGCGCAGACCGCGACACCGGGCTCCCACAGGCTGCCGAGGACGAGGTGGTCCCCGCTCGCGCAGACGCTGGTGACCATGCGGAAGCCGGAGCGGCGGCGGGTGAGGTGCCGGACGGTCCGTCCCGTGTCGTCCAGGGCCATCACCCCGATCGTCCCGCTCGGCCGGTACGGCGCGCGTACGGCGGCCCGGGCGGCGGCGCCGCGCACCGCGGGCGGCGTGCGGTGCAGAAGGTCCAGCGGCGGAACCCGGGGACTGGCGAGCGCGACCCAGAGCGGGCCGTCGGGGCCCTCGCGCCACAGGTTGTCCGGCATGCCGGGCAGCGTGGCGAAGAGGTCGGCGTGGCCGGCGCGCGGACCGGTGAGGTGGTAGCGGGTGAGGCGGCAGGCGCCGGTCTCGGCGATCACCAGGAAGGAGCCGTGGGCACCGGCCGCCAGACCGTTGGCGAACTGGAGCCCGTCCAGCAGGACTTCGGGCTCACCGCCCTCGGGCGGCAGGCGCAGCAGCCGTCCGGTTCCGGTGTGCTCGACGATGTCGCCGATCCACTGGTCCAGTGGGTAGCGGCGGCTGGAGACGGTGAAGTACACGGTGCCGTCCGGCAGGGCGACGACGTTGCTGCAGAAGCGCAGCCGCTCCCCCGCCGCCGAGTCGGCGAGAACGTGGACCGTACTGCCGCTGCCGTCGCCAGGGTCGACGCGCAGCAGGCCGCGTTCCGCGTCGCACACCAACAGGCCGCCGTCCGGGAGGGGTTCGAGTCCGAGTGGACGGCCGCCGGTGTCCGCCAGCACCTCCACGCGTGCCGTGCGCGGGTCGCCGGCGTGATGGACGCGCAGGATCCGGCCGTCCTCCACTCCGGTCAGCACGCGCCCGTCCGCGTCGACGACGACGTCCTCGGGGCCGCGGGCGCCCAGGGAGACGTGGTGCAGCGGGACGAGTGCCGTGGGTCGGTCCATGCGCGTGCCCTTCGCGGTCGGTCGGCCCGTTCCGACGTTGTCGTGCCCTCACCAGCCCTTCTCGAAAACCCGGGCCACCTCCGCGATGCGGATCTCGTCGCGCCGGTAGCAGGTGCCCCAGCAGCTGCGGCGGGTGCGCAGCAGGCCGAGCCGGGCGAGAAAGTCCAGGTGGGCGACGGCGGTCCGGCGGGGCACGCCCAGCTTGGCGGCCACGGCGCGCGCGGTGACTCCCGTCTCGGCGAGATCGCGGCGACGGTGCGCCGGAAAGTGGGCCGCGGGGTCCTTGAGCCATTCCAGAATCGTCTGCCGCATCCGGCCCGAGGGGTTTCCCATCATCCGTCCGCCTCCGTCCCCGACCGCCCCGTACGCAGTGTTCCCACTGTCGCGCGGCCGACTCCGGCACGTCAGGGACTCGGCGGTCGTTGTCCGGTACCGAACGGCCGTGCGACCGAGTGGGTGCATATGACCCGGGAAAATCGGCGAAGGCCCGTCCGCCCCTTACGGCCGGGCCCGTCACCGGTGGTTCAGCGGTGGCTGAACCACGTCATGGAGGAGAGCGCCTTGTCGTCGTAGCCGAACAGGGCCTGGTTCTCCCAGCCGTTGCCGGAGGTGGCGTCGGTCGGGTCCCAGCCGTTGCCGGAGACGGCGCCGAATCGTTGATCACCGGCCGCTCGGACTCGGTCGGCTTCCTGCTGACCGAGCCGCAGGAGCGGTTCTTCGAGGACCCCAACTTCAATGTCCTGCTGCGTGGTTGCACGCAGGCGCTGGCCGCGCACGACGTGCCGCTGCTGCTGATGCTGGCGGGCACCGAGGACGAACGGCGGCGCATCACGCGGTACATCACCGCCGGGCACGTCGACGGGGTACTGCTGGTGTCCAGCCACTCGGGCGACCCCGTCGCGCAGGAGCTGCGGGAGGCGGGCGTGCCGCTCGTCGCCTGCGGCAAGCCGATCGGTCTCGGTTCCAAGGTGAGTTATGTGGCCGCGGACGACCGGGACGGAGCCCGGGACATGGTCCGGCATCTGCTGTCGCTGGGCCGGCGGCGGATCGGTGCGGTCACCGGTCCGCTGGACACCCCCGGTGGTGTGGAGCGGCTCGCCGGGTACAAGGAGGTGCCGGCCGAGGCGGGCATCGGGGCCGACGAGAGCCTGATCGTCTCCGGGGACTACAGCCGGGCGAGCGGTGAGGCGGGCGCGGAGCGGCTGCTGGCGCAGGCCCCGGACATGGACGCGGTGTTCGTCGCCTCCGACCTGATGGCGCAGGGCGTGCTGGCGGCGCTGCGCCGGGCCGGGAAGGGGGTACCGGACGACATCGCTGTCGGAGGCTTCGACGACTCGCCTGCGGCTACGGCCGCGACTCCGCAGCTCACCACGATCCGGCAGCCGTGGGACCGGATCAGCAACGAGATGGTGCGGGTGCTGCTCGCGCAGATCGGCGGGGAGGATCCGGCGGCGGTGATTTTTCCTACGGAGTTGGTGCGGCGGGAGTCGGCTTGAGCGGAAGTGCCCACTGGGGTGCCGCGCTGTGCCGTCGTGCGTCTGCAGCGCCGTCGTGGCTGGTCGCGCAGTTCCCCGCGCCCCTTCGGCGCTACCGCGCCCCGGGGCGAACCAGCCCCGTCTCATAGGCGAGGACCACTGCCTGGGCGCGGTCGCGCAAACCCAGCTTGGCGAAGATCCGGGCCACGTGGGACTTGACCGTGGCCTCGCTCAGGGTCAGCTCGGCGGCCAGTTCCGTGTTGGACAGGCCGCGGCCCAGCAGGGTCAGGACCTCCCGTTCGCGCGGTGTGAGCGTGGCCAGGTCGGCGGGTACGGCCTCGGGTGTCCGCTCGGCCTCGGCCGCGTAGCGCTCGACCAGGCGCCGGGTGATCTGTGGTGCGAGCAGGGCGTCGCCGGTGCCGACGAGTCGTACGGCCGCCGCCAGGTGTTCCGGGGTGACGTCCTTGAGCAGGAAGCCGCTGGCCCCGATGGAGAGGGCCTCGTACACATACCGGTCCAGGTCGAACGTGGTCAGCATGAGCACCCGGCAGTCGGGCGTCTGCGCCAGGATGCGACGGGTGGCCTCCAGGCCGTCCATGGCCGGCATGCGGATGTCCATGAGGACCACGTCCGGGCGCAGTTGGCGGGTCGCGGACACCGCCTCGGCGCCGTCGGCGGCCTCGCCGACCACCTCGATGCCCCGGGCGGTGAGGATCAGCCGGAAGCCGGTGCGGATCAGCGTCTGGTCGTCGGCGATCAGCACCCGGGGCGCCCGCCCGGACGCGTCCGCCGTCATGGACGGTCCAGGGGTATGCGGGCGCGGACGCGATAGCCACCGCCGAGTCTGCGGCGGGCGTCCAGGTCACCGCCGTAGACGGCGACCCGCTCGCGCAGGCCGATCAGGCCTCGGCCGGTGCCGGCGGCCCGCGGTCCCGGGATGGCCGGGGCGGTGCCGGTCAGCACGCTGGGGCCGGTGTTGAGGACCTCCACGCGCAAAGCGTGGTCCGCGTACCGCACGGTCACCTCCGCCGAGCCGCCGTCGCCGTGTCGGAGCGCATTGGTCAGGGCCTCCTGGATGATCCGGTACGCGGTCACGTCGATGCCTTGTGGCAGCGGGCGCGGCTCGCCGGAGATGCGGACCTCGACCGGGAGCCCGGCGAAGGATATCCGGTCCACGAGCGGGCCGAGCCGGTCGAGGCCGGGCTGCGGGGCGAGGGGTGTGCTCACCGCGTCCGCGTCCGGTCCCGGGTCGGGGGCGCCGTCGGTGCCGTCCTGTGCGGGGGCCAGCAGTCCCAGCAGATGTCTGAGGTCGGTCATCGCGCCCCGGCCGGCGTCCTCCACGGCCCTGAGGGCCGTGGCCGCCTCGTCCGGCATCGTGCCCAGCACCTCGCGGGCGGCGCTCGCCTGGACGACCATGAGGCTGACGTTGTGACTGACGATGTCGTGCAACTCGCGGGCGATCCGGTCCCGTTCGGCCGTGATGGCGGCCTCCGTGGCGCTCTCCCGCTCGCGCTCCAGCAGCCAGCCGCGCTCCCCGACCGCCGCCTGCCAGCGGCGCCGGGTGCGCACCAGCGCCACCGTCAGCCCGAGAACGGCCGCGCACGCCACCGCGAGCGCCGCCGTCAGCATGTCGTACTCCCCCATGCCGTTCATGGTCGCAGACGGCACTGACATCCGCATCGACCTGGGGATTCAGCGGTCTGCATCCGGAGGATGAGTCCGGGGGCGCAGTGCCATCCGGGGAGGGATGCCGGGGACGGTGTCGCGCGTCTAGCGTCCTGGCCATGGTCACTGAGGTGAGAACGGGTGACACCGTCGTACGGCTCGACGGTGTGCGCAAGGAGTACGGCGAGACGGTCGCACTCGACGGGGTGTCGCTGGAGATCCGGGCCGGGGAGGCGGTCGCGGTGATGGGCCCCTCGGGGTGCGGCAAGTCCACGCTGCTCAACATGATCGCCGGTCTTGACCGGCCGACGGCCGGCCGTGTCGTCGTCCACGGCGAGAGTGTCGGGGAGCTGAGCGAGAAGCGGCTCGCGCTGTACCGGCGGCGCCGGATCGGCATGATCTTCCAGTTCTTCAACCTCATCGACGATCTGTCGGCGCTCGACAATGTGGCGCTGGCCGCACAGTTGACCGGCACTCCGGCCCGGCAGGCCCGGCGGCGGGCGCTGGAGCTGTTCGAGGAGCTGGGCATCGCGGACCGCCGCAACGCCTACCCCGCGGTGCTCAGTGGTGGTGAGCGGCAACGGGTCGCTGTGGCACGGGCGTTGATGAACCGGCCCGCGCTGCTGCTGGCCGACGAGCCGACCGGCGCGCTGGACAGCCGGGCCGGGGAGCAGGTGATGGACCTGCTGATCGACCTGAACCAGATGGGCCAGACCCTGGTCATCGTCACGCACGACGAGCATCTTGCGCAGCGCTGTGCGAGCCGGCTGGTGCAGCTGGCCGACGGCCGGGTGACCGGCGAGCACGCCCTGGAGCCGTCGGTATGAGGGCGGCGTGGAAGGCCGCGCGGGCGGCCGTGCGCAGGCGGATACTGCAGACTCTGGTGATCTGGCTGGTCACGCTGGTGTCGACGGGGTCGATCGTGGTCGCGCTGGGGTTGGTGGACGCGGCGTCGGCACCGTTCGACCATGTCTTCGGCAAGCAGCACGGGCCGCATGTGGTCGCCGAGTTCGACCCGGGCAAGGCGTCGGACGCGCAGCTGGAACGAGCTGCGAGGCAGCCGGGAGTGGAGGCGGTGGCCGGTCCGTTCCCGCAGGCGACGGTGGACGTGCCGCGTGGCATGGAGGACCTGGGTCTCGGCGGCGAGGTCACGGTCGTGGGCCGTTCCGGGCCCGGCGGGGCGGTGGACCGGCTGCACCTGTGGGCGGGCCGGTGGCCGACCCGGCCGGGCGAGATGGTCCTCAACCGACAGTCCGACTGGACCGGCGCCGACATCGGCAAGAAGTTCCGTCTGCCGTCCGGGCCGACCCTCACCATCGTCGGATTCGCCTTCGATCTGAGCGACACGGCGGACGTGTGGGTCGCCCCGGACCAGATCACGGCCCTGCACCCGCACACCACGCAGATGTTGTACCGGTTCCGGGACGCGTCCTCGCAGAGTGCGCTGAGCGCGGGGCTGGCCCGGGTGACCGAGGCGCTGCCCAAGGGCTCGCTGAGCGGATCGCAGAGCTATCTGACGCTCAAGCAACGGATCGGCAGCAACGCGCGCGCGTACGCGCCGTACCTCATGGCGTTCGGCATCCTCGGCGTCCTGGTGGCGGTACTGATCGTCGCCAACGTCGTCGGCGGTGCCGTGGTCTCCGGCTTCCGGCACATCGGCATCCTCAAGGCCCTCGGGTTCACTCCGGGGCAGGTGCTGGGCGTCTATCTCGTGATGGTGTCCGTACCGGCCGTGCTGGGCTGCGCACTCGGCACGCTCGTCGGCAACCTGCTGGCCAAGCCGTTCTTCCAGTTCGTGTTCACGGGGCCTGACTCAGGGGTGCTGCACGACAGCATCGGCATCGCGCCCTGGGTGAACGGGCTGTCCCTGTTCGGCATGCCGCTGGTCTGTGTACTGGCCGCGCTCGGCCCGTCCGTGCGCGCCCAGCGGCTGTCGGCGGCGCGGGCGATCAGCGCGGGCAGCGCACCGCGTACCGGGCGGGCGCTCGGCATCCAACGGCGGCTCGCGGGGCTGCGGTTGCCCAGGTCGGTGAGCCTCGGGGCGGGGCTGCCGTTCGCCCGGCCCGCGCGCAGTGCGCTCACGCTGGCCGCGGTGGTCCTGGGCGTGACCACCGTGACGTTCGCGACGGGTCTGGCGACGACGATGACCCTCTTCGGAGGCGGCAGGGATGCGTACGACGTCACGGTTTACGCAAGCAGCTACGCCCATGGCAAGCAGGTGCTGCCGGTCCACGGCGACCGCGAACTCCAGTCGCTGCTGGGCTCGTTGCCGGGGGCGGCACGGGTGACGGCCCGGGGGGACGAGGACGCGCGGCTCGACGGGTCCACACAGAGGGTCATCATCGAGGGCAGGCGCGGGCCCGACCTGCCGCTGGACGACGTGCTCGTCCGGGGGCGCTGGATGCACCGTCCGGGAGAGGTCGTGGTCGGCTCGGCCTTCCTGCGCCGCAACGGGGTGCACATCGGTGACCACCTCCGGCTGCGCAAGAGCGGCCGCGAGGAGGAGGTCACCGTGGTCGGCGAGCTGATGCAGGACAACGACCGGGTGGTCGCCGGTACCTGGCCGACGTTCACCGCGCTGGTCCCGGACGGAAAGGCGTTCGCCTATCACGTCAAACTGCGCAAGGACGCGGACGGGACGGCGTACGCGCGGGCCGCCCGAGCCGTCGACAAGGGCCTCAGTACCCAACTGACCGGCCCGAGCAGCGGCGCCGAGACCATCATCGACTCGGCGACGGCCCTCACCCTGCTGCTGGCCCTGGTCGCCTCCCTCGGCGTGTTCAACACGGCCGTGCTCAACACCCACGACCGGCGCCGCGACCTCGGCATGCTGAAGTCGATCGGGATGACCCCGCGCCAGGTGACGGTGATGACGGTGACGTCGATGGCGGTGCTCGGCGTGACCGGATCGGTGCTGGGCGTCCCGCTGGGCATCGCCGCCTACGAGGTGGTCGTCCCACGGATGGCCGCAGGGATCGACATCACCCTGCCGTCGTACATGACGGACGTCTGGCACGCGCCGAAGCTGGCGGAACTGGCGCTGGCGGGTCTGGTGATCGCCGTGGTGGGCGCGCTGGTCCCCGCGCGGCGCGCGGCCCGCCTCACCGTCGCCGAAGTACTGCACAACGAATAGGGCCACCGGGGAGCCCGCAACCGGTCAGGATCGAAGAAGCCGGAGCGGGCTCCCCCGTCCTAGCGTGAGGTGCACCGACGGAGAAACCGTCGGGCCACGCACCTCAGAAGGAGAGCCCCATGACCGCCGGCGTGCAGACGATCATCTACCCCGTCAAGGACAAGGACCGGGCCAAGGCCCTGTTCACCGCCCTGCTGGGTGTCGAGCCGTACGCGGACCAGCCCTACTACGTCGGCTTCAAGGCCGAGGGGCAGGATGTCGGCCTCGACCCCAACGGGCACGCTCAGGGCCTGACCGGTCCGGTGCCGTTCTGGCACGTCACCGACCTCCGGGAGCGCCTCGCGGCCCTGCTGGCGGCGGGCGCCGAGGTGGTCCAGGACGTGCGCGACGTCGGCAACGGCAGGCTGATCGCCTCCGTGAAGGACCCCGACGGCAACCTGATCGGCCTGCTCCAGGACCCGGCCGCCTGAGCACCGCGGCCTCCGCCCACACCCGCACTAGTTGCACGCTCAACGATTGGCTGGATCGGTGCTACGGTGCGGGTATGGCAGTCAAGACGGCCGACGCCCGGCTCGAGGAACGGTGGCGGGACATCCTCGCCGTGCACGCGCGCACGATGTGCGAGATCGACCGTGCCCTGCACCCGCACGGGCTGGGCGCCAGCGACTTCGAGGTGCTGGACATCCTGGCGACCGAGTCGCCCGCGGAGGGCGACCAGTGCCGGGTGCAGAACCTGGTCGGCCGGGTTCATCTCAGCCAGAGCGCGCTGTCCCGGCTGATCGGCCGGCTGGAGAAGGACGGGCTGGTGGAGCGCTCGGTGTGCGCGGAGGACCGGCGCGGGGTGTGGGTGGCGCTCACCGCCAAGGGCCGCGCGCTGCATGCCGAGGTGCTGCCGCTGCAGCGCGAAGTGCTGGAGCGCATGCTGACCGGGCAGGAGCGCTGGAGCACCGGGCAGGACCACTAGGCCCTGTCGTCGAACTCCCTCCCCCAGCCTTCGGCCGGGCGGTGCCCCCAGCCCCGCGACGCCATGCACGCTCCCCCAAAGGGGGCACCCCACTCGCCGCACCGCGGCCACCCACCGATCAGCCGCGGGAACAACGCTTCAGGTCAATACACCTAGAGCACCAGCTCGGCACCGTCGGGCAGGACCTCGACGCCCTCCTCGGCGACACGCGCGCGTGCCGGTGAGGCGGGGTCGAGCAGCGGGTTCGTGTTGTTGAGATGGGTGTAGATCCGGCGTGCGCCGGGATGCCGGGCCAGCGCGGCGAGAGTGCCGTCCGGACCGGTGACCGGCAGATGCCCCATGGCGGCCTGCCCGGCGCCGGACCGCACCGCCGTGCCCATCTCGTCGGCCGCGTGGAAGGTGCCGTCCAGCAGCACGCAGTCGGCCTCGGCGCACAGGTCGTCCAGCGCCGGACTCCAGGCGCCCACACAGGGCGCATACACCAGCACTCCCCCACTGGCCAGGTCCTCGACGCGGTACGCCGTCACCCACGGGCCGGCCGGCTCCGGCGACTGCACGGGCACGTACTTCGGAATCTTCACGCCCACCGGATGGGCCGTGACCACGAGCCCGCCGGCCAGCACGAACCCGCCGTCGGCCAGGTTGTCCGGCCACTCCCACGAGGCATAGCGGTCCAGGGCGGCCCGGGCGGGCGCCAGCACGGCGCGGACCGGCGACGTCGCGTAGACCTTCAAACCCGCCGCTCCGCGCAGTTCGGCGAGGCCGGTGACGTGGTCGGCCTCGGCGTCGGTGAGCAGGACGCCGCGCAGCGGGGTGTCCCGGGGTCCGGGTCCCGGCCACAGCGCCGGTGTGGCGGCGAGCTGGGTGCGCAGGTCGGGCGAGGCGTTCAGCAGCCACCAGTCGCGGCCGTTGCCGGTGACGGCCGCGCACTCCTGGGTCCGGGAGGGAAGCTTGCCGTCCCTTGCCGCCGTACACAGCGAGCAGGCGCAGTTCCACTGCGGGAAGCCGCCACCGGCGGCGGTGCCCAGCAGGACGACCCTCACGACCATCGGCTCCTTCGACACGCGTCCGGACCTGTTCTCGCTGGGATCTTCCCGCGCCGGGCCGGGGACTACCCGGCGGCGGGGGGCAGTTCCGGCCGTCCTGCGCCCGGTCTGCGGTCCGCCGGGCGCTCGGGCGGGATCGGCCCACCGGGGAAGTCACGGGGACCGGTCCACAGAGCGGGTACGGCGTCGCAGCGCCGGCACAGTTCGTAGGCGATCGCCTCGTAGTTGACCCGCCAGCCCTGGAAGTGCGGCCAGGCCTCCTTCGGCGGGCGCTCGGCCCGGAATCCGGCCGACTCCAGCATGGCCACGGCCGCGTCGAACTCGGCGAAGGTGAGCCGGATGGACGCGTCCGGCGACGGGTCGGCGTCGAAGGGGATGCGCAGCGCGCGGGCGATGTCGCGCAGGGCGGTGAAGCCGGCCCGCAGCACCAGCCGGGCCTCCGGCGGGGCGAGCCGCGGGGCGAGCGCCAGCTGCATCGCGGCCGCGTCCATCACCGCGACGAGACCGACCAGCCAGCTGCGGTGCGGGCGCGGGGAGCGGAAGGTCAGCAGGACGGGGTACGTCGAGTGGCTCTCGCCCATGTCCGAGGCGAGGCGTTCCCAGGCGCGATACAGCGTCGGCAGCGCGGTCTCGGTGTCGACCAGCCACTGCCGGGCGAGGATCTCCGGCCCCCAGGCGGGTTCCCCGGCCCGTGCCTGGAGCAGGGTGACCTCCAGTTCACGGCGGTTGTAGGCGGCGTACAGGGTGGGCAGATAGGCGATCTGCAGCGCGATCACGACCGGCCCGGTGGCCGCGGCGACGAAGTCGAGCACCGACAGCTTCAGCCGGGCGCCGCCGGCGAAGCCGAGCGTGAACAGGCTGGACCCCGCCTCCCGGAACGCGGTGGTCCAGGACAGCGGGGACAGCGAGTACAGCAGGAGGCCGAAGCCGAGCAGCGCACCGGCGAGCCAGGTGGCGAGCATGCCGATGAGCATCAGCGGGGCCAGCCAGGTCTGTGCGCGGTCGATGGATGCGTAGTCCTTGCGGACGGCGGTGAGCCGGAGGACTCGGCGCAGGGCCCACCAGAGACGGAAGACCAGCACGGAGTAGAGGCCCCGGGGGACCACGAGGGTGCGGAGAATGCTGGTCAGCACCAGGACCAGGACCAGTGCCCCTGCCGCGCCGGCGATGTATTCCATGGGTCTATTTTTGTCGCCCATGGGGGTGGGGTGATCACTTTCCTGCGCGGGTGCGGGTCACTCGTGGCTTCTCGCGCCGTTCCCCACGGCCCTTCGGGGCGCTTCATCAGCGGGCCAGCAGAGTGCGTACCCCCTGTGAGGTGAGCGTCAGGGCGTGGGTGGAATTGCCGTCTATGGCCAGGGAGAGATCCTCGTCGGGCCATTGGGAGGCCAGGGCGCCGAGGGGGATGAGGCGGTAGCGGGAGACGAAGGGCAGGAGCTCGGCCATCTCGCCCTCCGTGGTGAAGACGGGGACGACCGGATCGCCTCCGGGCTGTTCCAGGACGGGCAGGGCCACGGTCGTGGCGTCGGCGCCCTCCCCGTCGACCGCGTCGTCCGGCACGGGGACGAGCACGTCACTGTGGGCGAGGACGTCCAGCGCGGCCTGGTCCTCGGCGTTCACGGTCAGCGCGTCCAGCGCCTGCTGGGCCGGCGTCGGCAGGTCGTTGTGTGCGGGTGTCTCCATGGCAGATCCCCAGGTAGCGACGGTCGTACAGGCCACACCGGAGGCGGAACCGCGCCCCGGGCGTGCTTCGCCTCGCGTACCCGGTGGGCCGCGGGCCATGCGTGAGGATCGGCGGGAGATCCGGTGGTGCCCCGGCCCCCTGGTGGCCGGGGACGGTGAAAATCCACGGGCAGAGCGATCGCCGCCCGTGCGGGTCGCCCGGGCTCTAGCGTTGCCGCATGCCGATGCAGCCATGGTTCCGCGACGCCAAGCTGGGGATCTTCGTCCACTGGACCGGCGCCGAGCTGGGCCACCGGGTCACGGGCGGGTTGCACGAGGTGCCGGGAGTGACCTGGCTGGACGCGCCGGCGGCGGGGGACGCGGACGAGTACGCCACCGTGCTCGCCGTGGAACTCGACGGGGAGCTGGACCTCTACCGGGGGACGGGGCGCACCTGACGCGGGGGCGTCAGCCGAAGGTGAGGGTCAGCGGCATACTGTCACCGTTCGGGCATCCATACCGAACGGTACTCACGTCGCATGCCGCGCGTACTCGAAGCAGCGCCGCCAACTTGGCGAGGCCGCTTCGCGGTTGTCACCGAACGATGCTGATCAGGTCCATGAGTCCACTGATCCGCCAGTCCGCCGATGCAACCGTTTCAGGAGCGTCGGCCCGGAAGTCCCCCCGCGGGCCACGCCGCAGGTGCGCCGTGCGCAGCCCGGCCGCCTTCGCCGGGTACACGTCGTTGGCGGGATGGTCGCCGACGTCGAGATATTCAGTCGGCCGGTACCCCGGCAACCTGAATGACCCGCTGGAAGAACTCCGGCTGGGGCTTGGCCACGCCCCACTCGCCTGATGTGACAACCGGGTCTGCGGGCAGGTCGAGCGCGCGCAGCGGGTCGCCGGCGCGAGCGGCTCTGGTTGCCTGCCAGCTGCCTGCGGTGGCAGTGCACCGAGCCGATGCTGCTGAGCCCTACCTGCTCGCCGATCCCGCACAATGTGGGCTCTTCTCCGCGCTCTGCGATCGCCTCGCGGATGCACGCCACGAAGGCTACGAGGCGGCAGGTCGGGGCACGCTTGCCCGGTGCGAGTGAAGGGTTGCGCACGCATGGGGCGCTGTAGAGCGCTCCCGCGCGGGGGGGGAGCGTCACGGCACGAGCACGACAGGAGGCATGCGTAATCCGCGCAAGGATCAAAAATCCGCGAAAATCGCCCACCAAGGCTGGCTGATTTCCGGCGCATGGGATGATCAAATACGTGATAAACTCCCCTCCGACCACGGGGGAAAATCGCAAAGTCGTCAGCCTCAGAGCAGGTTGCCGCTGTCTGCATTCCCCCATGCAAGAAAAAGAGGGGAATCGACATGAAGATGAGGCGTTCGGTCGGCACGGCGGCATCTCTTGCAGCTGTTCTCGCCGCTTGTGTAATCGCCGCACCGGCCGCGAGTGCAACCCCGTCGGGTTGCGGCGATCTACAGAATGGCCAGCTGTGCATAACGGGCGGCTCTGTTGGCAAAACAGGTGATTTCACGTTCACCGTCGATTACGACCGCCAAGTTTCCGGAGATATTACCGTCACGCTCGGTTCCCAGAGGAAGAATGACAAGATCACGGCTCTTCCTCTGTATTTTGGGACGAAGAAGACCAGCAACGGCTACGTCGAACTGAGCAAGAAGCATCACATCGACTCGGGTGACTGCATTCGCGGCGTGATGGACTATAAGGGTACCGAGTACGTCACCAAGTGGCGTTGCCCCTGATGTGACCCCGCCGTTGGGCGCGTGTGCTTGACTTGACGGGCGCCCCAGGCCGAGACGTACAGGAAGACCATCATGTGGCTAGTGATTCTCTACATCACTCCGGCGTCCGTCGCCCTGTTTGTGCTGGTGATGCTCGCACTCTCGTGGCTGGGCGCATGGTGGCTTCATCGAGGACGCGGGCACGCCGTGCGTGCGGCTCGCGCCTTGTTCATCGCCTGGGGCGTTCTCATCCTGTTGGCTACGCTTATGCCCACTCAACCGCTCGGCACTTCAGACCATCATATTTCATGGCTGCCGGGCGAGGGTCTTTGGGGGAGTCAAGCCGACGGCCTCTTCCCCGAGGAGCGCACCATGATCGTGCGTCTGCAAATTGCCAACGCCGCCATGTTTGTCCCCTTCGGATCCACACTGGCATTCACCCTTTTCGACGCCCGCAGGACTCCACTTGCCTGCACAACGTTCATCTGCTTTACCTTCAGCGTCGCTATCGAGGCCACTCAGTGGGTTATGGCGGCCGGCCGTACCGTTGACGCTGATGATGTACTTTTCAATACCCTCGGTGGTTTCCTGGGGGCTGGCGTTGCACTGATCGCCCTCAATATCTTCGCAGTGTCCCGGAGCGGCACAGGTCGACACAGGCAACCGATCACGACCAGCGACTGACACCTGAACGCCCAGCCGCGTCCCCCATCGCCGACTGCGGCATGAATTCCCCCCTGTTGTTCATAATCCGGGGGATGGTGTCACCGGTTCCGGAGGCATCGACGGACCGCTGATGAGGGGCTTGAGCACCGGCTTCACCCGAGCCGGAAGAGCTCTAACGTGGATGTGGCAGCTCGTGCCCTGGCAGGCCGGATGAAAGCGTGATGGAGGGGCCTGCACGTGATCGACACCGGCGACGTCGACGTCTACCTGGGCTTGGACGTCGGCAAGGGCGAACACCACGCCACCGCCGTCACACCGGCCGGGAAGAAGGCCTTCGACGAGCGCCTGCCCAACACCGAGCCCAAGCTCCGCGAACTCTTCGCGAAACTCCAGGCCAAGCACGGAACAGTATTGGTCGTGGTCGACCAGTCGGCCTCGATCGGCGCCTTACCGCTGGCGGTCGCGAGGGACATGGGCTGCCCGGTCGCCTACGTGCCCGGTCTCACGATGAGCTTGACCAAACACATCATGGGGCACCCCCCCGAATGCCGGGCAGGCACGATAAGCACCCCTGCAGGATCGCGACGGGAGCCCGGATGGGTCTAAAGACCGATCAGTGCCCTGCTTCAAGGGTCCGGTAGTACCAACGGTTCAGCGGTCGAACTCCTCCTGGATCGGTGTCTTCGGCTCCTCCCGCAGGTGCTGGGAGAGTCCGGGCTTGCCGCCCTCGCGTGCCTGTTCCGCGCGCTGTGCGGCGGTGCGGTCGAGGTCCGAGTCCGGGTCCACCCGTACCGACCTCGCCACGTCGTCACGGCCGGTGTACTGCTCGGCGGGGATGCCGCGCAGGGCCTTGACGACCTCCTCCGACGCACCCGCCGCACGCGCGGCCGTGACCAGGCGCTCCTTGTCGGCCGGATACGACACGTCCTTCAGCGCGTCCAGCACCTCGGGGACGCTGGTGTGTGCCGTGCTCATGGCGCCTCCCTCACTCGTCGCCTTCCTCGGCGTTCTCGTCCGCGGTGTCCTCGCCCTCGGCCTGGGACGGGGTGGTACGCGGCGGCTGCTCGTCCTCCGCCACACCCGGCTCCCGCTCGCCCTCGGCCTGCGAAGGGGTGCTCTCGCTCATCGGGCCTCCCACGCGCGTCCGTGCCCTTCCGAAGACCCCGAGTACCCGTCCCCCGCGCCGCCATGACCGGGGAGAACTCTCGCCTCCCAGGACCCGGGGGATCCGTGAATCCGCTGCCGGGGGATGGGTACCTGAGCGGCCCCGGCGCAGTATGCGGCGCCGGCGCACGGCTCAGTACCATCTCACCGCTGGAGGAGCCATGGCGGGTATCAGCCCCCGGATCTGCAGAAAGCCCTGTCCGGCGCCGAATACCCGGCGGACACGGAGCAGCTCAAGAAGGTCGCCAGGGACAACCATGCGTCCAAGGAGATCACCGACCGGATCTCCCACCTCGGTAAGAAGGAGTTCCAGAACCCGGCCGAAGTGAGCAAGGCGGTCTTCCAGAACGAGTGACCGACCATGGGCGTGGGGGGGGGGGGGGGGGGGGGGAATACGAGCACAGCACCCCACGAGCCGAGCATCCAATCCCCACCCTCGGGGCGAGACAGACAACGACCAAAACACACGCCCCATCTCCTTCC
>NZ_JBVIEB010000012.1:227422-306047 GCF_055572075.1 Streptomyces sp. NPDC030820
AGGAAGGTTGTTCTCTAGAGGGGGGCGCCCTCCCTTTCCCCCCCCCCCCCCCCCCCCCCCCCCCCCCCCCCCCCCCCACCCCCACGCGGGCCCGCACTCAGTCCACGGCGCGGACGGCCGGCAGGCCCAGCTCGACCGGGCCCGCGGCCTTCTTGCAGGAGTCGTGGCAGGCCTTCTCCAGGCTGCAGCACAGCGAACAGATCGCGCCCTGGTGGAAGGGGCAGCCGGCCATGTCGGGCCGTTCGAAGTCGGTCGCGCAGACGGAGCAGGCCAGGGTGGCCGCCGAGGGCAGCCCGTCGGTTCCGAGCAGCGGCTCGTCCAGGACGTCCGCGCGGGCGATGTAGTACCTGCCCTTGGTCAGCACGGCGAACAGCGGCGAGAGCGCCATGGCCAGGAACAGCGCGATGAACGGGGAGAAGGCCTTGCCATAGGCGCCGAAGGCGTCGAAGTACGCGGCGATGGACACGGCCGAGGCGATCAGCATGGAGCCGAAGCCGACCGGGTTGAAGTGGTGGAGGTGGGCCCGCTTGAACTCGATGTACGACGGGCTCAGCTTCAGCGGCTTGTTGATGACCAGGTCGGCGACGACCGCGCCGATCCAGGCGATCGCCACGTTGGAGTAGAAGCCGAGGACGGTGTTGAGGAAGCCGAAGACGCCGCCCTCCATCAGGGCCAGGGCGATGCCCACGTTGAGGAAGATGTAGACGACGCGACCGGGGTGACGGTGGGTCAGCCGGGAGAAGAAGTTCGACCAGGACAGTGAACCGGAGTACGCGTTCGTCGAGTTGATCTTCACCTGGGACAGGATGACGAAGAAGGTGGCCAGTCCCAGGGCGACGGGCGCGGCGAAGGTCCGCAGCCCGTGGACGTACTGCTGGATCGGCTCGTTGGCCTTGGCCAGTCCCACGCTTCCGGCGATGAAGAAGGCGAGGAAGGCACCGCCGATCTGCTTCAGCGCGCCCAGCACCACCCAGCCGGGTCCGGCGCCGAGGACCGCGGCCCACCACTGCCTGCCGTTGTCGGCCGTCCTGTCGGGCATGAAGCGGAGATAGTCGACCTGTTCCCCGATCTGCGCGATCAGCGACAGGGCGACGCCCGCGCCCGCCCCGACCCCGAGCATGCTGATGCTCGATCCGGTGGGCGAGTCACCCGCGAAGTGCGTGAACTCCGCGAACTTCCCCGGCTCCTGGATCGCGATGGACACGAACGGCGCGACCATCAGGACGAGCCAGACCGGTTGCGTCCACACCTGCATCTTGGACAGGGCCGTCATGCCGTAGACGACGAGCGGCAGGATGATCAGCGAGCAGATGACATAGCCGACGGCGAGCGGTATGTGCAGGCCCAGTTCGAGGGCCTGTGCCATGATCGAGCCTTCGAGGGCGAAGAAGATGAAGGTGAAGCTCGCGTAGATGACCGAGGTCAGCGTCGAGCCCAGATACCCGAATCCGGCGCCCCGGGTCAGCAGGTCCATGTCGATCGAGTACTTCGCCGAGTAGTACGAGATCGGGATGCCGGTGAGGAAGATGACCACCGCCGCGGTCAGGATCGCCACCATGGCGCTGGAGAAGCCGTGGGAGACGGCGATCGAGCCGCCGATGGCGAAGTCCGCGAGATAGGCGATGCCGCCGAGGGCCGTGGTGGCCACGACGTACGGCGTCCAGCGGCGGAAGGACTTGGGCGCGTAGCGCAGCGAGTAGTCCTCCAGCGTGTCGTTCCGGGTCCACCCGTTGTACGTACGGCTGCCCGGGGAGGACGGCGGGGCTGGCGGCGCCTGCTTGTGGACGGTCTCCGTCACGGCTGCTCCCTCTTCCTGCGGTCCGCCCCGGTGGGTGCCGAGGCGTTGCAGGGAAGGTTCGCGCCACGCCGTTGCTCCGCCGTTTCGCCTGCTTTACGGCGGTGGACACGATGAGGGGGATCGCCGCTCGTCATGGCGCGGACGCCGACTGCGCCTGCTGCCCTTTGCAGAACCGGTCCCGCCCTACGGCGAGCTGGAGTTGCCTCTGACAGGGGCTGCACCCGCGTACCGGACGACGGCCGCCATCGGCGCCTGTTCCACCCCGCACGCCCGCCCGGGAAGCCGCGTCGGCGGCGTGGCGCGTGCGGCGCCGGAGCCGTCCGCGGTGAGGATGGCGAGTGGGAGCAGCCGGCTGGGAGGTGGGTATGACGGTGAACCGTGTCGGCCTGGTGGTGCACGGCGGCCGTGCCGAGGCCGCGGCCGCCGCGCGGGTGGTGCGCGAGTGGTGCGCGGAGCACGCCGTGGGATGCGCGGACATCGACGTGTGGCAGGAAGGGGCGCGGCACAGTGCCCGCGAGGAGGTCGACTCGGCGGGCGATCCCGACCTCATCGTCACCCTCGGCGGGGACGGCACCTTTCTGCGCGGCGCACGGCTGGCGGCCGAGAACGACGCCCTGGTCCTCGGCGTCGACCTCGGCCGCGTCGGCTTCCTCACCGAGGTCCCGGCATCGGCGGTGCGCGCGGCGCTGGACGCGGTCCGGTCCGAGCGGATCACGGTGGAGAGCCGGATGCTCCTCACCATGCGGGCGTCCTGCCGGCTGGAGGTGCCCGCCCAGATGGAGGCGCTGCTGCGGTACGGCCGCGGGCCGATGCTGCCGCCGCCCCGGGTGCGTGGGGAGTGCGAGACGGGCGGCGAGTGGGGCGTCGCGCTGGACGTCACCGCGCTCAACGACGTCGTCGTGGAGAAGCTCGCCAGGGACCGGCAGGTGTCGGTCGGTGTCTATCTGGCCGGCCGGCTCCTGGCCAGCTACTCCGCCGACGCGCTGCTGGTGGCCACGCCCACGGGCTCCACCGCGTACAGCTTCGCCGCCGGCGGCCCGGTGGTCTCGCCGCGCGCGGAGGCCCTCGTCTTCACGCCGGTCGCCCCGCACATGGTGTTCAACCGCTCGGTCGTGGCCGCCCCCGACGAGCCCGTCGCGCTGCGGATCCTCGAACGGTCGGGCGAGGCCGCCGTCAGCATCGACGGCCAGTTGCGCGGTGTGCTGAGCCCCGGGGACTGGATCGGCGTGTACGCCGCGCCGCGCCGGCTGAAGGCGGTCCGGCTGGGCCCGATGGACTTCTACGGCCGGCTGCGCGAGCGGATGAACCTCACCGATGCCCCCGCCGCACTCGCCGACGGGGAAGCCGCGCCGCTGTGGCCGGTGACCACACCCCCACCGGGCGACCTGGCCCACCTCGCGCTGCCTCCGGCTCCCGAGGACGGGCGCCGGCTGTCCTGAGACCCGGCGGCCGACGCGTGTGAGGTCGACGGTCTCGGATGCAGGGCCAGGTCCGCGGATGCGGACGAGTGCCGACAGCATGAGCGCGCCGGCCGCGACGGGCAGCGGCGTACGGCCCCAGCCGTACGCCGCTCTGCCAGGACGGGTCAGTCCGTCGAGGACGCCTCTCGCCTCGGCAGCTTCCAGTTCGGTCGCGGGAAGTGGCAGGTGTAGCCGTTGGGGTAGCGCTCCAGGTAGTCCTGGTGCTCGGGCTCCGCCTCCCAGAAGTCGCCCACGGGCTCCACCTCCGTGACCACCTTGCCCGGCCACAGCCCGCTCGCCTCCACGTCCGCGATCGTGTCCACGGCGACGCGGTGCTGCTCCTCGTCGCCGTAGAAGATGGCGGACCGGTAGCTGCGCCCGATGTCGTTGCCCTGGCGGTCCCGCGTGGTCGGGTCGTGGATCTGGAAGAAGAACTCCAGGATGTCGCGGTAGCTCGTCACCGTGGGATCGAAGAGGATCTCGATGGCCTCGGCGTGGTCGCCGTGATCGCGGTACGTGGCGTTCGGCGTGTCACCGCCGCTGTAGCCGACGCGCGTGGACACCACGCCCGGCTGCTTGCGGATCAGGTCCTGCATGCCCCAGAAACAACCGCCCGCCAGGACGGCCCGCTCGGTTCCCACGGTCATCGGTCACTCCCTGAAGCTCCAGCCCGGCGCGGTCGTCGACGCGCCGGTTCGATGGTCACCCAGCCTAATACGGCCCGCGCGCGACCGACTTTCACCTCCCTCGGCGCGCAGTCCCAGGCACCGGAAGTCCACGTGCACGACTTGGTCTAGTCCTCTTGACGAGGTGACTCACCGGCGCTTTGGTATGTACCAACTCGCTCGCACGGCACCAACCCACCACCTCCACGCCCGAGGCATCCCCGGAAGGGGTCCTGTCATGCACCTGGCAAGATTTGCGGCTTCCGCATGCGCGCTCGCGCTCGCGGCCACCGGCGCCGTCGTCGCCCTGGCACCGGCCGGCAGCGCCGCGGCGGCGAGCAGCGTCTACTCCGTGGCTCCTTACGTCGACATGTCCAACAGTCAGGAAGGACTCCTCGACACCGCCATCACCGGACACCAACTCAAGGCCTACACGGCGGCGTTCGTGCTCGGCGAAGGCTGCAACCAGATCTGGGGCGACACCCTCCCCATCGGCAACGACTCCTATACCGACCCCGAGCTGGCCAGGGCGAAGTCCGAGGGCGCCTCCGTCATCATTTCCTCCGGCGGGGCGAGCGGCGAACCGCTCGCCTGGACCTGCTCCACCCAGAGCAGCATCGACGCCGGATACCAGGCCCTCATCAACGACTACGGCGTCACCCGGCTCGACTTCGACGTCGAGGGCGCCGCCGTCGCGGACACCGCGGCCGCGGCCCGCCAGATGCAGGCGATGAAGGATCTCAAGGCGTCCAACCCCGGCCTGCAGTTCTCCATGACCCTGCCGGTACTGACCAGCGGCCTGACCAACGACGGCGTCAACGTCCTCAAGGCCGCCAAGACCGCGGACATCAAGATCGACGTGGTCAACGTCATGGCCATGGACTACTACGCCGGAACGGGCACCGAGATGGGCCAGGGCGCGATCGACGCGGCCAGGGCCACGCTGGCGCAGATGCAGTCCGTCGACTCCGGTTACACCTACGCCAACCTCGGGATCACCCCGATGATCGGCAAGAACGACGACGGTTCGACGTTCACCCTGGCCGACGCCCGGACGGTGGAGAACTTCGCCGCGCAGAACGGCGTCGGACGGCTCGCCTTCTGGTCCGTCAACCGGGACCAGCCGTGCAGCGGAAGCGCCAACTCGCTGCCCACGTGCAGCGAGATCAGCCAGAACAGCCTCGCGTTCACGGACGCGTTCGTGCCGTACGAAGGCAGCTCGGGTGGCGGCGGAGGCACGACGAGTGACTTCTCCCTGTCCCTGTCGCCGGGCTCCGCCTCGGTCGCTCAGGGCGGTTCGGCGACCGCGACCGTCACCACGGCCGTCACCTCCGGAAGCGCCGAATCCGTCAGCTTCTCCGCCTCGGGCGCGCCCTCCGGGGTCAGTGTCTCCTTCAGCCCCGCGTCCGTGACGTCCGGCGGCACCTCGACGCTGACGGCGACGGCCGGCTCGTCCGTGGCCGCGGGCACCTACCCGATCACCGTCACCGGCAGCGCGGCCGGCGGCAGCCACAGCGCGACCTACACGCTCACCGTCACCTCCAGCGGAGGCGGAGGCGGTGGGGGCTCCCTGACCAACGCCGGCTTCGAAACCGGCAGCCTGAGCCCCTGGACCTGCACGGGCGGCAGCACGGTGGTCGCCGGCCCGGTCCACAGCGGCAGCCACGCCCTCCAGGTCACCCCGAGCTCCAGCGGCACCGGCGAGTGCGACCAGACCGTCACCCTGTCCCCCAACCACAGCTACACGCTCACCGGCTGGGTCCAGGGCCCCTACGCCTACATCGGGGTCAGCGGCGGCGCCGGGGCCAGCACCTGGTCGAACAACACGAGTTGGAACCAACTGGCGGTCAACTTCACCACGGGCAGCAGCGGAACGGTCACCGTGTACGTCCACGGCTGGTACGGCCAGGGCAACGTGTACGCCGACGACTTCACCCTCGGCTAGGCATCACCCACCCCCGACTGCACGTGCCCGGTATACGCTCCGGCACATGCCCGATCCCGCCGTGTCCTTCTTCTCCGGCCGTGACGGTGTGCGCCTCGCCTACCGGGAGACGGGTGAGGGCCGCCCGCTGGTCCTGCTGCACGGCTTCACCGGAGACGCGACGCTGTGGCTGCTCCACGGCCAGGCCGAGGCACTCGCGGCGGCCGGTCACCGCGTGATCATGCCGGACTTCCGCGGGCACGGCAGGAGCGCCAAGCCCCATGACTCCGCCTCATGTCCCCCGGACGTACTGGCCGATGACGGCTTCGCTCTCGTCGAGCACCTCGGACTGAGCGAGTACGACCTCGGGGGATATTCGCTCGGCGCACGCATCGTGGTGAGGATGCTGGTGCGCGGCGCGGCACCCGGCCGGGCCGTGGTCGCGGGCCAGGGCCTGCGCCAGGTGCTCGGCACCGGCGGCGGGGCGGGCGCGGCCCTGCGGCCGGTCCTCACCGGCTGGGGGACGTCCGAGCCGGGATCGCCGGAGGAACGCTCCGAACGGTGGCTCCGCTCGACCGGCGCGGCCCCGGTCGCGCTCCTGCACGTCCTGGACTCCCTCGTCGCCACGCCGGCCGAGCAGCTCGGCCGGATCGAGGTGCCGACACTCGTCGCGGTGGGCGCCGACGACGAACGCGCCGCCTCGGCCGACGAGCTGGTCAGGGTCCTGCCGCACGCCACCGGCGCCGTGGTGCCCGGAAATCACTGGACGGCGGCCGGGGCTCCGGAACTGGTCGCGGCGATGGTGGACTTCCTCGCCGAGCACCGGTGAGCGCCCTTCGCGTCGGGATGTTCACGAGCCGGCCCGTCGGGGGCTACTGTGCGCCGTACACGGGCTGCGGGGGCTTCGTCCCGGCGAGTAGTTTCAGGGTTGCCTCGCCCGCCTCCGTCGGGGTCCAGCGGGCGCCCTTGTCGGTGGTGGGGCCCGGGTGCCAGCCCTCCATGACGGTGATGCGGCCGCCCTCGGACTCGAAGACCCGGCCCGTGACCCCGGCGGAGGCGGCGGAGCCGAGCCAGACCACGAGCGGGGAGACGTTCTCCGGGGCCATGGTGTCGAAGCCGCCGTCCTGCGGGGCGGCCATGGTGTCGGCGAAGGTCCGCTCCGTCATCCGGGTCCGCGCGGCCGGGGCGATGGCGTTGACCTGGACGCCGTAGCGGCCCAGTTCGGCGGCGGCGACCAAGGTCAGGCCGACGATCCCGGCCTTGGCGGCGGAGTAGTTGCCCTGGCCGACGCTGCCCAGCAGCCCCGCTCCGGAGCTGGTGTTGATCACACGGGCCTCGGGCGTGCGGCCCGCCTTCGCCTCGGCACGCCAGTGTGCGGCGGCGTGCCTGAGCGGCAGGAAGTGGCCCTTGAGGTGGACCCGTACGACCGCGTCCCAGTCGTCCTCGTCGAGGTTGACGAGCATGCGGTCCCGCAGGAACCCGGCATTGTTGACCAGCGTGTCCAGGCGGCCGTAGGTCTCCAGGGCGGTGGCGACGAGGGCGGCCGCGCCTTCGGTGGTGGCGATGTCGCCGCCGTGCGCGACCGCCTCGCCGCCGAGCGCGCGGATCTCGTCCACGACCTGCTGAGCCGGTCCGCCGGTCCCGCCCGTGCCGTCGAGGCCGACACCGAGGTCGTTGACGACCACCTTGGCTCCCTCGGCGGCGAAGGCGAGGGCGTGGGCGCGGCCCAGGCCGCGGCCCGCACCGGTGATCACGGCCACGCGGCCGGTGCACAGTCCGGTCATGAGGGAAAGTCCTTTCGTCGAATCTGGCAGGACCCGCTACTTGTTGACGCCGGCCGCGTCGAGGAACGCGGGGCGCTCCCCTCCGCCGTGGACGTGCAGGCTCGCCCCGCTGATGTAGCCGGCCCGCTCGGAGGCGAGGAAGACACAGGCGTCGCCGATGTCGGCGGGCGCGGCGAGGCGGCCGAGCGGGACGGTGCGGCCGACGGCGGCGATGCCGTCCTCGTCCCCGTAGTGCAGGTGCGACAGTTCGGTGCGGACCATGCCGGGGACGACCGTGTTGACCCGCACCCGCGGCGCCCATTCCACGGCCATGGAGCGGGCGAGACTGTCCAGCCCGGCCTTGGCCGCACCGTACGCCGCGGTGCCCGGTGACGGGCGGGTTCCGCTGACGCTGCCGATCATCACGATGCAGCCGCCACTGTGCTGACCGCGCATCACCTCGTACGCGGCGAGTGACGCGGTGAGGGGGGCGAGGAGGTTGAGCTCCACAACCCGGGCGTGCCGTCCGGCGCCGCCCTCGCCGAGCAGCCGGAAGGGGGTGCCCCCGGCGTTGTTGACGAGGGTGTCGAGGCGGCCGTACTCCCTCCGCAGCCGCTCGAAGAAGGCGCCGGCCGAGTCGGGGTCGCGCAGGTCGACAGGGAGGAAGCGGGCCGTGCGGCCGGCCGCCTCGACCGGCTCTTCCGGGGGTCGGCGCGCGCAGGTCACGACGTCGGCGCCGGCCTCCAGGAACGCCCGGGCGATGCCGGCGCCGACGCCCCGGGTTCCGCCGGTGACCACCGTGACGCGTCCGGTGAGATCGATGACCGCCGCCAAAGGACACCTCCCGCAGCGCGCACTCCGCTGCTACCTTCTCGCCTAACAAACGTTTGGTGGAAAGGTAGCTGATCTGCTCATGGGTGTCTCCACCTCCGTCCCCGAAGAAGGCATCGCCGTCGTCACCGTGGACTTCCCGCCGGTCAACGCCCTTCCCGTGCACGGCTGGTACGAACTGGCCACCTGCGTGCGCGCCGCCGGCGCCGACCCGAAGGTCCGGTGCGCGGTGCTCACTGCCGAGGGCCGCGGCTTCAACGCCGGCGTCGACATCAAGGAGATGCAGCGCACGGCCGGGCACGCGGCCCTCGTCGGCGCCAACCGCGGCTGCTCCGAGGCGTTCGCCGCCGTGTACGAATGCGAGGTCCCGGTGGTCGCCGCAGTACAGGGCTTCTGTCTGGGCGGCGGCATCGGGCTGGCCGGAAACGCCGACGCGATCGTGGCCGCCGACGACGCGGTGTTCGGCCTGCCCGAGCTGGACCGGGGTGCCCTCGGCGCGGCCACCCATCTCGCCCGGCTGGTGCCCCAGCACCTGATGCGGGCCCTGTACTACACCTCCCGCACCGTCACCGCCGAGGAGCTGCACCGGCACGGCTCGGTGTGGCGGGTGGTCCCACGTCCCCAACTTCACACGGCGGCAATGGAGTTGGCGCGGGAGATCGCCGCCAAGGACGGGTCCCTGATCCGGCTGGCCAAGGCGGCGATCAACGGCATCGACCCGGTCGACGTGCGCCGCAGCTACCGGTTCGAGCAGGGCTTCACCTTCGAGGCCAATCTCAGCGGCGTCGCCGACCGAGTCCGCGCCGCCTTCGGCAAGGACCGGGATTCCATCGGCACGGACCGGGAGCAGCAGTCGTGAGCAGGGACAAGACGATGACCGCCGAGGAGGTCGTCGACCGGCTGGACAGCGGCATGACGATCGGTATCGGCGGCTGGGGTTCGCGACGCAAGCCGATGGCACTGGTGCGGGCGCTGCTGCGCTCGGACGTCACCGATCTGACCGTCGTCTCCTACGGCGGCCCGGACGTCGGCCTGCTCGCCGCCGCGGGAAGGATCCGCACGCTGGTCGCGGCCTTCGCCACCCTGGACTCCATTCCCCTGGAGCCGCACTTCACGGCGGCACGGCAGCGCGGCGCGCTGGAACTGGTGGAGCTGGACGAGGCCATGTTCATGTGGGGACTGACGGCGGCCGCGCACCGGCTGCCCTTCATGCCGGTCCGGGCCGGTCTCGGATCCGACGTGATGACGGTGAACCCCCGCTTGCGGACGGTGCGTTCGCCGTACGAGGACGGCGAGGAACTCGTCGCCGTCCCGGCCCTGCGCCTGGACGCCGCACTGGTGCACCTCAACCGGGCGGACGTGCACGGCAACGCGCAGTATCTGGGCCCGGATCCCTACTTCGACGACCTGTTCTGCGAGGCCGCCGACGCCGCGTACGTCTCCTGCGAGCGGATCGTGGACAGCGCCGACCTGCTCAAGGACGTCGGGCCGCAGACCCTGCTGGTCAAGCGCGCGTTCGTGACCGGCGTCGTGGAGACACCGCACGGCGCCCACTTCACCTCCTGCGTCCCCGACCACGACCGCGACGAGGCGTTCCAGCGGGCCTACGCACGGGCCGCCCGCGACCCGGAGGCCTGGCGGGCCTTCGCCGAGCGGTTCCTGTCCGGCGACGAGGACGCGTACCAGGCCGCGGTGGCGGCGTTCCACGAGGAGGGCGCGGCAGATGAGTGACACCCGTACGGCGACGCGCGCCGAGTACTGTGTGCTGGCCTGCGCCGAGGTCTGGCGCGGTGCGGGGGAGATACTGGCGAGCCCGATGGGCACCGTCCCGACGATCGGGGCCCGGCTGGCGAAGCTGACCTTCTCCCCCGATCTGCTGCTGACCGACGGCGAGGCACTGCTGATCGGTGACGTCCCGGCGGTCGGCGCCAAGGCCGAGGTGGTCGAGGGCTGGCTGCCGTACCGGCAGCATCTGGCCCTGGTCGCGACCGGGCGGCGACATGTGATGATGGGCGCGAGTCAGCTCGACCGGTACGGCAACCAGAACATCTCCTGCATCGGCGACTGGGCGAGGCCCACCCGGCAGCTGCTGGGCGTGCGCGGCGCCCCCGCCAACACCCTCAACAATCCGACCAGTTACTGGGTGCCACGACACTCGAAGCGGGTGTTCGTCGAGCGGGTGGACATGGTCTGCGGCGTCGGCCACGACCGTGCCGCCGCGGCCGGGCCCTCCGCAACCCGCCACCACCGCATCGCGGATGTCGTCACCGACCTCGGCGTCCTCGACTTCCGGACGCCCGACCGGACGATGCGACTGCGCTCCCTGCACCCCGGGGTCACGGTCGAGCAGGTCACCGAGGCCACCGGCTTCGCGCTCACCGTCCCGGACGAGGTGCCGTACACCCGGGACCCCACCCCCGCAGAACTGCGGCTGATCCGTGAGGTCATCGATCCGAAGGCGCGGCGCGACCGCGAGGTGTCCGCGTGACCGACTTCGCGATCGCCACCCCGCTGACCGAGCTCGTCGGTGTGCGGCACCCCATCGTGCAGACCGGCATGGGCTGGGTGGCCGGTCCGCGGCTGGTGTCGGCCACCGCCGAGGCGGGCGCGCTCGGGATCCTCGCCTCGGCCACCATGACGACCGAGCAGCTCCGCGCGGCCGTCCGCGAGGTCAGGTCCCGTACCGACGCGCCCTTCGGGGTCAATCTGCGGGCGGACGCCTCGGACGCGGCCGAGCGGGTGCGGATCATCATCGAGGAGGGGGTGCGGGTCGCCTCGTTCGCGCTCGCGCCCTCGCGGGAACTGATCGCCCGGCTCAAGGACGCCGGCGTGGTCGTCATCCCGTCCATCGGCGCCCGGCGGCACGCGGAGAAGGTCGCCGCGTGGGGCGCCGACGCGGTGGTGGTGCAGGGCGGGGAGGGCGGCGGGCACACCGGGAAGGTCGCCACCACCGTTCTGCTTCCCCAGGTGGTCGACGCGGTCGGCATCCCGGTCGTCGCGGCCGGCGGCTTCCACGACGGCCGCGGACTGGTCGCCGCCCTCGCCTACGGTGCCGCCGGGATCGCCATGGGCACCCGCTTCCTGCTCACCTCCGACAGCACCGTCCCCGACGCGGTCAAGGCCCGGTATCTGGCGGCCACGGTGGACGACGTCACCGTCACGACCGAGGTCGACGGACTCCCCCACCGGATGCTGCGCACCGAGCTGGTCGACTCCCTCGAGCGCTCGGGCCGGGCGACCGCACTGCTGCGCGCCGTACGTCACGCGGCGTCCTTCAAGGCGCTGTCCGGCATGAGCTGGGCGCGGATGATCCGCGACGGCCTGGCGATGAGGCACGGCAAGGACCTGACGTGGAGTCAGGTCCTGTTGGCCGCCAACACCCCCATGCTGCTCAGGGCGTCGATGGTCGAGGGCCGGACCGACCTCGGCGTGATGGCCTCCGGTCAGGTCGCCGGCCTGATCGACGATCTGCCGTCCTGTGCCGAACTCGTCGGCCGGATCATGACGGAGGCCCGGGCCACGCTCCGTGGACTGCCGCCGGCCGAGTAGCGGCCTCCCCGGCGTCAGAGCCGCTCGACGATGGTGACGTTGGCCTGGCCGCCGCCCTCGCACATGGTCTGCAGGCCGTAGCGTCCGCCGGTGCGTTCCAGTTCGTGCAGCAGCGTGGTCATGAGCTTGGTGCCGGTGGCGCCCAGAGGGTGGCCGAGGGCGATGGCGCCGCCGTTGACGTTGATCTTCTCCGGGTCGGCGCCGGTCTCCTTCAGCCAGGCGAGCACGACGGAGGCGAAGGCCTCGTTGATCTCCACGAGGTCGATCTCGTCGAGGGTCATCCCGGCCTTCTTCAGCGCGTACGCCGTGGCCGGGATCGGTGCGGACAACATCCGGATGGGGTCCTCGCCGCGCACCGACAGATGGTGGATGCGGGCTCGGGGCGTCAGACCGTGCTCCCGTACGGCTCGTTCGCTCGCGATCAGCAGGGCGGAGGCGCCGTCGGAGACCTGGGAGGAGACGGCCGCGGTCAGTCGCCCGCCGTCGACCACCGGTTTCAGGGCCGCCATCTTCTCCAGTGTGGTGTCGCGCCGGGGGCCCTCGTCGGTGGTCACGTCGCCGTAGGGGACGAGTTCGCGGTCGAAGCGGCCCTCGTCGATCGCGCGGACGGCCCGCTGGTGGGAGCGCAGCGCGAACTCCTCCATGTCCCGGCGGGAGATGCCCCACTTCTCGGCGATCATCTCGGCGCCGGCGAACTGGTTGACCGGCCGGTCGCCGTAGCGGGCCCGCCAGCCCTCGGAGCCGGCGTAGGGGCCCTGGGTGAGCCCGAGGGGTTCGGCGGCCTGGCGGGTGGCGAAGGCGATCGGGATCATCGACATGTTCTGCACACCGCCCGCGACCACCAGGTCCTGGGTGCCCGAGAGCACACCCTGCGCGGCGAAGTGCAGGGCCTGCTGGGAGGAACCGCACTGGCGGTCCACCGTCACTCCCGGCACCTCCTCGGGCAGTCCGGCGGCCAGCCAGCAGGTGCGGGCGATGTCGCCGGCCTGCGGGCCGACGGTGTCCAGGCAGCCGAGGACGACGTCCTCGACGGCGGCCGGGTCGACTCCCGAGCGCTCCATCAGCGCCGTCAGCGCATGGGCGCCGAGATCGGCCGGGTGGACGGACGCGAGTCCGCCGCCGCGCCTGCCGACCGGCGTGCGGACCGCTTCGACGATGTACGCCTCGGCCATGGCCACTCCTTGGGGATCAGTGCGGGGGATCAGTGATGTCTGCGATGTCAGGGGAAACGCGGCCGGCTCACCAGGCACTCGGACCCCGCCGGCAGAGGGCGCCCGCGGGTCTCAGGCGTGCTGGCTACTGACGGACAGGACCTCGCCGGTCAGGTACGAGGAGTAGCCGCTGGCCAGGAAGACGATGACGTTGGCCACCTCCCACGGCTCGGCCCAACGGCCGAACGCCTCGCGGGCGGTCAGTTCCTCCAGCAGTTCCGGTGTGGTGACCTTCACCAGGTGGGGGTGCATGGCGAGGCTGGGCGAGACGGCGTTGACCCGCACGCCGTACTCCGCGGCCTCCACGGCGGCGCAGCGGGTGAGGGCCATGACCCCGGCCTTGGCGGCAGCGTAGTGCGCCTGGCCCTGCTGCGCCCGCCAGCCGATCACCGAGGCGTTGTTGACGACGACGCCCCCGGCGCCCGCCGCCTTCATCCGGCGCAGCGCGGCGCGGGTGCAGCGGAAGGTGCCGGTGAGGGTGACGTCGAGGACCTCGTCCCACTGCTCGTCGGTCATCTCGACCAGGTCGGCGGTGCCACCGAGTCCGGCGTTGTTGACGACGACGTCCAGGCGCCCGTGCCGCTCCGCCACGAAGTCGAAGAGCGCGGCGACCTGCTCCTCGTCGGTGACGTCGCAGGGCACTGCCGCGACGCGGTCCGCGCCGAACTCCGCGGCCAGCGCCGATTCCGACTCCTTGAGCCTGCGGGCGTGGGCGTCGGAGAGCACGACGCGGGCGCCTTCCTCCAGCAGCCGGCGGGCGGTCGCACCGCCGATACCGGCGCCCGCGGCGGCGGTGACCACGGCGGTACGGCCCTGCAGCAGGGCGTGCCCTGGGACGTAGGGCGGCGGCGGCGTGGTCACGGGCGGGCCTCCTTCGGCAGGCCGGGGACGCGCTCGACGGGTCTCGACGGCTGACGGGCCGTTAGATTAACCTACCAAACACTTGTTAGGGAAGGAGGGCGGATGGCCACTGCCCGCACCGCGCCCACGGAGCCCGCCAAGTGGGCCGGGAACCAGGCCGAGGACCTGCGTGTCAAGGAGGCAGGCAGCTGATGGACCTCGACTTCTCCGCCGCTGACGACGCCTTCCGCGCCGAGGCTCGCGCCTGGCTCGCCCGACATGTGCCCGGCACCCCGCTGCCCTCGCTGGAGACGGCGGAGGGGTTCGCGGCCCACCGCGACTGGGAGCGCGCCCTGTTCGCCGACCGCTGGTCGGTGGTCTCCTGGCCCGAGGAGTACGGCGGCCGGGGCGCCTCGATCCTGCAGTGGCTGATCTTCGAGGAGGAGTACTACGCGGCCGGTGCGCCCGGCCGGGTCAGCCAGAACGGCATCAACCTCCTCGCGCCCACCCTCTTCGAGCACGGGACGCCGGAGCAGTGCGCGCGCGTCCTGCCGCCCATGGCGAGCGGCGAGGTCGTCTGGGCCCAGGCCTGGTCCGAGCCGGAAGCCGGCTCCGACCTCGCCTCGCTGCGCTCCACGGCCGTACGCACCAAGGGCGGCTGGCGCCTGAGCGGCCAGAAGACCTGGTCGTCGCGGGCGGCGTTCGCCGACCGCGCCTTCGGGCTGTTCCGCAGCGACCCGGACGCCGACCGGCCGCACCGGGGCCTGACGTACCTGATGTTCCCGCTGGACGCGGAGGGAGTGACGGTGCGGCCGATCGGGCGGCTCGACGGCAAGCCCGCCTTCGCCGAACTCTTCCTGGACGAGGTGTTCGTGCCCGACGAGGACGTCATCGGCGAGCCCGGACAGGGCTGGCGGATCGCGATGAGCACGGCGGGCAACGAGCGCGGGCTCACCCTGCGCAGCCCCGGCCGGTTCACGGCCGCCGCCGACCGGCTGACCCGGCTGTGGCACGAGCACGCCGACCCGTCCGACACCGCCCTGCGCGACCGGGTCGCCGACGCGGTGATCGGGGCCCGCGCCTACCGGCTGTTCGCCTACGCAGCCGCCTCGCGCCTGGTGGCGGGAGGTTCGATCGAGGCGGAGTCGAGCCTCAACAAGGTGTTCTGGTCCGAACTGGACATCGCCCTGCACGAGACCGCCCTAGATCTCCTCGGCCCCTACGGCGATCTCGCCGACCACGCCGCCGACGCTCCCGCGCACGGCGGCTGGGCCGAGGGATACGTCTTCTCGCTCGCCGGTCCCATCTACGCGGGCACGAACGAGATCCAGCGCGACATCATCGCCGAGCGGCTGCTCGGCCTGCCGAAGGGACGCCGGTGATGCGCTTCCTCCTCGACGCCGAGCAGCGCGACTTCGCCCGCTCGCTGGACGCCATGCTGACGGCGGCGGGCACGCCGGACGTCGTACGATCCTGGGCAGCCGGGGACACCGGACCGGGCCGCGCGCTGTGGACCAGGCTGGCCGAGGCCGGAGTGTTCGCGCTCGGGACACCGGAGCGGTACGACGGCCTGGGCGCACATCCGGTCGAACTGGTCGTGTCGTTCGTGGAGTTGGGCCGCCACGCGGTGCCGGGCCCGCTGGCGGAGTCGGTCGCGGCGGCGGCCCTCCTGGACCGTCTGGGCGACGCGACGACGGCCGCAGCATGGCTGCCGGGGATCGCCGCCGGCAAGGTCGTCGCCTCGGTGTGCCTGCTCTCCCCCGACAGCCCCTACGCCCTGGACGCGGAGGCCGCCGACGCGGTGTTCGTCGTCGAGCGCGACGTCCTGCGCCTGGCCGAGGCGCATGGTCCGGTACAGCACTCGCTCGATCCGGCCCGGCGGCCGGCCCGCCCGCTCGGCGGCGCCGTGCTGGCCCAGGGGCCGGCCGTCGCCGCCGCGGCCGCGCACGCCGCCGAGGTCGCGGCGCTCACCACGGCGGCGCAGGCCCTCGGACTGGGCCGCGCCCTGCTGGAGCGGACCGTCGAACACGCCCGGCAGCGCCGCCAGTTCGGGGTCGCCATCGGCTCCTTCCAGGCGGTCAAGCACCGGCTGGCCGACTCGCTGATCGCCCTGGAGTTCGCCCAACCACTGCTCCACGCGGCCGCGTTGGCGATGGAGCGGGGCGACGCCGGATGCGGGCGGGAGATCGCCGCGGCGAAGGTCTCCGCCTGCGAGGCCGCGTATGCCGCGGCGCGCACCGCCCTACAGGTGCACGGCGCCCTCGGCTACACCGAGGAACTGGACCTGTCCCTGTGGATCCGCAAGGCTCGTGCGCTGCGGACCTCCTGGGGGACTCCATCGGCCTGTCGAGCCCGGGTACTCGCGTCAGCGCCGGTCACGCCGTAGGGGTCGCCGCCCGGGAGGGCACGGAAGCGTGCGAGCGCGTCGTTCCATGCCATCGATCCGGTCTTCCGGACCGCACCCGGCAGCGGGCAGCTGTCGCGAAGGTGTCGGCCGGCGACGGTTCAGTGGTTGGGTGCCGCCGTGCTGATCTCCGCCAGCGCCGAGTGCGGATCTTCGACGGCCGCCAGGTCACCGAGGCTGACGACCCCGACCGGACAGCCGCCGTGTTCCACGACGGGGAGCCGGCGCAGGCCGTGCCGGCGCATCAGCTCGACCGCGTGGTCCGTGGTGTCCTCGGGGGTCAGGGTGAACAACGGCGGCCGGCTGCACACCTTGCCGACCGCGGTGGTGTGCGGGTCCAGTCCCGCGGCGAGCGTCCGCACCACGATGTCGCGGTCGGTGAGCACACCGAACAGATCGCAGTCGTAGGCGACCAGGACGTCACCGATGTCGTGGTCCCGCATGAGAAGCGCCGCCCGTTCCACCGTGGTCATGGGCTCCACCGCCACCGCGCCGGGCGACATGACGTCACGTATCCGCCGTGTCATCGGGCACCTCCCGGATCCGAAATGGTGAGGCGTACGGCCTCGCCCGCCCGCGTAGCCAGGGACGGCTCGGGCAAACCGGCTTTTCCGTCGCCCGCCGCTCACGTTTCCCGGCGGACCGGGGCCGCACCCGCTCCCGCTCCCGCGGCGAGCGCCGAGGAGCCGGCGTGGCGCCGCCGGGCCCGGCGAGTGAGGATGGAAGCCGAGGGGGTCGCAGAAGGGATCACGGCGGCCATGGTGGGTGACATCAGCGACGAGCTGCGGGCACGGCGCGAGGGCGAGAACGGTCACCGCTCGATGCCGCACACGGCCGACACCCGTCTGCAGGCCTGGGGCACGACCCGGGAACAGTGCCTGACCGAGGCCGTACGCGCCATGGTCGAGGCCTTCGCCGATGTCTCCGAGGCGCACCCGGCCACCATGGAACGGGTCCGTCTCGCCCCCGGCGACGACGCGGATCTGCTGGTCGCGCTGCTGGAGGAGGTGATCTACCGGCTGGAGGTGGCGGGCCGGATCCCCGTCGACGTGGAAGCGGAGCCCACCTACGACGGTGGACTGGCGGTACGGCTGTCGCTGGCCGACCTCGCGGACGTCACCGTCATCGGTGCCGCACCCAAGGGTGTCTCCTGGCAGGAGTTGCACATCGGTCCGGACGCGTACGGATGGTCCTGCACGGTGATCGTGGACGTCTGACCGCACACGCGCACCCCTGTCGCACGGGCACCCGCCGGCCACCGGCGTCAGCCCTTCACCACCCCGAGCGGCACCAGCCGGGCGACCTTCCGGCACAGCCCCGCCCCCTCGCTCGCGGCGACGACCGCGTCGACGTCCTTGTACGCCTCCGGCGTCTCCTCCGTCAGGCCGCGCCAGGACTTCGGGCGCGCGGCGATGCCGGCGTTGCGCAGCCGCGCCCGCAGCTCACTGCCGGTGATGCTGCGCGCGGCCTGATGACGGCTCATGGTGCGGCCCGCGCCATGGCAGGTGGAGTGGAAGGCGTCGCCCTCGGACACGCCGGTCAGCACGTACGACGCTGTGCCGAGGGTGCCGGGGATCAGCACCGGCTGCCCGAACTCCCGTATGTCCTCGGGTAGTTCGGGATGCCCGGGCGGGAAGGCACGAGTGGCGCCCTTGCGGTGCACGCACAGCCGCCGCCGCTGACCGTCCACCGGATGGGTCTCGATCTTGGCGAGGTTGTGGGAGACGTCGTACACCAGCGTCAGGCCGGTACCGGCGGTGCGCCGGAACACGCCGCGTGCCGCGTCGGACAGCAACTGCCGGTTCGCCCGGCCGTAGTTGGCGGCAGCGGCCATGGCCCCGAGATAGTCCTGCCCCTCGGGCGAGTCGACCGGCGTACAGGCGAGCTGCCGGTCGGGCACGGAGATGCCGTAGCGAGCCATGGCGCGGTCCATGAGCCGCACGTGGTCGGTGCAGATCTGGTGCCCCAGACCACGCGAGCCGCAGTGGATCATGACGCACACCTGGCCCGGCCCGATCCCGAAGGCGGCGGCGGCCGGGCCGTCGTACACCTCGGCGACCTGCTGCACCTCCAGGAAGTGGTTGGCGGAGCCCAGGCTGCCCACCTGGCCGAGGCCACGCTCCCGGGCCCGCTGCCCGACCTGGGTCACGTCCGCGTCGGCGACCGCACCGCCGTCCTCGCAGCGCAGCAGGTCGCGTTCTTCCCCGTGGCCCTGTTCCACGGCGTAGCGGGAGCCGCCGTCCAGAAGCCGCTCCAGCTCTCCGGGGCCGGTGAGGCGCCACACGCCGCCGGGACCGGCCCCGCGCGGAATAGCCCGGTCCAGGCCGTCCATCACCGCGGTCAGCGCGGGCCGGAGCGTGTCGGCGTCGCAGTCGGCGGCCAGCAGCCGCACCCCGCAGGAGATGTCGAAGCCGACGCCGCCCGGCGAGACCACCCCGCCGGCCTCCACGTCGGTGGCGGCGACACCGCCGATGGGGAAGCCGTACCCCCAGTGGATGTCCGGCATGGCGTACGAGGCGGCGACGATGCCGGGCAGCGTGGCCACGTGCACCACCTGCTCCAGGGACTGCTCGGCATCCGCGAGCAGCTCCCGCGACGCGAACACGACCCCGGGCACCCGCATGCCCGCGTGCGGCTCGATGCGGTAGCGGAAGGAACGTTCCTCGACCAACTCCATCGCGGTCTCCGCTCCGGCTCGGCGCGCCCTCGGGGTCACTGCCCCTGCAGCGCGGCGAGCACGTCGTCGTCGGTCAGCTGCTCGAAGTCCTCGTACCACTCCCCCACGGCCAGGAAGACGGTCGGCCGCTGCAGGCACAGCACCTCGTCGGCCTCGCCGCGTAGCAGTTCGGCCGCCTGCGGCGAGCACACCGGCACCGCCAGCACCACCCGCTCCGGCGACTGCCGGCGCAGCCAGCGCAGCGCCGCCCGCGCGGTCGCCCCGGTGGCCACCCCGTCGTCCACCAGGATCACGGTGCGGTCCCGCAGTTCCGGCGCGGGACGGCCCTGCCGGTACCGCTCCTCCCGGCGGTGCAGCTCCGCCCGCTCGCGCTCGACCACGTCGTCCAGCGCCGCCTCGTTCAGGCCGAGTTCGTCCAGGGTCCGCTCGTCGAACAGCGGAGGGTCGTCACCCGCGAGTGCCCCGACGCCCAGCTCCTCCTGGAACGGCGCGCCGATCTTGCGTGCGACCAGCACGTCGAGCGGTGCCTCCAGCGCCCGCGCCACCTCCCGGGCCACCGTCACCCCGCCGCGCGGCAGGGCCAGCACGACCGGATGCGTCAGCGCCCCCGCCTCCTGCCGGATGCGCAGCCGCTCGGCCAGCTCCCGGCCGGCATGGACGCGATCATGAAACCGCATGCCCAGTCGACTCCTTCCACACCTGCGCCGTGCTCGTCACCGGGCCACGGCGTGCGGTCGTACGACGGCTCGCGCCCGGCGGGTGCGCCTGCTCGCACTCGGACCACCGGACCGGCACGAGGGCACCTCCCTCCGGCCCCCCGTCGGGTACCCGGGCCTGGGCGCACGACACGGACACACCGACGTGTCCGCGGCGCCGGGCTCGGTGACGAGCGGCAGCGCCCGCGGCGGTGTCCGGCGGCCGCCCGGCGGAGCGACGAGTATGGAACGGAGGAGCTGAGAAATGGCACGCATTCTCGTCGACGGGGACGACCTGGTCGTACACCTGTCGTGGTGGCAGCGGGTGGCCGCCCGCCGCGGTGATGTGCGGGTGCCGCTGACGGCGGTGTGCCGGGTGACGGTCGAAACCGACTGGTGGCGCGCCCTGCGCGGAGTCCGGCAGCGTGGCACCTGGATTCCCGGCGGCTGGTCCGTCGGCACGCGCGGCCACCCCGGCGGGACGGACTTCGTGGCCCTGCGGCCCGGCCGGCCCGTAGTGGACGTCGAACTGCGGCCCTCGGCTCCCTTCCGGCTCCTCGCGGTGTCCGTGCCGGACGTTGACGAGGCGAGGGCCATGGCTCAGCGGCTCGGCCGGACCGCACCGAGGATCGACACCTCCACCCGCTACCGGCAGCCGGTTCCGGTTGCCGAGGAGACCTCCGAGGGGACCACCCCTCGTGCCCTGCCCATGGCCGCGGAGAGGCATCCGGACGGAAAGCGGGAACGCTGAGCCACGGTCCGGGACGTGGCGGTGCCGGTGCCCAGGTCGTCACCCGCCGCGGAAGGCACGCAGCAGGTGGTCGCGGACGCGGATCACGTCCGGGTTGACCGGCACACCCGGACGCTGGACCAGGTAGCCGGTGTTGATCGGAGGGTCGTCGGGCTCGTGCAGGGGGACGAGGGCCCCGGAGGCCAGCTCACCGGCGCACAGATAGCGGGGCAGCACGGTGAAGCCCGCGCCGGCCACGACCGCGGCCTTCACTCCGCGCAGGTCGGGCACGGTGACGGCGGCGGGGCAGGAGAGCCGGCGACCGAAGACGTGCCGCCAGTAGCGGCGGGCGATGGGCAGATCCTCGGCGTACGTCACCAGCGGAACCGAGTGCAGGGCCGAGGGGCCCTCGGCAGCGAGCGGCCCCTTCAGCCGCTCGGCCCACGCGGGCGCCGCCACCAGCACGAACTCCTCGTCCGCCAGCGGCACCGCGGAGAGCGTACGGCCCCGGGGGCGCAGCGTGGCGATCACCAGGTCGTGGCGGCCCGCCCGCAGCTCGTCGAGCAGCGCGTCGGTCAGCCCGGTCGCCACCCGCAGCCGCACCCCCTCCGCCACGAGTGGCGCCAGCGCCGGCAGCACGCTGGTGCACAGGAACTCGGCGGGACCGGCGAGGTGCACCGGCTCGGCCGTAGGGCCCTCGGCCGCGTCCGGTCCGGCCACGGCGGCGAGCATGTCGAGCCCCGGCGCGACCCGCACCGCCAGCTCGTCGGCCACGGCCGTCGGCGCGACCCCGCGCGGCAGCCGTTCGAACAGCTCCCGTCCCGTCTGCCGCTCCAAGGTCCGCATCTGTGTCGTCACCGTGGGCTGCGACAGCCCCAGCACCTGGGCGGCACCGGTGAACGAACCCGACCGGTACACCGCGAGGAACGTGCGCAGCAGGTTCAGATCGAGATCGGTCACGCAGCAAATGTAGCCATAGAAGTTCCAATGCCTGACATTGGCGTCCTCATTGGAAACAAATGGCTGGGGACCCTACGTTCGAGAGCGATCCATCCGGCTCCTCCCGAAAGAAGCACCATGTCGAAGATCCTCTTCGTGATGACCGGCGTCGACCACTGGACGCTGGCCGACGGCACCAAGCACCCCACCGGCTTCTGGGCCGAGGAGGCCGTCGCCCCGTACGAGGCGTTCAAGGCCGCCGGCCACGAGATCGTCGTCGCCACGCCCGGCGGCGTCGTCCCGACCGTCGACCGCGGCAGCCTCGCGCCCGAGGTCAACGGCGGCCAGGAGGGCGCCGACAGGATCGCCGCCGCCCTCGCCAACATGGCCGAGATCAACAAGCCGATCCGACTGGAGGACGTCCGCCTGGACGACTACGACGCCGTCTTCTACCCCGGCGGCCACGGCCCCATGGAGGACCTCGCCGTCAACGCCGTCTCCGGCAGGCTCCTCGTCGACGCGCTCGGCTCCGGCAAGCCGCTGGGCGTGGTGTGCCACGCCCCGGCCGCGCTGCTCGCCGCCGAGCAGAGCGATGGTTCCAACGCCTTCGCCGGTTACCGGGTGGCCGCGTTCACCAACGCGGAGGAGGCGCAGGCCGGCTTCGCCGACAAGGCCAGGTGGCTGCTGCAGACGCGGCTCGAAGAGGCGGGCGTCGACGTCCAGGTCGGCGAGCCGTGGGCGCCCAACGTGGTGGTCGACCGCAACCTGGTCACCGGGCAGAACCCCGCCTCCTCCGCCCCGCTCGCCGCCGAGCTGCTGAGGAAGCTGGGCTGAACCGTGGGCGTGTCCCGGTCAGCGGTCCAGCAGTAGGTCGCACCGAGGAGACGCGCCCTCCGCCGACCTCACCGCGCGCCCCGCTCGGCCTCGCGGCGGCGCAGTTCCCGGTGGGCGATGGTCCGCTTGTGGACCTCGTCGGGACCGTCCGCCAGGCGCAGGGTGCGCAGATGGGCGTACATGCCGGCGAGGGGGAAGTCGTCGCAGACGCCTGCTCCGCCGTGGACCTGGATGGCGCGGTCGACGACCCTGAGGGCGATGTCCGGAGCGGCCACCTTGATCGCGGCGATCTCCGTCCGCGCCACCTTGTTGCCCACGGTGTCCATCAGATGGGCCGCCTGGAGGGTCAGCAGCCGGGCCATGTCGATCTCGATACGGGCCTCGGCGATCCAGTCCTGGATGTTGGCCCGCTCGGCGAGCGGCGCCCCGAACGTGGTCCGCTCCTGGGCCCGGTCGATCATCAGGTCCAGCGCCCGTTCGGCCATCCCGATGCTGCGCATGCAGTGGTGGATGCGTCCGGGACCCAGCCGGGCCTGACTGATCATGAAGCCGTCGCCCTCACGGGCGAGCAGGGCCGTGGACGGCACCCGCACGTTCTCGAAGAGGACCTCGCCGTGACCTTCCCGGTCCTGGTAGCCGAACACCGGCAGGTTGCGCACCACGGTGATGCCGGGGGTGTCCAGCGGCACGACCATCATGCTCTGCTGACGGTGGCTGGGCGCGTCCGGGTCGGTCTTGCCCATCACGATGAGGACCCTGCAGTTCTTGTGCAGGACGTTGGAGGTCCACCACTTGCGTCCGTCGAGGATGTAGTCGTCGCCGTCACGCCGCATGCGCAGCTGGATGTTGCGTGCGTCGGAACTGGCGACGGCCGGTTCGGTCATGGCGAACGCGGAGGCGATCTCCCCGGCGAGCAGCGGCTTGAGCCACCTCTCCTTGTGCTCCTCGGTCCCGAAGAGCGTCAGCACCTCCATGTTCCCGGTGTCCGGCGCGTTGCAGTTGGTGGCCTCCGGCGCCAGGTGCGGGCTGCGGCCCATGATCTCGGCGAGCGGGGCGTACTCGAGGTTGGTCAGGCCCGGTCCCCATTCGGGATGCGGGTGGAAGAGGTTCCACAGTCCCTGCTTCCTGGCCTCGGCCTTCAGCTCCTCCAGGACGGGCGGGTGGAAGTGCGGATCGCCCGACTGCGCCATCTGCGCCTCGTAGACGGGTTCCGCGGGGTAGATGTGCTCGTCCATGAAGGCCAGCAGCTTCTCCTGGTACGCCTTGGCCCTGTCGGTCGTCTGGAACACCGGTTCACCTCGGTGGGTTCGTGGTTGGGGAACGAAGGAAGGTCACGGCGTCCGCGCGGGCGGGTGCAGTACGGACTTCAGCGCCACGGCCGTCGCGGAGGCGTCCGTGTGCACGATCCCGGCGAGACCCGCGCGCTCAGCCGCGGTGATGTTCTGCTCCAGGTCGTCCACCATCACCGCGTCCCGCGGGCGGACGCCCAGCCGTTCGCAGGCGATCTCGTAGGCCCGGCGCGAGGGTTTGCGGACGCCCACCTCTGCCGAGACGGTGACGGCGTCGAACATGCCCGGCAGGTCGAAGCCGGCGTAGCAGTCGTCGCCGAGCGAGTTGGACAGCAGCCCGACGCGGTATCCGGCCTCCCGCACCTGCGCGACCAGGTCGATCATGGCGCGGTCGGGCTCCATCGCGCTCTGCACCCGGCGTACGATGCCCGGCTCGGCGGGGTCGATCGCCACTCCGTGGGCACGGAGCCGCTCGGCGAAGCCCTGTTCGAACTGCAGCTCGCCGATCCGGCCTTCCTCGTGCGCCACGAGCAGGGCGCCGCTCGCCCGGTCCGTGGCCAACAGGCGCAGCGGCAGCCGTGGGTCGCAGCCCAGGGCGGAGCCCAGCTGCTCGAAGGCCGCGAGCACGCTGGTGGTGAGCACCCCGCCGAAGTCGAACAGGACGGCACTGCGGGTCCCGGGCGACGTGTCCGCGCCCTGGCCGAAGAGATCCGTACTCACGACGAACTCACCTCGACCGTCTCCTCGGCTTGCCGCGGGGTGGTTCGAGTCATCTGCGTGACCTCCTCGTCGCGTCGGTGCGCGGGGCCGGAGCCCCTGTATAGTTGAATCCAACGTCAAGTTCAATACTTACAACACCCTGCCGAACAGGGCTTCTTCGCTCGGCGGGATCAGCCGATTGGCGGTGTGGTGGCACATGACGACGAAGGCTTCACTCGCGGACTGGGAGCGCCTCGAGTCGCGTGATGTCGCGACGAACGGCATCACGCTGCGCGTCTTCGAGTACGGCGAGCACAGGCCCGGAACGCCGCCGGTGGTGCTGTGCCACGGCTTCCCCGAACTCGCCTTCTCCTGGCGGCATCAGGTCTTCGCCCTCGCCGAGGCCGGATACCGGGTCCTCGCACCGGACATGCGTGGTTACGGAGGAAGCTCACGGCCTCAGGACATCGAGGCCTACGACGTGGTGAGCCTGTGCGCCGACCTCGCGGGTCTGCTGGACGACGTGGGCGCCGAGGACGCCGTCTTCGTGGGACACGACTGGGGAGCGAACGTCGTGTGGCACATGGCCTGGCTGCACCCCGGACGGGTACGCGCCGTGGCCGGCATGAGCGTTCCCGCCACGCCGCGCTCCCCCGTCCCGCCGCTGCCTGTTCTTCGTTCGCGGCTGGGCGACGACTTCTACATGGTGTGGTTCCAGGAGCCCGAAGTCGCGGACCGTGCGCTGGCGCGGAACGTCCGCAGGACACTCGTCGCACGGGAGGTCTACTCCGCCGAGTGGGCCTCCCGCGACGAGGCGGAACTCGCGCCCCCGCCGTGGCTCGGCGAGGAAGAGCTGGCCCATTACGTCAGGACGTTCGAGGAGACCGGTTTCACGGGCGGCCTCAACTACTACCGCAACATGGACCGGAACTGGGCGCTGACCCGCGAACTGGAGGGTCGCCCCATCACACAGCCGTCCTTCTTCCTCACCGGCTCCAGGGATCCCGTCGCCCGGTTCATGCCGGCGGACAACCTGGGGAGGATCCTCACCGATCTGCGCGAGCACGTCGTCCTGGAAGGCGCCGGCCACTGGGTCCAGCAGGAGCGCCCCGAGGAGGTCAACGCGGCGCTGCTCCGCTTCCTGGGATCCCTCGACTCGGGGCAGTGAAACGGCTGCCCGGCCGATCCGCCCGGCGGCGACTATCATCGGCTGCCACCTGTATGTGTGCGAACGACGGCGAATGGACTGCATTGGCTTCCCAGGCCCCGGCTCATGACGGCTCCCGGCAACCGCTCGCCCCGCGCAGCCGACGGGGCGAGCGCACGCGCAACGCGCTCATCGCCGCGGCGCGCGAGGTCTTCGAACGCGACGGCTATCTCGACGCCCGGATCACCGACATCACCGCGGCCGCCCATGTCGCCTCCGGCTCGTTCTACACGTACTTCAACGACAAGGAGGATGTCTTCCGCGCGCTCGTGGACATCGTGCAGGAGGAGATGCTCCACCCGCACCTGCGCGAGCGCACCGGCATCACCGACACCCGGCAGCTCATCGACGCGGCCAACCGTGACTATCTGCGCTCGTACAAGAAGAACGCACGCCTGATGGCCCTCTTCGAGCAGGTGGCCCACATCGACGACAACTTCCGGGCGCTGCGCATCGAACGCGGCAACGCCTTCGCGCGACGCAACGCCAAGATGATCCGCGCCCTGCAGGACAGCGGCGAGGCCGACCCCACGCTCGATCCGCTGGTGACAGCCCACGCGCTGTCCGGCATGGTGAGCCGCATGGCCTACAGCGTGTTCGTGCTCGGTCAGCGGATCCCCTTCGAACGGCTGGTGACCACGCTCGACAAGATCTGGGAGAACGCGCTCCAGCTGAAGCCCGCCGGCCGTGACTAGGACCGTCGCCGGGGGCGCCGGCTGCTCGGCGAGGTCCAGCACGGTGCCTCAGTACTTCTTCGCGCCGGCCTGGATCGCCTCGCGGATGCGGTGGTAGGTGCCGCACCGGCAGACGTTGCGGATCTCGTCGAGATCGGCCTCGGTGATGTCCCGGCCCTCCTCGCGGGCCTGGCGGACCTTGGCGACGGCGGTCATGATCTGACCGGGCTGACAGTAGCCGCACTGCGCGACGTCGTACTCCAGCCAGGCCTCCTGCATCGGATGCAGATCACGGCCGACGGTGCCGGGCAGGCCCTCGATGGTGGTGATCTCGTCAGCGGCGCCGATGTCCTGCACCGGCACCGAACACGGGTTGAACGCCTTGCCGTTGACGTGGCTGGTGCAGGCCTGGCAGACGCCGAGACCGCAGCCGTACTTCGGCCCGGTGACACCGAGGACGTCTCTGAGCACCCACAGCAGCCGGACGTCGTCCTCGATGTCGACGGTCACCCGCTTGCCGTTGAGGATGAAGGTGTGTTCGGGCACAGGGGTCTCCTAGAAGGCGCGGTCGAGGCCGTCGGTGGGGGACGCGGGGATGGGCGGTGTGGTGGGCAGCGGCTCGAAACCGAGCGGTCCGGCGTGGTTGACCGGGAAACTGGTCGGCATGGTGCAGGTGGCCCGGCCGTAGGCGCAGGCCACGGCGGCGGCCGCACCCGCCACGGCCAGCTCGCCCGCACCGCCGGGCTGCCCGGTGGTCGGCGGCATGACGACGATCTCCAGCTCGGGCGGCGTGTTCCACTGCCGGGTGTAGAAGTAGTTGTCCCAACTCCCTTCAAGGAAGTGGCCGTTGTCCAGATGGAGGCCGGAGCTGAGGGTGATCGCGATGCCGTCCATGATGCCGCCCGTCATCTGTGCCTCAAGGCCCCGAGGGTTGACGGCCAGACCCACGTCGACGGCGCACACGACCTTGGTGACGCGGGGGCCGGTGCAGGCGTCGCGGACCGTGCGGCCGGTGGTCTCCGGCCGGCAGTCGATCTCGGCGAGGACGGCGACGTACGCATGGTATTCGGGATGGAGCGCGATGCCCTGCGCCGTCCCGTCGGGCATGCTCCGGCCCCAGTTCCCGACGTCGGCCACCTTGTCGAGCACGGCCCGCGCCCGCTCGTCCTTGAGGAACTCCCGGCGGAACCGGTAGGGGTCCTTGCCCATCCGCGCGGCCAGCTCGTCCACGACCAGCTCCTGCGCACAGCGCACATTGGGCGAGTAAATGTTGCGCATCGAGCCGGTGTTGAAGCCCTTGTCCGTCTCGCCGAGCATCTGGGTGACGACGCCGAAGTCGTACGGCGTCTGCTGGCTGAGCGCGAAGACGGTCTCGGAGAAGGTGAGGTCGCCGACGGGCAGCCGCGCGGCCTGCGCGGTGATGATCTCGCCGACCCCGTGGCCGAAGTCGGTGGCGACGGAGGTGTGCCGCTGGTCGTAGGTGAGCACCTGGCCGAGGGCATAGGTGGCCCGCACCCGCGAGGTGGCCATCGGGTGGGTACGGCCCTGCCGGAAGTCGTCGGTGCGGTGCCACATCAGCTTGACCGGCTTGGCCATCGCCCGGGAGATCTCGGCGGCCTCGGCGGCGGCGTCGTGGAAGAGCTTGCGTCCGAAGGAGCCGCCGCCCTCGGTGACATGGACCTTCACGGCGGAGACCGGTAGCCCCAGCTTCGACGCGATCTGCTCCTGGGCGACGATCGGGGACTTCAGGCTCCCCCAGATCTCGGCCGAGTCGTCTCGTACGTCGGCGATGGCGCAGTTGGTCTCCAACGCGCTGTTGCTCGCGAAGTGGAAGGTGAACCTGGCGTCGACCGACTTGGTCAGCGGGTCCAGCGCCGGAAGCGGGAGTTCGGCCTCACGGAGTTCGTCGCGGACGGTGTCGTCGCTCTTTCCGTCGGCCGTTCCGGCGCCCCAGGTGACCTTCAGCGCGCGCACGGCGTCGATGCACTGACCGAACGTACGGCCGCGGACGGCGACGCCGGTGGAGACGGCCACGACGTCCGTGACGCCGGGCATCGCCCGCACCTCGGCGAGATTCTCCACCGAGCGCACGGTGCCGTTGATCGTCGGCGGTCGGCAGACCATCGTCGGCAGGGCATCGGGGATGTGCAGGTCCATGGCGAACGTCTTGCGCCCGGTCACCGCTTCCCGCGCGTCGATACGCCCCTGCGCGGTGCCGATGACCTCGAACTCCGCGGCCTCCTTGAGCGTGACGGACACCTGACCGGACGTCACTGACGCCGCTTTCTCGGCGAGTTCGCCATAGGTGAGACTGCGGCCGCTTGCCGACGAGGTGATGACCCCGGCCTTGGTGGTCAGGGTGTCCAGGGCCTCCCCGAGTTCCAGGGCCGCCGCCCTGAGCAGCCGGCCCCGGGCCACCGCGGCCGCCACCCGGATCGGTGTGAAGGTCGAGATCGTGGTGTTGGAACCACCGGTGAGCTGGTTGAACAGCAGTTCCGGCCGCGCGTCCGCGAGCGTGACCCGGATCCGCTCCAGCGGCAGGTCCAGTTCCTCGGCGATCAGCATGGCGCTGGACGTCGTGATGCCCTGCCCGACCTCCGCCCGGGGCAGCGCGAAGGTGGCCGTGCCGTCGCTGTCGACGCGGATCGTGATCAGGTTCGCCGTCGGCAGTGCGGCATCGGTGAGCATGTCGTTGAGGTCGTAGATCTCCGCCGGACCCGGCACGGAGGGGACGACGGCCGCCGCCTCGTCCGGCGCGAACACCGCCTCACCGACTTCGGCGGCCACGGTCAGCGTCGAGGCGGCCAGCACATACCCGAGGAATCTCCGCCGCCCGATCCCGGCCTTCCGGGTATGTGACCCGAGCTGTCCATGCGATCTCCTTCGATCCGCCATGATTTGTGCACATGCCCGATCCGCGCGAGCACAATGAGGCACGCCGCCGGTGATTCCACCGCTCGCCACCGGTTTCGGCCATAGGCGGGGGACGGGAAAAGGCGTCGTAGGACTGTGCCGGCGCACAGTTCCGCCGGACTACACTGCGCCCGTGGCGACGCAGCCGAGGGCCGCCGACCGGGTCGTCGAACTGGTCGGCCGTCTGCTGACCAAGGTGGACCGGCTCGCCGAGGACCTCACCGACGAGATCCTCGGAGACGAGCACGCGTACGCCGAGAGCACTCTGCTCGCCCGGGAACAGTTGCGCGCCGTGGTGCGCGACAACCTCACCACGATGTTCGCGGCACTGCAGGGGCGGCCCACGACGCTTGAGGCGCCCCGCGCCGCAGGGCGTCTGAAGGCCGTGCAGGGCATCCCGCTGGCCGCCCTCCTGCACGCCTACCGGCTGGCCGGCCGCTTCATCTGGGACCGGCTGCTCGCGACCGCCGTGGACGAGGAGAGCACCGTCCAGCTGCTGCACATGGCCTCCGACATCTGGGCGGCCATCGACGACTACTCCAGTGCGGCCGCCGACGCCTATCGGGCCACCGTCGAGGAACAGTCGCGGCGCGACACCACGGCCCGGAGCATGATGCTCACCACCCTGCTCGACGGCAGGGCCGGCACCGGGGCGAGCGCATGGGAGATCGCACGGGTGCTGGACCTCGACCGGCAGGGCCCCTTTCTGGTGGTCTGCGCCGAGGTCCACGAGGGGGTGGAGCCCCTGCCCAGCGTGCGAAGCCGCCTGCGTGCCGCCGGCATCGGCTCCGAGTGGATCCAGCCGATAGGGGCCTGGGTGGGCCTGCTGTCCCTGCCCCACGAGCAGGCCATCGCGCTTGCGGTCGACCAGCTGTCCGACATCGCGCTGTCCCGGGTCGGGGTCAGCCGCGCCTTCACCTCGCCCGTGAACGCCCCGACCGCCTGGCGGCAGGCCCAACTGGCCGTACAGTGCCTGCCCCAGGGAGCGGGCGGCACCCATCTGTACGGCAGCGCGCCGGTGTCGCTCCTGGCGGCCGCCTCCCCCGACATGGCGCAGGAGGTCGCCCGGGCGGTCCTCGGCCCCCTTCTCGCCCTGCCCCCGCAGGAACAGGCCACCCTGCTGGCGACCCTGCACGCCTGGTTCGCCGGCGGCGGATCGACGACGGCGGCGGCCGGCCGGCTGCACTGTCACCGGAACACGGTCCTGTACCGCCTCAACCGCATCGCCGAACTGACCGGCCGCCGCACCACCGACGCGGAGTCCTCCGCCGAGCTGTACATCGCCCTCGAGGCCGTACGTCTGAGCGGGCGGCCCGGCTCGTACGACGGGCACGGCACGCTGGACTGAGCCCGGAGATCCCCGGCAGCGCCGATGGCGACACCGGCGCCGGCGCCGGCATCGGCGAGGCCACCGCCCGGTTGCTGCGCGAGCAGGGGCACCACGTGGTGGTCTCCGGGCGCCGGGTGGAGCCGCTGCGGCGGCTGGAGCAGGAGACCGGCACACTGGCGTGTCGTGCTCAACCGAGGCTCAGCGGAGGCCGGTCACCGACCGGAGTCGCTTGAAACCGGCGTGCCAACTACGATCTGAGCCGTCTCTCCTGGGCAAGGGGCCCGGAGTTGTTGGGGGTTGGCATGGTTGCCGGTCGTGTGGTGCGTTTCGACAGTTCGCGTGGGTATGGGTTCATCACGCCGGACGACGGCGGAGAAGACGTGTTTCTGCATGTGAACGACATGCTGATCGCCGAGGCGTACGTCCGCCCCGGCGTGGCGGTGGAATTCGAGGTGGAGAACGGCGAACGCGGGCCGAAGGCGTCCGCCGTCCGGCTCGCGCGGGGAGCCGAGGCGAGGCCGGTCGACCCGAACGGCGACTCACTGTGTGATCTGCTCACCGCGGAGGAGTTCACCCGCGAGGTCACCGAGACTCTGCTGGCCTCGGCCCCCTCCCTCACCGGTGAGGAGATCCTGCAGGTCCGTGGCGCCCTGGCACAGTTCGCGAAGAACCACGGCTGGATCGAGGGCTGAGTGGTACAGGCGGTCGCGGTCGCTCTGACCCGCCGTGGTGTGACGGTGTACCTGGAGGACGCGAGTTCGACGGCCTTGCGCACCGCCGAGGATTCCTCCGCCAGATGCGGCATCCGCCGGTTGGCCAGGACGGCGGAGCCGCGCAGCCGCCGCGCGCCCGCCGTCCCTCCGGTTCGGCGGCCCGGATACGGCACCTACCCAGGATCACCTGCCGGGCGCCCCTGGGCCCGAGGGCCCGGGTCAGCCGGAAGTCGGCGGCGCCCGGGGCGATCCCCTGGACCGCCGCCGGCAGGCTGAAGCAGGCGTCGGACGCGGCGAGCACCTGGGCGACGTTGCTGTCGCGGGCCGCGCCGCAAGCGGTGGTTGAAAGTGCGAGTTGTCTGGAACCGACATAGCCCATGTGTTCGGTCACTCCGTGACGAAATCCGCCTGGCCCTCGGCGAGGATGCTCGCGTCACCGACCAACTCGGCCCGCCCGCCGAGGAGATCAGCCACAGAGGCGCGGAACTCCTTCGATCTTCACCGCGTCCCGGGGTCGACGACTGCCCGGCCGCGCCCCTCGAGCAGTCGTCGTGCGAGCGTGCGGATGTCGCCCCATGCTGGAGATGAGGGGGGTGTGACAACGGAGGAAGTGGTGAAGATGCGGACCGTTGTCGACCTCACACGGTGCCAGGGCTACGCACAGTGCGTGTTCCTCGCGCCCGAGGTGTTCGAGCTGCACGGCGAGGAGGGGCTGCTGTACGCCACGGCCGTGCCCGACGATCAGATCGACCGCGTGCGCCAGGCCGCCGCGGCATGTCCGGTGCAGGCGATCCTCCTCGGCGAGGAGGTGAGCACTGGTGCCCGCTGATCTCAAGGACGGCCGGATCGTCATCGTCGGTGCGTCGCTGGCCGGGCTGCGGGCCGCGGAGGCGCTGCGCGAGGAGGGCTTCATCGGCTCGCTGACCGTGGTCGGGGACGAGCCCCATGCGCCCTACGACCGGCCCCCACTGTCCAAGCAGGTGCTGCTCGGGCAGGCGACTGCGGAGACCACCGAGCTGCCTATGCGCCGGGATCCGGACGCCGAGTGGCGCCTTGGCGTACCCGCCACCGGTGTGGACCCGCTGGCGAGACGAGTGGTGCTGGAAGACGGCGAGTCACTGCCGTACGACAGGCTGCTGATCGCCACCGGAACCCGTGCGCGTCCCTGGCCCAACCCGGAGGAGGCCGCCCTGGACGGGGTGTTCACCCTGCGCACCCGTGAGGACGCGGGCGGGCTGTCCGAGCGGCTGGCCGCCGGGCCGGAGCGGGTGCTGGTGATCGGCGCCGGTTTCACCGGTTCGGAGATCGCCTCGGCCTGCCGGGAACTCGGGCTGGCCGTCACCGTCGCCGAACGCGGTCCCGCACCCCTGGTGGGTGCGCTCGGCGGCACGCTGTCGAAGCTCGCGGCCGTCATGCACCGCAACCACGGCGTGGATCTGCGCACCGGTGTGACGGTCACCGCCCTGCGTGGGAACGGGAGCTTCACCGGTGCGGAGCTGTCGGACGGCAGCCGCGTCGATGCCGATGTGTGCGTCGTGGCGCTCGGGGCGATCCGCAACGTCGAGTGGCTGGCGGAGTCCGGGCTGGCGGCGGGCCCGCGCGGGGTCGCCTGCGACGCCGGATGCCGCGCGTTCAACATGTACGGGATCGTCACCGATGACGTCTTCGTGGCCGGTGACGTCTCCCGCTTCCCCCACCCGCTGTTCGGCTACCAGATGCTGTCCCTGGAGCACTGGGGGAACGCGGTCGAGCAGGCCGAGGTGGCGGCCCACAACATGGTCAGCCCGGGGCCCCTGCGGCGCCCGCACCTGGCCGTCCCGGTGTTCTGGTCGACCCAGTTCGGGCTCAACATCAAGTCGGTGGGCGTGCCCACCTACTCCGACCACGTGGTCATCGCCCAGGGCTCTTTGGAGGCGCGACGTCTGGCCATGGTCTACGGCTACCAGGGACGGGTGACGGCCGCGGTCACCGTCGACATGGCGAAGGTCCTCGACTACTACCGGCACTTGATCGAGACGGCTGCTGCGTTCCCGCCCCCGCCGGGCGCGGCGGACCGTGCGATCGCGGCCGATGTCCCGATTCCCTCCGATGTGCCGGACCCGTCCGTGCTGTCCCACGGCCCGACCGTCGCGCTCACCGGACACCTCCCCGATCGCCGGCTGACGGTGGTGTGACACACCGGCCGTCCACCTCCTGCCCCACCCGAGGAGCCACCATGGACTCCGAGACCCTGCTGGCACGCATCACCGACTACGCCAGCCGCCCCAATCCCTACCCGCTGTACGCAGAACTCCGCGAGGCCGGTCCCGTGGTGCCCCAGGCGAGCGGCAGCTACCTTGTCGGCACCTACCACGAGATCGCCGCTCTGCTCCACGACCCACGGATGAGTGCCGATCCCCGCACCCGCGGCGAGGTGACCCACAAGCCGCCGTTCCTGCGGCTCGACGACCCCGAACACCACAGGCTGCGCAGGCTGGCCATGCGGCCGTTCGGCCCGCCGCACAGCCCCGCCCGGGTCGACGGCATGCGCGGCGAGATCGACCGGATCACCAAGGACCTGCTGGAGCCCTTCGAGGCCGGCCGGCGGATCGACATCGTCGACGACTTCGCCTATCCGCTGCCCGTCACGGTGATCTGCCGGCTGCTCGGTGTGCCACGCGAGGACGAGCCGCTGTTCCGGGCCTGGTCCGACGCGATCGTCGCAGCCGCGGACGTCAGGCCCGACGAGGACACCGCCGACACCGACAAGGCGGGGGACCAGGCTCGCCTCGAAATGGGCGGGTACCTGGTGAACCTCGCCGAACAGCGCCGCGGCCAGCCGGCCGACGACATGCTCTCCGCCTTCGTCAACGAGCCGGACCCGGCCCTGCGGCTCACGCAGGAGGAACTCGCCGAGACCGCCGTACTGCTCCTCATCGCCGGACACGAGACCACGGTGAACCTCATCACCAACGGCGTGCTCACCTTGCTGCGCCAGCCGGAGCACCTGGACCACCTGCGCCGTGAACCCGGCCTGCTGCCGCAAGCGGTCGAGGAGCTGCTGCGCTACGAACCCCCGGTCCACATGCGCGAGCGCATCCCGCACACCGACATCGACGTCGCCGGCACCCGCATCGGCCAAGGCGCGTCCGTCATCCTGGTCCTCGGCTCGGGCAACCGCGACCCCATGCGCTTCCACGAGCCCGACCGGTTCGACCCCACCCGCCCGGACATCCAGCACTTCGGCTTCGGCAGCGGCATCCACCTCTGCTACGGCGCACCCCTCGCCCGCCTCGAGGCCCAGGCCGCGCTCCGCGGGCTGCTCCCCTACCTCGGCACCGCAGGCCTGGTGGAGGACCCGCCTCCCTACCGCCGGAACGCCATGCTCCGCGGGCCCCGCCACCTGCCCATACAACTGTGAGGAGGGATGCCTGCGAGCGGCTCCAGCGAGTGAACAGCTCGGGGTTCCAGTACTGGGCGCAACCGCAGGCATCCGCCCAGCGTCCCGGCCAGTGCGTGCAAGGGCCGGAACGTCTGCGGCAGCGACCGCGACCGCGACCAACCGAGGGGGCAGGCCACGGACCAGCCGTTCGCGTCGGCGCACGCGCCGCGGACGACACGACCGTGGGCATGGTCGCGGCTGCGCCGGCTCCGCGGACTCAGGCCGTGTGCAGGGCCGCGTGAAGGGTGTGGGCGGCCATGGTGATGGCGGCTTCCGCGGCATGGGTGCCGCGCAGGGCGTTGAGCTTGACGAAGTCGTGGATGATGCCCTGGAAGCGCACCGCGGTGACCGGTACGCCGGCCTCGCGGAGCTTGTTGGCATAGGCCTCGCCCTCGTCGCGCAGCACGTCGGCCTCGCCGGTGATGACGAGGGCCGGCGGCAGACCCTGCAGCTGTTCGACGGTGGCGCGCAGCGGGGAGGCGGTGATCTGTGCCCGCTCGGCCTCGTCGGTCGTGTACTGGTTCCAGAACCACTGCATGCCGTCACGGCGCAGGAAGTAGCCGGTGGCGAACTGGTGGTAGGACGGCGTGTCGAAGTTGGCGTCCGTCACCGGGTAGAACAGCACCTGCTGCGCCAGTGGGACGCCACCGCGCTCCTTGGCCATCAGCGTCAGCGCGGCCGTCATGTTGCCGCCGACCGAGTCTCCCGCCACGGCCAGCCGCGTGCCGTCCAGACCCTTCGACGCACCCTGGTCCACGACCCACTTCGCCACGGTCCAGTTCTGCTCGATCGCGACCGGATAGCGGGCCTCGGGAGACAGGTCGTACTCGGGGAACACGACCGCGGCGTTCGCGCCGACGGCGAGTTCGCGCACCAGGCGGTCGTGGGTGTGGGCGTTGCCGAAGACCCAGCCCGCGCCGTGGATGTAGAGGATCACCGGCAGGGTGCCCGCGGCGTCCGCGGGGCGGACGATCCGGGCCCGGACGGTGCCTGTGGGACCGCCGGAGACGGTGATCCACTCCTCGTCGATCACGGGCTTGTCGAGCTCGCCGGACTGGACCTCGTCGACCGCCTTACGGCCCTCCGCCGGGGGCAGGTCGAAGAGGTAGGGCGGGTTGGCGGTCGCCGCGGCGAACTCGGCTGCGGCGGGTTCCAGCACCGGCTCGACCGGCACAAAGGCGTCAGACATGCGTGTCTCCTGGTGTTCGTCGGGTACGGCGGGCGTTTCCGGGCACTGCTCCGGATCGTCGTGCCGGGCACTCCGGCGCCGCTGTTCCGCACGTAGATCGCCAGCGTGCGCGGTAGTTGTCCGCAAGCGCACGTCTGATGTCCCCACAGCGTACGAATGACGTACCGGCCCGCCCCGGAAGTCACCGTCAGTCGGGGGTGTTCGCCATATCGCGTGAACGCGTGAGATCTGGTGCGGCAGGGCTCGGACGGGCGTGCTCGTGCGCGGTGCCCGGCAAGCCGACCAGAGGCGGACGGCAGGATCAACGGGCGGCCGCCCAGGTACGCTGCGCCCAGTCGGCGAAGCCGGTCCAGTGGATCTCCGGGTGGGCGGCGTGGAGCGCGGGGATGTCGACGCGATAGCCGGGACCGTTCAGAAACGTCCACATCGCATGCATGTCCGGATTGCCGATGGCCGTCAGCGGTACGCGCTCATGCCGGACCTCCCGTCCCAGCGCGGCGCTCAGCGCGGCCGCCATCTGCGTGGGCGTGGGAGCGTCGCCGGCCAGTTCGATGCGCTCTGCGACGTACGGTTCGGGGTTGAGCAGCACTTGCGCCGCGAACGCGCCGAGATCGGGGCGGGCGAGCTGCTGCAACGGCCGATCGGGCGGCAGCGGCAGATCGAGAACACCGTCGAGGATGCGTTCCGCTCCGCCGAGTGCGTTGTCGAAGAAGTACGTGGGCCCCAGAATCGTGTACGGCACTTCACCCGCGGTCAGTTCCGCCTCGATGCGAGCCTTGCTCTCGAAGTGCGGTACCCCGCTGTTCTGGTCGGCCCCGGCGACCGAGCTGAACACGAGATGCGGAACGCGCTCCCGCGCCGCGGCGGCGAGGATCGCCCGCCCCTGGTCCACCTCCGCCTCGACACCGGCCTCGAAGGGTGTGGTGAACGCGAAGACACCGGCCACCCCCTTCATGGCCGCGGCGAGGGACCGGGGATCGCTCAGGGAACCCGCCACCACCTCGACACCCCGGTCGGCCAGTTGCCGCGCGGCGCTGCGGCCGGGGTCGCGGACCAGCGCCCTGATCCGGGCACCGCGGGCCAGCAGCGCGTCGGTCACGGCACCACCCTGCCCGCCCGTCGCGGCAAGCACCAGGATCGGCTGCTGCACCATGGATGAACTCCTTTCCCTGCAGCGGGGCATCGGATCCGACGTCGGCCCCGACGGCAACCATCCGTCACGAACTGCTGCGCATGACGCAGACTCGCCCGAGACGGGCGCTGGAGGACTCGATCCCGTGCACGCACAGGTCGCGCGCCGCCTCCAGCCGTCAGGTACGCACCCAGGCGTTGACGGTGGTGCCCAGGAGCTGGAAGAGCCGATGCAGATAGCGCAGCGAGACGCCGTGCTGGTCGGCGATGTCCTGGGGGGTGAGTCCGGGGTCCGGCAGCCGGACCTGGACGGACGCGGTGATCCGCTCCCACAGCGCCGGCGCGGTCCGCCTGCCGGCCTGCTCCAGGGCCAAGGTGGCGAGGATCTCGGCCGCGATGCGGGCGAGGTCGTCGCGTCGGGTCACGTCCGCGCGGACGGCCTCGTCGACGAGGCCGCGCAGCAGCGGCAGCAGCAGGGCCGCCGCTCCCTCCCCGGTGTCGTGCACCACGGTTGCCGTGAGGGCGGACAACTGCCCCTCCTCCAACCGGAGCAGGGCGCGGGGCAGCATGAGGACCCGGGCCCGCTGCCGCTGGGGCAGCACGATCCGGTACGGGCGCCGCGCGTCATGGAACGCCAGCCGGCCGGACCGGAGTTCGGCGGTGCGGCTGTCCTGCAACAGCAGTGCGGTGCCGTCCAGTTGCAGCCGCACCAGGATGTGGGTGCCGGGGTCGGCGGCCACCGATCGGGCGCTGCGCAGGATCGTTCCCGGGCCGAACTCCTCGGTGGCGATCTGGAGTGCGCCCAGGCGCTCGGCGGTCAGCCCGCCCGCCCACGGGCGGCCGCTCTCCACACGCTCGTTCGCCGGCGCTGCCGCCGCCTGCCCAGCCGCCCGCGCCGCCGTCACCGTACCCAACCTGTACGCGGTCCTGTCCGCGATCAACGCCGACGCCGGCTACAGCGTCCTGCCCCGCTCTGTGCTGGAATACCTCGACTCCGGCCATTCGCATGTTCCATCGTGCAGCAACCGCCTCCGCCGGCGGCCTCCGAGACCGCGTCGAGGCGGCCGAAGTAGGACGCCTGGACCGGCGCGTCCGCCATCGCGACGGCGATCTCCAGCCATCTGAGCCACGATCTGCCTGGCGCAGTTGCTGCGCCGGCTGCGCCTACCGATCGGCCGGACACACCTTGATCGCTGAGAGGTAACTGAGAGGTTGCTGTGCCACGCTGGCGCGCCCACATCCCCTCAGGAGCCCCTGGATGACTCTGATCAACGGTCTGCCCGCCCATGTCCTCTTCGTCCATGTGGTCGTCGTGCTGATACCCCTCACCGCGCTGGCCCTGGTGACGGCCGCGCTCTGGCCGCGCGCCGCCCGGCGGCTGGGCGTCGTGCTCCCGATGCTCGCCTTCGTGGCCCTGGTCAGCGTGCCGTTGACCACGCAGGCCGGCGAATGGCTGGAGCGGCACGTGGACGACGACGCCCTGGTACGCCGGCACACCGAGCTGGGTGACGGACTGCTGCCGTGGGCCCTGGGTCTGTTCGTGCTGGCGGCGGTCGTGTGGTGGGCGGGGCGGCGCGCCTCAGCGGAGCCCGGACAGGGCAGCGGCAGGCGCTGGTCGTCGGCCCTGCCTGTGCGGGTCGTCGTCGGCGTCCTCTCGCTGGCCGTCGCGGTGGGAGCGGTCGTGGACGTCTACCGGATCGGTGACTCCGGAGCGAAGGCCGCCTGGCACGACGGCTACTCCAAGACGGCGACAGGGTCAGAGCACGGCTCTTGATCGGGCGCACGCCCGCTCAGCCGGTCCGCTCCTCCGCCGAGAGGCCCTGTCTCCGGTCGGCCCGGATGCTCCCCCTGGTCCGGCTGGAGGCGGCCCATCGGTCGGCGTCCGCCTCATGGTCGCGCCGCCATGCGGTCCGTCCTCGTGTTGCCCCCGGGGGGACCTGTTGCAGACGCGGCGGAGCGGTCGGCAGCCGCGCACCGCGCAATCCGGATCCGCGGGAAGCGGGTGGCCCTTCCCCTCCGGTCGTACCGTGGCCGGGTCCGCGCCCGCATGCGCTGCCGGGCCCTCCGCCGGACGCCCCCTGCGGAGGCAGCGGATCCGGAGCATGGGCCGAAGCGCCCCCGGCCCGGTCCGGGCGGCCCGTGGCGCGGGGGCGAAAGGGCGCGCACGCTGGGATCAACAGCCCATGAAGGGAGCGCGTGCGATGACCTCCGCCACCACCATGACCACGGCTCTTGAGCCCGTGCACCGAGAACGGCTGATGCGCCTCGCCCGTGAGGTCTCCTTCGACGCCGGCACCCGCCTGTTCGAGGAGGGGCACCGGGCCGACCGGTTCTGGATCGTACGCACCGGCACCATCGCCCTCGACCTGCACGTTCCCGGCCGCCGTTCCGCCGTCATCGAGACGCTGGGACACGGTGAACTGGTCGGCTGGTCCTGGCACTTCCCTCCGTGCATCTGGCACCTCGGTGCCGAGGCGTTGAGCCCGGTACGGGCGTGGGAGTTCGACGCCGAGGCGGTACGGACCATGTGCGCCGGCGACGCCGAGTTCGGCCGGGCCGTAGCCGTCTGGGTGGGACGTGTGGTCGCGCAGCGGCTGCATGCCTCGCGCGTCCGGCTGCTCGACCTCTACGCCCCGTACGGGAGCGGAGGCCTGGCGTGACCGCCCGCCGCTGAGCGTACTCGAAGGTCAGCCCCTGCCCCCGCTCAGGTTCCGCCAACCGCCTGCAGCGTCGCCTCCGTGCCGCTCGGCGGCGGGGAGACGATACGGCCGGCAACCACCTTGTGTCACGGTCGAGCTGACCTGACCCTACCGGGACGGCACCTGGCGGCGGAGGACGTCGTAGGCCCACGCCGCCAGAGTGGTGGGTGTGGTGGTGCGCGGGGTTCGGGGCTGTTCCGGGACGAAGCCGTCCCGTAGCCCGGTCGACATCCCGATGACCGCTTCGACCAGGCCGTCGGTCATCCCGGATGCGCGCAGCAGGTTCCGCATCGCGTCGTCGCTGACGCGCTCCGCGCGCAACGGGCGACCGATGGCGGCCGACACGATCTCGGTGGCCTGCGGCCAGGTGAGGTCGGCCGGGCCGTGCACGGCCTGGACACAGCGTCCGGACCAGTCGGTGGATAGCAGCCGTGTCGCGGCGACCTCCGCGATGTCGCGCGGCGAGACCCAGGCAAGAGGCTGGTCCAGGGGCAGGATCACGGGGATGACGCCGGCCCGTACGGCATCGAGCTGGAGCTCCAGATTGGTGAAGAAGTAGCCGCAGCGCAGGTGCGTGACCGTGGCGCCGAGGGTGTCGAGGGCGAGCTCGGTCCCCGCGAGGCCGTCGATCTCGCCGGCTCCATGGCGCTTTTCGGCGCCGACGCTGCTCTGGAAGACCGTCCGCTCGATACCGTTCGACTCGACGGCACGCACCACGCTCGCCGTGGCCAGCGCGTAGTCTCCCAGCGGATCCTCACCGGTCGTCGGGGGATCCACCCAGAACAGGGCGTCGACCCCGGTGGTCGCGGCGACGACGGCGTCCGGGTCACGCTGGTCCACTGTCACCGCATCGACCTCGCGGCGGACGTCGGGATCGAGCCTGCCGGGATCGCGGACCAGTACCCGTGGACGGACTCCTGCGCGCAGGAGCATGGCGACGACGTGCCGTCCGACGTTCCCGGTGGGTGTCGTGACTGCGATACGCATGGCTCGGTGTCCTTGTCCTTTCGGCGGTGTCCAGCACGACGCTAGAAGCCAATCCAGACACCTTTTGTCGCCTTGCCGCGCTGCGGACGTGCGCGTGTGCGCCGGCCGCGGCCCGGGCGGGGCTCAGGCGGGCTCAGGTACGACCGCCACCGGGCATGCCGCGTGGTGGAGCACGCCGTGGGCGACACGGCCCAGTTGGAGTCCGAAACGGCCCTGGCGTCGCCGGGCACCGACGACGAGCAGGTCGGCCTCACGGGACACCGCCAGCAGGGCGTCGCGTGCGTAGCCCTCGACCGTACGCCGCTGCACCTGCAAGCCGGTCGGGGCCTGCCGCAGCGCCTCCGCCACCCACTCCACAGCCTGCCGCTCCTGCAGGTGCGCGGGCTCGCTGACGATCAGGGGATGCGGACGCGGCTCGTTCAGGGGCCGTCGCCAGGCACGTACGGCCTCCAGCGGGACGCCGCGCAGCATGGCCTCCTCGACCGCGAACCGTACGGCGGCCGAGCGTGCCGGCTGCTCACCCACCCCCAGGGCGATGCGGCCGCGTGCGCTCGGGCGTGCCTGATTGTCGTGGCTTCCGCGCAGCACGATCACCGGACAGTGTGCGTGCCCTGCCACGGCGACGCCGACCGAGCCGAGGAGCGCCTCGGTCACACCGCTGCGGCCTCGGCAGCCCAGCACCATCGCGAGAGCCGTGCGGCTCTCGCGTATCAGGCCGACCTCCGGTTCCTCGGGCAGGACGTCGGTGGTGACCTTGACGCTGGGCTGCCGATGGCGAGCACGCCGCTCGGCAGCCCCGATGATGTCCTCGGCCACCACATCCTCGGACGGCTCACCGAGGTCGGAGGCCAGGGCAGCGCCCTCGTAGCGCTCCCAGAGCGAGGCGTACACCAGCCGGAGGGACGCCCTGCGCAGGGCCGCCTCGTCGGCGGCCCAGTCCACGGCCCGCAGGCTCGGCTCGGAGCCGTCGACGCCGACGATCACCGGGAGGTCCAGGGGCTCGCCGCAGGCATGTGCGTCCGTTGCACTCATGGCTTCCTCTCCTCGGGCGGCCGGTCAGCTGTGCGCGACGACCGCGACGGGGGCGGCGACGTGGTGCAGGGCGGAGTGCGTGACATGGCCGATGTGGGCACCGAACGAGCTGGTGCGGATCCGACGGCCGACGACCACCAGGGAAGCGTCCCGGGACTCGTCGAGGAGGACCTGCGGGGCGCTTCCGCACCGGCTCGCCTCGAACACCTCGATGTCCGGGAACTTCTGCCGCCAGGGACGCAGCACCTTGCTCAGGAGGGTGGCCTGACCGCGCTCGAGCGAGTCGTAGAGTTCGGCGTCGCCGGAGAAGCGGTAGAAGGAGGTCGGCGGCTCGGGCCAGGCGTGGACGGCACGCAGGGCAGCTTTCCGGCGTGCGGCGGCGTCGAAGGCGAACTCCAGAAGCGTGTCGTCCGGCTGCTCGAGGTCGAGGCCGAGCACGACGGGCCGGAAGGGCGCCGCAGCGGACGGCACGCCCGCCGGGTCCATCCTGTGCTCGTCTGCGGCCTGCTCCCCCGCGCGCACCAGCACCACCGGACGCTCGGCTCGGGCCACCACTCCCAGACTGACCGAGCCGACCATGAACCCGCTGAGCCCGCCGAGGCCCCGAGAGCCCAGCACCAGCAGTTCGGCGAACCCCGCCGCCTCGCACAGGACGTCGGCCACGGTCCCCGTGAGCTGCTCGGTGATCACCTCGATGCCCGGGTGGCGCAGCCCGATCCCTTCCGCGGCCTCGTGTGTCAGCTGCTCGGCCCAGTGCTGGTAACGCCCGAGGTCCAGCAGCGGGGTCCGGGCCACGTACCCGGGTGTCGGCTCCTGGACATGCACGATCTTCAGCGGCAGGGCACGCAGCAGCGCTTCGCGCGCCGCCCACTCGGCTGCGGCCCGGCTTTCGGGCGAGTCGTCGAGACCTACGGTGATGGTTCGGGACATGGTCTCCGCCTCCCGGCGTAAAGGTTCCGACCCCAGCGTGACGCCGTGCCGCCGACGGGCTCAGGGGCCACCCGGCCCCATCGGAGGCCGACCGACCCTCTGCAGTGCGAAGCCGGACAGGCCCGCCAAGGGTCGAGGAGTCTCTCCGAGGCCGACCCGCTGCCCAAGGAGGAACTCCGCGGCGACCCCGATGCTCAGGCGGCCGTGAGCAGGTTCTTGACCTCGACCACATCGGTGATCTGCTCGATCTCCGCCACCAGTCGGGCCGCCGTGACCCGTGACACCCGCCCGCTCAGCTCCACGACGCCGTCGTGCACGGCCACCTCCACGGCGTCCCGGTCGGCCGGCGGGCAGCAAGCTTCGATCTTGGCCTCGACCTCCGTCCGGATACCGGCGTCATCCCTGATGAGCGCCTGAAGCAGCGCGTCACGGCGCACGACGCCCACCAGGCGGCCCTCATGATCGGTGACAGGCATCCGCTTCAGCCGGGAGAGCGCGGCGAGCCACGCAGCCTCGGCAACGGTCGCACCGGGCAGCACCGTGATCGCCGGACACGTCATCAGGTCGGCAGCCGTTTCGCCACGGGCCTTGCCGTGCAGACGGCGCTCGCGCAGCCTGCCGATGTGACCGAAGCGATGACCGGAGGCCTCGAAAGCGACCTTCGCCAGCAGATCGGACTCCGAGACGACGCCGACCACGTGGTCCTCGGCATCCACGACCGGGAGCGCCCCCACCCGCTCGCCGGCCAGTCGGCGGGCGATGTCACGGAACGGCAGGTCGTCGCGGAGCGAGGCGGCAGGCACGTCCATCACGTCCCGCACCACGGGCGGTCCCTGTCCCGGCGGGAGGACCGACTGCCGCTTCGGCGAGGCGGCCGGCGGAGCGGTGCGGGTCGTCGGGCCGGCCGAACCGGACGGAGCCGGCTTCCCGGTGCCGACGTGCTCGGCTGCGGCCGTGGCCACGGCACCCAGATAGCGGACCAGCAGGTCCTGCGGTGCCGTCTCGCCAGGGCTCCACGAACGGGACGGCACATTGCGCCGGGCTTGGGCCTCCGCTGAGAAGTTCTCGTGCGCGTTCACGGCGGCCTCCTCACTCCGTCGAGTTGCCTACCGTCACAGTCTTCCGCCCCCAATCCCCTGCCAAGAGCCGAACGGCCCTGGTGAAACGGCGTGACGGCCCTATCCGGCGCGGGGCGGAACGGGAACTGCACACGGTGGAACTGATGTCGGAGGCGGCCGAACACATCCGGTCCAGCGCGTGGCATTCCGAGCCAGCCGATGGGCCGAACAGCACCTGCACGGGGTCCTGAGGTCCCTTTCGTCCTGCGCGGTCGCGGTCAGACTGGGATGCAGGAAACCCACGACGCCGGCGGCGATCACCATGTCCGAGGCCACCACCACCGACCTCTACGAAGTGACCATGGCCATGTCCTACCTGCGGGAGGACATGTGGGCACCGGCCACCTTCAGCCTCTTCGTCCGTGACCTTCCGCCCGGCCGGGGCTTCCTGGTCGCGGCGGGCCTGGAGGCCGCCCTGGACTTCCTTGCCGGGTACCGCGTGGAGCGGGAGGACGTCGAAGGGTTCGCTGACGCCCTGCACCGCCCCGTCCGGGACCTCGAACCGCTCCTCGGTCTCTCCTTCGAGGGTGAAGTGCGGGCGATTCCGGAGGGCCGAGTGGTGTTCGCCGGTGAACCGCTGCTGGAGGTGACCGCACCGCTTCCCGAAGCCCAGCTCGTCGAGACGTACCTGCTGAACCAGCTCTGCCACCAGACAGTGGTGGCCTCCAAGGCGGCGCGCTGTGTCCTCGCCGCTGCCGGAAGGCCGGTCGTGGACTTCTCACTGCGCCGCACGCATGGCCCGGGGGCGGGACTCCAGGCGGCCCGGCTGGGCGCCATGGTGGGCTTCGCAGGCACCAGCAACGTCGCCGCCGCCACCTCCCTGGGCATCCCCGCCTCGGGCACCATGGCGCACTCCTACATCGAGGCCTTCCCCAATGAGGAGGAGGCGTTCCGCGCCTTCGCGCACTGCCACCCCGGTCCGATCACCCTCCTCGTCGACACCTACGACACGGAGCAGGGCGTGCGTATCGCCGCCCGGGTCCTGACCGATCTCGGGCGCGGCCCCGGCTGCGCCATCCGCCTGGACAGTGGCGATCTCGACGCCCTCTCGCGGCAGGCGCGCGGACTTCTGGACGCCGCCGGGCTGACCGACGTACACATCGTTGCCAGCGGCGGACTCGACGAGTACGGGGTGGAGCGGCTGGTACGCGCCGGCGCCCCGATCGACGTCTACGCGGTGGGCACGCGGGTGGGCGTGGCTGCGGACGCCCCGTACCTGGACGCCGCGTACAAGCTCGTCGAGTACGACCGCCGTCCCGTGATGAAGCTGTCCTCGGCGAAAGTCACGGCCCCCGGCCGCAAGCAGGTCTTCCGCCGGCCCGGACGGCCGGACGTCATAGCCCTGGCCGTGGAGGAACCCCCGAACTCCGCGCGGCCGTTGCTGCGCACGGTCATGCGGGGTGGGCGACGGACCGGAGTGCCGGGCCGCTGGCAGGACGCGCGCCGGCGATTCCGCGAGGACGTCGCCGCTCTCCCCGGATCGGCACTCCGGATCGAGAACCCCGAACCGGTCCCGCCGGTCCGGTCAAAGGCTCTTGAACAGCTGACCGCCTCCGTGCGCGCCGCCCTCGAAGCCCGGTTGTGCCCGGAGCCTCACCGGGGAGCTGCTCGCTCGGCGCTCTCCGCGCGCACACGGTGACCGGCCGGGCCAGGCCGAGCTCAGTGCCGTTCGGGCACGATCGCGACCGGGCACTCGGCGTGGTGCAGGAGTGCATGGCTGACGGAACCGAGCTGGAATCCGAAGTGACCGGTTCTGCGCCGTGCCCCGACGATCACGAGGTCTGCGGCCGCCGACCGGTCCACGAGGATCTTGCCGGCCGGTCCCTCAAGCGCCGCAGGGCGCGTCCGGACGTGCGGATACTCGTCGATCGCGGCTTTGAGCCGAGCGTCGACGACGGCCGAGGCGCGCTCTTCGTATGTGTCCGCCGGTCCTGCGACCGGTACCCGGCCGCCGCTCCTGTCGTAGGCGGGCCTTCGCCAGGCATGCACCACATCCAGCACACAGCCGCGCACCTCGGCCTCCCGGAAGGCGAACCGCACCGCCTCATGGCTCGTGTCTGCTTCACCGAGGCCGAGCAGGATCCGCTCGTGCGTGCCCGCCAGGCCCGCCCGATCGCCCCGGACCACGACCACGGGGCAGTGCGCCCGGGCGGAGACGGCCAGAGAGACCGACCCGAGAAGCAGTCCCTTGAGTTGACCCCGGCCGCGCGACCCCGTCACCAGCGCGAAGGCCTCGTCGCCCGCGTGTACGAGAGCGGCCGCCGCGTCTTCCGGAACGATGTCGGTGGTGACCTTCACGTCCGGGTTGCGCCGTGCGGCGCGACGGGCCGCCGAGGCCACGATGTGCTCGGCCGGGGCCCGTTCGGAGGGACGCCCCGGGCCCACGGTTGGAAGGCCGGCCTCATAACGCTCCCAGAGGGAGGCGTACACCAGCCTGAGCGGCAGACCGTGGCGGGCAGCCTCGTCCACGGCCCAGTCGACCGCCAGCAGACACGAGTCCGATCCGTCGACGCCCACCACCAGAGGGAGGAGTGTCATTGTCCTCACCGCCTTTCATGAGCCGCCTGGCGGACAGCACATGAGGGTGAAAGGACTTCCACGACTGGGGGCCCGCCGCGTTCGCGAAGGCCGCGCCGTCCGACCGCTCCCGCAGCCGGTACCCTGCTTCCACCTCCACGCCCCATCCGTACGGCAACTCTTCGGCCGACCGCAGCTCCGCCAGCACGATGGCGCCGTCCCGCGCGGTGGGTCCGATCACGGTGAATCCTCGCCCGCTCAGCACGTCCACGAGCGCGGCCATGCCGTCCTTGCCCATGACGAGCCCGTCGGATGCGGGCGGCCGGGAGGCGTTCACATCGGCGTCGGCACTCATGGCCGACCTCCTTCGGCACAGCGGAGGCACCTGGAGCCCCGCCGTCCCCTCATGCCCACGATCGCAGCATGTCCGGTACGGCGCCGCGCCGACAGGGCCACGCGGGCACGTGAGCGGGGTCCATTGGTCCCCGCTCACCGGGGCGAGCCGGCAGAGGTGATCCCGGAGAACGGAGCGCAGCCCGCAGGCGCGGGGACGCCGGCCGCGGCCCTGAGCCGTCCGGCCGGGGACGGGGCCCTTCGACCCGGTGCGGACGGAGCGGACCGGGCGGATGGTCGAGGAAGGCCCGAAGGGCAACGTCGTCGGCTCGCCGCCGTGCGCCACGTACTGATCGTCGGCGAGGGGGCGGACGAACTTCCCGGCACCATGTCCGCACGCTCAGTCCGGCTCCATGTACGGGCGGCGGAAGACCGGGGCCTGACCGGTGCCCCACGGACGTACGGCCGTCAGCGCCTGAGCGACGGCGGACTCCAGCGTGCCACTGGTGTCGACCGGGACGGCTTCCGGCCATCGCGGTTCCCTGGCCGCCATGGCGGCCGCGATCTCGGGGCCGGCGTCGGAGGCGCCGGAGACGCGCGTGCGGAGACGGGCCGCGGACACATCGCCAGGCACATGGCAGTGCAGGGCCACCAGGTCGGCGCTGGTGCGTTCGGCCACCCGCACAGCGGCCTCACGCTGTGCGGCATCGGACCAGGTGGCGTCGAGCACGACCGATTCGCCGGAGGAGAGCAGTACGGCCGCGCGGTCGAGCAGGGCGGCGTACGTCCTGGCCGTCCACTCGGGCGTGTACAGCCCTTCGCCGTAGCCTGCCGCCGCGGACTGCTCCGCCGGGATTCCGGCCAGCTCTTTGCGGATGCGGTCGCTGCTGAGCAGAGTGACCCCCAGCCGGTCGGCCAGCGCTCCGGAGAGGGTGGACTTCCCGCTGCCCGGCAGTCCCCCGACGAGGGTGAGGCCGACGGCGGAGGTACGCAGGTGACGCAGCGCGATGGAAGCAAGCCGCCGCGACGCCGCTTCCGCGCCGGGCGCGCCCTGGCGGGCCTGGATCACCGAGACCTTGGCACGGACGAACGCGCGGTAGGCGACGTAGTGATGCCACAGCGAAGGGGGCGCGGGATCCCCGGCGTACTCGCCGTACCGGGCGAGGAAATACTCCGCGGCCTCGGGGGCGCCGAGCTGTTCCAGGTCCATCGCGAGGAAGGCGGCGTCGTCCAGGCCGTCGACATACCGGAGATGATCGTCGAACTCCAGGCAGTCCAGCACCCGGGGACCGTCGTCGAGACAGAAGACATCCTCGGCGAGCAGGTCGCCGTGGCCGTCGACCACCCGGCCCTCCTCGATACGGGCGTCGAACAGCCGCTCGCGACCGGCGAGATAGCGGCGCACCAGCTGCTCGATCTCCGCCAGGCAGTCGGGCACGACGCCCTCCGCGGCCAGCGCGTGAAGCTGCTCGAAGCTCGCCTCCCAACGTGCCGACAAGGCATCCCGCGTGCCCTGTTCGGCCACGTCACGGCCGCGGGGTGCGGCCGCGTGCCACGCGGACAGATGCCGGGCGACGGTTCGCAGGACGTCGTCCAAGGCAGCCCCGACCCGGACAAGGTGGGAGAGGCGGCGATCCTCCGGCATGCGGCGCATCACCACGACCGGTTCCGGTGTCTCCGCGTCGGGGCTGTGGAATTCACCCACGCCCACGTAGACGTCGGGGGCGAACCGGCGGTTGAGGACTGTCTCGCGCTCGCACGCAGCCCGGCGCGCAGCGACCGTGGTGTAGTCCAGGAATCCCAGATCGACCGGTTTCTTCACCTTGTAGACCCGGTCGCCGACGAAGAACAGCGTCGCGGTGTGGGTCTCGCAGACCCCGGCGCGCGCCACAGGCTCGCCGTCGTGCCGGGCGCCGGAGCGGAGAGCGGACGTGCCGGCGCGCGGCTCGTGGCGGCCGGGCTCAGTCATGGGGAACGACGGCGACGGGGCAGCGGCCGTGATGGTTGGCGGCCTGCGCGACCGGGCCGAGGTGGGGCGCCGGACCGGCACGATGCCGGCGTCGGCCCACGACCAGCACTGCGGCACCCTCGCCGGCCTGTACAACGGCCTTGGCCGGACTTTCGGGACGCGTGGTCCACTCCCCAGGGCACATGTGCGTGGAGCGGCGCGCTACGAGGCCCACGGTGGCGACTGGTTGCATGGCGGCGGCCTCCGTCTCGTAAGAAGCTGAAGCGGACGGTGCACGCGGCGGACTGTGTGGTCGGTCCGGACATCACCTGCCTGACCGGACGCTATGAGCTTCCCCCATTCGAGGATCTCCCGGTCCTCGCCGCGGCGCATGTGGACGCGTGCGGAGGGGCCGGCGCCATGGCGCGCGGCAGGAGAGGAGACGGACGCGGTGACGATTCCCCTCGTGGTGGGCGTCGACGGATCCGAGGCGAGTCTGGAGGCGGTCGACTGGGCGGCCGCCGAGGCGGCCCGGCACGGGGTCCCGCTCCACCTCCTGTACGCGGCCGCCGGTGAGCGGGAAGCGTCCGCCGTGATCAGCGAGGCCTGGGCGCGTGCCAGGGACGGCGCTCCGGCGGTGCCGCTGTCGGACGAGGTGTCGCCCGAGGACGCGGCCTCCGTTCTGGTCGACCGTGGGCGCAACGCCTTTGCGCTGGTACTGGGGTACAGGGGACTCGGAGAGTTTTCCGGGAGGGCAGTGGCACGGCCGTGGACTTCGCATGGCGCGAGGCCCATGTGCGGCGCTGCCGACTGGTGGCGGTGCACGCCTGGAGCGCACCGTCCGGTGCGTGTACGACACCGCAGGCCCCGTCATGGTTCCTGGAGGCCCACCGGCGTCCCCCGGCACAAGTGCTCGACGACGTCCTGCGCCACCCCCCGGAAAGCTGTGCCGACATCGTGGTGAGCCGGCGACTGATCGAGAAACCGGCACGACCGGCCCTGTTGGAGGCCGCGTCGACGGCGGATCTGCTGGTGGTGGGGCCCGCCGACGACTTGGGCATCCGGGCCTGCAGCTCGGCCTGATCAACCACGCCCTGCTGCATCACGCACCGTGTCCCGTCGCCGTCGTCCCGCAGATGTGACCGCCACAGGGCTGGAAACAGGGCGGGAAGCACGTCGTGCGACATCACAGGGTGAACCCGGATGCCCCACCCGGTCAGGGGCCGGCGGGCGCATCCCGGGTGTCGTCCGTGCGGGGAGTGAGGTTCCCGGAGACCGACACCACGCCGTCGACGCCCCGGCACAACTGCTCGATGACGGGAATCAGACTCCTGTGCTCCACAGTGCCTGCAAGGGTGACCCGCCCCTCGCGCACCTCCGCGGTCACGTCTCGTGGGTCGAGCCCCAGGGTGCGCCGCAGGAGATCCCCGGTGATCTCCTCGCGGATGGCCTCGTCACGGCGCAGGAAGATCCGCAGCAGATCACCGCGGCTGACGATGCCCAGGAGCCGATCGGCTTCGTCGACCACGGGCAGCCGTTTGACCTGCTGGGTCTCCATGAGTCGGGCGGCCTCGACAAGGGTCCGTTCGGGTCGCGCGCACACCGCGGGGGCGGACATCAGTTCCTCGGCCCTGGGCCCCCTCGGCCTTCGCCCGCTCCCAGGCCTCGAGATGCGGAATGGGGGTCCTGCCGGACGGGTCGGTCTGGTCGGCGCTCTTGCGCAGCAGGTCGGCCTCGGACACCACACCGATCGGACGGTCGAGTTCGTCCACCACGGGTACGGCGGTGACGTCGTTCTCCTCCAGGAGCCTGACGAGCTCCTTGAACGGCGTGTCGGGCCGTGCCCGGACGACGTTCCGGGTCATGAGCTCCTCGACCGTTCGGTGGTGCATGGCGCCTCCCGCGTGCGGGGACACCCGCCTCGCGGATACGGGGCCGCCGCCCGTGCGGCGGTGTGGCCCGCATGGCAGGTTGGATACAGCACCATTCTGCGGAGAGGGCGGCGATCATGCGAGCTCACCTCGGCGACCAACTCGTCATCGAAAGCCCGGCGACCGGCGCGGCCAGGCGCGACGGCAAGATCGTCGGACTCCACCACGAGGACGGAACACCCCCCTACGACGTGCGCTGGTCGGACACGGACGAGGTGACGCTCGTGTTCCCCGGGCCCGACGCCCATATCCGCCATCTTGAGCACGCGGAGCCTGTGGCCGCGCACCAGGCAGTGCCGGACCGGCACGAGGCGGCCTCCGTCTCCACCGCGCCCCAGTCGATCGGGGCGGGCAATCCCGGCGACATCGGCCGACGCGTGGCCGTCGAACGCCGAAGGCGCGGGCTCAGCCGGGAGGAAACGGCCGGCCGGGCCCGGATGTCGCCCGACTACCTGGCCTACCTGGAGGAAAGGCCCGCCGACCCGACCTTGGCGACTCTCATCAGGCTGGCGGACGCCCTGGGCACCACGGTCGCAGCACTGCGTGGCGGAGGCATCGATCTCCCGCCCGGTCGGGGTCACGCACTGCTGCGCCCCCAGCTACGGGACCTCAGCCCGGAGGAGTGCCGCACCCTGCTCTCCACACACGGCGTGGGACGCATCGCGGTGTCGACGTCCGAGGGCCGCCCGGCGGTTGTCCCGGTCAACTACGAGATCGTCGATGACGCCATCGTCTTCCGGACCGCGCCCGACACCGTGACGGCGGCGGCAGCGGAGGCGGAGGTCGCCTTCGAGGTCGACCACGTGGACGAGGCCCTGAGCCAGGGCTGGAGCGTGCTCGCCGTCGGCCACGCAAGTGTGGTGACGGATCCTGAGGCGGTGCGCAGGCTCGTCCAGCTCGCGCACACGACGCCGTGGGCGGGCGGAGAGCGCGAGATGTGGGTGTCGATCCGGCCCTCGCACCTGACGGGGCGGCGGATCACTCCGGCTGATCAGTAGGCGGTCACGGTGCACTCGCCATGGCACCGCCACATGCACGTCCCCTCGGTCCGGACCGGACGGCGTGTCGCGGCGCCGAGCAGGCGGTGCGACGGTATTCACGGGGCCTCTCGGCAGCCGGGCGGCGAAGGCGGTGACGGCGATGGAACTCCCCCTGGTCGTGGGCGTCGACGGATCGGACTCCAGTCTGACGGCGGTCGACTGGGCGGTGGACGAGGCGGCGCGGCACGGGCTGCCCCTCCACCTCGTCCATGCCTCCCGGTGGGAGGTCTACGAGGGGGCCCAGCCGTCCTTCGGCACCGGCCGACCGGCCGAGGAGGTCATGGCCGAGCACATCGTCGCTTCCTGCGTCGAGCGGGCCCGGCGGCGCAACCCCGAGGTCAAGGTCTCGGGCCGGGCACTGCCCGAGGACGCGGTGTCCGCGTTGCTGCGGGCGGGGCCCGAGGCGTTCGCCCTGGTCACGGGGTCACGTGGGCGTGGCGAGATCGCCGGGATGCTGCTGGGATCCGTAAGCCTCGGGGTGGCGGCGCGCGCGGTCTGCCCGGTCGTCGTGGTCCGTGGCGCGGAAGCCAACCGCCGGGGAGCCTTCGGCCGCATCGTGGTGGGGGTCGGTGAGGCGGGCGGCGGCGTGGGGGCTGTGCGGTTCGCCGTCCGCGAGGCCGAGGTGCGCGAGTGTGCGTTGACGGCCGTGCGGGCCTGGCGCAACCCCTCGCAGGAGCCCGTGGACCACATGCTGATCGCGGACGACGCCGCCCGCCTGCGGGAGGAACGGGCCGCCACCAGCCTCGACGACGCACTGCGCGAGACCGTACGGGAGCACCCCCGCGTCGATGTCCATCGTCAGCCAGTGGAAGGCCCGGCCCACCGCGTCCTGCTGAAGGCATCGGCCGAGGCCGACCTGATCGTCGTCGGTGCTCAGCGCCGGCACGGCCACTTCGGTCTGCAGCTCGGCAGGGTCGCCCACGCCCTGCTGCACCACGCGGAGTGCCCGGTCGCCACGGTCCCCCAGCCGGTCTGAGACGGTCCTGTGAGCTGCCTCACCCATCCCCGTCTGCTCGGCGCGCGAACTGCCTCACCAGCGCCCTGCGCACCCGTGCGACGCCGCTTTGTTGGCCGGATACGTCACTAATCTGTCATTGCAGCCAGTGCGACATCCGATACAGGCTGTGACCGTGTTGGAACGACGTGTTGTTGTGGTGGTGTACACGGGCGCGATGGCCCTGGACATCACAGGACCGATTGAAGTGTTCGATACGGCGAACCGGCTCCTGGGCGCCTCGGGCACCCCCTACCGGACCGAGTTCGTCTCCGCCGACGCACCACTGGTGCGCATGAGTTCGGGGGTGGTGGTGGAGGCCTCGCCGCTGGAGGCGGGGCAGGGCCCGATCGACACGCTCCTCGTGCCGGGCGGATGGAGTCTGAACAACGCGCTCCGGGACCAGGCGCTCGTGTCCTGGATCGGCCGGGCGGCGGCCCGCTCGCGCAGGGTCGCCTCCGTGTGCGGCGGTTCCTTTCTGCTGGCCGAGGCGGGCCTCCTCGACGGCAGACGCGCCACCACGCACTGGGCGTACAGCGAGGCGATGGCGTGCCGCTATCCGGATGTGACGGTGGACGCCGAGCCGATCTTCGTCTGGGACGGCCCCTTTGTGACCTCCGCGGGCGTGTCGACGGGCATCGACATGGCGCTGGCGCTGGTGGAGGCCGATCACGGATCGGCGCTCGCTCTGGAGACGGCACGGTTTCTGGTGCTGTTCCTCAAGCGGCACGGAGGACAGTCCCAGTACAGCGCCGTCCTCGACGCCCAGCTGGCCGACCATCCGCCGATCCGGGCGGCACAGGAGTGGATCCTGGACAACCTGGACAGTCCGCTGCCCGTGGCCGACATCGCGCGGCAGGCCAACATGAGTCAGCGCAACTTCGCCCGGGTCTTCCGGCGCGAGGTGGGCACGACACCCGGCCAGTACGTCGAGCGGACGCGTATCGCCCGCGCACGCGAACTGCTGGAGACCACAGACCTGACGATCGGTCAGATAGCCGGCCGCTGCGGATTCGCCACTACCGAGACGTTCTTCCGCTCCTTCGGACGAACTCTGGGGCTCACCCCCAAGGAGTACCGGCACCGCTTCCAGGTGATCTCGCCGTGCGGCTTCATCGACCGGCACCACGAGCGGGAGGGGAGCCCCGCATGACCCCCACGACCTCGGAATTACGCGAGACCCGAACGGTACGCCTGGTCGACTGTCTGGCCGGGGAACTCGCCCGGGCCGGCGTCACCCACGTGTTCGGCGTCGGCGGCGCGAACATCGAGGACCTGTTCGACGCGGTGCACCGCGGCGGCACCATCCGCGGCGTCGTCGCGAAACACGAGTTCTCCGCCGTCACCATGGCCGACGGATACGCACGTACCACCAGGCGCCTCGGCGTCGTTGCCGCCACCTCGGGCGGTGGGGCGATGAATCTCGTGCCGGGTCTGGCCGAGGCGTACGCCTCCCGGGTGCCCGTACTGGCCCTGGTGGGCCAGCCGCCGACCGGCCAGGAAGGGCACGGGGCGTTCCAGGACTCCAGCGGCAAGGCGGGCTCCTTCGACGCACGGGACGTCTTCGCGCCCGTCTCCCGGTTCTGCGCCCGGGTCGATGACCCGGACTCACTCACGGAGTTGCTGCCCCGGGCAGTCGCGGCGGCTCAGGCCGATCCCCGCGGGCCGGCCGTGCTGTTGCTACCCAAGGACGTGCAGCAGGCGCGGATCCAGGTGCCCGTCCGCGACCCGGCACCGGCACCGGGCGGTCCCGCGACGGCATCCGCGGCGCGGCTCGACACAGTTGCCGTCGGGGCCGTTTCGGACGCCCTTCGCGGGGCCGGTCGCGTCCTCGTCATCGCCGGTGAGGATGTCGCCGCCGCCGACGCGCGTGGGGATCTGGCCGAACTGGCCCGCCGCCTCGGGGCATGGGTGGCGGTCACCCCGGACGCCAAGGACGTCTTCGACAACCGTGATCCACGGTTCGCGGGCGTGGCCGGGGTGATGGGCCACGCCAACGTCGAGGCCTGTCTGCGCCGGGCCGACCTGTGCCTGCTGGTGGGTACCCGGCTGCCGCTCCTGGCACGCGGCGGTCTCGACGGGGCCCTCGCCACGACCGAAGTCGTGTCCCTCGGCCCCGAACCGCCGTTCGTGGCAGGCACCGCCCTGGGCGGGAACCTGCGGGACGCGCTGCGCGCGGTGACCCTCCGACTGCCGGCGCGCCCACGCCCCTGCCCGCCGCACGCCGGCCCCCTTCCCACACCCGTGCCGGGCCCGCTCTTCCAGTCCCTGGAGCGAACCGTGCCCCACGCCCAGGCGGTCGCCGCGGTGGCGGCGGCACTCCCCGAGGACGCACACGTCTTCGTGGACGCCGGCAACGCAGGTGCCAGCGCGATCCATCTCCTCCCGGCACCGCGCCACGGCCGCTTCGTGGTGGCGGTCGGCATGGGCGGCATGGGCTACACCTTCGGCGCCGGCATCGGCGCCGCGCTCGCCACCGGCCGACGCACCTACGTCCTCGCCGGCGACGGGGCCTTCTTCATGCACGGGATGGAGGTGCACACCGCCGTGGAGTACGACGCGCCCGTGACGTTCGTGATCTTCAACAACAACGCCCACGCCATGTGCGCGCTGCGGGAGGAGTTCCTCCAGGGCGGCGTCCGCAGCGACGACCTGTTCGCCCCGAGCGACCTCGCCGCCGGAGTGGCCGCCGCCTTCCCGTCCCTGCAGGCCACGGCGGCCGCCGACGCGGCGCACCTGCGCACGGCACTGCTGCGCGGCAACGCGGGCGGCGGCCCGGCGTTCGTCGCGGTGGCCTGCGACCCGCGGGAGATCCCCCCGTTCCTTCCCTTCCAGTCCTTCACCGAAGCCACCAACAGCAAGGAGGGTTCAGATGAGCGAGGAGTCGTCCACGTTGGCTGACATCCCCGGTCTGGTCCGGATCGAGAACAACGACAAGGAGGAACTGACCGCCCACTGCATGGAGCTCACCCACGCGGTCTACCCGCACCATCAGGTCTACGGGCAGTACTGCACCATCCACGAGTACGTCGACTGCCCCCCGGAGCAGGTCTACGACTATCTGCGCCAGGGGCACCACCTGGAGGAGTGGACGTGCAGTCTGCGGGACTTCGCGCCCACCGGCACACCGGGGCTGTGGGTCGGTCACGACCGGCTGGAGGACGACACCAGGATCTACTGCAAGGTGCTCGCCAACCCCGAGGCCATGACCGTGGACTACCACTGCTCCTGGGACCAGGGCGAGAAGCTGTGGATGATCTACCTGATGCGGGTCGTCCCGGCCCGACTGGTACTCGACAAGCCCGGTTCGGTGATCACCTGGACCAACTGCCGGCACCCCTACTACGACGACAATCCGCACCCCGACCTGGCTCCCCGCCCGGACCGGCCCTGGGTGGGCGACTACTGGGACCTCTTCTACGCGGGGCACACCGTGGAGATGAACAACCTCAAGGCCATCCTGGAACACCGCCACCGGCGCGGCCTGCCGGTCAGCTCGGCTCCGCAGCGGGCGGTGGCGCGGTGACCACGGTCAGCCTCACCGACGTCGCGAGCTACCTGCCCGGTGAGCCGGTCCCCGCGGCGTTCTACACGGAGTTCCCCGGAGCCGAGGACAAGCTCCGCAACCACCCCATGTTCAAGGTCCCGCCGTTACGGCACCACGTGGCCAGGAACGAGACCAACGCGGACATGGTCGAGCGCGCCGTACAGCCCCTGATCGAACGGCACGGCGCGGCGGAGATACGCGGCGTCGACGTGCTGTTGGTGCACAGCCAGTTGCCGGACCTGCCGTTCGTGGGCGCCGGAACCGAGGTGGCGCGCCGGCTGGGCCTGAACCCGGAGTGGCTCGTCGACGTGGCCAACGCGGGCTGCGCGTCCTTCGTGTACATGCTGAAGTTGGCCCGGCAGATCCTCACCTCCACCGACGCGAAGACCGCGCTGATATGCAACGCGCAGAGCGCCGCCGGGCAGTGGTTCACCCAGTCCGAGGTGCGCAAGCTCGCCCAGGCGGCGATCCCGGGCGACGGGTGCGGTGTGGGGTACGTGACGACGTCGGCGCAGTCGCCGGTGCTCGACGTGGAGACCCGGCACATCGGCGCGTACGCCGGCGACATGACCGTGGCGGTCGACGACGGTCGAAAGTACTGGGAGCCGGGAGAGTCCCAGCTGCGGATCGGGTTCACCGACGCCAGCGTCGCCAAGGTCCTGGCCCGCGGGAACCGCCTGGTCCCCGAGGTGGTCACGGACCTGTGCCGGCGGCTCGGCGTGGCGAGCACCGACATCGACGCCCTCATCACCAACCAGCCCAACCGCACCTTCCTCCGGAACTGGCGAGAGGCGCTGCAACTGCCGGCCGAACGGCACCTGGACACCTTCGACGCATACGGGAACCTGTTCGGAGCGGCGATCCCGGTCACCTTGGACCGCGCGATCAGCTCCCGGCAGGTGGCGGACGGCGACCTGATCGTGCTCGGGGGGTTCGCCCACGCGGGCGACTTCGCCGGTGCCGTCGCCGTTCGCTGGCACGGCGGACGGGACTGAGCCATGGACATCCCCGTACTGCACCGGCTCGCCCTGAACGAGAGCCCGTATCCCCCGCTGCCCTCGGTACGCGAGGCGATGCGACGGGCCATCGCACAGGCCCACCGCTACCCGCAGTTCCACCCCGACGACCTCACCGAGCGGATCGCCGCGTGGTGCCGGGTGACCTCCGACCGCGTCGCGGTAGGCAGCGGATCCGTCGGCGTCGCCCTGCAGTTGCTCCGGGCAGTGGTCCGGCCCGGCGACACCGTGGCCTACGCCTGGCGCACGTTCGACGCCTACCCGCTCCTGGCCGCCATGGTCGGCGCTCAACCTGTCCCCGTACCCCTGTCGCCGGACGGACACCAGGATCTGGGCGCGCTGCTCGCGGCGCTCGACCACCGCACCCGCGTCGTGGTGCTGTGCAATCCGCACAACCCCACCGGAAGCCTCGTCACCGCCGACGCACTGGCAGCCTTCCTGCGCCAGGTCCCCCGGCACGTCACCGTGCTCCTCGACGAGGCGTACATCGAGTTCGCCCGCGACACCGACCTGCCGGACACACTCGCGCTCCTGGACGCACACCCCAACCTGCTCGTGCTGCGCACCTTCTCCAAGGCCTACGGCCTTGCCGCCCTCCGGGTCGGCTACGCACTCGGCGCCTGCGACCTGGTGGCACGGATCCGCCGGCAGCAGCTGCCGTTCGGGATCAACGCGGTGGCGACAGCGGCGGTGAAGGCCTCGCTGCGGGCCGAGAGCCAGCTGCGCCAACGCGTGGACACCATCGTCGCCGAACGCGAACGGCTCCGGGGTGAACTCGTGTCCCTCGGCTGGTGCGTACCCCCCGGCCACGCCAATTCCGTCTGGCTCGCCGCACCCGATCCGATCGACGAGAGCGCCGCAGCACTCAGCGACGCCGGTGTCCAGGCCCGCCACTACCCCGGCGAGGGACTCCGGCTCACCGTCGGCAACCGGAACGCCAACGACGCTGTGCTGACCGCGCTGGCGGGACTGCGCGCGCAACAACCCCGCCAGTAACGCCTGAGGCCGGACCCCGGGGCCTTTCCGTTCTCATGTGCCGACGAGCTTGCCCGGACCTGGGACGGTACGGAAACGGAACGGCTCCGGGTCGCGGCCGGGCTGGATGAACCAGCACTCCCCGGTGCCGTCACCGGTGACGATCCGCAGCACGGTGTCCGCCACGACCTGGGCCGGGATGATCGGCAGTGACTGCTCGGAGAGCATGTCGCGCAGCGGGTCGATGATCCGCGACTCGGCGAACCCGGGGCAGACGGCGTTGAAGCGCACGTTCTCCGGCGCGAGAGCCGGCCCCAGGGAGCGGGCAAGTCCGACGACCGCGTGCTTGTTGGCCGCGTACAGGGGATCGAGCGGTACGGCCGCCAGGCCCGCCAGCGACGCGGTCGCCACGATCACCCCGCCACCGCGGGCCCGCAGTGCCGGCAGCAGTGCATGGGTGCCGAAGACCACGCCGTCGAGGTTGGCTCCCATCGCGCGACGGTAGCGGGCCAGGTCGAAGTCCTCACCGAGCCCGCATCCGGTCGCCACCCCGGCGTTGAGCAACGCGATGTCGACCCCGCCGCAGGTCTCCTGGGTGAAGTCCACCAGCGCACGGTTGGCGTCCGGGTCGGAGACGTCACAGGCGCGGAAATGGCCGCCGATCATGTCGGCCACTTCGCGGCCGCCCCGGGCGTCGAGGTCCGCGACGACCACGCGCGCCCCCGCCTTCGCCAGCGTCAGTGCCGTGGCCCGGCCCAGTCCACTCGCGCCTCCGGTGACAATGGCCACCTTGCCCTGGAGCGCGGCGCCGTCCGTCTGTCCTGGCCGGGCCGCGGCGTTGCTCTCGACGGTGGTCATGCCAGCTCCAGGACGAGCTTGCCGACGTTCTCCCCGCGGAAGAGCATCTGCAGTGTCTCTGGGAAGTCGTCCACACTCCCCCTCACCACGTGTTCCTTCACCTTGATGCGGCCGGCAGCGATCCAGGCCGAGATGTCCTGCGCGGCCTGCGCGTAGCGCTTGGCGTAGTCGAAGACGACGAAGCCCTCCATGCGGGCGCGGCGCACCAGCAGCGAGAGGTAGTTGGACGGGCCCTTGACCGGCGTGGCGTTGTTGTACTGACTGATCGCACCGCAGACCACGACTCGTGCGTGCATCGCCAGTCGCGTCAGGGCCGCATCGAGGATGTCCCCTCCGACATTGTCGAAGTAGACGTCGATGCCGTCGGGGGCCTCCCGGCGCAGCGCCTTCCTGACGTCCTCGGCGCGGTAGTCGATCGCCGCGTCGAAGCCCAGTTCGTCGATGAGCATGGCGCACTTCTCCGGCCCTCCGGCAATGCCGACGACCCTGCAGCCCTTGGCCTTGGCGATCTGACCGGCGATGCTGCCGACCGCCCCGGCCGCCCCCGACACCACGACGGTCTCGCCGTCCTTCAGTGACCCGACGTCCAGCAGGCCGAAGTAGGCGGTCATGCCGGGCATGCCCAGCGCGCCGAGATACGTGGAGGGCGGGGCGAGGGAGGTGTCGATCTTCATGGCACCCCTGCCGTCCGAGACCACGTACTCCTGGACGCCGAACATGCCGACCACGTGATCGCCGGGCTGGAAGTCGGGGTGGTCGGACGCGGTGACCTCGATGACCGAGCCGGCGCGCATCACCTCCCCGATGCCCACCGGTGGCAGGTAGGAGGGACGGTCGTCCAGCCAGCCGCGCATCGCCGGGTCCAGGGAGATGACGCGCGTCCGGCCCGCGAACCGGCCCGGGCCCGCCTCCTCGACGGGCTCTGAACAGTGCTGCCAGTCCTCGGGTTTGACCTCGCCCACGGGTCGGGCTGCCAGACGGATCTGGCGGTTGGTCGCAGACATCGCGCCTCCTGTCACTCAGGGCTTCGCCGCAGCGTACCGACCAGTAGGTATGCATGGACATGTGTAGTGCGTCACATGGCCACGTAAACGTACCGACCCCAAAACGTGACCACCAGCGGACTTACAGGCATTCCAACCAGTCGGTATCGTGCGCCGCCACACCCCCCGCCAGTCCACCTCCACGGATCCGAGCCGTAGCGGAAGGCCCTGCGATGACATACGCCGACGACCACCGGTACCCGCCATCAGAAACGGAATGGCCTCCGCGGCATACCGAGCCCTGGTCCTACGGACACAACGCCCCGGGGTACGAGCCGTACGGGCAAGCCCCTTGGGACGAGCCGTACGCGCACGCGACCCATCGCAACGGTGCCGACCTGGCCGCCCTGCGCTCGGCCTACCGCCTGCTCCGCCGGACCTCCACGCTCACCGCGCTCGGCTCCTTCGTGATGTATGTCGTGCTGTCCTGCTGTGCACCCGGCCTGATGGGCGCCAAGATCGCCGGAGAGCTGAGCCTCGGAATGGCCCTGGGGGTACTCCAGCTCGTCGTCACCTTCGCGGCGGTCTTCTGGTACGGACGCAGTGCACAACGCTCGGTGGATCCGTTGGCCCGCGCCGTCAGGGAGCACGCGGTTCCCGCCGGCGGGCACACGGGGGTGGCGAGATGAACGGCTTCGGCTCGGGGACGCAGGCCATCGTCCTGGTCCTGTTCACCACACTGGTCACCGTCACGCTGCTGATGTGCGTCATGGCGGGACCGGACCGGGAGGACCTGACGAACTTCTACACCGGCTACCGCTCCCTCACTCCGCTCAAGAACGGTCTGGCGATCGCGGGCGACTACATCTCCGCGGCCACCGTGCTGAGCACCACCGGCATCATCGCGCTCGCCGGATACGACGGTTACGTCCTGGCGGTCAGCACCGCCCTGTCCCTGGTGCTGCTGATGTTCCTGCTGGCCGAACCCCTGCGCAACGCAGGCCGGTTCACCATGGGCGACGTCCTGGCCCGCAACATGCCCGGACGGGCCGTGCGCGTGGCAGCCTGCGTGGTGACGCTCTCGGCGACCCTGCCCTTCCTGGTCGTCCAGCTCTCCGGGGCCGGGTCGCTGCTCACCTTCATCCTCGACATCCCGCACGTGGCGGGCGCCAGGACGGTGTGCATCGTCATCGTCGGCAGCCTGATGATCATTTACGCGGCGCTCGGCGGCATGCGGGGCACCGCGCTCATCCAGATGATCAAGATCGTGCTCCTGCTCGGCACCAGCGTCGTCGTCGCCGCCCTCGTACTGAACCGCTTCGACTGGAACCCGGGGGACGTCCTCAGGGCGGCCCAGCACGGCAGCGGCACAGGCCCCGCCTTCCTGCAACAGGGGCTCCAGCTCGGCACCTCGTCCCTTGACCGGCTGGACTTCGCCAGTCTCCAGATCACCGTGGTGCTCGGCGTGGCCTGCCTGCCCCACATCACGATGCGTCTGTACTCCGCGCAGGACGTGCCGGCCGTGCGCCGCTCCATGTCGTGGGCGGTGGGCACGGTCACCACGTTCTGCCTGCTCGTGATCATCATGGGTACGGGGGCGGCGGCGCTGGTGGGGTCGCGCTACATCACGGCGACCGACCCGCACGGCAGGACGTCGGTACTCATGCTCTCGCAGGTGCTCGGCGGCGCCCCCGACTCGGTGGGCTCGACCATTCTCTACTCGGCCGTCGCGGGCATGGTGTTCATCACCCTGCTGTCGTCGGTCGCGGGGATGACCCTGGCCGCGGCCTCGTCGCTCGCCCACGACCTGTTCGCCCATGCGGCGCGGCGGGGCCATGCCGAGCCACGCACGGAGATGACGGTGGCGGTGTGGACGAGCGTGGCCGTGGGAACCGTGGCCATCGCGCTCTCCACCCTGCTCCAGAACGTGGACGTCGGCGTGCTGACCACGCTGGCCATCTGCATGGGGGCATCGGCGGTGGCGCCGGCGCTCACCTACTCCCTGTTCTGGCGAGGTTTCACGCGCACCGGCCTGCTGGCCACCCTCTACGGCGGCGCCGCCAGCGCGCTGCTGCTCATGGTGTTCTCCAAGGCCGTTTCCGGCACACCTACCGCCGTCTTCCCGCACGCCGACTTCGACCTGTTCCCCATGCAGTCCACCGGACTGGTCTCCGTCCCGTTCGGATATCTGGCGGGGTGGCTGGGCAGCCGTCTGGACCACCGGCGGCGCCCCGCCGACAGCCGCGAGAACCGGCGGTTGTACGAGGAGAGCGAGGCACGGCTGCTCGCCGCGGCCGAGTGACCACATGGGCGGCGGCGGACCACAGCGGTGTCGGTGCCGCCGCTGTGGTCCGCCCGGTCCGCGACGGTCAGGTGAGCGTGCCGGTCAGTGGTTGTTCGGTCCACACGGTCTTGCCCTCGCGGGAGTAGCGGGTACCCCAGCGTTCGGCCATCTGGGCCACCAGGAACAGGCCGCGCCCGCCCTCGTCGGTGGTGCGTGCGCGGCGCAGATGGGGTGAGGTGTGGCTGGTGTCGCTGACCTCGCACACCAGACTCCGTTCCCGGATCAGCCGCAGGGTCGCAGGGCCGCCGGCGTACCGGTAGACGTTGGTGACCAGTTCGCTGGCGATCAGCTCGGTGGTGAACGCCAGGTGCTCCAGCCCCCATTCGGTGAGCTGGGCCGTGGTCAGTTCCCGGGCCCGGGCCGCGCTGGCGGGCTCCGGAGGCAGACGCCAGGAAGCGACATCCTCCGGTGGCAGCCTGCGGGTGCGGGCGATCAGCAGAGCGACGTCGTCGCTGGGACGCGAGGGCACGAGCGAGTCGACCACCGCCTGGCATGTCCGTTCCAGGGCGTCCGCAGGGCGGCTGAGCGCTGCGCACAGCTTGCTCAGGGCGGTGTCGGCATCGATGTGGCGTTCGCCGATGACTCCGTTGGTGTACAGGCACAGCAGGCTTCCCTCGGCCAGATCGATCTCCCGGGCCTCGAACGGCAGTCCGCCCAGGCCGAGCGGTGGGCCGGCGGGCAGGTGGAGCGGGGCCGCCTGTCCCTGCGCAGCGGTCACCACCGGCGGCGGGTGACCGGCGCGAGCCATGGAGCAGCGCCCGGAGACCGGGTCGTAGACGGCGTACAGGCAGGTGGCGCCGAGGACCTGCTCGACCACGGGCCGTTCGCCGGCTGCTTCCTGTTCGGCCACCAGCAGGTTGACGAGGTCGTCCAGACGGGAGAGGACCTCGTCCGGTTCCAGGTCGAGGCTGGCGAGCGTGTGTACGGCGGTGCGCAGCCGGCCCATGGTCGCGGCAGCGTGGATGCCGCGTCCGACCACGTCGCCGACGACGAGGGCGACCCGGGCCCCGGACAGGGGGATGACGTCGAACCAGTCGCCGCCCAGGCCCGGGGCCGCGCTGGCCGGCAGGTACCGCAGGGCCACCTCGACGGCCGACTGCCCCGGAACGGCCCGGGGCAGCAGGCTGCTTTGCAGGGTGAACGCGGTCTGTTGCTGCTGGGTGAAGCGCCGGGCGTTGTCGATGGCGACGGCGGCACGCGAGGCGAGTTCCTGGGCGAGGGTGAGATCGTCCGCCTCGAAGGGATCGGGGCGGCGCGAACGCCACAGGGTCATGACGCCCAGCACCAGGCCACGTGCGACCAGTGGTACCACGATCAGGGAGTGGACGCCCAGGTCAGGAGCGTGGGCTCCCTGATGGCCCTCCGTCGAGAACCAGTCGGGCGGGAGAACCGGTTCCAGAACGGGCCGTCCTTCGACCAGGCACCTGGCCTGGGGGGTGTCGGGCCCGAACTCCACGCGTTCGCCCTGGGGGTGGGGCGGGCCGGGCCGCTGGGCGCCCACGCTGCAGGTTCCCAGTCGGACCACAGGCCCGGTCAGGGCGCGCGTCGGCTCCTCACCGCCCGTCACCGGCTGCAGCAGGTCCACCGACGCGTGGTCGGCGAGGTGAGGCACCATCACCTCGGCGAGTTCCCGGGCGGTCTCCGCCACGTCGAGGGTGGTTCCGATGCGGCTGCCGGCCTGGTCGAGGAGTGCGAGGCGCCGCTGGGCCCGATGGCGTTCGGTGATGTCCTCGATCATCTCGGCCACGCCCAGGACCCGGCCGGAGGGGTCCTCCATGGGGAAGGACGAGACCATCACGACCCGTTCGCGGGTCGGATCCCACTCCAGGCGAGCGAACTGCTCGGAGTAGACCAGCGGCTTTCGGGTCTCCATCACCTGGCGCACCCGGTCCACGGCCTTGCGTGCGTCGTCGGGGAGGAGAAAACAGCCGGTGGGCAGCCCCCGGAAGTCCGCCGCCGGCACGCCGCTGAAGCGTTCGATGGCCCGGTTGACCCGCAGCAGCCGCAGATCGGGGCCGTGGACGACCAGGCCGATCGGGCACCGGCGGTACAGCCCGTCGAGAACCGCGCGGTCTCTCTGCCACTCCAGGACGTCGACCGCGGGTGCTCCGGCGAGAATCCACTCACGGACCCGGTCGTCGCGGGAGAGCGCATGGGCCCTGATCCCCATCTCCACGAGCCGCCCGTCGCGGTGCCGCAGCTTCAGCACCCCGAACCAGCCGCCCGCTCTCCGGCACTTCGCCGCGGCCTCCCGGACTGACTGCAGCTCGCGAGGACCGACGAGGACCTCGAATGCCCGACGGCCGACCACGGCGGTGTCCGGATGGCCGAGCAGTTCCTGCGCCCGCCGGTTCCATCCGACCACGACTCCCCGGTCGTCGAGCACCGCCAGGGCGGCGAGGTGCAGGGCAAAGGGATCGTCGTGGCCTTCGCTGAGCTCCGTCATCCGCTTCTCCACCGCTGGACACCGCTCGGAGTTTCCGCATGCACGCCGACCTGTTGATGTCGTGCAAGGCTATTCAAACCCGGTGGGAGCCGGACCTCGTGGAGGCGTCCCCAGCTCGCGTGCCGCCAGGGCCCAGCTGAGCTCCACCGCGGTGTCCGGAGCGTCCAGGCTGCTGCCGGTCAGCTCCTCGAAACGGCGCAGACGGTAGCGGACGGTGTTGACATGGACGTGTGCGCTGCGGGCGACTTCGCGGATGCGCCGTCCCCGCTTCAGGTACTCCCGCACCGACTCCTCGATGAGCGCACCGAACTCCCCCTCCGCCTCCAGCGGGCGCAGATAGCGGTCGAGCAGCAGCTCGGCGAGTTCCGGTTCGGCGACGACCGCGACCCGCCAGGACAGGTCGCTCAGGTCGTACACGCCACGCAGACCGTACGCACGGGCGGCCTCCAGCATCCTGCCTGCGGCGCGGAAGGAGCGGTGCACGGAGGCCAGGTCCGCCGGCGGGCCGAGCCCCGCCGTCACCTCCAGGTCACCGGTCTCCGGCTTTGCCTCGACGACTCCGGCGACAGCCTCGTCCAGCACGGTGAGCAGCGCGCCTCGGCCGTTCCTGCGGCCCTGCGACTCCAGGGAGCGTTCCAGGGCGTCCGGACCGACGTTCCCGCTCGGGACGGCTCTGACGGCCCGGTACGGCCGCGACGGGTCCAGGCCGTAGATCGCCGCGCCGCTGTGGATCTCCGCCGCGCTCAGCGTCCCGTAGAGCAGTCCGCGCAGGAAGTCGGCGCTGCGGCGGGCGTCGAACAGGGCGGAGTCGACCTCCGCCTGCCGGTGAACGGCTGCGATCTGCAGGCTCGCGACGTCAGCGAGCTCCCACAGGCACTTGGTGCGGTCGACGATGAGGCCGGGGTCCAGGCCGCGTTCGGTCGCCTCGGCGAGGAACAGATCCCGTATGGCGCTCAACGCCAGGCGGAAGGCGCGGAGCCCGTCGCCGAGCGGCCGGGGCCGTCCGCGAACTCGGCGCGCTCGACGCGCTCGTGGTCAACGTCGGCATCGGACTCGGCGCGGGCCTGGCGGACACCTCACCGCAGCAGTGGGAACGCGTGCTCTCGCTCAACCTGAGCGCCCCCTTCCTCGCCGCCAAGTACGGACTGCCCGCGATCGCCGACGGAGGATCGATCGTCTTCGTCGGTTCCGTGGCGGGTCTGCGCGCCGCCACCAACTCGCCCGCCTACGACAGTTCCAAGGCCGGCCTGTTCGGTCTCACCCGCCATGTCGCCAAGGAGGGCGCACCGCGCGGGATCCGCGCCAATCTGGTCGTCCCGGGCCTGATCGACACCCCGATGGGCCGCGAGGCCTCGGCAGGGCGTGCGTCGCGTTCCGCCTCGTTCACCCGCATACCGCTCGGACGCCAGGGCACCGCCTGGGAGGTGGCCGAAGCCGTCACCTTCCTGCTCTCCGACCGCGCCTCCTACATCACCGGACAGAGCCTGGTGGTCGACGGTGGGCTGAGCGCCGTCTGAACACATGGGCGGGTTTCAGGACTCCGGGGCGGCCGTCATCAGCGTGTCGAGCACCGAGTCCAGATAGCGTCTGCCGTCCTCGCCGGCCGGGAGGGTCTCCGGCACCGCGTGGGTCAGCTGGGTGTGCCCGAGGTAGCCGGTGTACGCCAGCAGTGCACGGCGGCGTGCCTGCTCCGCGGGGAAACCCAGTTCCACGAAGAGCTGCGCCAGGTAGCCGACTCGACGCTCCGTCACCCGGCGCAGTACGGCGGCAACCTGCGGGTGTCCGGCCGAAGCGGGCAGGGAAACCTCCAGCGGGTCGTGGGCGGCGAGTTCGGACGCCTCGGAGAACAGCCTGCGCAGCCGCTTCTCCGGATCCGGCTCGGACGCCAGCCCCGCGATGATCGCCTCGGTCGCCCTCTGCTCCCAGCGGTCGAGTGCGGCCTCGATCAGCGCCTCGCGGTTGGCGAAATGCCAGTAGAAGCTGCCCTTGGTGGTGCCCAGACGAGCGGCGAGCGGCTCGACGGCGACCGCTGTGAGACCCCCTTCGCCCATGGCTGACAGGGCCGCGTCCGCCCAGTCCTGCGCCGTCAGCCGCTTCCGGCGACTCTCGTCGCCCACCCCGTCACGCCGTCGCACCATGCCCATACGCTACCGTATGGTCGACAACATACGGCAGCGTATGGAGGCGCGCTATGCGCAGGTTCCGCACGATCCGCAATGTCCACGAGCGCACCATCGAGGCCCCCGCAGAGGCCGTCGGGGCCCTACTCGACCGCCTTTCCTCGCCCCACGACCCGATCTGGCCCACGCCGGCCTGGCCCCCGATGCTCTTCGACCGACCCCTGGGCGTCGGCGCGGACGGCGGCCACGGCTTCGTCCGCTACCGCGTCACCGCCTACGAGCCCGGCCGCCGCGCCCGCTTCGACTTCAACCCGCCCGTGAGCGGCCACCATGAGTTCGTCATCGAGCCGCTGAGTCAGGATCGCTGCCGCGTGCGGCACAGCCTGGAGCTGGAACGCCGCGGCCCGATGGTTCTGCGCTGGGCCCTGGCGGTGCGGCGGATGCACGACACGGTGGTGGAAGAGCTCTTCGACAACGCCGAGCGGGCCGCCACCGGGGCGGCGGCCAACCCTGTCCGCTGGTCGCCGTGGGTCCGGCTGCTCCACCGGCTGACGTGGGAGAGGGCCGCCGCGAGCGACCTCCCGACGGGCGCTCGCCTGGCCCGTGCCGCCTTCGAGCGGACCGACTACAGCGACGCGTGGCGGATGACGATGCGTCCGGGGATGCCCCGGGACCCCGAGTCCTGGCGGGGTGTCCTGCGGGGCGCATCCTTCCCCGTGGTGGGCCGCGAGCGCGGCGAGGTGCTGCTGGGTGAGGACGCCGGCCACCTCGACTTCCGCGCCTCGATCTTCGTCGACGACCGTCAGGTCACGCTCAGCACGGTGGTGCGGATCCACAACTGGCGCGGCAGGTTGTACTGGGCCGTGGTCAAGCGCGTCCACCCCTTCATGGCCCGCACCATGCTCCGCCGCATCCACCGGCGCATCGCCCTCACAGCTCCCAGCGCCGCCGAGCGCGCACGGTATCCCACGCCAGAGGAGCGTTCACCTGTTTCGAGGGGCCTCGTCAGAGGAAGCTGACGCCCTGGGCGAGGGCGAGTTCACTCGAATAGTTGATGGTGTTGGTGGCCGGGCGCATATAGGCCTTCCAGGCGTCCGAGCCGGACTCCCGGCCGCCGCCGGTGTCCTTCTCGCCGCCGAAGGCACCGCCGATCTCGGCTCCGGAGGTGCCGATGTTGACGTTGGCGATGCCGCAGTCGGAACCGGCGGCGGACAGGAAGATCTCGGCCTCCTGCTGGTCGCGGGTGAAGATGCTGGACGACAGGCCCTGGGGGACGTCGTTGTGCACCGCGATCGCCTCGTCGAGGGTGTCGTAGGTGAGGACGTACAGGATCGGTGCGAAGGTCTCCTCCCGTACGACGTCGGTCTGTTCGTCGACGCGGACGAGGACGGGCTCGGTGTAGGCGGCCGCGGGTGCCGCCTCGGCCAGGCGCCGGTTTCCGCCGGCCAGGATCTTGCCGCCCTGGGCCTGGACCCGGGTCATGGCGCCCCGCATGGCGTCGAGCGCCGCGGTGGAGATGAGCGGGCCGACCAGGGTGGAGTCGTCGAACGGGTTGCCGATGGGCAGCTTGGTGTAGGCGGCGGTCAGTCGCTCGATGAGGGCGTCGGCGATGTCGCGGTGGACGATGAGGCGGCGCAGGGTGGTGCAGCGCTGGCCCGCGGTGCCGGCCGCGGCGAAGACGATGGCCGGGACGGCGAGGTCGAGGTCGGCGGACGGGGTGACGATCGCGGCGTTGTTGCCGCCGAGTTCCAGCAGGCTGCGGCCGAAACGGGCGGCGACGCGGGGGCCGACCTCGCGGCCCATGCGGGTGGAGCCGGTGGCACTCACGAGGGCGACGCGGGGGTCGTCGACGAGTTGCTCGCCGACTGCACGGTCGCCGAGCAGGAGGCGGTGAACGTCCCGGGGCGCGCCGACCTCGTCGGCGGCGCGGGCGAGCAGGTGGTGGCAGGCCAGGGAGATCAGCGGCGTGAGCTCCGAGGGCTTCCAGACCACGGTGTCGCCGCAGACGAGGGCGACGGCGGTGTTCCAGGACCACACGGCGGCGGGGAAGTTGAAGGCGGAGATGACACCGACCACCCCGAGCGGATGCCAGGTCTCGGCCAGCCGGTGGCCGGGGCGTTCGGAGGCGATCGTACGGCCGTAGAGCTGACGGGACAGGCCTACGGCGAAGTCGCAGATGTCGATCATCTCCTGGATCTCGCCGAGCGCCTCGGAGCGGATCTTGCCCGCCTCGATGGTGACGAGGTCGGCCAGGTCGCTCTTGTGCTCGCGCAGCAACTCGCCCAGGCGGCGCACGAGTTCGCCGCGGCGCGGCGCGGGCGTGGTGCGCCAGGTGAGGAAGGCCGCACGGGCGGCTGTGATGGCCTCCTCGGTGTCCGCGTCGGTGGCTGCCGTCAGCCCGAAGAGGTTCTCGCCGGTGAGGGGGGTGCGGGCAGGGAAGTCGTTGCCCTCCGCCACGTCGACGCCGATGTTCCTGAGGCCGGCGCGGGCGCGGGCGCGCAGGTCGTCCGTGGTGGGCAGTGCGGTGCTGGTCATGGTGGTCCTTGTGGGTAGGTGTGAGGAGTCAGCCGAGGGCGCCGGTGAGGCCCAGCTCATGGGCGACGTGTGCGATGGAGTGGTTCTGCTGCTGCTCGTAGAGGGCGAAGGGATCCAGGACCTCGCGGCCGATGGCGCCGGAGAGCCAGCCGGCCTCGTAGGCGGTGCCCTGCTGGTCGTTGTCGCGGGTGCCCTCGCCGCTGAGGTTGGACTGGAAGATGCCGGCGGCGGAGCGGGGCAGGAAGTCCTCGTAGACGATCGGCTCGGCGTGTACCCAGCCCTGCTGTACCAGTTCGCTGATGCTGGTGGGCGGCTTGCTGCCGTCGCGGGGTCGTTCGCCCGCGAGCCGGTAGGTGAAGTAGGCCAGCCCCTCGGCGGCGAGTTCCTGCTCGCTGCCCGGCATGTGCCGCTCCCATACGGCGCGCGCGATGTCGCTGCGGGCCTCCGAGGGGTTCCGGGACGCCTGCTCGTCGATGTGGCCGAGGAGTTCGTCGTACAGGGCGCGGCCCTCACGGGTGAGGGCGATGCCGCGGGCCTCGACCTCGCCGAAGCGTACGCGCAGGGCGCCGTCTTCGACGCTGCCGTCCGCGAGGCGCATGGCGCGGGGCTCGGCCAGGGCCCGGAAGGAAGTCTGCCGCAGCAGCACATCGGGGCCCTTCCAGGCCGGCGGACCCTGGATGGTGTCGATCATCTCGATGCCGCGCTCGGTCATACGGCGGTACAGCTCGTCGATGTCGAGGACACGTGGGGTGAGGTGGTTGATGTGCGTGCTGCGTACGCCGCCGATGTCCGCGGCGACGGCGGAGATCCGCTCCAGCGTCTCGTACCACGCCCTGTCGACCGGCTCGCTGGACAACTCGAAGGCGGCCACGGCAAGGTGCAGGAAGCGCTCGGCGTCGTTCCCCGGCAGTTCCCGGTCGGCTTCGGCCCGGTCGGCCAGCGCGAGCAGTTCCGGGGGAAAGAGTTCGCGGCTTGCGAGGAAGTTTTCCAGGCGCGAACGCAGATCGGCGTCGAAGAAACGGGGGTCGGCGGGGGTGAGCAGGGAGGTGAACACCCGGAAGGGGTTGCGTGCCAGTTCCTCGCCGTCGATGGGCCGGAAGGCGGTGGAGACGACGGGGACGGCACTGGCAGCGGCCTCCCGCAGGTCGTAGAAGCCGACCGGGTGCATGCCGAGGGCGGCGAAGACGCGGGCCACCTGCTGCAGTTCCCGCGGTGTGCCGACGCGGATCGCGCCATGCCGCTCGGCGGTCACCCGGCCGATGGAGCCGAGGCGTTCGGCGCCGGCCCCCCGCGCGCGCAGGACGTCCTCGTTGACCTCGCGCGAGACGTCCACCAGCGTGGTGTAGGCGGGCACCTCCTGCCCGTACATCTCCGACAACCGCGCGGCGAACGCGGCCCGCAGCTGCCACTGACTGATCGTCGACATGGTTCGGCCTTTCGATCGGGGGTCACACCACGTGAGCTTCGGGGCGGATCTCGGCGCCGTGGTGGAACCGGTCAGCTCCGAGCGGGGAGATGTCGGTGAACGGCGCGCGCTCCAGGTACAGGTCGCGCATGACCTCGCCGACCGCGGGCGCCTGCAGGAAGCCGTGACCGGAGAACCCGGTGGCGTACAGGAAGCCCGGCAGCTCACCGGAGCGGCCGATCAGCGCGTTGTGGTCCGGCGTGACCTCGTACAGGCCCGCCCAGCCGCCGATGGTCTTCATGTCGGCCAGAGCCGGGGCGCGATGGCGGGCGGCGGTGCGGAACAGCTCGAGCCAGTCCGGGGTCCAGGTGGTGTCGAAGCCTTCCTTCTGGTCGGGGTCGGCGAGGCCGAAGAGCAGTCCGTCGTCGCTGTTGTGGAAGTAGGCGGACGACGAGAAGTCGATGGTGAACGGGATGCGCGGGGCGGGCGGGGTCAGCGGCACGGTGAAGGCCAACTGCCGTTTCACCGGCCGTACCGGGAGGTCGACGCCGACCATGTCGCCGATGTGCGCCGACCAGGCGCCTGCCGCGCAGATGACGGTGGAGCACGCGATGCGGCCCTGGTCGGTGTGCACACCGGTGACGCGATCGCCGGCCGTGTCGATGCCGGAGACCTCCGTGTGGGTGGCGATGGTGACGCCGGCTCGCGCCGCGGCCCGCGCGTATCCCTGGACGACCAGTCCGGGGCGGGCGTGTCCGTCGGCCGGGGAGTACACGGCGGCGACAAGACCGTCGGTGCCGACGTAGGGACACAGGCGCTGGGCGTCCTCGGGGCTGATCATGCGGCTCGGCACGTCCAGGCTGTTCTGCAGCTCGACGCCGGCCTCGAAGTCGCTCACCTGCTGGTCGCTGTCGAGCAGGAAGAGGTAGCCGACGGTGTCGAGCCCGATGTCGGCGCCGGGCCGGTGGCGGAACTCCTGGTAGGCGCGCAGGCTGCGGTTGCCCAGTTCGATGTTGAGCGGGTCGGAGAACTGGGCGCGTACTCCTCCGATCGGTTTGCCGGAGCTGCCGCAGCCGAGCTCGCCACGCTCGACGACGACGATGTTCCGCACCCCCGCCTCAGCGAGGTGGAACGCGGTGCTCACACCCATCACGCCGCCACCGATGATCACGACATCGGCAGAGGCGGGAACGGTGCGGAAGGCGGAGGAGGACAACGGGCCGCTCCCTTCAAGGGGCCCCCTCGGACCCGGACGGTCCGTTTCCAGGGTGGCGGGCTGTCAGTACCGGGTGATGCCGATCAGCTGTCTGTGCGTCATCGTGGAGCAACCTCACCGTTGACGTCCATCAACGATCAGTGCTTCTGATCTTTTAGGATTCCTATATGGACTGGTCGAGTGCGCAGTTGCGCTCCCTGGTGGAGCTGACCAGGCGCGGCACCATCACCGCGGTCGCGGAGGCCCTGGGATACACCCCCGGCGGGGTCTCGCAGCAGATCACCGCGCTGGAGAAGGCCACCGGCATGCAACTGCTGCGGCGAGCGGGGCGGCGAGTGGAGCTCACCGACGCCGGGGTGACGCTGGCCCTGCACGCCGAGCGCATCCTCACCACGGAGGCTGAGGCTGTCGAGGCGCTGGAGCGCACCCGCAACGAGATCTCCGGCACGCTGCGCATCGGCCTCTTCGCCACGGCCGCCGCCGAGATCCTGCCACCGGCTCTGCGGCAGGTACGCGAGCGGCATCCAGGTATGACCGTGCGCAGCCGGGACATGGACGTGGACGAGGTGTACGACGCGGTCGCCGGGGGAAGCGTCGATCTGGCGCTGGGGCTGGACTACCCGGACGTGCCCATCCCGCGAGATCCGTCCCTGCGGGTGATGGAGCTGTCCAGGGAACGCTTCTCGCTCGCGGTACCCACCGGGGCCATGCCCGGCCGGCCGGAGGTCTCGCTCGCCGACACCAGGGAAATGGGATGGATCCTGCCGTCGGTCGGCAGCTACTACGGTCGCGCCGTGCTCACCGCCTGCCGCCGGGCCGGTTTCGAGCCGCAGGTGCTGCACGAGGTGACGGACACGGCCGCCACCCTGGCCCTGGTCGAGGCCGGCGTCGGGGTCAGCGTGGTGACGGATCTGATGCTCCGGCTGCGCCCGTCCAGCCTCGATGTCCTGGGCCTGCACGAGGTGATGATGCGTCATATCGTCGTGGTGTTCCGTTCGTTCGCGGAACACCGACCGACGGTGGCGGCCCTGGTCGACGTCCTGAGGGCCTCCGCGGGCCGGCGCCCGCCGGTCCCCGCCCAGGCGTGAGCAGCGAGCCGGGAGCACACCCTGACCGCACGAGGAGGGCAAGAGCCGGGCATCCGAAGGGATGAGGTCCGGAGGGCTACCGGGTGTCAGTTCTTGCCGGAGAGACGCCAGATCTGGTTCTTCTTGGTGCTCAGCGCGCTCGCCGGGTCGCAGGTCCACTGGTGGATCAGCGCGCCGGCCGTGGTGGAGACGTTGCTGACGTCGACGCACTTGCCGCTGTGGACGGCTACCAGCTGGTAGTCCTTGCTGTTGCCGAGTGCGGTCACGGGGTTGAGGGTGAACTGCTGGTTCGTTCCGCCGTTGCAGGTGTACTGGATGACAGCGGCGCCGTCGGCGGTGGACGCCCCGGAGACGTCCAGGCACTTGCCGCTGAGCTCGTTCACCACGGTGTACGTGTTCGTCTTGCCGCTCACGGGCTTGAGGTCGAGCATCTGCTGGTAGCCGCCCTCGCAGTACCACTGCTGGTACTGCGTGCCGTTCGCGGTGCTCAGGTTGGTGTCGTCGAGGCACTGCCCGCTGTTCTCGCTGACCGCGACGGTCGAGATCGTCGTGTTGGACGGCGGCAGCAAGGTGACGGTGTAACCGTCCTTGGCGTTCGACCAGGGGACGCTCACCGAGGCTGCGTTGTTGCTGACGGTCAGGGTGGTGTCGGAGATCGTCTGCGGTCCGGCCACCGCGGCGCCGCCGTTGTACGGGACACGCTGGACGACCGCACGAACTTGACCGTTCTCCACCACCGACGTGGTGTTGAGTCCGGTGAGGTTCACGGTGACCGTGCCGGTGTTGCCGCTGCTGCCGAGCAGGATCTTGGCGTTCCTGGCGGTGTTGTCCTTGGTGGCGAGGCCGTCGGTGTTGGTGCCGGGGACGAAGTTGACGATGTTGCCGGTCTGCGAGCCGTAGTAGCGGTACATGAACCACTCGCCCAGAGGCAGGTACTGTCCGGTGCTGTTCTTGGTGAGCAGGTTCGCCTCGTCGTCGTGCAGTCCGGTGCCGGAGGCCCAGTTCCCCCGCAGACCGTCGGCGCCGGCGCGCTCCAGACGGCCGATGAACCAGGCGCCGCCGCCCGGGGACTGCATGGACAGGGTGGCGTACTCGTTGATCTGGTACGGGCGCGTGTTGGTCAACCCGGCTGCTGACAGCGTGGAGTTGGCTCGGCCGACGTCGGTGGCGGGGTCGCCCGGCTCGTCGTGCCAGCTGTAGATGTCGGGGGCGACGTTGTTGGCCTTGACGTAGTTCAGGTAGGTGGTCCACCAGGTGTTGGATGGGTTCGGCTGGGAGGCCATGCTGGGTCCGACGATGAGCTGGCCCGGGAAGGCCGCCCGGACCCGGGCGTGGAAGCGCGACCACATCTGCAGGTACTGCGCCTGCGAGGGCTTCCAGAACCCGGCACCGTCGGGCTCGTTCCACAGATCCCACTCGACGGTCATGTTGTTGGCCTTGACGTCGTTGATGAGCTGCGTGACGAAGCTGTCGAACTGCGTCCAGTCACCGTTGTCGCCCGGCCATCCCTGGTTGGTGGTCCCGTCCGCGCCCCACAGGTCGTGCGGGAGCAGCACGAACGTGCCGCCGAGCGCGACCGTCCGCTTGTACTGCGCGAGGGTCGAGTTCCAGCGGGTCCGGTAGTCGGCCAGGCTGGTGGCGTACCCGCCGCTGTTGAGTTGCGCGCCGCCGGCCCGCATGAAGTGCCACTTGATGTCCTTGAAGAAGTGGTCCTGCGGCAGCGAGCCGTCCGGCGTCATGCCGTAGATCATGCCGGACGCGTGGAAGGTCGGGGCACCGCCGGCGGTGGCGAAGTCGACGGTGACGCTGGTGTCCACGGCCTGGGAAGGGGTGGCGGGCACCAGGGTCGAGGCGACGGCCGCCATGAGGACGGCGACGCAGGAGAGGGCTCGGCGTCTGGTGCGGGTGGCGGTTCCGGGGATGGGCGACTTCATTGTGCGGCTCCTGGGGAAAGGAGAAGGAACCGGGGCCCGAGTGGTCCCGGGGCTGTGGGGAGGCAACCGGTCAGTGGCCGTCTCGGTGTACGTGCGCTTCCGCGAGGAGGAGGTAGCTCGCGGCGGTCCAGGTGTAGGCGCGGTCGCGCAGGCCCGTTCCGGCGAGGGCGTCGAAGTTCTCGGCGAAGCCGTGGATTTCGCACAGGGCGCGGAAGCGGGCGCTGATGTCGTCTGCCAGCCGGTGGTGGCCGGCGCGGCGCAGGCCGTCCTCGATCAGGACCGTGGCGGGGGCCCAGATCGGGCCGCGCCAGTAGCCGTCGGCGAGGTAGTGCGGTGAGGTGGTCAGTTCGGTGGCCAGGCCGTACGGCGTCAGGTGGGCCTTGATGCGGTCGGCCAGCGCACTGCTGATCTCGCCGGGCAGGTGCTCGCCCAGCACGATGGGCATCAGGTCGAGGAGGCTGGCGCTGCTCCAGGTGTACCCGGTCTCGGCCCCCCGGGCGACGAACCGGTCGCCGGTCCACAGCTGGGCGAACAGTGCCGTCTGTATCTCCTCGGCCGTGCGAGCCCACCGGGACCCTTCGTCCGGCCTGCTCAACTCGGCGGCCAGAGCGGCGAGTTCGTGCAACTGAAGGACGAGGAATGCGGCCAGGTCAGCGGTGACGACCACCCGCTCGGGATCGAAGGTGGTGGCGTTGTCCCAACCACTGTCGTTGCCGTGCTGGTAGTAGGCGAGTTCGGCTCCGGGCGCGCGCCGTGCGGTGAGCCAGAAGTCGGTCCAGCGCGTCAACCGGTCGTACGCCTCGGCCAGTTCGGCCAGGCTGGGCGGTGTCGGCAGTCGGCGGCGGAGGTGGCCGAAGGCCCAGCCGTGGATGGGCGGCTTGACGAAGTTGTGGAGGACCTCGGAGTGGGTGACCGAGTCGGGCAGGGCGCCGGAGGCGTCCTGGTGATCGAAGGGCAGGTGGAATTGGTCCAGGGCCAGCTGCGGTGCTCCCGGGGCCAGGGCCAGGGCGTTGAAGCAGTGGTCCCAGCTCCAGACCTTGTCCATCCAATGCTTGGACATCAGCACGCCGGGCCGGGTGACCAGGCCCGTCGGCCGTACGGTCGCCGACCAGAGGACGTAGGCGGCGAGTTCGGCGGCCGGGGTGGCGGACGAGCGCCAGGGAGCCACCGCGTCCACGAAGTCCGCGAACCCGCCCCGCGCGGACTCCACGATGTCGTCGAAGCCCTCCGAGGACGCGTACGGCGGGCGGGCGGTGTCGAGTTCCTCGACCGCGATCTCCCAGGTGTCGTTCGTCTCCGCGGTCACGGCGACACCGCGGTCGGCGCTGCCCAGGGCCTGGGCTCCGGCCGCCTCGGCGAGGGTGCCGGACAGCACGGTGACGCGGTAGCGGCGTCCGGTCTCGTACGACGTGAAGATGTGCGCGTCCGCCGCCGGGTCGTGGAAGAAGTACGTTCCGCTGAACGCGGTCAGGGCCTGCGCGGCGGCGAAGACGCCGAAGCCCAGTCCACTCCCCCGCAGGCGCACGGTGTCCGGCGACTCGTAGGCGAGGTCGACGCGCCCGCTCTCGCCGATCCAGCCGAGCGAGGCTGGGGTCGCCTCGACCCGGGTCTCGGCGCGGTCGCCCGTCGCCGGGTCCAGCGGGACGAGGCGCAGGACGCCGTGCATGCCGTTCTGGTGCGAGACGAGGTGGAGGTCTTCGGCGTACGTCTTCTCGGCCACCACGGGCGATATGTCGAACCAGGATCCGTACGTGCTGAACGGGATGTCATGGACGGAGAATGCCGGGCCGGATCGGGCGGCGGTCATGTGGTGTGACTCGTTTCTGGAGCAGGGGGCGATGGCCGGCCGACGCGCGAGAGGGTCGGCCGACGTGGCGGGGGGCTCAGTCCTTGACGGCGCCGGCGGTCACGCCGGCGGCGACGTAGCGCTGGGCGAGGACGAGGATGACCGCTGCGGGCAGCGAGGCGACGACGGCGGTGGCCATGATGGCGTTCCACTGCTGGTTGTTGTTGCCGATGTAGTGGTAGATGCCGAGAGTGATCGGCTCGTGAGCACCGCCGTTGACCAGGGTGCTGGCGAAGACGAAGTCGGACCAGGACCACAGGAACGCGAACAGGGACACCGTGACGACGGCGTTGCGGCTGATCGGCAGGACGATGGACCAGAAGGTACGCAGGGGTCCGGCGCCGTCGGTCGTCGCGGCCTGGAGCAGTTCCCCGGGGATGCCGGACATGAACGCGGTGAAGATGAGGACGCCGAAGGGGACGGCCAGGGTGGAGTCGGCGACGATCAGGCCTGGGACGGACTGCAGCAGGCCGAGCTGGAGGTAGATGGCGTAGAAGCCCATCGCCATGATGATGCCGGGGATCATCTGGGCGGCCAGCAGCACGAAGTTCAGGATGCCTCCGCCGCGCGGGCGCAGCTTGGCCAGGGCGTAGCCGGCGGGTGCGGACAGGGCGACGGTCAGGACGACGGTGCCCAGGCCGATGACGAGGCTGGTGCCGAGGTAGGGCAGCTGCTCGTCCAGGACGGTCCGGTAACCGGACAGGGTGCCGTGCAGCGGCAGCAGGTTCGGCGGGCTCTTGCGCATGTCCTGGTCGCGGGTGAGGGAGACGTTGAGCATCCAGTAGACCGGGAAGAGCATGATCGCGGTCAGCAGGACGCCGATCGTGGTCTTCACCCACGTACGTTTGCGGCTTCGGCTCATGACAGCGCCTGCTTTCTCTGCGCCCGGACGTAGACCAGGCCGAAGACCAGTGCGGCGACCACGAGCAGGTTCCCGACGGCCGCGCCGGGGCCGAAGGCCGGCAGGAGGTTGCCGAAGCCGAGCTGGTAGGACCAGGTGGCGAAGGTGGTGGACGAGTCCGCCGGGCCGCCCTTGGTCATGATCCAGATGATGTCGAAGACCTTGAGCGTGTAGATCAGCCCCAGCAGCAGGGTGATCGCGGACACCGGGCGCAGCAGCGGGAAGGTGACGCGCCAGAAGCGCTGCCAGGCGTTCGCCCCGTCGATGGCGGCGGCCTCGTACAGGTTCGAGGGGATGGACTGCAGGCCGCTGTAGAGGACGACCAGGTTGAACGGGACGCCGATCCAGATGTTCGCGATGATCACCGAGGTCAGCGACCAGGACGGCGAGGTCAGCCAGTTCACCGGCCCTATTCCGATGGCGTGCAGGGCGGCGTTGACGACGCCCGACTCGCTGCTCAGCATCCACGACCAGGTGGAGGCCGAGACGATCAGCGGCAGCAGCCAGGGCACCAGGAACAGGGCACGGAGCGTGGCCGAGAGCCGGAAGTTCTGGTTGAAGAACACCGCGAGGGCGAGTCCGATGGCGTACTGGAAGCCCAGGCACACGGCGGTGAAGACCGCGGTGTGGAGCAGGGCCGGGGCGAAGGTCGGGTCGGCGAAGACGGTGCGGTAGTTCGCCATACCCGTGAACGGCGCATCGCCCTGGACGAAGGAGCGGACGGTGTAGTCGCGAAGGCTCAGGTCAAGGTTGCGGTAGAGCGGATAGGCGTAGAAGAGGGCGAGGTAGAGGGTCACCGGGGCGAGGAAGCCCCAGGCGGCCCACTGTGTGGAGGTGGGCCGGCGGCGTTTCGCGGCGGGGGCCGGGGGGGGGGGGGGGGGGCCCCCCCCCCCCCCAACACGCTCCAACCAGGGTTCCCGGAAATTTTTTGTGTGGGTTCCCCAAAACACCCTGGGTCGGGTCACCTTGCGGCAGAACGGGACAAAAACAAAGAGC